>NZ_JAMZGF010000014.1 GCF_024158915.1 Chryseobacterium sp. S0630 | reverse complement strand
AATAATATACTCTAAATTTTACTTAAGTGTTTAAAGCTTTTGTGGCTTTTGTGGTTTATATTTTCCCACGGATGACACAGATTTTCACAGGTGCTTATGTTTAAAGTAATGTACTGTTTATTCTCAAGCATTTTAAAAATTTAAAAGATAAAAATCAAAGATTTTTTAAACTTATGTGGACTTATTATGCAAAATAATATACTCTAAATTTTACTTAAGTGTTTAAAGCTTTTGTGGCTTTTGTGGTTTATATTTTCCCACGGATGACAAAGAGTTTCACAGAGGCTTATGGTTAAAATAATGCGTTGTTTTTTATACGTACAAATGCCTATCGTCTACAGTACAAATACTTGGCTTCAAAATCGGAAATTTATACCCTAAAATCTGCTTTTTTTTCGTCGTTACTTTGGTATGTTCAAAAGAAGCTTCAAAACCCTGAACAACGGCAGCATCCGAAAAGCCAAGAAAAGAGTAGGAACCATACCAATATTATTATCATGAAAAATCCAGAAAATGTTGCTCCCTTTGTAGAAGCATCACAAATTATTACAGAACTGAAAGACAGAGCTAATGATATTCTTTCCAGTGTATTAAGTTCAGACCTGTCTGCAATCACCATCAATGGTAAAGGAAACTTTCCTTATTACTGGCAGGACCCTTCTAATCTGAAGTTTAATAAGAAAACTTACGACTGGATCTCTTCCAATCTTAGAGCTAATACTGAGCCCGTGCAGCTGGATCAGGTGTTTACCAATTATTTTATTGATGCTTTCTCAAAAGTCAACTATTCTTTATCTGTAGAAGATACCGCTGTATTGAATGATGCGCATACAAGAGCTACAGATCAGCAGATGGCTTTGCTTAATGCCTGGGTAGCGGCTTATAATACGCTTCCTCCAGCTACCGATACCATGCAGCCTATTGATATCATTATGGATAAAATTGCTACGGAATGGGCGAATCCTTCCACTACTTTGTACCAGATTCAGAAGAGTGATAACCTTGATGCGTTACTGAATAAGACCCCGGCAAGCGGTAAACCTATTCTCCCTGTCTTAGCCAATTATCTGGATGCACTGGGCGCTACGATATCATTACAGAACAATGTAACGATGAACAACGGTTATCTGTCCAAAGCATTGAAGAATGTACAGAACCCTAAAAAAGAGAATGGCGGACTGCTGCTGAATGACGACAGTATTTTACCGGCTTTTGAAGTGACCACTCCGCTCAACGAAATTTTAAACGGGCTCAAAAATACAGCTCAGACAGCTCAGATCGATATGGAAGTTACCCGTGAATCTGAAAGCCGTTTCAGTGTTTCCGTAGAAGGGAAGACTGGTTTTTCTATTCCTATCTTTGATTTCTTTACCTTAGGAATTGGAGGTAATGCCAATTATTTCAGTGAAGATATTGCAATCAGCAAAAACTCTATCCAGATCTCGATGATGTTTACAGGGGTTACGCTTGTGAACTTTGGACCGAAAGACTTTAATATTGCCAGCAATATGTATTGGGCATGGTTTGATCCAATTCGTAAAGCTCAGAT
Source organism: Chryseobacterium sp. S0630 (assembly GCF_024158915.1). Lineage (GTDB taxonomy): Bacteria > Bacteroidota > Bacteroidia > Flavobacteriales > Weeksellaceae > Chryseobacterium. The sequence goes on along the minus strand of NZ_JAMZGF010000014.1, from coordinate 97,250 downwards.
CAACAGCAGAGACAAAGAAGAAGAAAAACATATCTCAGGGTATAAGTTTTCTCCGGATCCGGGGATGAAATTCGGACCGGAAGGACCTTTCGGATTACTGAACGGGGTGGCAATTTCCAATTATCCTACTGTAGAAATCACGGTAACAGGTGAAGATTATAAAAGCATTCAGAAAACCTTTGAACAGTCTACTTCTGCCACGCTTTCTTTCTTAGGAATTCCGTTGGCAAGCGTTAAAGAATCTACCTATTCTTCTTCCTACTCTGTAGATCATTCTAAATCTTCTATCAAGATTACACTCAGTCCTCCGCCAAGTCTGGTGGCTGGAAACAACAGAGATTCCATAGCATGGGTTCTGGGTGCAGTTGTGGATTATCCGGCTGAAGTGAGTGATGATGTTGAACTTCTTAATGATGAAGAATTAGTTGCTAAAGGAGCTTATCCCAACTATCAGCTGTATAAAGATAACTTCGGAACTACCTATTGCTCTGTAAAAAAAGTAAAATCTCATGCCGTAGGTGCTACATGGGTAAGTGAATGTCTTGCCGCCCATCCGGGAACAAGCCCTGCAGGAAAACCATGGACAAGCCCTAAACAATCCGGGGTGATCTGGCCATAAACCAATAAAAAATAAGTAATAAAAATAGACTGTCTGAATAAGACAGTCTATTTTGTTAGATTTTATTTCAAGATCTTCTTATTCTGTCTAATTTTCAGAATTTTTGCTAATTCGAACCAAAGAGACTTTGAAGAATAGGACCGTTTAAAAAACTATTTAACCAGAAGATAGATTCCTACACCAATGGCGGCATAAGCGGTAACGGTAAGAATATCAGCAATAGGCTGCGAAAAACGTTTTTCTGCAATTCTCTCGCTATTGATCTGGTTCTTATGGAATTTCAGACTTTTCTTAGCATTGCGAACAGGGTGTGCCACGAGACTGTCTCCTTCCCAACGGTCAACAATGACTTTATAACTCTTGTTGTCTACTTCAATTCTGACATTTTTACCGGCAGCCAGTTTTTCCTGAACATTCACCGGTGCAGGAACTGACTGTGCGCTCATGTTTGGTGCGGCAGTGGTTGTACCCATCATTTGAGAAGAAGTATTATTCGCTATATCGGTATTCTTTTTAGGGCCTTGATTATTGTTGGCAGCCACAGCCGGATCTGCAGGCTTTTTTACCTGATAGGTATAGCAGCTGGTAAGCGTAGATAATATAAGGATGAAATAAAGATTCTTTCGCATAAGCCAAATTTAAGAATTAAACGGAATATTTGGGAGTTTCTTTTGAAAGATGATGTTTTTTTTGAAAATTCCTACTGTTTTTCATGTGAAAAGTTTCCTGACATTAGTTGGGATAAAGTAAAAGGTAAAGTGTTGTTTTTATACAAAGGGATTTCAGTTAATATCCTTGTCAAGGATGTAGCAATGTCATAGATTATCCTGATGAAAAAGGACTTTTTAGATTATATTATTGTCTTTAGAATGCTTGAAATGCTAAAAACCACACGAAAGGATTCGTGCGGTAGCGAGGATTCGTGCGGTAGCGAGGTTAAAGTAAAAAATAGAGTGCTACTTTTATTTGTACCTCTTTACTACGCTACCGCACGATTGCATCGTGTGGTTTTAATCTCATAAAGTTTTTTATCTTTATAAAAAACATAAATGATGAGTCGTAATTACAAATTTCATAATCCTGAAGGGTTATATTTCATAAGCTTTGCTGTTATAGGCTGGCTGGATGTTTTTATTAGAAATGAATATAAAGACATTCTTTTAGAGTCTTTAAGATTTTGTCAGAAAAGCAAGGGAATGGAAATACATGCATGGTGTATCATGTCTAGTCATGTACATTTAGTTTTCAGAAGTATCAATGGACAGAAACCGGAAGCTATGATTGGTGATTTTAAAAGATTTACAAGCAAAGCTATTGTGAAAGCAATTAAGGAAAATCCTACAGAAAGCAGAAAACATTTTTTATTAGATTTCTTCCTTAAAGAAGGTTCAAAAACTTCAAATGTAATTCAATATCAATTTTGGATACATGATAATAAACCTATTGAGTTGTGGAGTAATAGAGTAATTAACCAGAAAATTAATTATGTACATCAAAATCCGGTAGCAGCAGGTTTAGTTTTCCGTGCAGAAGATTATAGATACAGTAGTGCCATTGATTATGCTGATGAAAAAGGACTTTTAGATCATATTGTTGTATTTAGAATGTTTGATTTATGAGGCTAATAACAACCACACGATATAATAGTGCGGTAGCGGAGGAATATAACTTCCTTCTTCCAGCTTCCATCTTCCCACCTCTCACAGACGATAAATAAAAAATCCGGCCAGTATCAATCAAATTTTTATATTTGCATGGGTTGGGGCAGGACTCTCGGAAGGCCGCTGGAAAACTCATCAAAACTTAAAAATATAATAACCCAAAACAAAGAAAAATAAGGAATGGATAAGAGTAATTTATTAATTATTATAGCTTCAGTTTCTATATTCATTTCCATACTTCTTGCTGTTTTCCTCGTTACCGTAAAGACGAAACATAAGGTAAGCAATGTTTTATTTGCTGTTTTTCTCATTCTGAACGCTATAGATATTTGTGATCCTTTGTTTTATATGATGGTGGATGGGCCGTCTAACCTCGGAATGTTCAAAAACATGTTTGTTTTCCTGCAGATTCCGGTTTTTTATCTCTACGTGTTATCTGTTTGTTATTCGGATTTCAAACTGAAACCTCAGCATTTGCTGCATGCTATTCCGTTTATCATTACTAATCTTGCTTTAGTGCCTCGTTTTTATGGCGTAGATACTGCCTCCAAAATTTTCTTTATTGAAAACCGCCAAAATATGATGGAACTGAAGTTTAATCATATTCTACTGCATGTTCAGATGATTATTTACTTCGTTGCGGTTTTCAGGGTATTAAGAAAATCGAAGACGCTTTATCTTGAAAATTATGCAGGGAAAAATATAAACTCCTATAACTGGCTGTTCCAGTTTACGGTGGTATTGTGCATTGTATATGGCATAGCCCTTTTAAAAAACATCCTTAAATTTTCGGATTATGTTTACATTTCAGAAGGGATAAAGGCCGGACTTTTATTATTATCCCTTTTCATTATCTGCTGGTATCTTTTCAAAGCACTGAATCATCCTGAGCTTTTCAGAAACGTGGATTCAAAATTGAAACTGGTATCTGAGATGATTTCGGAAGAGAAAAACAATGAAGAACCGGCGGTAAGCAACAGTGAATATAATGAAGAACTTTTGAGATTAAAAAACTATATGATTGAGAAAAAACCTTTTCTTAATTCTTCCCTTACTATTCAGGAGGTGTCCGGTGAAATTGAAATTCCTGTGCGTGAATTGTCTCTTTTGATCAACCACCAATTAGGACAACATTTCTATGATTTTGTAAATACCTATCGAATAGAAAATGCAATGGACATCCTAAAAGATGAAACCAAAAGTAAGGTAACAGTCCTTGAAATTCTATACGAAGTGGGATTTAATTCAAAATCTTCTTTTAATACAGCTTTCAAAAAACACACAGGAACTACGCCTACGTTGTATCGTAAAAGTTTGTAATACAGTGTTTTGTAATTACTCGTACGCTTTTTTTGAATGATTCGTACGTATTTTTTCTGGCCAATGTGAACGATTACTTTTATTCGGTCGCCAGCTTTGAGCAGCTTGCACATCTTTGTATCGAAATTAATATTTAACATTAAAAAACGATACAATGAAAACTTCATTACCATTCTTAGCAGGTCTTTTATTTTTAAGCAGCTTTACTTTCGGACAAAAATTTTCTACAAAGATTGATTCTATTATTCAGGATAGTTATAAGAAAAATCCATCGGTAGGAATCAGCGTTGGTTTTGTCAATAATAACGAAGAACATTTTACTTCTTATGGTAATCTGAATGCAGAAAATAAAAATAAGATTGACAAAAACTCTCTGTTCGAAATTGCCTCCATCACCAAAATCTTAACTACCAATTTAATTGCTCAGGCAGTGATAGACCACAAAATAAAACTGGATGATTATATAGATAATTTCCTTCCCAAGGAATATGTTTTGCATCAAAATCTTAAAAACAAAATCAGAATTTCAGATCTTGCCTCTCACCAATCCGGATTACCTGATATCGACTTTCCAAAATTAATAGAACTGAATCCTCAGCAGCCTATAAGCAGTGTGACCCAAAATACCTTGACCACTTTAATCAATACCTGCACTGAGCTGAAAGATTATGGTAAATACAGGTATTCTACCATGGGTTATACTTTATTGGGACAGATTCTGGAAAAGGCATATGGGAAGAGCTACGATGTTATTGTTAGAGAAAAATTAACGAATCCCCTTAAAATGACTACTACATTAACGAAAGATTTTAATGTAAAAAACCGAACAACAGGTCACAATCAGGATGGAGGAACTCAGGAATTTTTCAATTGGAATGTGACTGCGCCTGCCGGATTAGTGAAATCTAATTCTGCCGATATGATCAGGTTTTTAAAGGCTGTATTAAATGATAAAACCAAAGTAGGACAGGCTTCCATCATAGGGGAGAAGATCTTTTACAAGGATGAAAAAAGAGAAATGGGATTAGGCTTAAATATCTCAACAGATGATCAAAATACACTGTATATAAAATCCGGAGATTCTATGGGGCAGTCTTCCATCCTATGTTATAACAGGGCTAAAAAGTGGGGAATTATTATCCTTCTTGATCAGAGAAACTCAAAGATGAGACAGGATCTTCTGAATAAGATTTATGATACGGTCCTGCAATAAGTATCGTTAAATAGTGCCGTTTTAATACATAAAGTAATACCATGAAAACTTTTATATACTTACTGGTTCTTGCTATCATAATGACGGGTTGCAAGGCAGGGCATACAACACTGTCTCAAAAAAAAGACTATAGCTTTCTTACAGATAGTTTGCATGTTGAAAAACAATTGGAGAAGTATAAACTTCCGGGATTTAGTCTTGTTGTTTTTGAAAACTATGAGATTGTCTACTCAAACCAAATCGGGGTGAAATCCATGAATTCTAAAGAAAAACTGAATGTAAATACTGCTTTTTCTACCGCTTCTATTACAAAACCTATAACAGTACTTCTTTGTCATATCCTTGAAGAGAAAGGGTTGATTAATTTGAATGATCCGATAGATAAATATTTAAAACGCTGGCATCTGCCAAAAAGTAAGTTTACTGAAAATAACAGCCCTACCTGGAAACAGTTTTTTAACCATACTTCAGGAACAAGCCAAGGTGGATTTTCAGATTATTATGAAGGAGATAAAATTCCCACGATCAAAGAAAGTCTTTTAGGGCAGATCCCGGGATATAGCAAGGAGATTGAATTTTTATTCACGCCAGGAACTGATTTTGCATATAGCGGAGGTGGCTATGTCATTGTTCAGATGGCATTAGAAGATACTTTAAATAAATCTATTGCAGAACTGGCACAGGAATATATCTTTTCACCCCTTGGTATGAAGAATACTACTATGATACAGCCTAATGAAAAAGGGTTTCCAATGAATGTAGCTTCTGTTCACGATAAAGAGGCAAAAGTTATTAAAACAGGCTTGCCCATTACCCCACAAGTTGGAGCATCAGGAATGTGGTCTACACCTACAGATCTGGCTAAGCTTTCTATTGAGATACAAAATGCTTTGCGCAATAAAAATAACAAAGTAATTTCTCATCAGGTTGCCCAAAAAGTAGCAGAAGTAACAGCTTTGAAAAATGCTGTTGGCGGATGGGGCAATGGATGGCAGAGATCTGTAGCTTATAACAACTATGATTGGTTGATGTGCAGTGGTTCCAATACCGGAGTTGGAGGAAGTATTTTTGCCAGTATGAAAGAGGGGAATGGTTTTGTAGTTCTTGCGAATGGTGAAAAGCCTAACCGTATCCCGGTGATCAATCAAACCCGGATCAGGATTCTGAAATTAATGGATTGGAACAATAAGCAGGTTGATAAAAACACTCAGGAGATACCGGTAAGTTTAAAAAAGCAACTCATTGGTACTTACAACGACTTTCTTTATGGACAAGGAGCGGATACAAAAATTGTAGAAAGAAACAACCGTCTCTATGTTGAAAATCAGTTTTTAGAATATTTTAAAGGAAGTAATGATAATGAATTAGTATATCTGAAAAACGGACGTTTTGCCATTATAGATTATCCAAATCTATTAAAATTCGATTTCAGTAATGGAAAGCCAAATGCTGTCATCTTAACAAGAGACGCTCTGGAAGCAAAGATTGATATTACCAGCAAAAATAAATAAATACTCATTTCCCATGAAAAAATTAGTGACCGGAATTGTTCTCTTTCATTCTCTGCTGTCTTATGCACAGAAGGACGACAAAACAAGGGTTCTTTCTGAAATTACCGAAAAAGTGAAGCGCTATTATGTAGATAAAGAAGCTTACAAAAAAGTAGATTCTTCATTTCAAAATGACCTTAAAAAAGGAACATTGAATACGTTGAATAAAAATGATTTTGCAGCGTTTATTGGCAAGAAACTCAGATCGGATATAAAGGACTACCATTTTTCTTTCAGATATCTGGAAAACTATAGCCCCGAAAAGGTAGTGGATGAGAAAGAAAAAGAAAAACTGCACGATTTTCACAACAGTCTTGAAAATTTTGGTTTTGAGAGTGTACGACGGTTGGAAGGAAATATAGGATATATCAATTTTAAAGGGTTTGCTTCCCCGAAATCCAGTGCCAATACATTAGCTGCTGCCATGAATTTTGTTGCCAGTACGAACGCTTTGATTATTGATCTTAGAGAAAATCAAGGTGGAGATAATGATATGCTTCTGCTATTCTGTAGCTATTTTTTTGATAAGAAAACAGATCTTTATACCACTTATTTCAGACACGAAGATAAAATTGTAACCAACAGCACGCAGGCAGAGGTTTCAGGAACAAAATATCTTCATAAGAAAATCTATATCCTGACCAGTAAAAATACTTTTTCTGCAGCAGAAGGACTTGCCTACTTTTTGCGGGAGCATCATCTGGCCGAAATAATAGGGGAGAAAACCCCTGGAGCAGCCAATCCGGTAGATCCTTTTGTTATTCAAAATCAATATTTACTGCTTGTTCCTACAGGCAAAGTAAGTTCTTCATTGGATGGTAAAAACTGGGAGCATATCGGGTTGAATCCTGATCTGAAGGTAGAGGCTAAAGATGCTTTAAAAGCAGCTCATCGTAAAATTTTAAAAGACATTTTAAAAACTGGAACAAAAACAGAGCTAACTCCATCCGAAATAAAAAATCTTATTCATCAACTGGAACAATAACTGAATTGAAAGTTCTTGCTATCTATTATAATGTAAAAAGATATTTTTAAAAACATACTCATAAAAAAGGGACAAGCTGAATACAACTTGTCCCATATGATTATTTTAAAACCTGCTGGTCATAAAGAATATTGTCATCTTCATCAAAGCTTATGATCAACACCTTAAACTGTTTTGCACTGTCGTTATTAAAGAATTTAATTCTTGGCGGAACATAATCACTGTCAAATAAATTAGGATTCCAGTACAGTGTTTCACGCGTATCATTTTCAATTTTTTCCGGAGCATCATTATCTATCATTTCAATAGGGAATTCTGAAGGTTTATCATATCCTTTGATGATGGATGAGTTGTTCTTTTTTACCTCTTTTTGATTGCTTTTAGCCTGCATATTGCCCTTCATTGTGTAGATGGCTACTGCATCGCCCACCAATCCTGATCCTTTGATGATTTTTACCATCGCAATATTGTTGGTGGGAAGAGTGGAAATCATGGTAGGATCGGTAGCTATTTCATCTAAATAGAGCTTAGCCTGCTGGCCGCGGATATAAGGTACGTTGGTTCCTGAATTATTTCTCTGAAATGTCAGGCCGGCAGCTTTTCCCTGCAGCCAGTCTAAAATATTGGTGTATCCTGACGTATGCTGGTCTTCATTCACGAAATCAAATACAGTAGAATTGACAGAGCTGAACATTCCGCTGGAAAGTTGTTTATCAAGATCTGCCTTCACATCTTTCTTTTTTCCTACCAAAGCAACTTCCTGAATTTGGATATCATTGCTCTCTTTCTTTTTTATATTTTTTTGCGTATTGATGGCTCTGGAAATAGTTGGAGGAAGAGTTTTATTTTTATCAGCTTTTACCAATGTATATTTTGTAGCCGGGAAATTGCCCTTAAATGGGGAAGGCGTGACTAACGGTTCTATGGTGACAAACAAATCATCATTTCCAGATTCTTTATTTTCTGAATTGACAAATGCTGAAACTTCCAGCGGTTCATCATTGTTGAGGTTATTTAAATAGATATATCCATTCTGATCTGTTTTGAATTGGCTGAATGCAGGCTGGCTTTGACCCGATTTTGATAATAAATTGATACTCGTATTGGGTAGCAGAGCATTGTTTTTAATAGGTTTTACTCTGTAAGAAAGGTATTTTTGAGACTGGTTCTTAATGGTGGGTGAAACTCCGCTGAGTACAGCATTCCAATCGAATCTTTTCCAGTTTTCTGAAATAAGAAGAGCGTCCAACGCTTCAGTATTGGCATTCTTAGAGAAGTATTGTGCCGGGCTATCTATTCTTGTGGTAAAATCTCCTGTTAACCAAAGACTGCTCAGGATATTTTCTTCTTCCGGTGTCTGAGTACCATTATCTTCGCTTACCACAACCGTATAATTTTTGAAATAAGATTCCGGAGAAAGATCGATACTGTTGAAAGCTCTTGGGGTTGGTTTTAAGCTCTGACCTACTATTTCTGCTTTTTCAACCTTTAAATTACCGGGCTTTATAAAGCAAAGCCTCTGTGCCACCACATTGTCCTGTTCATCAAGAATAACCAATTGCAAGATACCGTTAGCACCACTACTGATTTTTGTAGGAATAAGGCTGGATGCTTCATTGGTCAGATGGTTGATGTTGGCTCTGTAAGCAAGATGGTTATTGATGAGTCCAATAATTTTATAACCCTGCAGTTGCTGTTTTAGGTTAACGCCTTTCAACGTGTATTTGATTCCTTCTTTAGAACTGGAAACTTCTATATTCAGACCGCTATCTGCAGCTTGTGGCAGATCTATGGTTTGGCTCTTTCCCGCATTATCCTGAATAATAGCCTGATATTTTTTTCCTGGCGCCGGAGTTATTTTAAAAGACGCAACATTTTTATCAAAAGATTTAAATGTAGTGACAGGAGTGTTGGGATTTTGAGAATCTACTATTTTTCCGGACCAGTTTTCCGGCAGAGAAGAATTGGAAGATAATCTTACAGCAAACTTTGTAGGCATGCCGTTAATGAAAGTTCCGCCTTCCGGAAAGACCTTGGCAGACCAATCGGAACTTTTGGCGATCACCAATGATTCTGTAGAGTTTGGATTGTAAACCGGAATCGTTTTGACAATTTGGAAGTCTTCATTAAAATTGGTCATGTAAGGCGTATAAGCTCTTACAAAATAAACCTGTTCAGGAAGGTCTTCTTTCAGTTGAAAATCCCCGCTGCCTTCACCATTCGTAAGGAGTACCGTTTTCCAGTCTATTAATTTTTTATCAGAATTGTACAACTCAACAAACAGAGTAGTGGATAATGCGGAGCGGTTATATCCGTCAAATACAAAACTTTTGAACCAGATTTTATCACCCGCTGCATATTGTGATTTGTCGGTAAGTACATATACTTTTTCCTGCTCGTAATTATCCTCCAGATTGGTAATTGCTTTTTCTAATTTGGTTTGTGCCAGTACAGGTTGTACCATTGAAAGAAGCAATACACAGAACATATTTTTCATAGAAATCTCAGCACATTTTAATTCTTTGCTAATGTAATCATTTAAAGACTTCTGGAGTTGATATTTAACATGTTATTTCACAAGAGTGAAAAGAAATGGATGAGGTTTTCAAGTCAAAAATTTTGAGATGCAGTGCATGGTGAGGCATTGGTGAATGCCAATAGAGAATTGTGAATTAAACAGGAACTTGCTGTAAATTAAAATTTTAGATATGAAAATTTAATCAACATTTAGTGATAAAAAATATTTTGAATGAATATTTTTATTATTTTTATAAAATAAACTAAAACATGAAAATATATGAAATTTATTCACCTTCCCGAATTCAACCTGACATAGAACCTTAAAAATTCCTTTTTAATTTAAATTACAAATAAGCCTCATCTGATGAGAGGCCTGTAGTTCTATGTACATTAAGATAAAGCATAATTAAAAATCAATACAAACAAAATTAAGCTTAAACAAATCCTTAAATCCAATTATTCCTATGGAAAAATCACACAATCACACACATGGCTGCACTCATTGCTCTTGCCACAATCCTGTTTTGGATGTTCTTAAAGAAGAACTTTTCAGTGCAGAAAATATGACAAAAATAAATCCGGGTTCCGGAAAAGCTACCCACGAAAAACCACAAACTCTGATGGTAAGCGGAGGAATCATCCGCCCTATGATTGGAGGATCAACAGCTACCGTTGAATCTGTTGGGATCGCTGATGGAAAAGTAGTGGTGACCGGTACAAAAGATCAGGTAGAAGAGTATATGAAACAGCACTATCAAGGGTTTCAAAGAAAAGAATTAACCGGTACCCAAACTTTACTTCCGGGTCTGATAGAGCCCCATGTTCATATGGTTCCAACCGCAATGATGCAGGGCTGGCTGGATCTGAGTCCTTTTGAAGGACAGAATTTGAAGGCTGTCTACGATTTGACTTCTGTAGGGACAATCATCAATAATCACATTCCTAAAATTCCAGGTGCTGTTATTTTAGGTAGAGGACTAGATCCTTCATTAATGCCTTTTAAGGAAAAAGACGGTAAAAAAGAGTTAATAACCATTGATAATATATTACTCGACAGTATTAATCATACTACACCGATGATGTTGTTAAGTGCTTCCATGCACACTCTTTATCTGAATACCAAGGCGCTGGAATATGTATTTAAACATAATTCTGACATCAGTGACGAGTATAAAACCGTTGAAAATTATATTGCTGAGACCAAAGGTCAACTACAGGAAGGCTTACAAATGACTCCGGCATTGAAGACGGTAAAGCTGCAGATCATTGCAATGAGCATAGAGATTAATAAATACCTTACCAACCTTTTCAATACGGCAAATTCAAGAGGAGTTACTTTTATGTATGATGCCGGGCTGAATAAAGGTTCTGTAACACTTTTAACCAAATATTTTGAGACCCACCCTGAGCTGGTAAGAACAGGAGGCGCTTATCTATGTTCCAGCCAGGAAGATGTTGATAAACTGGAGCCTTATAAAGAACCAGATCACTATAAACCTGTATATAATGGACATATTAAAGTGGTTTCAGATGGTTCCAACCAAGGTTTGACAGGTTATCAGAGCGCTCCTTATCTGTGTAATCCTGCCAATAATACAGGAGTGTTTAATTTCCCGCAGGCAGGTATTCCTGCGCATACGATTCCGCCAAGCTATAATACATTAATCAATACGGTTGTAGCTGTGAAAGGTTGGCCGCTGATGGTTCATGCCAATGGAGATCAGGCGGTCACATTTGCCATCAATGCTTATCAGCGTTCTTTGGCCCAATATAAAGGTCCGGAGCTTCGTAACCGTATAGAACACTGCTCACTTCTGACGTCAGATCAGATTACCAATATGCTTCAAATGGGAGTATCTCCAAGCTTCCTGATCGGTCACGTGGGTTACTGGGGTTATGCTTTTAAAGAAGTGATATTCGGAGAAAAGGCTCAAATGCTTGATCTTTGTGGTTCAACGCTTGCTGCCGGTATGAGAATTACGCTTCACAGCGACAATGAGGTGAGTCCATTAGGTCCTCTAAGAATGATGGAACAATCCATTACCAGAATCATGGAAAAAAATCCAAACGATATTGAAGTCTTAAACAGTGCGGAACGTATTACTCCGGAACAGGCTTTGATCGCCGTTACTTATGATGCTGCCTGGCAGTGTTATGCAGATAAATGGGTAGGATCATTAAATGAAGGATACTTTGCTGATTTCGTTATATTGGAGCAGGATCCTCTTTCATTGAATACGCCATCATTACAGTATATGAAAATGAGAGACATTCCGGTATTGGAAACATGGGTAGGCGGTATACCTGTGTATACGAAAAGTAAAAATGTAAAAACAATAGCTGAAGAAGATATTCTTTTTTCAGATAAATCATAAAAGGTTCTGAAAAGGACATAAATAATTGCTAATCAAATAACTATCAGAGCAGATCATTTCTGCTCTGATTTTGTTTTAAAGATAATTCATCAGAAAAATAAAGGGATACAAGCGGGAATGTTTTAGCCTTAAAAACAAATAAGAAAGAGAACGCAATTCTCTTTCTTATTTTATGACTTAGCTAGCTGTAAGAGTTTTCTTTATCTTAAGATTCTTTTAATCAGTCAGGCTATAAAGGAGTATAGATGACAGACAAAATCGCATTTTCTTCATAAAAAGAGTCCGAACCTCCGGTATTTATGTTGCATTTAACCGTGTCTCCAGGATTAAGTTTCAGGGATAACACCTGATTTACAGTATATCTGTTACCAGCTAGTGTAAGGCCTCCAGCATTTTGATTAAACGCACTTGTTACAATGGCAAAATTCGCATTTGGGTTACTGAAATCTGATAACTGGATGCTTCCGGAAATTTGATATACTCCTGCAGTGTTAACCGTGAAAGTATTGGCAGCTGCGTTCCAGCTGCCTATACTTGCCTGTGGAGCGATATCAATAGTATCATAGCTCACCGTATTTATTACATTTCCTCCTGGCAATAGGGTAGTACCAGGTGTTGCAAGTCTCACACTTAAAACCGTAGTTGGGATTTTAAGTTGTGCAGTGACTGTATTAGGCGCAATTTGATAGATGTCACCATTGGCATGAGAAATTAACAGGTTGGAAGTGCCAAGCGTAGTTGCTACCGGGGTTTGTCTGACTCTTGCAGCTCCATTAACATCCAAAGTTTGCGTAGGAGAAGGAGTATTGATCCCTACTTAGGAGAAGAATGTTGCTGAAATCAAGAATGTGGTCAGCAAAAGAAGGTTTTTTTTCATTGTGGACAAGTTTATTTTAAATATTAGGATGCAAAATTATATAATGTAATTGTAAATATTTATAGAATTATTACTATGTAATTAATTTGGTTTAAGCCTGTGTTTTTATTATATGTTGTGATTATTTGATTATTATGATTGTTTTTAATATATTTTTGAAATTTTTTGATAGTATATCTCTTTGATGGTTTAAATTTTTTTAAAACTAAAATTTAATGTAAATGTATTAAAAGGCTTTAATAATTATGTAATTTGTAATATTAAATTGAATTAACATTAGTAATTGAAATAAGCAGCTTACATTTCTTTGAGATTATCAATTAACAAGGGGAAAAAGAGGGAATCATTACAATTTTTTTTGAGCTTTTCTGGAAACTAACATTGAGCCTTATAGAAAACTTCCTGTCTTTTTTCTGTACTAATAAAAGATGTAGGAGATGGCTTTTCAGTTACAAGTCGCAAAGCAGGGGAACAATTTATTACCGAACATGGGATTTCATTCATTATTTTGGGAGAAATGGAGGGTTATGACAGAACACCCAAACATTTCTACAGGAAAGCGACGTGGTCTGGTTTGGTAACAAGATCAGTGCTGAATTGGCTGCCATGTGTGTGTGGGTTTATTTTTTTGATCTTATTTTACCTGTATTTTCAACCAGTGCAAGACCTCTTTTAAAACTGTTGGTGCATAGGTTTGTTCTATTTTTTGATATTCCTGAGGTGCTCCTGTATCAGATTCCTGGAATAAATGATTTAAATCCGGTAATTCCATAATCGTCATATTTCTGTTTCCGGCTTTTCTTAATGCTTTTTTTATGGCATTCAGATTTTCTTTTGGCGTTATCTGCAGATCTTTTTCTCCGTTAAGAGCTAAAACCGGAATTCTCACTTTTTTTAATGTATTCACAGGATTATATCTGATGAAATACTGCATCCATGGAGTAGCATAGGTTTCAATCTGTAAGTGGATGAACTCGTCTGCAGTCATGTTACCAGGTTTTTTAAAGTCTGGATTTTCATTCAGGAATTTCTGCAAATTACTTTTTAAATCTATTTTTAACTGTTCAATATCCGAGGATTTTTTTACAATATCAAATATTTTTTTATTAATCCTTTCAGTTCCTTTTATTTCTGCTTTACTTACTCCCGATACTTCTGCAATCAATCTTTGTTGTATCTGGAGGATTTTATCACCAGGAATTCCCGGACCACCCAACATAACAATAAATGCGATGTCTTTAGATTGAACGGCGACTAATGGAGCAATCAATCCACCTTCACTATGTCCTATCAAACCAATTTTTTTCGGATCAATTTCCTTTCTTGTTTTAAGGTATGCAACAGCACTTTCTACGTCACCGGCCAAATCTGCGGATGTTGCACTGTTGAAATTTCCTTCAGACATGGCGGTTCCTCTGTCATCATAACGTAAAACGGCAATTCCGTTTTTGGTAAGATAGTCTGAGAGAACCAGAAATGGCTTGTGTCCTGCTAATTCTTCGTTTCTGTTTTGAGGCCCGCTTCCGGTTATCAGAATAACTGCAGGGAAAACACCTTCCTTTTTGGGAAGTGTTAAAGTTCCGGCTAAATGTATTTCTGCCTGTTGGTTTTTAAAACGAACATCTTCTGAGTAATAAGGATAAGGTTTTTGAGGTTCTTGTGGACGGTGGGGCTTTATATCCTGTGCTAATATCGAAGAGGATGATATTAAAATGGCAACCAGCACTTGAATTACTTTCTTCATTTCTTTAATTGTAAAGGGTGAAAATTTTTGATATAGTCTTTTTTAGAATCGGATTATAGTCTGTATCCGATTCCAAGTCCAAAAGTCTGACGTCTTAGAGAGTTGTTGTGTATAGCTCCGATTCCATTTTGTGAAATATAAGATGCATTTATCTGAAAATGACCCAATTCATAACCAAGCATGGTTGCAGCTCCATAAGTAAGTGGTTTCATTGGTGATTTTCCTTCCGCATTCTTGCTGTACATGTCAAGACTTTCTGTTTTAGCACTGAGTCCGTAACTGATATACGGGCCTATTCCGAAGAATAGTTTTCCTGTTCCCATGTTGAATTGAAAAACTCCATAAACAGGTACTTCCAGATCATAAGATTCTAATTTGGATTTTTCTGAGGTGAACTTGTTGCTCATTTCAGAATTTCGATAATGAAACATCACATCCGTTTGAACAGCAAACCAATTTCCGAAATCATACTTTAGAAATCCTCCGACGGATGCTCCCAATTCCGGTGAACTTTTGGAATAATCACTTTCCGAATCATACTTGTAGAATGTTGAATTTGCTCCGGCTTTTAATCCTAGAGACATTTTGTTTTGGGCATGCAACTTAGCAGAACCCAGAAGAGATGTTGCTGTAGCAACAATTGATAAAATCACTGACTTTTTCATCGTAAAAATTGATATATACTAAACTAATTATCAGCAAAATTGCAGATTGGAATTGTTTGAATGAAGTCTTTTCCGATGAAGTTCAGTATAAAGAAGATGAAATGTATTTCACGATGGATTAAGGGAAGTGCCTGTTATCCTATGAGTTAATCTAAAAAAGGCATTTTTACAATAAACGAATGATCCGTTTTTATAATACGTATTGCTTTGTTATATAAAGCATATTGCTTTTGTAAATTTTTCAGCCCAACACCACCATGATCAGCTGTTTTCCTTAGTTGAAGATTATTGGTAACTGTAATGCCTTCTTCCGATATTTCAATGTGAACGGTTAATGGATGGTTAGAAGTGGTAATGTTGTGTTTCACGGCATTTTCCAGCAGCAATTGCATGCTTACAGGAATTACTTTTCTGTTGCCGTCTGTAGTATTGTTGAGTTTTATAAGTAAGTTATTTTCAAATCTGATTTTTTCCAAAAATATATATGAATCCAGGAATTTCAGTTCTTCTTTCAATGAAACCGTTGGGTGCTCGTTGGTCATTAATAAATAACGGTAGACCCCTGACATTTTTTTTGCGAAGAGATTTGCCTTCTCAGCATCTTCATAGGCCAATGAAGCCAGAACATTGAGACTGTTGAATAAGAAATGCGGATTGACCTGTGCTTTTAATGTTTCATACTGATATTGTATTTTCTCTTTTTCCATAACAGCCATTTTATTTTCAGCTTCAATCTGCCGCTGGTTATAAAAGAAAATTTCAATTAAAAGAACTATAATGCTATTCCAGAGAACGATAAAAATAGTGGATTTCATTATTTCCGGATCGCCATCCAATATGGACGGCCCGCCAAGCATAAGATTGCCAAGAATTATTACCAATATGGAAAACAGCGATGAAATGAACAGATCTAATGTAATATGTAAGTAAATATTACGTATTTTAAAGTATTTATAAACAGCATTAATAATCAGAAAATCAATAAATGCGATAAATACACAGGGAAATAAATTGATGATGAAAAATTGAGAAAAGTTTTTCTCTTTTCCTGTTAATGTCTGAAATGCATAATAAAAGAAGACCAATAGTATTGCGACTATCAGTACAAAGGAAATAATATGTTTCTTATTGACGTTTTTCATTATTTTCAATTCCATCCGTCTACCCATTTCAGAAAATCTGCAACCCGTTCACGACTGACTAAAATTTCGTGTGGGCATTCGGGTTGAAATGTAAGTTTCAGACGACTGTTGAAGTATTTGGAAATTTTTTTAATAGAAGTAATATTGGCTATACAATTGCGGGAAGCCCTAAAGAAACTTTTTTTGTCCAGTTGTGATTCTAATTGGGTAAGAGTGTAATCAATAACAAATTTTTTATCTGAAAATGTATGTAAAAAAACTACTTTTTCCTCACTATAGAAAAAAGCAATGTCATGGACGTTGATATGATGGTAGGTATCCCCAATTTGAACAAGAAAACGACTTTTTTTGGGATGGCCCAGCAATGCATCCTCTATTTTTCTATAATCGAAAGCTGTGTTTTTTACTGTATTCTTTAGTTTTTTTAGAGCAGCCGATAACTCGTCTTCTTCAACAGGTTTCAGCAGATAGTCAATGCTGTTTAATTTAAAAGCCTGAATAGCGTATTCATCATAAGCTGTAGTGAAAATAATCGGGATCGATACGTGAATCTGCTCGAAAATTTCAAAGCAGTTTCCATCAGCCAGCCGAATGTCCATCAGCATAAGATCTACAGGATTATTTTTGAGAAAAAGAACAGTATCCGCAACAGATTCTGTTCTTCCCACCAATGTATAATCAGGACAAAGCTTTGCTATCATCCGTTTTATTTCCAGGTAAGCAAATCGCTCATCTTCTACTATCAGATATTTCATATCACAAATCTTCTATTGTAAAAATACGGATTGTATACCATAATTAAACTGATTTCGGGATAGAGTTCAGTATTAAGAGGATGAACTGTCTGCTGATTCATCTCAAGCGGACTTGTTCTTAGGTTTGATCTTAGCTAAGAGATTGTTTTTAGGTATTATACCATACATAAAGGGGTAAGAGTAATGAGATAGTGGTCAAAAGTTTGATTTATTTTTTAGCAGATAGAATTTGATTTATTTTCAACAGCATTTCTTTTGCATTATTGTTGTTAGGATCAAGCTTTAGTGATTTCTCATAATCGCTTTTCGATAAAACATACTCTTTTTTATTAAAGTACGCTTCACCACGACTGTCATAAACATTTCCTGAATTTGGAAACTCATTAACATTTAAGCTGAAAATTTTGATTGCTGAATCTGTTTTCTGATCTTTTAGAAATTCATAGCCAAGATCATTCAATTCATTTTCATTGGAGAAATTGTAATCATTTAATTTTTTCTTTTTAAGGTCTTTATATAAAGCAATTCCTTTATCAATATTTTTTAAACATTCTTGTCTGATTGTTAATCTAATAGATTCTTTTTGAGGCTCGATTGGATAATTCTTCCAATGGTTCAAACTGGCAATTCTTAAAAGAATTTCATCTATTAATTTAAAATTATTACCGTTAGTCATTACAACCAGGCCATTTCCATCCTCAACACTTCCAATATAGTAGCAAACAAAGCCTTCATTTCCGCCGCTGTGTGAGAAGTATTTTGTGCCTTTGAAATAATTAAGAAATACACCATAATTATTCTCAATTCTCTTGACATACATTTCCCTGGACAGTATTTTATTTGATTTTCCTATTAATGACAATTGGGTTTCAATAATATATTTTGCCAGATCATTGGGGTTAGTCCATAAACCGGCTGCTGCTTTTTCAGGATAGATATGATATTTGCCTTTTACTTCTTTTCCATTATTATAAGCCGTTGCTAGTAATTTTTCTTTATCTTGAGAAGGAGGCTGGTTATAAGAACTTTCGTTCATAGCTAATGGGGTTAAAACATTTTTCCACATATAATCTTCGTACTTTTCTCCTGTGGTATTTTCAAGGATCAATTGGGTAATGGTGGTTCCGCCGCCAGAATACTGGAAGGTAAGATCAGGCTCAAACGCAGATCGGACTGCAGGGGAATTGGCAGGCTCCTGTCCATTCAGAATTTGTATTAATGCAGGTAAATCTTTTCCTTTTTCATAACCTCCGAAACCATGAACAGTCAGTCCTGCTTTATGACTTAAAAGATTCGCAATAGAGATTTTTTTTCCTTTAGAAAGAGAATCGTATGGAAACTTCCAGGTTTTTAAATAATTATTAATATCATCATCCAGATTTAATTTTCCCTGTTCAACCAGTTTTAAGAGACCGATACTATTGATAGACTTGCTGATGGATGCAGCCTGAAATAGCGTTTGAGTCGTTGCGGGTCTGTTCTCAGCAACATCAGCATATCCGTATGCTTTTGACCATTCTACTTTATAATCTTTAATTACTGCAATACTTATTGCATTCATACTGTAGAAAGCCATTCTTTCTTTTAAAGTCCATTTTTTATTTTTTGAAGTATCCCAACCAAGCAGATCGTCTTCAAATATTTTTATTTTGTCCTTCACATTTTGGGCAAAAACATTCAGGGATAAAGACAGTAGTAAGAATAATTGTAGGTTTTTCATGGGTAAATGTTTGATGTTCTATTTGATAAGACAATTTAAGAAAGACCAGTATTACATTTTTGAAACTATTTATTTAAATGTGCAGCATCCATAAAATAGTATTTTGTTGTATAAATAATCTGGGTTATAGGGATAAGAAGTAGAATTAACATTTTTGTAAAATATAACCGGACACATCCAGATATAGAATGCCATAATTTTTTCTATATTTATAATAAGTAAGTATATGTTTTACTAATGGTTAGAAAAATGGCTTGTGTTTGTATTGTACACTCTAAAGCATGCCTGTAAATAATATAAAAAAAGACAATGCCAATACACTCGATACCTCCGGACGGAGGCCTGTTATATAAAGAAACAGATATGACTCAGCTTTTCCCTGAGCCTTTAAATGCAATAACAGCCTTATTATTTCTAGCCATCGCTATTTTCTGGACCCTCAAAATGAAAGGTGATTTTAAAAAATATCCTTTTTTAACCTACTGCCTGGTTTTATTATATATTGGTGCCATAGGGGGAACGGTTTACCATTCTTTCAGACAGTGGCCGGTATTTATCATGATGGATTGGCTGCCTATTATGTTGCTCTGTCTGTCTGCCGGATTTTATTTTATAGCGCAGAGTACCCGATGGTATTATGCTGTTGTCCTGGTTCTGGTATATACAGCACTTATGGTGTCTTTGAGAAACTGGATTTTGGTAGATAACCCTTCTCTTTTTATCAACGTCAATTATGCCATCATGGCTTCATTTGTAGTTTTCTCGGTACTAAGGTATTTGATCTATACCCAATGGAAAGCCGGCAAATGGGTAGGCTTTGCTGTATTATCATTTGTGTTTGCATTGACCTTCCGTATCGCTGATAAATGGGAATGGTTCAGCTTCGGGACACACTTCTTATGGCATACTTTCGGGGCGGTGGCGACGTTTTGTATGTTTAATTATATTAGTTTGACGCGGGATGAAATTGGGAAGAGGTAGGCAGTTAAAAAATTAAGAAAATAACATTATGAAAAATATTCTTTTTTTATTTTTTCCTGCTATCATGTGTAATTGCCAAACAAATAATATTAAAATCAGTTCAGAGCCAATTAATATTACAAGGAAAATAATTTCTGTTAAACAAAATAAAATGGTAAGTGTTCTAGTGGCTGATAACAAAGATATTATAGAAATATTCAAACCGAATACAAACAATTGTACTAAAATTAAATTAGGAAAAAAATATTCTTTTAAAGTAACATGTGTAAGTTGTTTAATACAGCAAGGTGCTGATTCTCCTAAAATCTACACTTTAGATGGCTCGACTATCATAATGTATAAGAACTATTATACATCAGAAGAAGATCAAAATATTTGTATAAAATAATTTTTTAATAGAAATTCTTTGCTGCTCAAAGTCTCCCGACTTTGGGCTAGTAAATAAGATTATTTTCTTTAAACTTGCTCCGAAGTCAGCAGACTTCGAAGAGCTAGAGATCTTTCATCAGATTATGCCTGAAATTATTTTTAACGCAAAGTCATTGATAATACTGTTTTATTTTAAGTGAGCTAAGTGTTTCGACTTCGTCGCTGATGAAGCGGTGTGCTTATCCATGCGTTTCGAGGAATCAGCAAAGTTGATTCTACATTTTTGCTATCTTAAAAATCATCAGTTTCAAAAATAAAAATCTCCGTCAAATATCATCAGTATATTATCTTTTTATTCACTAAACTCCTTAAAATTAGGGATTTCCTATCCTTATTTTTATTTGTAAGTTAGTGCCGAAAAAATAATGCAGGATAAAAATATACAGAACGATTCTGATGAAGAAGGATTCGTATTGTTTTTATCCTTCACGATTTTAAAAAAATTATACACCCAAAAACTAAATTTATTAAAATGAAGAAGACACTGATTATTCTATCAATAGGCGCTTTGCTTGCTGCCTGCAACAAAAAGGCTGAACAGAAAACAGAGGTAGCTAAGGATACTGTTGCCATAGGAAATACTACAACCGCAGAAAAAACTCCGGGAGAAACTACTCAATTTGATATCAACTCCGTGCCGGTTTCCACTGCTGAAGTGGGTGATTTTCCATTTTTCAGTTTTCCCAAAGGATTGGACTTTCAAAACAAACCAGTACAAAGAAGCTTTGACATGCTGTATTTTCCACTTAATGGCGTAATGACATCCATAGAAGGAAAAGTATGGAAAACATATATAGTCAACGGGAAAAATAATGAAGAAGAATGGTCGTTGCCGTATTTTTTGAAAAGTTATGATGATGCTATTACAAAAGTTGGTGGTGTAAAAATATTTGATGGTAAAGTTTCTCAGCCAGAACTTGACAGAATAAAAGAAGATGCCAAATACTTTGGCGAGGAAGGTTCTATAGATTATTGGAATGAACCCGTAAAAGTATATGTCATCAGAAGGTCAAATGGCGATGATATTTATATTCAGCTTTATGGAAATACCTCTACAGGAGCAATACAAATTTTACAGAAAGCGCCGGCTGAGCAAGGCACAAAACCGTAGAGTGAAGATGATAAAAAAATAAGGTAAATCCTGGAACAATAGAGAATTGAAGTTTGTTTTGCTTAAAAATCCCAACGAAAGTTGGGATTTTTGTTTTTAGTTTATGTTGAGTAAAGTTGTGAGGCTATGAGCTGGTAAATAGGCATTCAGAGCCTACAGCATCAAAGAATTTGATTATTTTATGTCCGGAATCGTCTATTTTTCAATGGGTGTTTATGAAAATCTCCCGGAAAGAAATATCGTGATGCCCTACATCCATATGGTTAAAATGCTGGATGCAGCACACCTTATTCTTCAGTGAGGGAGAGAAAAGAAGATCGCTGAGACCAGTTAAAAATAAAAAATGCCCCTTTTTCAGGGGCATTATATTATTGAGCTTTTACCTGCTCTAACTTGATAAATATTTTAGTAAGGTTGGGCTGGGCATTTCCTGAAGTGGGAGCACCTGCCATAATGGTTGCCGTATAAGCGGTTTTTGAAGAAGAATTACTGTCTATCCAGGTATATCTTCTATGCTCAGGTCCGCCGCTGGCTCCATCTATAATCCCTATATTCCCCCAGTATGCGTTACCCATTGCGCCTGTACCCTGAGGAAACCACGTAGCTGATGCATCTGCCATACCACCCCATACTCCTGAAGTAATATTGTTGGTAGTTTGAGCTGCTCCAATATAACCGCCATATTCGGTATTGTAATTCCAATATAGATTTACGGTAGAACCTGTATTGTTAAACAACTGTACATTAGGATTGGCAAGGGTTGTCCCACTGGTGGTATCAAATATTACTCTGATCGAATACTTACCATCCGGGGTAGCAAGAGGGAAGGTATACGCTTGTTTCCCGTTGGGATCGGTGGTGAGGGTAGGATACCCCATCACAGCTACAGAGGCAATGTCTGCACGGCTGGTATTTCCTACGGTAGCGGTACAGTTTTGTGCTGCTGTTAAGAAAGGAACTGTAGCGTTGGTTATGGGAAGAGTCATATCATTAGCAGTGGTAGGAGTTCCGCTCACTGAGAATACCAATTCGCCATCCCCAAACTCCAGAGTTCCGGGTCTTAGCTGGAAGGTTAATCCGTTCGCTACAAAAGGAGCTCCCGAATTATAAGAACCTCCGTTTCCTCCACTATAAGTAATTCTCAGATTTCCACTGAAAGGAGTACCTGCTGTATAAGTAGAAGGATTTAAGTACGCTGTAGTACACTGTAATGCAGTAATTGCCGGAGCCACAGCATTGGTTGCTTGTGTAAGTCTTTGCCATACAGATCCATCAAAATAATAATAGCCCATCGCAGTAACATTCACACGCTGTCCGGCAGTATCTCCACCAGTAACGTCTGTAATATAAATTAATGCTCCACTCTGATTACTGCCATAGGTAGCCGTATTTGCTGTAAGCTCAGCTCTTGTAAGCCTCGGGGCCTGTAACCCGAATGTTTGGGTATTATCCGTAATCAGTCCTGAAGTATCTCTTTTAGCAGAGACGTCCACTGTTGTTTTGGGTGAGGTTGTATTAAACCCTACTTGGGCAAATGAGAATCCTGAAATGAGGATAACACAGACTTGTGTAAATTTTGTTTTCATATTAAGGTGTGATTTTGTGTAAGCCAAATATAACTTTTTTTATGGATAATAAAAAATAATGAATTTATAATTGATGAAAATTAACTAATTTGTAATATTTTGTCTGATTTAAGTATTTTGTATGAGGTTAAAATTATTAATGTCAAATTCTGTTTTTGTATAAATCATATTCTTTAATTGGTGTTTAATCGAAAAAATAAGGTGTTGATTATGGGTTTATGATTCAAAACTTTCATTTTAGAAATTGCTGATTGTAGGAAAGTAAAAAATATAATCTACTTCATTGATTAGCTGAAATATATGGATAAGTGTATCGCTTCATCAGCGACAAAGTCGCATTACTTTGCTTACAATAAAGTAGAATTGTTGATGAACTATGCGCTTATCTTTTTTCTTCACACTATGATTTTGAGAAAAATATAAGAGAATGTTTGGAGTTGCCGAATGCTTTTTCTTTTATGGTTGAAAGAAAGATGATTTACTTATATTTGCCGCAAAGCAAATTTAAATGTTCAAAAAAGTAAGCACTGTATTTATTCTTGGCTTTTATACGGTATTTTGTTCGGCCCAACAGGTCCGGCCTTCCAAATCATCTGAAATTTACCGTGAAATCAAAACGCTGAAACATCTTCCTAAAGTTTTATACCTTGCAGCTCATCCCGATGATGAAAATACGGGATTGCTCTCCTGGTTAATCAACGATCAAAATGTAGAAACGGGCTATCTGTCTTTAACCAGAGGTGATGGTGGTCAGAATTTATTAGGCACAGAACAAGGAGCTGCATTGGGTTTAATCAGAACGCATGAGCTTTTAGAGGCAAGAAAGCTAGACGGTGCCCAGCAGTTTTTTACCCGTGCGATTGATTTCGGGTTTTCTAAAAATACTACCGACACCTTTAAACAATGGAATGCAGATAATATTACAGCGGATGTCGTTTGGGTAATCCGAAAATTCCGTCCGGATATTATCATTTGTCGTTTTCCTCCTACTGCTGCGGCAGGACACGGACAACATGCGGCTTCGGCTGTGGTGGCGGAAAAAGCTTTTAAGCTGGCAGGCGATAAAATGGCTTTCCCGGATCAACTGAAATATGTCAATGCATGGCAACCCAAACGTGTATTGTGGAATACTTTCCGTTTTGGTGGGGTGAATACAACCGCTGAAAATCAACTGAAAGTGACCGTTGGGCAATATGATGCACAACTGGGAATGGGCTATGGTGAATTGGCTGGATTAAGCAGAAGTTTACATAAAAGTCAGGGTGCAGGAACACAGTCTGTAGCTGGCATCAGAACAGAATATTTTTCCCATGTTATCGGTGAGCCGGCAAAAACAACACTTTTCGATGGAGTAGTTAAAACCTGGACTTCACAAGGAAACGCTGATATTGACCAGTCATTAGATCAGATTATTTCTGCTTTCAATTTCAATAATCCTGACCTCAGCTTACCTGCTTTGCTCGCTTTAAGAAAAAAGGTCATGGCACTCAAAGATGGAGATCTGAAAAACGATAAAATTAAATCTCTTGACCATATCATTTTAAGCTGTGCCGGGTTTATGGGTGAGGTTGTTACCAATCAGGCTGAAGCGGTTGCCGGAGATCATTACAATTTCAGGTTAAATCTGATTTCAAGAGCTGCAAATCCTGTTATTTTAGAGGATGTACAATGGTTAAGTCAATCAGAAAACTTTAATAGAAAACTATCAAAAGATTCTTTAATTACTATTCAGCATGACATTCAGATTCCTGCTGATGCAGCACTCACAGAACCTTACTGGTTGGCAAAACCTCCCGTGAATGCAGCCACTTTCTCCGTTCCCAATGATACTTTAATCGGTTTACCGGAGGCAGAATCACCGCTGAATGTTTTACTGGGTTTAAAAATCGGTTCGGAAAAGTTTCAGGTTAGACTTCCTTTATCTTTCAAGAAATTAGATCCGGTTCGTGGTGATGTGGTGGAAGCTTTGCGCATTGTTCCTGCATTGGAACTGAAATTTACACAGTCACTTTATTGGGTTAAAGAAAATGAAGATTTACGTTTGAGTTTAAATTTTAAGGTGAACTCTAACAAACCGTTCAATAAAGGTGTTTTAAACCTTATGTATAACGGAGAACGATTAGGAAGCACTGACGTAAATTTGCTCAATGGGAAAGATTTTACAGTCGATTACGTTATTCCAAAAACGAAGCTTGCTTCAATACATTCATCTCGTTTGCCATTGGATGCCAGTTTTATTGCAGATGGAGTAGCTTATAATAAAAAACAAGTATTAATTCAGTATCCGCATTTACCTTCTTTACAATATTTTGCGCCCGCAACTTCAATCGTAATGAAAGGCGATATTCAGACGAAGATTAAAAAAATTGGTTACATAGAAGGTGCCGGTGATTTCATTCCTGAGTTTCTGCGCATTGCCGGTATTCAGGTAGATGTTCTGAAAGACGAAGATTTTTATGGAAACATAGATGAATCCGGTGGAAATGGTAATCAAAACAAACTATCACAATATGATGCCATCGTATTGGGTGTTCGTGCTAATAACACCGAGAAAAAGCTGGGCCGCTGGATGCCGTTTTTATGGTCCTATGCCAAGAGTGGAGGGAATCTGGTGATGCAATATAACACCAACCAGGATACAACCGTTGACAAATTGGGAATGTACAATTTCAGTATTGCCAATAAGCGTGTTACTGAAGAAAATGCTGCAGTAACATTTTTAAATCCCAATCATAAATTACTGAACTTTCCGAACAAAATTACTGCGGATGATTTTAAAGGCTGGGTACAGGAGCGTGGTGCTTATTTCCCTGCTCAATGGGATGCTGCCTATGAACCGCTTTTTGAAATGCATGATACAGACGAAGAACCTCTTCAGGGGTCAACTTTATATGCCAAATACGGGAAAGGTAATTTTATCTATACACCGTTGGCATTTTTCAGACAGTTGCCTGCAGGAAATGTGGGAGCTGCACGTTTATTTTTAAACTTTTTATCTGCACAGAAAAACTGATGAACAAACAACTTAAAAACTGGAATATCTGGTACATACTATTAGCCGTTGCATTAGTAGTACAGATCGTATTTTATTATGGGTTTACTAAATTCTGGGCATGAGTAATATAGATTGGACCGTTCTTATTGTTACACTTGTTGCAGTGGTAGTTTACGGCGTATTGATCGGCCGTGGCCAAAAAAGCAACGAATCATACCTGAAAGCAGATAATAAAATGCCCTGGTACATTGTACTTATAGGGATTATGGCGACTCAGGCAAGTGCTATTACATTTCTTTCAGCACCGGGCCAGGCTTATACAGACGGGATGCGTTTCGTTCAGTATTATTTTGGTTTGCCTTTGGCGATGATTGTGATCTGTATCACCTTCATCCCGATTTTTCAGCGCTTAAATGTGTATACTGCCTATGAATATTTAGAAAACCGTTTTGATAAAAAAACAAGGGTACTCACTTCACTGCTTTTTCTTTTTTCCAGAGGTTTATCAACGGGAATCAGTATTTATGCTCCGAGTATTATCTTATCAAGCGTTTTAAACTGGAATATTTATTTAACGAATGTTTTAACAGGTGGGATTCTGTTGATTTATACCTATATTGGCGGAGCAAAAGCGATCGCTCACACCCAGAAATTACAGTTTCTTATTATTCTGGGAACAATGGCATTTGCCGGGTATTTACTTATTCAGAATATGCCGGATGGAATTGGTTTTAATGATGCGCTGTATCTGGCAGGGAAATCAGGAAAGCTGAATGTCATCACCACAGAGTTCGATTGGAAAGATAAATACAATATCTGGAGTGGAATAATTGGTGGTTTTTTTCTGGCACTTTCTTACTTTGGTACAGACCAGAGTCAGGTTGGGAGGTATATCACTGCGAAAGACAATACCAATGCAAAAATGGGTTTGTTGCTGAACGGACTGGTCAAAATTCCGATGCAGTTTGCTATTCTCCTGATTGGTGCTTTGCTTTTCGCTTTCTTTTCTCTAAAACCCGCTCCGATTTATTTTAATGAACGCTCTTATCAACATTTAAAGGAAGTAAAACCTGAGCAGGCTGCCGTTTTTGAAAAAGAGCATCAGGATTTACAAATAAAATTTAATGCAGAATCGAAAGAAATTCTAAAGTTGAAAGAAACTCATTCTCCTCAACTTCAAAAAACAATTCAGGATTTTAAAAATACACAGACAGAAGTAAAGGCATTGCACAGCAGGGTAGAGGAAGCTATCAATCATTCCAACTATAATGCAGAGAAAACGGATACGAATTACATTTTCCTTTATTTCGTAAAAAATACTTTGCCTGTAGGAATGATCGGTTTACTGTTTGCCGTCATTTTTCTGGCCAGCTGGGGCTCCATTTCGGCTGCGCTGAATTCCCTTGCTGCCTGCTCGTTAAAAGATGTTCATTTGCTATTTAAAAAAGAACTTCCTGATGAAAAAACCGAATTGAAGTACAGCCGTCTGCACACTTTAGCATGGGGTATTTTCTCCATCGGGGTAGCCATGTTTGCTACGCAAATGGGATCTCTTATTGAAGCGGTTAATGTATTAGGTTCTCTTTTCTACGGTCCGATATTGGGAATTTTCCTGGTGGCATTTTACTATAAAAAAATTGACGGAGCGAATGTATTTATTGCTGCAATTTTATCAGAAATTACAGTCATTGCCATTTATCAGTTTGATATTGTTTCTTTCCTTTGGCTTAATGTAATAGGGGCAGCAGCGGTCATTATATTTTCAGCAATCGGATTGCTGTTTTATAAGCAGAAAACAGTAAATTCGTAAGCAAATAATAATAAAAACAAACAAATAAAATATTATGAAAACAATGATTAAATCTGCTACTGTACTTTTCGCAGCAGTGACGCTTTCAGTAAATGCTTTTGCACAGGAAACTAAAAAACCTGCCAGCCCTCCGGCTACTGCTACAGGAAAAATTAAAGATGCAAACATTACTATTGCGTATAGCAGTCCTTCTGTAAAAGGACGTACAATCTGGGGTGGTTTGGAAGCTTATGATAAAGTTTGGCGTGCAGGTGCTAATGAAGCGACTACTTTCGAAACAGATAAAGATATTACCGTTCAGGGTAAAAAACTACCTGCAGGTAAATACAGCTTTTTCTTAATCCCTAAACAAAGCGGAACCTGGACTGCAATTTTTAACAAAGAGCCTAAACAATGGGGAGCTTATAAATACGAGCAGGCTAAAGATGCTTTACGTGTTGATGTAAAAACAAAGGCTTTACCAGCAACACAGGAAGCTTTGGTTTATAAAGTAAACAATAATGGATTCACAATGGATTGGGATAAAATCTCAGTTCCTGTAGAGATCAAATAAATGTAAATACAAGAAATTAAAATCCCGGATTAACCGGGATTTTTTGTTTATCATTTTGATATTGTATTCAATAGATTGTTTTGTCTCGTATAAAAAAGGGGAATCGAAAATGATTCCCCTTTTTTATATTTTATATTAAGCCTCAATAAATTCCAAAAGATCTTTATTAATGGTTTCATGCTCTGTAGTAGGCATTCCGTGAGGGAAACCCGGATACGTAATCAGTTTTCCGTTTTTCAACAGTTTTGCAGATTTAATGGCAGAGTTTTCGATGGGAACAATTTGGTCATCTTCTCCGTGAAGAACCAAAACAGGAATATCCACAGCTTTTAAATCTTCAGTAAAATCAGTCTCGGAAAATGCTTTGATTCCGTCATAATGTGCCACAATTCCACCCATCATTCCTTGTCTCCACCAGTTTCTCTGTACCCCGTCTTTTATATTAGCTCCTTCTCTGTTGTAGCCGTAGAAAGGGAAAGTCAAATCAAAATAAAACTGGTTTCTGTTATTCAAAGTCTGTTCTCTGATTCCGTCAAAAACTTCCATCGGAACACCATCAGGATTGTTTTCACTTTTTACCATTACTGGTGGAACAGCGCTAATTAAAACTGCTTTTTTGGCTCTTCCGTTAGAATATTTGTGAACGTAGCGGATCACTTCACCACCTCCTGTAGAGTGACCAATGTGAACGACATCTTTCAAGTCAAGGAATTCAACCAATTCTGCAGCGTCAGAAGCATATTGCTCGATGGTGTGATTGTAAATATTCTGGCTGGAACGACCGTGACCTCTTCTGTCGTGCGAAATCACTCTGTACCCTCTCTGAAGGAAGAAAATTACCTGTGCATCCCAATCATCCGATGATAATGGCCATCCGTGGTGAAACATTAATACTGGTCCTTCTCCCTGGTCTTTATAAAAAATCTCTGTTCCGTCTTTTAATTGTAATGTGCTCATTGTTTTGAATTTTTAATGTTTGGTTAATTTATTTGTTTTCTTATTTCTTCAGCAAATGTATGGCGGATAAAGCAGGTAGAAATTAATCTAGTTTAATTTCGTACATTTTGATAAATTTTTTTATTCTGATAGCTATTTCTATCTTCCATTCACCCCACTCATAAAGCTGCTTTCAACATCCGTATCGACCTTCTCTTAAAAAGAGATGCTGTTTTCAGATAACTCATAAAGGCTTCTGAAAATAAATAACTATTGATCAAATAAAAAATCAGAGCAGAAATAATCTGCTCTGATTGTATTTTTTACTTATTGATAAATGCCTTCTAAAAACAGCATATACCTGCCGGGCTGAAATTCTCCATATGAAAACAGATAGATCACATCATCCTTTTTCAGATAATGAACTTCTAATCCTTCTTCAGACACAAATTTTTCAATAAAAGTATTTTTTACATTAAATTTATTTTCTCTGATGATGGTTTCAAAGCTCTCATCATCTATTTCTTTTTTTAAATCTCTTAACGGACTGTTATAAAAATCAATCAATTTGATTTTCTGATTTTCAATTTCAAAAATTTCTTTTAGACATTCTTGTTCATCGCCATCAAATAATTTTTGTCTGGTTATTTCGTTTTTTTTGATCATGCTGAATTACTTTATCGTTATATAATCATTTTTGTTTAATGATTCTTCAAAATTGATTGTTTTAATCAATATTGAAAGGCGCCATATCTGATTTTGCATCAAGATATTCTATTTGAAAATAATAGGTCTCATCTTGTTTGACATTAAAATTGGCTCCTTTAAAATCGAGAAACAGGTCATTCTCTATTTCTTCAAGTTTCGCTTTTAACAGAAGCTGAGCAAATTTTCCTGGTTCAATTGAAGTTAGATTGGTAACATCATTTATAGGAGTCATATAGTTGATTCCTTTATGTAATCTATCCTTGTTTTTATCGTATAAATGAACTGATTCTCTTACAAGCCCACCCGTATTATTAGACAAGTTTAATTTTAATGTCTCTTCGGATATATTGAATATATTCACATAGAATATGAATGATTCTCCATCCTTTTCTATTTCTGCATTTATCTTGATTTTAGTCATATTGATTAATACTTATATAAGTATTATAATTTTTTTATTTAGATAGTTATGTTTACGACAAGATATATTGTTGAAGTAACATTTAATTTAAAAAATAAAGATAACAGATATGAATGATTTATTCTATTATAAAAGGAATTAGTCCTGATGTAGTATCTAAATAATTTATTTCTATAAAATATTTTTTTCCTTTTTCAACTAAATAGTTAACTCCTTTAAATGTCAAAAATAAATCTTCTTCTATATTTTCAATTTTGCCTTCTAATATAAAAGTTGCACTTTCCTGTGGTTTGATTTGTGTTATTTCATTATTGAAACTTTTAGTACTCATTAGTTCGACTCCCCTAAAAGTATTTATATTTTTATCACAATCATATATTTGTATACAGTTTCTGGCAAAACTTCCTGTATGATTGGTAAAATCAAATTCTAATGTTATTTCTGAAATATTGGTTACTGTGACTGATAAGAAATAGATGTTTTCTCTATATTCTATATTTGCATGTAACTTAAATTTACCCTTATTAATATTCATTTCTTAGTACTTTTTGTATTTGTATTTCTAATATTTCGACCTCTTCTGGGGTTATTTTTAATTGTTTAGCCTCGTTTATAATTCTTATTTTGGCATCAAATTCCCATAAATCTACATTATCATAAATTGTTCCCCCGTTATAATAAACAGTCCCTCTTTGTGTATGTCCTGATAAGTCCTGTAGGGCATGATAGCACTCTTCGTAGAATGTACTTGTATCAGGATTCTCTTTTAAATAAATTACTCGTTTATATTTACCATTGCTTAACGGATGAGAAGTGAAGAAGCCTTCTGCATTATTATTATCATATAGTTTTAGATATGCAACACCTGTCCCAATTTCAAAAGTCACTCCTTTTTTCTCTAAATAATCTATCCATGCTTGCATACGTTTTTTAGGCATTGGATTATGATATTCACTTGCAAGCTCATCAAAGGCCTTACTTAATTTTATCTGTAATTCTTTATTGTCAATCTGCAAATTACGCATTTTTTCAATAAAATTTGAAGGTTTATCATTTAAGCTTTTTCCATTATTTCTGACTTCCAAATCATGGTTTTCTGTCGGTTCTATTTCTGTTATTTTCTTTGTGTCACTTCCTTTAATGATTTTTGTATCAGACATCTTATTGTTTTTTGGTGCTTTACCAATAGGTTTTATATATCCTTCTTTTATTAAATCATTGATAGATACCGGCAGTTCATACTGAATACCTCCGCCTTTTTCTCCAAACCAAGGAATGATTTCTCCTTCACTGACTTGAGTTATGTCCTTTAATACTTTATATCTTGTATATGGTTTACTATCTGTCCCTTTAGATAAAGCTCTGTCTGTATAAGGAGTACCGTCTTTTCCTGCAAAGGTTCCTCTATCCTGGAAAACTCCGTTTTCATCAATCCATCCACCATATCTGTCAAAAATGCTTCCTTCTTTCAAGGTAACCTCTATGGTGCTTGTTGCCCCACGGTTCGGAGGCCAGTTTCCATTGAGATTCTTATCCGTAAACAATTGTTCTAATTGTTTCCAGTTTTTATTTTTAAATAAATCATAAGCTTGTTTTGCGATTTCATCAGATGGGAAACCGGCTTCAACGGATTTTAGGAACTGATTAAAATCGGGTTGTTTGTAAGTATTCTCCAGAGCGTGTACTGCCGGTTTATTGCTGGCTGTATTTTTAGGAACTTTCCCGCCCGTTAAATTTTCAGGTGTATCAATAAATTCACTATGCTGCTCCGGGTTGTAAGGTTTTTTTGAGGTTTGTCTTTTTACCTTTGGCAGTTTCTCTAATTCTCCTCCTTTTAAGTTCTTACTGCTTAGTACAAGTAATCCTGCAGTTAATGTCAACTGTCCTAAAATTCCAACAATACGCTCTATTTTTTCTGCTGTAGTCAGGTTTTTATTATCATGAATATCCTGTATGCTTTTTAAACCTTCAGAGGTAATCATCACTGCCGCTGTACCATTAAGGGCAAAATCAGTTAAAATGATATACTCAATCCCTGTTGATGATATTTTTATAATAGAGGATGCCTTAGCGATGCTGGATAATGTACCTGCCATTCCTAAAAAGCTGGATGCTATCATAATAACATCTAAAGTCAGGGTTTCGTTGGTTAATGTTCCTTTTTGTACTTTATCAATAATGCTGGCGGTTCCGGAAGTAGCACCTGTGGTACCTGCAGCTATAAATAAGTAAGGAGCAATAGGTGCTGCCGGTGTAAATGAGGCTACCAATCCTGCTACTGCGAAACCTAAAGAAGCCCAACCAGCTCCCGTGGAAAGCGATTCCCAAAATGATGCTCCATCAGTAGTGAAATTACCTTTTAGAGTAGGATAACCTAATGTATTGGACGGAATTTCATAAGCCAGGATACCATCCGGATAAGTGTTTTTGCTGTCAAATTCTTCAAATAAATCTTTTAAATTATTTCCTTCATAAGTACGCTGATGCTGTACACCTGGAGTAAGATCTGTTAATACATAATTGCTTGGATTCTTTTTGCTTTTTCCTATAAATAAATTGAGTGAAAGGGTTTCTGTAGTTTCCTCGTTGATGGCTACGGCATTAATAGCTAATGCTGTTTGGGGAGCAATGGTATTAAAGCTTTTGTCAATGTTTTTCTTATATTCTCGTATGTTTTTTAGAGCCTGATAATCATCCTTTGGTAAGATAACCTGTCGGTAAGATGCTTCCTGACCTGTCAGATTATTATTTTTGTCTAATACCAGACAATGAATGGTATAAACTCCTGTAAGTGATCCTAAAAAAGCAGCTGTTGTCTGAGAAGAATTCATATTCCAGCCATCTTTACCGAAATATTCTCCTCTTTTATAACCATGTACATTGGCATTTTTAGCATATTCTACACCCAGTAATGCACTTGCTCCATCAAACATTTCTTTAGGCGTATTGATTTCTGCAAACCAGAAATAATGATGATCTTTAGGGATAGGCTTTCCTTTAATTGAATAATAAGACTGCGGAATATGATTAATATCTGCAGAACTTACTCTTGCAGGATTTTCACTATATGTTGCAGATTCAATATAGAAATTCGGATCGCTTTTCTGTTCCTTGGATGCTCCTTTTGAAAGATTGAACTCAATAAAGGCTGCCTGCTGTCTGAAATCTG
This sequence comes from Chryseobacterium sp. S0630, assembly GCF_024158915.1. Taxonomy (GTDB): domain Bacteria; phylum Bacteroidota; class Bacteroidia; order Flavobacteriales; family Weeksellaceae; genus Chryseobacterium. Next base: position 63,405 of record NZ_JAMZGF010000014.1, on the reverse strand, counting down.
AATAATTTTGAATTTTATTCTTTTTCAAATCACCAGCTGCCGCCTCTTCAAGGGTCTTAACCTGGTATTCTTTGGTCTGAGCTCTGAATTCCTTTGTTAGAGTATTTTCTATGAAGAATACAAATGTAAAGTTCCCTGATTGATGGGTATTAATAGAAAACTGGCTGATTGCAGTTCCATCCTGTCTGAAAGTTTTAGTATCCTTTCTAAAAGGGTATTCAAACAGGTTGTACACTCTGCCGTCATTCTGGATCAATACTTTTCGGACAACTTCCGGAACTTTAGGCTTGTTTCCTTCAGCATACATAACAGGGGTTTCATATTGATAGATACAATCAAATTCTATAGGCTGTCCTTCTATGGCATACTTTGTCTTAGGCTTAATCCATGATCCTTTACCTGTGACAACAACTTCCTGTAGCAATTCACCTTCGGGTTGTGCCGGCTCTGGCACCAGCTGTGGTTGTGGCTCTTCATAGTTTGCATATAATAACCGTATCGCTTTAAATAAGTCTTTGTTGCCTAATTCTTCATATAAATCCTGTACTAATCCTACCTTTCTTTTAGGTTTGTATGTTGCGTCATAATATTGAATAAGCTCGTATCTTTCTTCATAGGAAAGTTTTTCTAAAGCCGTAAAAACTTTGTCTTCATCAGTTCCTGCAAAAATCCCCAGTGTTCTGTGTTCAAAGGCTTCGTACAGCATTTTTGCACGTTCAGAAACAGGAAGTCCAACTTCTTTCTTACTGTTTAAGAAGTTCAATGCTTCATTCATTTTCAGCAAGGTTTCCCTATTAAGAGTGCCGGAAGTATTGATATTATTCTTACGTTGAAAACTGATGATTCCGGTCTTTGTTTCGTTCCAGAAAAGATTCTTATTTTCAGGAGTTTTATGGCCTAATTTATTTAGGGCGTTATGAAGTGTTGAAACATGCTGTCCTTTGTCAAATAATTGAATGACAGACGCATTTTTTTCTACTTTATTGAATGCTCTGTTTTTAAAAGGTTCGTATGTTATTTGGGTAGTTTCTGCTTTGGCGAGAGATATTTTGCTGTCCTGATCGGTGATTTGCTCATGCTTATCTTTATCCTCTTTACTATTGGTGTTCTGCTTCCCGGACCTGCCAGCCCTGGGTGCAAATGTTTTTTTGTGTCTGCTCATGTTATTGGTTATTAGATGAGTTTTTTATTCTTGTTTTTGTACAAATGGGCTGAGGCGGGATTGATTTTTTCCAAAAGCCTTTTCGTTTTCTATCATTAGATAAGTGCTTATTAACGAATAGGTAATGCAGGTTTCATTACGGTCATGTAATGCCATCGCTGCATTTTTCATAATGTTTCGGATATTAGCCCCCGTATAGTTATATTCTTTGGCTAAATGTTGTAAAAGATCATTACTTTCAAAAGTTATGTTTTTAGGCAAATAATGCTCCCAAAGGGCTTTCCTTGTTGTTTCTGTCGGTCGTATTACATTCACAGAAACATCTATACGGCGCTTGAAAGCATCATCCATATTGTTTTCAAAATTGGAAGCCAGGATTGTTAATCCGTCAAATTTTTCTATTCGCTGCAATAAGTAGGAGACCTCCTGGTTGGCGTAGCGGTCATGGGCATCTTTTACGTCAGAACGTTTCCCAAACAAAGCGTCAGCTTCGTCAAAAAACAACATACAGTTTTTACCCTGCAATCTGTTGAATAACACTTCAAGATTTTTCTCTGTTTCACCAATGTATTTGCTCACAACCTTTGAGAGATCTACATGATACATATCAATACCATAGGTGTTGGCAAGAATTCCTGCAAGCATCGTTTTCCCCGTTCCCGGTGCACCGTAGAATAAAGCAATGAAACCTGGTTTAAAACTATGTTCATTGGTTTTGAAAAAGCCGTTTTCCAATGCTTTTATATAATGTCCGATGGGTTTTATCTGTTCACGGACATTATCTTCCAAAATAATATCTTCCATGGTAAGGTCAGATTTGTAAAGCCTGCCTGGAAAGTAAGAACCATGATCCAGCTGTGGTTTCTGCCCTGATAAGAAATAATTGAGATAAGCGGTATCCAATTCAATTTTTCCATGAATAAATTCTGTTGAAGAACGATTGTAAATAATATCATTTTTCAATAGTACACTGCCGTTGATGAGTTGTGCCCCATACTGTGACCACAATGATAAATCTTTACCTGCCAGCAAAAAAAGTGCGGTTTGAAAAGTGGGCTTAAAGCTGCGGCTGATTTTATCATATTCACCACCTGCTTCAATAGCAAATGCATTGCTGCTTTCTTCTATCTGCACAAATGTTTTCAGGATAGACGGATAATGAGCCGAAGCAATGCCCAGCGCTAAGATGATTCTGTCCAGAACAGTAAGCTGGTGGGTATTTATTGTAACAGAATAGGGAGATTGGTCATCTGATTCCGGAGTTTCAGGTATTTCATAGCCAATATTCAATTCTACCTCATCTTCCAGAAACAATTCTTTGCATCGCTTTTCAATAAGCGATTGCAACCATTTCATTTCTTCATTTAAAGAGTTATGATTGACAGGATTGGCTTGAAATAAAGGATTGATTATTTCTGTTTTTTCATTAATATTTGTTTTTATTAATGGTGAGTGTTCATGGTTATTAGGAGATTTCATAATCTTATTTTGAATTAATAGGGTTGCAGTGAGGGTATTGCTGATGTAAAATCAGCAACTTTAGAATATGTGGAAAGCTGTAGAGTATTTAGAAAATGTAACCTGTTATTACCAGTTTACGAATATGAATTTTTTCTGCCAGGGGAGTTTTACGAGACCAATTCCCCAGGAAATTTTTTCAAGAAGAATATCCTGTGTCTTTCGTTCTACAATAATGGTATTATCTGACTCTGTGATGACTAATTTCCCAGGGCGCTGGAAAAATTCATTCTGTAGTAATGCAGCAGATGATTTTTTCATGGGAGCCCAGTTGTGCTGTACACTTTCTATGACATTTTTAGCCTGAGATTTATGCTTGCGTGAAAGTTTAATATGCCTGTTAATCGTTTGATGCATTGGAATATTGCACAGGAATTTTTCAAAAATCATGTCATATTCAGGAGCATTTGTTTTTCCGGTGGCGATATAATGCAATAGATGGGCACACAATTCAGGATCAAGGAGCTGCTGGGTTTTGGGATCAAGGAGTTCACAATGTTCAAACAGAGGTTTGATGAATGGATGGATCAAAATAAGCCCTGCATTTTGAATGTATTGTCCCTCGTTCTGGTTTACCTCTTCCTGAATGATTGCATTTTTTTCCTGAATAGTTTCTATTGAATGACTTGCATTTTCAGGCTGATCTGCTGTATTTGTTCTGGTATTTTCAGAAATTTCATTTTCTGTAATAAAGGGGAATATCTTAACTATTGTTTTCCTGTTCTGATGATTGTTTTTTGTTGTTGATAAACCAATCCGTTCTATTGTTGAAATTTTTTGTAAAAGATACTCCCTGGGATGATTATTGGATGTATTCAGATACTCCGATATTACATTGAAGACCAAGTGCCATATTGTACTTCTATCTACATGACTCAGTTTCGATAAATGACGTATTATATCAGTCTCCAGGTTGATGGTCAGTTTCTTATTTTTTAAAACTGTCAGACATAATTGTGCAATTTGTTCATTGGAAAACTGATTGATAAGCCGGTTTCGGACATTTTCTTTTGATAAAGCAGAGATGAGACTTTTCTGAAATCCGGAGGCCGAAATAAGGCGATCAAAAACTGCTGGCTCCAAAATAGACATCGTATTGTTTTCCGAACTCCACCAGGGTATCGCTCCTTTTTCTAAAAAATAAATTAATGCTTTGAGCATCTTTTCCTGATGATCTATCAGATAGGATTTAGGATCACTTTCTGTTTCCTGATGGGAAGTTTCAACGGGTTTAGTTATTTCTGATAATTCATCTTTAAAGAGTTCAGCTATTTGACTTTTTAACTCCGTATTTAATGCGCTGCTTTTTACTTCCACATTTAATTCTAAACGGGGAATCTGAAGGGTATGACCAGCCAGCTTATATTCTAAAGCCTTGATATGCTTTTCTATTTCCGGGAAAACATCAATAGACAAAAAGCTGTTAATATCATCTTTTATACGAAGTGCCTTTTCTTTGTTGTTGACGGTAATTTCAAGAAAAACTTTCTGAATGATATGATTTTGCTTCACATTAAATAGATTTAAATGATACAATATTGGGAATCATCAGACAATCCTACTTTTTGTCGAATTCTCCACCCCAGAAACCTGCAGGACAAAGGCTGAATCTTGATCTCTGCTTGGCACTCAATCTGCATCCGCAGCCTCTTACAAATCCATCCTTTGGACCATCGATCACTTCCAGAGTCTCTGGATTGAGCCATTTCATGGCATTGCAATTGTTACCGTTTTTTAAAGGGCATGCATTACAAATTTCTTCCCTTAAAGAGAAAATAGCTTCTTCGTTTTGATCTGCTACCCCCAATTTTGAACGTAGTTCATTAAAATGACCGCCAATGATTTCATTGCGCTTACTGAAAAGATTTTTAATGTTCATATGATTAATGTTTTTAAAATTATTGGGTCAAAATTAGAAAGAAGAGATCCTATTTTTCGAATTATAAGGCCGCTCTATTCTGTCTTTGCAGTAAAAGACAAAATCATATCCTAAGGATGCAGATTTATATTTTCCGGAAATTACCGGATGCAGAAAAGCTGATCTTTCTCATCAGGAAAGGCTATGTTTTTTTTGAGAACTTATACTTTAGGTAATCAATCATCATATTCGAATACGTACCATTCAAAAAATAAGAGACCACTAAAAACAGCCGGGATAATCATAGGTTGAAATACAATAATTTTTCAAGCAGAATAAGGCTCAGTTGACAGACTGAAATTTGACGCTCATGAGAGGAGGAAAATCTTCGGGTTAAAATTTGATTTTTCAATATCGTTTTTAACGCATTTATCTTCAGCGTATTAATGGTGTTGTTTTTAGTTTTCTTTGATAAGAATTAAAATCCTATTTACTGCAAAGACTGTATTGAGCGCCCAAAATATTTGTCTTTTGAGGGGGTGTGATTGTATGTTTGCACCATAATAATTAAGAACAGAAATTATGATTAATAAAGTATTAACAGTTTTAAAAAATCAGCTAAATGCTCCGGATGGTTTATGGGATCCTAACGTTCCTAACGAGATTGAAATTGCTATCGTTGATGACATCGCAAAACATGATGAAAACACTGAAGGACTTAGTAACAAAGTAGTAATTAGTCTGCTCAATATTGAGGAAGAATCAACATTGAAAAACAGATCAAGATATCAGCCGGTTGTGGTAGAAAATAATCCGGTCCGATATGATAAGGAAAGTACTCCTGCTTACTTAAATCTATATGTGATGATCGCTGCCAACAGAAGTACGTACAACAAATCTTTACTAAGTATTTCAAAAGTTATTGAGGTATTTCAGGCCAAGAATGTTCTGGAATATGTAGACCTTGAGCCTCAAAACAATTTCAGTTTCAGAATTGAACTGCATTCCATTCCTTTTGAACAGCTAAGTTACGTCTGGGGTTTATTAGGCGGAAAAATAATGCCTTCTGCTTTATATAAAATCAGTGTGATAAAAATTGCAGCTAAGGAGGTAGTTCCTGTTAAATTAATTAATGACATTAATATACAGAGTATTAAAGTTGATTAATCATAAAAGCAAAAAACTAAAAAACTAAAAACTAATAACCCTTTAAACTTTTGAACATGTTAAATCCAGCAACACCAGGTGTTTCTGTTGAAGAAATTACGAAACTTCCATACTCAGTTGCCTACATAGAAACGGCTATGCCAGCATTTATCGGGTATACCGAATTACTCCCTGTTGGGTATAATGAGCCCTTTATCATCCGTTCTCTTTTAGAATATGAGCAATATTTTGGAAAAGCAAAAGAAGAAAATATCCAATTACAGGATGTAGAAGGCAAAGGAGCAACTATTGTAGCACCTCAGGTACAATTTTTAATGTATTATTCACTGCAAATGTATTTTGCCAATGGTGGTGGACCGTGTTATATCATTTCTGTAGGGGATTATACATCAGCACAAGTACAATTATCCCCATTGGAAGCGGGGCTGGCTAAAATCGATCATAAAAAAATTAAAGAACCGATTCTTATTATTTTCCCTGATGCTATTTCGCTTACCAATGAATCTGAGTTTTATAGTATTTACAATCAGGCTATTGATAAAGCTAAAGATGAGACTAAAAACAGGTTTGTTATACTGGATACCTATTACGGAAATTCTGTTATCCAATCAAACAATTTTACCACGATTGAATCTTTTAGAAGTGAAGTAAAATCAACTAATCATGCGGCAGCTTACTTTCCTCATTTAAAAACCATTTTGAATTATACTTTTGATGAGACTAAAACACCTATAGTACATGCCGGTTTACAAAAAACAGGACAAGGAAGTGCTCTTTTTTATGCTGGAGAGACTGCTGCTTTAGATGAATTAAAAAGTTTGGCGAGTGCCGAAATCTCAACCGGATCTGCGGATGCTTACGTCCTTGCCGATTTATTAGGTCAGGCTATTGCGATAGCAGAAGAAGTGAATGAAAATGCTGATGCAGGTGATAAAAAAAATGCTTTAACCGTAGCAATTTCTGAGGCACAGATTGTATTAGAAGCCATTTATGACGGAACAATAGATGATTTTATGATCCCTGATGGCTCAGATGAAAATGCACCTGATTTCACTGGAGAGTTTACTGATTTAAAAACGGCAATTCTCGGGGTAAAAGACGAAAAAGGAGATGCAGACGGGATCACCCTTAAAAATCTGGAATCATCCAATTCTGCATTATACAACCAAGTGAAAAAAGAAATACAGTCGTTAAAAGTTGTTTTACCACCATCATCAGCTATAGCAGGTGCATACGGCAGAATAGACAGTACAAGAGGAGTATGGAAAGCTCCGGCAAATATCAATATCAGCCATGTCATTATCCCGACAGAAAAAATTTCAGATCAGGAACAGGCTGCTTTAAATATAGATGCTTTAGGGAAATCAATCAATGCGATCAGAACTTTTACAGGAAAAGGTACCTTAATCTGGGGAGCCAGAACCCTTGAAGGAAAAGATAAAAACGATGAAGGGAAAGATAACGAATGGAAGTATGTACATGTACGCCGCTATTATAATATGATCAGACAATCGGTCAACAATGCCCTCAACAAGTTTATGAATGAGCCTAATATCCCTCATACATGGTTACGGGCAAAAACAATGCTGGAAAATTTTCTTAACCAGCAATGGATGGAGGGTGCATTGGCAGGAAGTACTCCGAAAGAAGCTTATGAAGTAACCGTAAAAGGAGTAGAAGGAACTACTATAATGAATGTAGACCTTAAAATAGCATTAGTGCGCCCGGCAGAGTTTATTGTACTCAACTTCTCGCACAAATTGCAACAGTTCTAGAAAGATAAAATCAATAAATCAATCACGAATAAATACCCGAAGTTCTACTTCGAGGAATAATTAATATTAACGTAAAATTTTTTAAAATGAATTACAAAACCCCTGGAGTTTACGTGGAGGAACAAGGAAAATTCCCCCCTTCCGTAGCGCAAGTTGAAACGGCTATCCCTGCTTTTATTGGGTATACAGCGGATGGACCGAAAAATAAACCAACAAGAATTGCTTCGATGTTGGAGTATGAAGAAATTTTTGGAAAAGCAAACCCGGAAACTTTCGCTGTAGCTTTCAAAGATGGTGTTGCAACAGCAATACGAACTAAAGTAAACGATTTTAAGATGTACTATGCCATGCAGATGTATTTTGCCAATGGTGGTGGTCATTGTTATATTGTTTCTGTTGGAGATTATAAAAGTCCAGAGGCTGTAGGTGCTCCTACACCGGCAGAAGCTTTTTTATCCGGTCTTGAATTACTAAAAAAAGAAGATGAGCCTACTCTGATCGTTTTCCCGGATCTTCAAGATTTAGTTCCTTCCGCTGCTGATGTTGCTGCTGCTTCTGCCGCCGTTACGATGGCACTAAATAATAAAAATCCGCTTTTAGTGTCTAGAGATATTGCAAGGAATGTTTCAGAAGCTGCTACAGGTTCTACTGTAGAGGCTGTTGTTGCGGCTACAGTTGCTAAGGTTGCTGAGCTTACTATTCCTAATGCTACCGGTTTACAGCTTGTTGCTGTTCAGGCTGCCCAGGCTGTCTTGGCGGCTGTTCAGACTGCAGCGGCTGTTGTAGGTGCTACGGTTGCTACTGTTAAAGCTGCAGCCCAGAAGATTGCTACTGCTTATGAAACAGACGCTACCACGGCTATCACTATTGAGGAAAAAGCTCTTGAGGTCAGCAGGACAATTGGAACCAGAGCTGGAAATATGACAGCTATTGGGGAAATCTACTCTTTATATGGCAAAGCTTTAGATCAGGCAGAATCATTAAAAGACAGATTCGTCATTATGGATGTTCTTGGTAATGTTGATGCTTTTAGAGATAAAGTATCATCTAAAGGTCTGAAATATGGTGCGGCTTATTATCCAAAACTGAAGACTGTTTTAAGCTATGATTTCAAAGATGCTGATGTTTCAGTTACCGGAGCATCTGGTATCACAACTTTAGCGGAATTGAAGAGTGCTAATTCTGAAATGTATAATCAGGCTAAACAAGCAATTCAGTCTGCGTCAGTAGTATTGGCTCCATCATCTGCAATTGCCGGAGTTTATGCTAAAGTAGACAGTACTTCCGGAGTATGGAAATCACCAGCTAATTTAGGGCTTAGTCTGGTAGATGTACCGGTAGTAAAAATTTCCAACAAAGAACAGGAGCTGCTTAATGTAGATGCTACCTCAGGAAAATCAATCAACGTGATCAGAACTTTTGCAGGAAAAGGAACCTTAGTCTGGGGCGCAAGAACATTAGACGGAAACAGCAACGAATGGAGATATGTATCTGTACGTAGATTCTTCAACATGGTAGAAGAGTCTGTGAAGAAAGCGACAGAACGTTTCGTCTTTGAACCGAATACTGCCAATACTTGGACTCGTGTACAGGCTATGATCGAGAATTTCCTTGATCAGCAGTGGAGAGACGGTGCATTAGCCGGAAGCAAGCCTGAAGAAGCTTATTACGTAAGTGTTGGTCTGCACAAAACAATGTCTGCTCAGGATATTTTAGAAGGAAGAATGAACATCGAGATCGGTATGGCTGCAGTTCGTCCTGCTGAATTTATCGTACTAAATTTTTCACACAAATTACAGGAAGCATAAAATCAATTAAATAACAATTAAAATTAAAAATAAATTATGAGTACATATCCATTAGTAAAGTTTGCCTTTGAAGTAGATTGGGGCGGAACAAAAGTAGGTTTTCAGGAAGTCAGCGGTTTAAATGTTGAAGCAGCTTTAATTGAATACAGACATGGCGCAAGTCCTGATTTCAGTAAGATTAAAATGCCAGGAATGAAAACTTTCAGTAACATCACCTTAAAAAGAGGAACTTTCAAAACTGATAACGAATATTTCGATTGGTTCCAAAGCATTCAGCTAAGTACAGTAGAGCGCAGATCTATCACAATCTCCCTTTTAGATGAAACAGGAGCTCCTGCAGTAACCTGGAAAGTGAAAAATGCATTCCCGCTTAAATTACAATCAACAGACCTGAAAGCTGAAGGTAACGAGGTGGCTATTGAAACACTGGAAATTGCCCACGAAGGATTAACTATTGAAAATAACTAATATTAACTTTAAATTTTTAACAAATGAATTACAAAACACCTGGAGTTTACGTAGAAGAAATTGCGAAATTCCCACCCTCTGTAGCACAAGTAGAAACGGCTATCCCTGCTTTTATCGGACATACAGATAAAGGACCAAGAAATGAACCGACAAGAATCTCTTCTATGTTGGAATATGAAACCATTTTTGGAGGAGCAAAAAATGAAAAAACAGCAATCTCTATTTCGATTGAAGATACTGTGGTAACAGCAAAAGTAGACAACGCCAAACTAAGTCCTTATAAAATGCATTATGCGATGCAAATGTACTTTGCCAATGGTGGAGGTCCATGTTATGTTGTTTCAGTGGCAGATTATGATAAAACTCCTGCCTTAGGAACAGAAACTGTTGCTGGCGGTTTATGGTTTGGATTAAAATCCTTAGAAAAAGAAGACGAACCAACACTTATCGTTTTCCCGGATGCTGAAGGTCTAGGAGCAGACGCTTATAAGCTATACAATAAAGCTTTGGATCAGGCAGAAGACTTGAAAGACAGATTCGTTATTATGGATGTTTTTGAAGATGCTGCTGCTTTTAGAGCCGGAGTAAATGCTACGGGATTAAAATATGGAGCTGCATATTATCCAAAATTAGAAACAGTATTAAGCTATAGCTTTGATGATAAAGACGTTAAAATTGATAGCTATAAAGAAATCAATGCTGCAGGAGCACTTGTAGACGTTACAATGCCTCAGAATGAAAATAATTTAGCATGGTTGAAATCAAAAAGTTCAGCATTGTACAATCAGGCTCAGGTAGTCATTGCCTCTAAAAGAGTGGTATTGGCTCCATCTTCATCAATGGCTGGAATTTATGCTAAAGTAGACAGTACTTCCGGAGTATGGAAAGCGCCTGCCAACTTAGCAATCAGCAATGTACTGGCACCTGTAGCGAAAATTTCTCATGAAGAGCAAGAAGGATTGAACGTAGATGCAGTAGCAGGAAAATCAATCAACGCAATCAGAACTTTTACAGGAAAAGGAACATTAGTGTGGGGAGCAAGAACATTAGACGGAAACAGTAATGAGTGGAAATATGTGCCTGTACGTAGATTCTTCAACATGGTAGAAGAGTCTGTAAAGAAAGCTACAGAACGTTTCGTTTTTGAACCGAATACTGCCAATACATGGGTTCGTGTACAGGCTATGATTGAGAATTTCCTTGATCAGCAGTGGAGAGACGGTGCATTAGCAGGAAGCAAGCCGGAAGAAGCGTATTATGTAAGCGTTGGTCTGCACAAAACAATGTCTGCTCAGGATATTTTAGAAGGAAGAATGAACATCGAAATCGGTATGGCTGCAGTTCGTCCTGCTGAATTTATCGTGTTACGTTTTTCACACAAATTACAGGAAGCATAAAATCAATTAAATAACAATTAAATATAAAAATATTATGAGTACATATCCATTAGTAAAGTTTGCCTTTGAAGTAGATTGGGGAGGAACAAAAGTAGGATTTCAGGAAGTCAGCGGTTTAAATGTTGAAGCAGCTTTAATTGAATACAGACATGGCGCAAGTCCTGACTTTAGTAAGATTAAAATGCCTGGAATGAAAACTTTCAGTAACATTACCTTAAAAAGAGGAACTTTCAAAACTGATAATGAATATTTCGATTGGTTCCAAAGCATTCAGCTAAGTACAGTAGAACGCAGATCTATCACGATCTCCCTTCTGGATGAAACAGGAGCTCCTGCAGTAACGTGGAAAGTGAAAAATGCATTCCCGCTTAAATTGCAATCAACAGACCTGAAAGCTGAAGGTAATGAGGTGGCTATCGAAACCTTAGAAATTGCACACGAAGGATTAACTATTGAAAATAACTAATCATGGCAGTTTTATATCCTCCAACCAGTTTCTCTTTTATTGTTAATGGGATTTCAACAACAGAGGGTATTGACTCCAGATTTCAATCTATATCTGGTTTATCAACAGAAATTGGAACTGAAGAATATGCCGAAGGAGGCGAAAACAGGTTTACACACCAACTTCCTTTGAGACCCAAATATCCTAATTTAGTTCTTAAGCGTGGGTTAATCGTAAGTTCCGGATTGATAAGCTGGTGTAGAAATGCGATGGAAAACTTCCAGTTTGAACCCAGAGACCTGATCATTACTCTTTCAGGCGGGATTCAGTCTACAGCACCTCTAATGGTTTGGAATGTAGTGGGAGCATACCCCGTAAGATGGGAAGTATCCGAATTCAACGCAGAAGAAAGCAAACTTGCTATTGAAACAATAGAACTGAAATATAGATATTTCACAATACCCTCATCGTTAGCAAGCTTAGGCTTGTAATTTCTAAATCAAATCTAAGCACTTGAGCGTGTGTTAGTTTAAAGATAAATTTTACCCAAATCTTTTTTTCATAAAAAAACAACAGATTGGTCTATAACAGAGACTGAACACAGCCTTTATGTGCTTGGATTTTTTCAAATAAACATGTTAAATCATTGGTTATTAGTGTTTTGAATATTAATGATCATTAAAAAACAAACGAAATGCCAATAGAAATAAAAGAGCTTCACATTAAAATAAATGTGGACGAAAAAGCAGAAGCAACTACAACCGCAACATCGGTAGATGAAGCACAGCTCATGCGCGCCATCAACGAAAGTGTAGAACAGGCAGCAAAGATAGAACACCGTAAAAAAGAAAGATAATGAGAGGCGAAATAAAAAAAATAAAGATAGGAACGTACGAAGATTCTACATATGGGAGAATGATTAGTAGTACTGCTTTTGTGGCTCTTATTAATCCGACAGGTTTCTCTTTTACACGTAAAAATGAATATAATACGACACAGGAACCTGGAACCAGTGCTACAGATCCAAAATACATCAATGCAGCTCCTCAATCCTTACAACTGGAATTTTTATTTGACGGTACAGGCGTAACAGAAGCCAATTCTGGTAATAAGCTTATCAATAAAATAAAGGAAGGCTTAGGAAAAAGAAATCCTTTCAGTAAAAAAGCGGTAGAAGATCAATTAGCTGAGTTTTATGTAGCTACCGGAAATTATAATGGTTCGATTCATAAACCGTACAATGTTATAATTATCTGGGGAGAATTTGAATTTAAAGGGGTTTTGACTGAATTTACAATAGATTATAAATTATTTAATAATGATGGAACTCCTCTGAGAGCTGTAGGAAAAGCAACATTTGCAGGAGCAGTGAGTAAGGAACTTGCAGCAAGAACTGTAAAAACTTCTTCTCCGGATCTTACCCATAAAAGAACAGTACAAGCTGGCGATACATTGCCCTTAATGACCGAAAGAATTTACGGAGATTCCAAATACTATCTGGAGGTAGCTAAAGTAAATAATCTTGTCAATTTCAGACAGCTAAAACCAGGGCAGGAATTATTCTTTCCGCCATTAGAAAAAGTTTCATAACATGAATAATAGCGGATACATACAAACAGCAAAAAATCCAGATTTAGTTACCTATAAGGTGATGTCTGGAGGCACAGAGCTGCCGGGGAAGTACGGAGTGAAAAACATTATCGTGGAAAAAGAATTCAACAGAATTCCTTATGCCCGCATTGTTATTTTAGACGGAAGTGTACCGGAGCAGGATTTCAAGCTCAGTAATGAAGATCTGTTAATTCCCGGAAAAGAAATTGAGATCACCGCTGGATACCATTCTGAAGAGGAAACCATTTTTAAAGGAGTTGTTGTAAAGCACAATATCAAAATCAGAAATGGCTCTTCTTACCTGATTGTAGAATGCAGAGATAAGGCTGTAAAAATGACCTTAGGAAGAAAAAGCAAATATTTCTACGAAAGCACAGACAGTGATGTTATTGAAGAATTGGTTGGTAATAACGGACTTACTGCCGATGTTGAAACAACTTCAAATTCGCACAAGGAATTGGTTCAGTATCAGGCTTCTGATTGGGATTTTATGCTCACCAGAGCGCAGGCCAACGGTAAACTTTGTTCGGTGGAAGATGGAACCATCAAAATCGCTAAACCTGATTTTAGTGGTGAAGCCGTAGAAACAGTAGTTTACGGGTCATCTGTACATGAATTTGACGGAGAAATTGACGCCAGAGACCAGTTCAACAAAATTACAGCCAAAACATGGAGCTATACCGATCAGGAACTGACTGAAGTAGAAGCTCAGGATCCTGCCATCAACCTCAACGGAAATCTTTCATCAGGTGATTTAGCAGATGTTTTCGGAATCGAAGACCTGCAGCTTAAACATGGTGGAAACCTCACTCAGGGTGAGCTTCAGGAATGGGGCGATGCCAAAGCAACCTTCCAGCAATTAGCCAAAACAAGAGGAAGAGTAAAATTCCAGGGAATTCCATCTGTGAAACCGGGAGTTTCATTAACCCTTCAAGGCGTTGGAAACCGATTCAACGGGAAAATATACGTAACCGGTGTCCGCCATGAAATTGCTGAAGGAAATTGGCTGGTAGACGCTCAGTTCGGACTTTCTCCAACATGGTTCTCAGAAACCTATGATGTAAGTGAAATGCCAGGTTCAGGAATTATTCCTGCCATAAGCGGATTACATGTAGGAGTAGTGTCTCAGTTGGAATCAGATCCGGACGGAGAAGATAGAATTTTAGTGCAGATTCCTATCATCAATAACGAAGAAGAAGGGATTTGGGCAAGAATAGCCACCCTTGATGCCGGAGAAAACAGAGGATCATTCTTCAGGCCGGAAATCGGAGACGAAGTCATTATCGGATTTATTAATGACGATCCCAATGATGCCGTGGTACTTGGAATGCTGAACAGCAGTGCAAAACCGGCTCCCATTGTAGCTTCTGATGATAACCACGAAAAAGGATTTGTGACCCGAAGCGAAATGAAAATGATCTTTAATGATGATAAAATTTCCTATACGCTTGAAACCCCAAAAGGCAAAAAAGTGATCGTAGATGAAGATGCGGATGTTATTAAAATCGAAGATGAACATTCTAATATTCTTACCCTTAACAAAGATGGTATTAGTATGGAAAGCGGGAAAGACATCAAGATCAAAGCAAAGGGCGATATCAATATGGAAGGAAAGAATATCAATGTAAAAGCAAGCGCTCAGTTCAAAGCAGAAGGAAGTTCAGGTTCAGAGCTTAAATCTGGAGCAGTAACCGTAGTAAAAGGATCTCAAGTTAAAATTAATTAATAATTATGAAACCGGCAGCAAGAATTACAGATATGCATACCTGTCCTATGGTAACAGGAACAGTTCCCCATGTAGGAGGTCCTATCATACCCGCAGGAGAACCCACAGTACTTATTGGCGGAATGCCCGCAGCAAGACAAGGAGATAAAGCAGTATGTACAGGGCCACCGGACACCATTGCGTCAGGATCTTCAAGCGTTTTGATAGGCGGGAAACCCGCCGCAAGAATGGGAGATTCTACCGCTCATGGAGGGGTAATAACCGCAGGTGATGCTACTGTTTTAATAGGCGGATAATAGGGAAGGCAGCTTTGAATACCATCATAAGCTCCATATACATAGAATCTGACTCAGCATAAAAATGTAAAACATCAATAATAAAACGGTTAGAATAACCAAAAACTCTATGCTACAGATGCAAGATGTGAACATTCAATATAACAAATAACGTATGAAAATAAATACAGATTTTTTAGGAACAGGCTGGAGTTTTCCGCCTGAGTTTAATGAGACTGAAGGAAAACTGGCCATGACCACAGATGTGGAAGACATCAACAACAGCCTTAAGATTTTACTGTCAACACGCCCTGGCGAACGTGTCATGTTCCCAAACTACGGGTGTGACTTGCAGGAAATGCTCTTTAAACCTCTGGACTTAACGCTGATTACCCAAATGAAAGGAATCGTGGAGCGTGCTATTTTATATCATGAGCCCAGAATCAATATTCTAAGTATTGAAATTGATACCCAGGAAGAACTTCAGGGCGAAGTTTTAATACAAGTAGACTACGAAGTAAGAAATACTAATACAAGAAGCAATATGGTTTTCCCTTTTTACAAAGGAGAAGCTACCGAAATATAATGAATTACGGGATGTCTGTAGCCATTTTGAATACTACCAAACACTACAATAAGTATTGCATCTGACCATAGAAAGATAAATATAAACAAATGAAAAAAACAGATACATTTTCACATTATCGTGAAGGAAAATCACAAATGCAGCGCTTTTTAGCAGAACTAGATCCTGGGAATCTTGAGTTACACGATTTCGATTTGTTTGACTGGCTATTATTCGCAAACAATTTTGCTCAACGTGTAAACTATTTTGACAAAGATGATAATACAAAACCAAAAGGAAAGTGGGGAAACTTCTTCCTGGGTGATGATGCCGACGCTATCCCACGTAGAGAAAGCGTTGAGTATAAAAGTATGAAAAAACAGGTTACAGATCTTATGTCCCAGTTTGAACAGGATAGCAGCCTGACACCTCACCTGACATTATTTGTTTGCTTTTTAAAATTATTGGATTTCTCAAAAAAAGCCTTCAATAATCTGACGAAAAGGCACCTGGATTTCTATTATAACGAAATTCTTCAAATTGAGAAAAATGATGCCAAATCAGACAAAGTTTATGTGATTTTTGAACTCGCTAAAAAAGCGATTCAGGAAAGAATTCCAGCCGGAACATTGCTGGATGGGAATAAAGATGCTAATGGCAAAAAACGAATCTACAAAACAGGTGATGAACTTGTAGCCAATCAGGCAAAAGTAGTTGAGATTAAAAGTTTCTTAAATGACGTCGAAAACAGAGAACTGAAAATGGCTCCCGTAGCCAACTCTGCTGACGGATTGGGTGATAAATTGCCGGAAAACAACAACTATTGGTGGCCGTTTGGATATAATTCTGATGAAACCGTTTCCAATAAATCGATTTATAAGGAACTTCCAAAAGCCAAACTGGGCTTTTCCATAGCATCCTCATTACTTGATTTAAAAGAAGGTGAGCGTACCATTACTCTTAAGATCGATTTTAATAAGAACTCAACCCAGAAATTACAGAGCCTTTCAAAAACAGAGATTAAAAATAATATCAAAGTGCTTTGCAGCGGGGAGGAAGAATGGTTATCAGGTGCTGATTTAACATGTATTAAAAACGAAGAAGAAAGATTAGAACTTTCTATTACATTACAAAAAGAGTTCCCGGCTGTTGTAAAATACAATAAAGAAGTGTTGGCAGAAACATTTCAAACCAGCTTTCCTGTAGTAAGATTGATGATTGAAGGAGAAAAATACTATGATCTGTATGAAGCTCTTTCAGAAAAATCAATAAAGAATATAGAAATAGCGGTTGATGTAAAAGGAGTAAAATCTATTCAGCTGGAAAATGACAACGGGGCATTAAATTCAGAAAAGCCTTATTATCCTTTCACCGCACAACCTGTTAAAGGATCTAATTTCTATATCAAATGTCCTGAACTGTTTTCCAAAAAATGGCAGAATGCAGACATCACGATCAATTGGAAAAATGCTCCGGATTCTATAAAAGATTTATACAGCGGATATGTTATCCAACCAAATCAAAACATCAGTTTAACCGATTTTGAGGCCTTAAAAAGCTCATCAATCGTAGGTTCTGATGGTTATTTCAAAGCAGATGTTGCTTTGCTGGATAAGGAAATCTGGTATGAAAAGGCTAATGATATTGATGTATTCACGAAAGTAAAAGACGCTTATAAAATCCAGTTTTCCGTAAATAATGCAAGTAATAAAGCAGGAACAAGTGAGACGATCAGAGTAACACTGAACCAGTCGTCATTACAGGATGTATATCCTAAACTGTATACATTGGCATTATCAAGTAATCCGACCTTTAAAAAACTTATTCCCAACGAGCCATACATTCCTTTTGCGGAAGATATAGAGTTGAATTACAGTGCGAAAGAAAATGTGTATTCGTACCTGGAAAAAGAATCTGCCGGAGAAGCTTCAAAAAATAAAGAAGTACAGCTGTATCACGAAGACGTGTTCGGTCAATACGAAAAAGAAGTCGAAACCAACAGCATTGTACCGGTACACCAAAACGGAGGTGAATTGTACATCGGTCTGGAAGCAATGCCTCAGACTACCGTTTCACTATTAATTCAAATGCTGGAAGGAAGTGAAAATCCTTTAGTGGATACTTTTCTGGAAAAAGAATTTATAGAATGGAATATTCTTTCAAACAATACATGGACAAGTTTGTCGGATTATATGCTGCAAAACGAGACCAGAAAGTTTCTGGAATCAGGGATTGTAAAGTTTAAAGTACCTAAAGATATCGATAAAAGCCATACAAGATTTACCGACGGATTAGTCTGGATCAGAGCCAGATCACAAAGAAGTTATGATGCCGTATGCAAAATCCAGGGAATCTATACTCAGGCTGTTTTAGCAACATTCCAGAATCAGGATAATGACCTGTCTCACCTCAATAACGGACTGGAAGCGAAGACCATTACTAAGCTTATCACCAGAGTTCCTCAGGTAAAATCTGTCAGCCAGCCTTATAACTCGTTTGATGGTAAGTACAAAGAAACAGATACAGAGTTTTACAGACGGGTAAGTGAACGATTAAGACATAAGCACAGAGCTATTACCCAATGGGATTACGAACATTTGGTATTACAGGAATTCCCGGAAGTCTTTAAAGTAAAATGTTTAAATCATACTTCCGAAAATTCATATATGGCACCAGGCCATGTAACCCTGATGGTGGTTCCGAATATTAAAAATAAAAATGCTTTTGATGTCTATCAGCCGAGAGTAAGCCGTGCTTCATTGAATAAAATTCAAAATTATGTAAATGAATTAAATACAATGCACGTGAAAGCTCAGGTCATTAATCCCAATTATAAAGAAGCAAAAGTAGAAACAAAGGTCAGGTTCTTTGAGCAGTATGACGAAACATTTTACCTCAAGCAGCTGGACGAAGATATTAAAAAATATATATCGCCATGGGCTTTTACAGACTCTGAAAATATTGATTTTAATGTGGAACTGAATATTAATCAGTTGGTTAATTATCTGGAGCAGTTGTATTATGTGGATTACATTGATGAGATTAAAATATTTGTGAATAATGTCCTGCAAAGACAATCTTTAATTGAAGTAGATCCAAAATCAATTCTGGTATCTGCCAAGCAGCATAATGTCACTATTACAGAACAGGTATGTATTTAATAATAAACAAGAAGAAACATAATCATGTCAGAAAATAAACATATTAGTATATCAAAAAATATAGAAACCGGGGATCAGACAGATTTTCATTTTCTACGCAAAACAGGAATTGAATACATAGAAAAGTTAGGAGGAAAACTCTGGACCGATTATAACTCTCATGATCCTGGTATCACCACTCTGGAAGTTTTAAGCTATGCCATAACGGATCTTGGGATGAGGATGAACCTGAACATGGAAGATATCCTGGCATCCGATGATGCCAATAAAGACATTCATACCCAGTTTTTAAAGGCTGCAGAAATTTTACCTTCAAGACCTTTAAACGAACTGGACTACAGAAAGTTGTTTATCGATATCAACACGGCTGGAAGCTTTAAAAGACCTATCCGTAACTGTTGGCTGGTTCCAAAAAATGAAAAATTATATGTCGACTGTAAAACCGGGGATTTAGACTTTAAACCCATCGGAGAAAAGACAAAAAGTTTTAACGTAAAAGGATTGTACGACCTTTATGTAGATTATGCTGAAGATATTGATGCGGATGGTATCGGATGTGAAAAATCTAATGTCAATATCAAAATATTAGATAGTTATCATGCTAATAGAGGACTTTGTGAAGACCTGGCAGAAATTAAAGAAGTTGAAATCCAGAAAGTTGCAGTGTGTGCCCGTATCGGACTTGTCAGCAAAGCAGATGAAGAACTGGTGCATGCTAAAGTCATCAGAACAATCAATAATTATCTGTCTCCGGAGGTTCATTTTTATTCACTGAAACAAATGCTGGACAAAGGTCTGACTACAGATCAGATTTTTGAAGGTCCGCTTCTTGAGAATGGTTTTATCGATACGGAAGAACTTAAAAACAGCCAGTTAAGAACAGAAGTTCGTCTTTCCGATATCATCAGAGAAATCATGAAAATTGATGGGGTTAAAGAAATTCATGATGTGTCTATTGCAGGTTGCGACAGTGTGATCAAACAAAATAATGATTGGCTGATCTGTATTGAAAAAGGCAGAAAACCGGAACTGTGCGAGCTGAGTTCATTCAGTTACAGTAAAGGCTCTCTTCCATTAAATATCAATGATAAAAAAGTTCAGGATTACTTAGAAACTCTTAAAAGAGAAGAAGAAGTACTGAGAGAAGATGCAAGACAGAATAAAGAATTGGTATTGCCACAAGGAACTTCATATGATATCGCCAACTATGCTACTATTCTGAATGAATTTCCGGACACCTATGGAGTAGGAGAATCTGGAATTATTGGAAATCCATCCCCGGAGAGAGAAGCACTGGCCAAGCAAATGAAAGGGTATTTGTTATTTTTTGATCAGATCCTTGCCGGCTATTTCAAACATCTTGAAAAAGTAAAAGAAGTATTAAGCATTAATGGTAAGTTAAAAAGAACCTTTTTTACCCAGGCTCTTAAGAATATTAAAGGCTTTGATGAACTGGTTTCTGACTATGATACTGAAAGTGATGATCAACTTACAGATTCGTTATATGAAGAGCTTGATAACAGCGTGGAACGCCGAAACGAAGTTTTGGATCATCTGATCTCCCGTTTTGCTGAAACATTCAGCGACTATACCTTCTTAATGAAATCATTGTATGGGAAATCCACCGATGAAATTGTCTTAAAAAACAAAGAAAATTTCTTACAAGAATATTCATCATTAAGTAAAGACAGAGGGTTGGGGTATAATTATACCTTAATTGGAGATTCAGATCTTTGGACTACCAGTAATATTTCCGGTGTTCAGAAAAGAATCGCCCGCCTGCTGGGAATTAAGGATTATACCCAGAGAAACTTATCTCAAACGCCGGTATCCATTATTGAAACAACCGATAATACCGGTAAAAATACTTATACCTGGAAAATAAAAGATGCTGGTAGCAATATTATCTTATCGTCTGTAAACAGCTATACGACTGAGCATATTGCTATAAAAAACCTGAATGATGCCATTTATCAAACCATTCAGATTGATGAGGAAGATCTTCAGAATGCATTAGACACCTTAGATGAGAAAAACCCTGAAGTTACATTAGAAAAACTAAAAACATGTGAAAAGGGATATTGTTTCATTGGAAATATAAAAATCCGTGTTTCATCGGGAGGTAACTACTATTTTGAAATTGTAGATGATACGGATGAACAAAATGTAATTGCTGTTCACAAAAAAACCAATCCTTATTCAGGTTTGAAAGAATTGAAAGACGGAATTAAGGCAACGGTGAAGTATTTCAAATATGAATTTACAGAAGAAGGTATTTTCCTTGTTGAACATCTATTATTAAAGCCAACCACTAAGGATTATAAGCTCATGGGAGGTATTGGCTGTATGTCTATCGGAGGTTCTTTCAGAATCATGTATGACCTGGAGGATGAAAATCCTACAACAGATCCGATAGAATATTCGGAAGCCTTTATGTCTTCTTGTGAAGGTTGTGAAACAGATGTGGAGGTGTTTGATCCTTATTCTTACAGGGTAAGTGTTGTCCTTCCCGGGTTTGCTTACCGTTTCCAGGATCCGGATTTCAGACGTTATGCGGAAACCGTGATCAGACAGGAAATTCCTGCTCATGTTTTAGCAAAAATTTGTTGGGTGGGAGACCGTTTGAGTGAAAAACAAACCGCTCAGAACGATTTGGCTGAATTTGAAGTAGCATTTAAAAAATACCTCTCAGATAAATCGAGGAATAATATTTTGAATCTTGGAAACAGCATTACAGATTTACTGACTGCTCTCAGCCATTTAAATAATATCTATCGACCAGGAAGGCTTTTAGACTGCGATGCTAATGACAACGACACGCTGGACGGAAAAATCATATTAGGACAATCGAACTTATCAAAAAAAATGAAAAATAATGAACACTAAATTAGACAATGTAACAACCCAATATAGAAAGTTCAACGACAATCAGGCGTTAACAGAAGGGCAATTAAACGAATTTATAGACTATTTTGAAGATCAGGACAGATTATCAAGAACCCGTCTGAGTGGCGTAGGAGTGGTGTGCGGTTTTAAATCGGAATACGTAGAGCTTGAAATCTCACCTTCTCTGACAGAAAAAATGTCCAGACCCGGAGATATAGATATTGAGATTCCTCTTGATACTATTATGATTACACAGGGAGCCGGAGTTACTACTGATGGAGACTTGATAACGCTGCGTCAGGCAGCAGGCAAAAAATCAGAGGCTGTTATAGACTTCGATGCTAAAAATTACAGATACTATAGAAATTATGTTGATGTTCTGGGATATGAGCATTTTCGTATCGGAGGACAGCAAATTCCTCTTTTAGAATTGTTTACAACACAAGAGTATACACAGTTAGTGAACGAAGGAGCTAATGCTGCAGATTTTAAACAGGTAAGAGAGATTTATAATTCATTAAATGATAAAATTGTAATTCTGTATCTGGAAAGTTATTCTAATGATGAAACCCCATGTCAGGATGCAGATTGTGACAACAACGGAGCAGAGCAGGTTGCTAATCTTAAAGTGCTTCTGGCAGATTCTGCATCTGTTTCAGAGCTTATCACGAAAGGTGACGCAAAAGACGCAATCTATAAGCAGCACAATACTTATGAAAAGCTTTTTGACAGTTTACCTCATATAGAGGCGAAAAGAGTTATTCTGGATGCTCTTGTAAAAACAGCGCCGCAGTTAAAAACAAAATTTCACGGTGCTATCAGTACTGTTGCAGAATTAAGTGATGGCTTTACCTCTATTGCAGGAGCTTTTAATGTAAATATGAATCTGGGTGGGCAGACGCTTTTTGATAAACTGAACCCTTTGCTGACAAGCACTTCTCCAAACTTAGAAGATTATCAATACCGATATGATTTATTAAAGGATCTGATTGATACCTACAATGAAATAAAAGGGCTGATCCTGCATCTGAATGCTGAATGCTGTCCGGATATTGCTTCATTCCCTAAGCACCTTATGTTAGGCCCAGTTGGAGCAAAGCAGGAATTAGGAAAATATATCCCTTTACGTCACAGTTTTTATAATTCACCCATTACTACCAATGATGACGAGAATTATGAAAGAGTCGTAATGCTTGCCAATCGTTTTGTACAGAAAGTCAATGGATTTCAAACCTATATCGGGCGAATTAAAATTACACCTTCAAATATGAATGTAAGATTGGGTAATAAGGCCATACCGTATTACTATAATGTAGACAAATCCTTGTTAGCCCAATGGAACTTTGAAAAAACAAAAACCGATAGGGCAGCTTACAATTTAAGCTATCATACAGCCAATTTAGCAGGAGAAGATTTTATTCAGAATCCACTGAATTATAACATTGACAATAATGATTTTTATAGAATTGAAGGTCACCTGGGAATGCCTTATAAAACAGCATTGCAAAACATCAATGATCTTAAAACACAATACGGATTAGCTTTTGATGTCATTGCATTGGTTTTGGAAAAAGGAGGAAAGCCTGGCAGCGAGCCGCCAATCCGGGAAAAAACAGTCTCTATTGATGAACTCAGAAAGCAGCTGACATCCATTTCCAGCGATGTCAGCAACAGAACACTTAATTCACAGAATACTTTACTGAACATTTCTAAACTGGATGAACAGCTGAGATTGCTGAACCAGGCTGAATTCTCAAAAGAAGGATCTTCAGATGGCGTTACAGTAGTAAAACAGGATCCTAAAAAAGACGATGTTGTAAGTGAGCTTCTAAGCGAATTTTTAGAAAGGAAATCAGGTCTGGAACATAGGGCAGGAGTAGAGCCGGGCGGAACTTTCGCATTGATTTATTACTCAGAAGATGAAAATCAGGTTCTTGCGGATTTTTCACTGCCTTATCTGTGTTGTTCTAAAAAGGATCCTGCATTCCTGTCGTTACCTGCAAACAAACTATGTCAGAAAGATGCTCCGGTGTTGATGACCATTGTTCCGTTAGACGGACAAGTAAAAGCATTTGTGAATGGTGCTCCGATTCCTGCAGTTACACAATCCGGAGGTCAAAGTTTCTTCGATCCAAGTCTGGTTAACGCAGCTTATTTTGGACAAACGATTACGTTTACCGTTAATGATGATCCAGTAGAAGCACAGATGGTAGTGTATGCACAACCCAACGTATCTGTTACTACAGGTACTGTGAGTTATGATGCTCCTACAATGGACGAAAATGCAAACAATCCGGATGCTACGGTTGAATTTAATGTTACCGGAGATTTTACAGGGGTTACATTTACCTGGAATTTTGATGATGGTACTCCAATCGTGCATAATGAGGCTCCAACTAATAAAAAAGTTCATGTGTACAAGCTGGTTGCAGGACAGGAAAAAACTTTCAATCCAACACTTACAGTAACCAATGCTAACGGCTGTAGTACGGTCTATAAATTAGCTCCGCTAAAATTAAAAGGTCAATCCACTATTGCATGTTTAAGTGGGATGAGAGTGGTTATTCAGTATAGAGATGATGTAGACCAAGGTCACGTTTGTAATGATGCTACCTTCAACTTAAAAGGAAATGGTATTGTGATAGGTGGAAACAATCCTTACCCTGGTTTTGTTGGAAACGTCCATTTAAGTAATACAGGAGGCAACCAGGATAGAGGTAACCATAAACCTGGTACACCTGCATTGAGCAGATATAATGAAATTACGATCACTCAGGCTGAAGCTAAGCAAATGGCATCACAATCATCAGATGGTTTTGTAGAGTTTTCTCTTGAATGTGCATTACCTCCTAGTAACAGACCGCCAACTGGTTGTCACCAGGATGTTGCCTATACAGAAATCTTCTTAGCAAGCGCTACAGTTCCTATTTATAAAGGATATCCAAATGGTAATTTCCTAAGAATAAACCCTTGTACAGGAGTCACAAAATAATAGTCAGATAATAACTTCATAGGCAGTATCAATTGTCTATGAAGTTTATTAAAAGACCTTAATAAATCATTAAAAATGAACAATAATGAAGAATCAATTAAGTAATATAGCAGTCCAATACCGTAAATTCAGTAAAGGGCAGTATATAGAAGATCCTGATCAGTTCAATGAGTTCCTGGATTTTTTCGAAGATCAGGACCGTTTGTCCAGAGTATTGCTGCAGGGAGTAGGTATTGTATGCGGTCTCAAACCAAAACTTATTTATAAAAACAGGCTGCTCAGCAGTATACAGCTTTCTCAGGGAGCAGCACTTACCACCGACGGCGATTTATTAACCCTGAACAATACGAGTAAGAAGAGTGAAGATCTGTACATGGGTGATCTGAAGACGGTTGATCTTGAAAATAAAGACTTCATCCATTTTAAAGCATATGATAATTTTAAAATAAAATACCCGTCGTTTTACGAGGGAAGCGAGCAGATTGAACTATGGGAATTGGCAACGGCTCAGGAAGCAATATCAGATTTTCAACTTATTAATAATCTTACCAATTTAGAGGATAAATACCTGTTGCTGTATTTGGAAGATTATGAAAAAGAAATTAAACCTTGTAGAGGAGTTGACTGTGATAATCATGGAATACAACAAATCAGAAACCTTAAAGTATTAGTTACTACTGCAAGTGGGATCAATCATATTCTTGGAGAAGATGGTTTTACTCTGCCTGACCCTATAACAGGTGAGGTTCAATTGAAAAGAAAAGATCGTCTTCAGCCTCATCCTTTGTTTATCGAAGATATCATGGAGCCTGTGAAACAGAACAGGGTTATTTTAGAACAGTTTGTTTCAGAAAAAAAATTGAGTGCTTCTGATTTAAAGAATATATATATCAAAGCTCTGGATAAAACGAATTTTGGGAAGATTGTTTTTGAAAGAATGGAAGCAATCGGTAAAATAGTAGGGATTTCAACAGCCAACCATGATACATTTAAAGCGTCATTTACAAGAATTTTTAATCAGGAATCAGGTTTTCAGTATGCTTATGATGTGGTAAAGGATTTAATGGATACTTACTCGGAAATTATAGAATTGCTTCCTAGAGCATTCACCAAATGTCTTCCGGATTTTGTTTCTTTTCCTAAACACATCATGCTTGGGAAATTACAATCAGATATCCAATTGGATTTCTCAAGACATAGGTTTTATAATTCGCCTGCTTTGGATGATGATAAAGCAACCCAAAAAGTTAAAACCCTGATTAGTCGCTTTAATCAACAAGTAGGATATTTTAATCCTGATAATATTGTTAAAAATAAGGAAAGAGTTAAAATTACTCCGTCACAAAAATTAAATCCTCTGAGTAATAAAGCAATTCCTTTTTATTACACGGTTACAGAAGATTTCTTAAAGGCGTGGAATTTTGATAAAACAAGCAACAGGTCTTCTGACAACAATCTAACATTTGATACGGATTGGGTGTTAATAGGAAAATCCGAACAGGAAAGTCCTTTAAACCTCAATATAGATAACTATCCGTTTTATAATATAGAAGGTCATCAGGGAATGGATTACCAGGTTGCTTTTGAACAGATAAAAGAAATCAAGGATAAGCAGCAGCTGGGATTTGATATTATGCTCTTGTCTTTGGAAGAATTAAAAGGGAATAAAGACCTGACAAAAGCCTATTTCAATGAATATGTAGAAAAGAATTCGGGATTGGAACATAAGCGGGGAGTAAAACGTGGAGGTACTTTTATCCTGGTTTATGATTCTATAAAAAATCCAAAAGTTATTGCAGACTTTTCACTTCCATACATCTGCTGTACTCCAAAAGCGATTGTCAAATTAAGTTTGCCAACTTCTGTTATCTGTGCTGAATCTAATCCTATACCTTTTACAGTATCCCCAATGAATGGAGTTGTGAAAGCAAATATTGGTAATGGCGTGAAACTTATCAATGGACAATATGTCTTTGATCCGAAGGCTGTGGAAGAACAGTTCTATGGTCAGGAAATTACCTTTACTGTCAATGGGAAACCTACTGATTGCAGTATTAAAGTGATTTCGGAACCGGATATCAAAGTAGAAGTTGTTCCACCTGTTATTTATCCTGGAGGAGATTCAACAGCAACAATAGTAAACTTTAAAGTCTCCGGAGCAAACTTTGCAGACTATACGTACAGCTGGGATTTCCTGGGTACTGACGTTTGGGCCCCTTTCAATCCTGATGAAAATGGATTTGTAAGTTATAAGTATTACAATCTGGATCCATCAAGGATTCCAACTGTAAGAGTGAAGGTGATTGGTAATGGCTGTACTCAGACTGTAGCTGTAAATTTACCACTGACCAAAGAGTGTCCGGTGATTTCAAATATTAAATATTCCGTTGTTGATAATGGTGATGGTACCCAGACACTCACATTTGATTGGGATTTACCTAAAGACCTCACGGGAATAACAGGCTTGAATATTTATGATTCAAATGACCCTGGAAACGGATGGCATTATGAATCCGGATCATACAATCCGCGAAGATCTGTCAAATTGCCTTTAGGTAAATACGATATTAGATTCGGATTGGTGGGTTCATGTAGAGAAACAGCAAATACTGTGGATCTTCCGGGATTTGATGATATTGGAATTGAAAAAGACCAGAATAATCACCCACCTACTGCATTGATCAGATGGAAGGATAATTCAGGAGTTGAGGACAGGTTATGCAGACAGTCGGTTTGTAGTTTTACCATTGACGTTTATGCAACGGATCAGGATGAAGATATTGCAACTATTCAGATTTTTAAAAGTACTGATAATGGAGCTACATGGAGTTTGTTTATTGGTAATCTTACTGGGGCTTCATTTACCGATACTATAAACAGAGCTGGAACACAGCTATATAAAGCAATTGTTACAGATAGAAAAAACAATACAACAACTTCAAATATTCTGTCTTATAAAAAAGAAAATAACCCACCTGTTGTATCAATCAAATGGAATGATACATCCGGAATTGAGGATAGAGTGTGTACACAGTCTGCTTGTAGTTACACAGTTGGTGTCTATGCCAGCGATCCTGATGGTGATATTACCAACGTTCAGATTCATAAAAGTACCAATAACGGTGCTACATGGAATGTGTTTATTAGCAATCTTACGGGGACTACATTTACAGATTCTATAAACGGAGTGGGTACAAATCTATATAAAGCGGTTGTAGTAGATGGAGAAAATAATACCGTGACTTCAAACATTCTTTCCTATAAAAATGAATATCGTCCAACGGTTGTGATCAATAGCATTAGCTTTCCTAATAAAAATTGCTGTACTGTTGAACTGCGCACTATTTTAGCTGGTGCCGGTGGTAGTCAGAACATTCTTTTATCTAATTTACGTTTTAGGCAATTGGGATTAAAAGGATGGGGAAGTGGAGCAGATGTGCTTCTGTATTTCTGGAGCAAATTAGAAGGTCCGGATGTAATCCTTGAGAATGTTAACGAACCGACTCTTACCATCAAAGATTTACAGGTTGGAAAATACAAATTCCAGCTTTTAGTCAAGGATGCCAATAGTGATGCATTTGAAATTGATGTAGCAGAGATAAGAGTGGATTAAGGAACATATTCTTTGTGCTATATCTGATATAAAGGGGTGTTTTTTTATTTTTTTGGAATAATTACAACATCCCTTACATACTAGAAAAAATAAATAACAACAATAAACATAATACAATGGAAAAATGTGATGTTTCATTTAAAATACAATATCAATCTTCCGAGACAATAACAGATGCTACTGTGAAATACACTTATCCACCGGGATCCACAAATGTAGAAACCGTTGATATAAGGAATGCAGTGCTTCAGGATAGTAATTCAATAAAACTGCCTGGTATTCAGGAGATGGGTACTTACAATCTGGACGTTGAACTGGGAGTAAATGGGGTTGTGGCTACAAGCAATGCTACATTGAACGTTGGAGGGTGCGGCTCTTCCTGTGAAACTCCGAGAGTTCTTGATGTAAAAGTACTGGAGGATGGGCAGATCGTAATGAACTATGTGGTTTTTAATACCAGCAATCTTGCGGCATTGGAATACCAGATAGCGAAAGATCCTGCTTTTAAAGATGAAGATATTATTTACTCAAAGGTGGGCTTTAGTGATGTAAATTATACCCAATTTGAAAATATTGACATGAGAAATGGAAATATTCCGGATAAAACTCCTTTATACATAAGAATAAGAAAATATTGCAGACCCAATGGGATTTCGGAATGGTCGGATTTCGTGAAATTTGACTCAGGAATATGGGGAGTAGAAGCTTACTGCTTGTCCGGTGTAGATGATCGTAACAAGGATTCTCTTTGTTTCGGAACATCTCCTGCCTGGAAAATGAAAGTAACTTTAAGTCCCTTTAGGCCAGGTATAGGAAGCTTGATCTGCCTGACTAATGGTATGCCTGCAATACCGGATAATATAAGAGAGTTTGAGCAAAATGCGCCTGAGAATTTCAAAAAAAGCGGAATAAGATGGATACGATTCCTAAGGTCTGATTCAGAATTTAACCCAGGTTTAATTTATTGGGTAGATCCGCAATCAGCTGAAATACAGAGAATCGATGAAGAACAGTGTTATTAGAATATCTTACACTATAATGATCTGAGATGCCCCAATAAAATCCTCAAGAAATTGAGGATTTTATTCACTAAGGCAGTTATCTTCTGTTGTTTTTACGTCTTGTACTTATAATATTGAAAAGTTTCGCAACATCCTTCAAATGGATCTCGAAATCTTCATAATACTCATTCAGAGAATGAAGGGTAATAATCCCTCTCTCCACATCATGGTTAATGATTCGCTTTACCAAAATTCCTTTCTCTTTGTGAACGATTACAAAATCCCACTTATCATAATGGAGTTTACTCATCCAGTAATCCTGTCTGATGTTTCTGCATAAGATAATATCACCTTCCAGATAGCTTTCGTATGATCCGTTATCCATACTGTCTCCTTTTACTTCAAAACACATGTATTCACCTCTGTGCTCTACATCGTCCGTAAAAGGAATTGTGGGTAAGCTTTCTATATACTCTTCATCAGCAAAATTACTCAGATAGCCAGCTTGTGCGTATTGATTTGCTAATGGAACGTGCATGATCTTTAAATCTGAAAAAACAACCGGAGACGCACTGTCATCATTGAGTTCCTGTTGTTTTAACAGATTGGTGACAAAGTAAGCCGTCGTTTCAGGTATTTTTCGTTCGCCTTTTTCCCAATATTGCACGGCTCTGGTGCCTACTCCTATAGATTTTGCTATATCAGCCTGCTTCATGTTTAGTTTCTTTCTGATTTCTTTGAATTCTAAATAGTTCATTTTGATATGTTTATAGTTATTTGTAAAAAAAAACGAATAATTTGTTCGTTTTTATTTTGAAAAACGAACAATGTTCGTATATTTGTTTCGTCGTTAAGATGGAACAGTACAAATGTACAAAATTATATTTAAAATTTAATATTTTTTTAATATTTTAAAATGTTACTTTTTGTTTATAATTAAATGTAATTAAGCAAGTTGTGAGTTTATTTCGTGAGTAATCTATTTAAAATATAGAGAGTTTCTTTTTTTGTTTTATCCAGAGCTAGTAGGGATAGGGAAAATTTTAAATACTCTTTAAGATGTAAAAAGTGCGTTTTATTGTATTGTTTTATTTGTGTTTTGTTCGTTTTTTAATTGTTCCGCTAATGACAAAAATGCGTTTATTTTTGATAAATATCTGAATAAAGCAATCATTTTGCTCTTTGTTTTTTCCTGAAAATAAAAAAACAAGTCCAACATGTAGAATAACATTACTGCTCAACATATAAAATATCGATTAATTATAGTTGTCAGTAAAGTTGCTAATACATCCTGAGAGGGCAAATGAAATTTAAAATAAAGAAGTCAGGGTAAGATTTTTATTGATAAATACCTGGTACCGGCTTCTAAAAAAACAAAATTAATTGAATTAGACATCTTTTTAGAAGGCGGAATATTCGTCTTTAGGGATTCTTATGACTTTATCAAACAGTCAACAGGTAAGATGAGAAAACCTGTCTGATTCAAAAAAAAATTTTAACCAAAAAAACTTTTAACCATAGAATATGAAACGTAGTAAAGAATTAGTCGAAAAAAGAAAAGATTTTGTCATTGATTATGTAAAACGTAATCAGGATAAACAGATGAAAGTGATTGTCAACGAGCTGATGGAAATGTTGTTTTTGTCTGAAAGAACAATATATAACATCATTCTTCAGCCATAGTATAGGTCACGGAAGAAAGCTCAATCCTTACCATTTAATATTGTAATGTGAATATCAGTAAGATAATGTTTGTAGATAGTGTGTATTCATAATTCATTTCTTGAAATTATTCATTCTAAAAAGATAAAAAAGGATTCAAAGCTATTGCTAAATCCTCAACAGCCTCATACATAAGATTAAAAGGCTGCTCTGATATCTTTCTCAAATTTAAATTATAGGTAAAATATTAAGGTGAAAAACGGTTTTTGCTTTGTCGTTCTGTTTTTTTAATTGAAACATGAATTGTAAAAGTAAACCGTTTGGCCTTAGTGTATTGGAAGAGAAATCAATTTAAAAAAACTAAAAAAGCAATTATTCATTTAACAAAATTCTAGTAACCATGAAAAAAAAAGAAAAGAAAAAAAAGAAAAAAGATAAGGAAAAACTGAAGAAGCCAGGTAGAGATATCAGTGATATTATTGACGAGTTAGCGTATGCGGATGAGAGCGAAAATATCATGAAAATCAGAAAGTTTTTAGATGATATGTACATCCTGTCTCAGGAATAATCAAACATCTGAAAATGGTTTGAAAATTAAACATTTTAATAAATAATAGAGAAGAAAAAGAATGAATTTGGATAGTATAAAAGCCCTTTTGATCGGAACTGCAATAGCTTTTTCAGGAGGATTACTGAGGGTACTGGTCTCCATACAGAATAAAGAGAAAAAACAACCATGGGAGCATTTTATCACATTGGTAATCGTAGTCATCGTAGGCTTTACAATGAGCTATTTAATGAACAGAGCTGAGTTGCATGATAAATGGTATTCAACAGGGATATTATTTGTGCTTGGCTACGGCTATGATAAATTCCTGAAAATGATCACGACAAACCTCCCAAACTGGATTGATAAAGCAGTGAATCTTTTTATTGAAAACCGATATGGAGTGAAGACAGACAGAAAGTTTGATGAGGAAGAAGAAAAGAAAGATGATATGAAATAATAAAAAGATTCTGAAACAGTCTTTACCGTAATGACAGAATCACTCACTCTAAAGGAGATATTATCCTGAAAAAGGGTGGATTTAAAACTTAAAAAACCTGAAAATTCAAAAGCAAGAGAAGAAACCAGGAAATGGTTCAGTGTTGCCTGTTTCTCAAAGTCAAATACCATTTCTATTTACTTATGTTCTTAA
Source organism: Chryseobacterium sp. S0630 (assembly GCF_024158915.1). Lineage (GTDB taxonomy): Bacteria > Bacteroidota > Bacteroidia > Flavobacteriales > Weeksellaceae > Chryseobacterium. The sequence goes on along the minus strand of NZ_JAMZGF010000014.1, from coordinate 31,116 downwards.
AGAATCTACCTCCATGGTATGATTTTTTCCAACCCGGCAGGCACCCTATAAGGCACAATACTTTAGTTGTGCCTATAGGTCTTTTAAAACAATATGAAATTAAAAAACTAAGTCAATGAAAGCAGCAAAACCTGTAGAAAAAGACAATAAGGCCCATAAAAACCAGAGCAAAAAGCAAAAGCCGAAAAATCCGGTAGTCGTACCTCTGTCTGAGGTAGATGTGGCCAGTATACAAACACAAAAATCCGGAAATAGAGGCATTATTGCCGGATCAGGAAGTCCTAATGACAGCCTGCTCAACCTCAATGGTACTGTTGCGGGGGTTCATGATTCACGAGACATTTATGGCCAGGGATCAGAAAAAAAATATGGAAAACTCCAGGAGAGTCTGGCGAAAACCGGAGATATCAACCATCCTGACACCAGGAAAATTGAAAAAGGCTATATGTCTACTTTGAATGATAATCAAATACAAGATTATCATAAACTTAAATCGGGAACCTATCTGCCCAAAACAGTACAGGAACAAGCTGTAGTTTATCAGGAAAGCAAGAGCAATCAGGAAGAAAAAGCGGATACAAAGACGGCCGCGGCAGGAAAAGCCGTTTCCAGGAAATCAGAAGTTGCTGCTGTAGAAAAAACTCAATCAGTAACTGCAGATAAGGCGATAGAAGTTGATGTTGAAACTAAAACATCTGCAAATGCTACAGACAATCCCGGATTTATAGAATTGAGCGGCCGGATCAGCGCTACAGCTCAGGTGCAGAAACGCCACGAACCTGCAAAAAAATCATCTGAAGATGCACAAGCTGCAGCACCATCACCAGCCAACGAACGTCAGAGTATGGCACAAGCCAGCCAGGTGAATACCATGGATGAACAAAAAGCAGGACTGTTCAAGAAAGAAGATTTTAAAGCTTTGCTAAGTGAAAAAATACATAACATCAGGCTTCCGAAAAATGAAGAGCAGGCAGATGAGTTTGAGAAACACAACAATATACAGGAAGTCAATCAAAAAGCAGTAGGCGATGTTAAAAAAGAAAAGAATCTGGCATCTAATGATATTGCTTCTGCAACAGCTGCACAACCTAATACTGCCGCACAGCCTGTTCGTGCCGTTGCAAAAATGCCAACACAAAATGTAGGGATTGCTCCGGGAACACCCAATGTAGCGAAAGCGATGCCGGTGAAAAGAAATGCAGAAAGCGTAGAACAGCCTATTAAGGAGCAAACAGCAAGCATCGATAGTGAAATGAAAGCCAATGGGGTCACTGATACGATGTTGGCAAAATCTAATGAGCCTACGTTTACAGATGCTTTGGCACAAAAGAATAAAGCCAAAACCCAAAGCGCTGCAGCAACTCAACAGTTCAGAACCAACGAAAATAAAGAGCTGTCTAAAACCCGTAATGAAGCCCAAACCCAGGCGGCACATCACATTAGCGGTATGCATGGTGCAAGAAAAGGCGGACTAGGTAATGTACATGGTGAACAAAAGCAGACCTCAGGCAAAGACAGTCAAAAACGAAAAGAAATTGCCGATCATATTAATGGTATTTATCTTACTTCTAAAACTGATGTGGATGGTATTTTAAATAACCTGGACAAATCGGTGGCAGAAAAATTCGATAATGGCAGCAGAGAAGCTAAAAAAGCATTTGAAGCCTATGTCGATAAAGAAATGAAAGCTTATAAAAAGAAGCGTTATGGGGATGCCTATGCAAAATACGGAGCTTTAGTTGCAGCTGGGAAATGGTTATGGGACAAAGCTACAGGTCTACCTAAGGAGGTCAACAAATTTTTTGACAGTGGTAAGGACCTGTACATTAAAGTCATGGATAAATTTATTGACCAAATCGCAACCCATGTTACCACTCAGCTTAATGCAGCCAAAACCAGAATTGCTAAAGGTAAAAAAGAGGTACAGACTTATGTCAACAGTTTATCGCCAAGTTTAAGAAAAATTGGAAAAGATGCTATTGCAGAGATTCAAAGTAAATTCAATGCACTGGAAGACAGCGTAAACAGCAAAAAGGATGCATTAATTGATGTATTGGCTAAAAAATACGCAGACAATATAACCAGTATTGATGCCAGAATTTCAGACTTAAAAACACAAAATAGCGGATGGGTTAATCAAGCTCTTGAGGTACTTAAAACCAGCGTGTTTGCTATTATTATTGAAATTAAAAATACGCTTACCAATTTATTATCCGGTGTTATCAGTGCCATTCAGGCGATCATCATGGATCCGATAGGGTTTTTCAAAAATCTTATTGCAGGAGTTTCGCAAGGGTTTACCAATTTCGGAAACAACATCTGGACCCATCTTAAAACCGGCTTCTTTGGATGGTTAACCGGAGCGATGAAAGGTATTTCTATTACGATGCCGGAAGATGTATTCTCATTAAAAGGAATTTTCTCCATCACAACACAGGTGCTTGGTTTAACATGGAGCGGCATTAGAGCCATCGGTTCTAAAGTGATAGGAGAACCTGTAATGAAAGTTCTTGAAACAAGCTTTGAAATGGTACAGATTGTTCGTAAAGAAGGTGTTGCCGGACTTTGGGAGCATTTGAAAGATCAGTTTGCGGACCTTAAAGCTACGGTAATGGATGCTATTATGGACATTATCCAGACACAGGTAATTCAAGCGGGTATTAAATGGGTGATGGGATTATTGACTCCCGTAGGAGCATTTATAAAAGCGGCAATGGCGATTATAGATGTTGTGAAATTCTTCATCCAGCGTGCTGCACAAATCATGGAACTGGTAAAAGCCTTTACCGATAGTATAAAAGCAATTGCCAGCGGAAATGTAGGAGCAGTGGCCAAATCGATAGAAAATGCATTGGGAAGAGCTATTCCTGTACTGATAGGTTTCTTAGCTTCCTTATTGGGAATTGGCGGTTTAGCAGATAAAGTTGTTGGAGTAATACGTAAAATACGTGAGCGTATTGTGAAAGCGATTACTAAGTTCTGGACTTTTGTGAAAATAAAAGGTGGTAAACTACTAAACAAACTAGGCATTAGTAAGAAAGGAAAAGATGATGGAAAGGATAAGAAAGGGATGACCAAAAATGATAAAAAACTTGAAGATAGTGAAGTTGGAGAAACCATTTATTTTTCTGCTGAGGGAGAGAATCATAGACTCTGGATTAGTACAAAAGGTAATAATGTTGAAGTAATGGTAGCGAGTACGCCTTTGAGTGTACCCGAAAGGCTAGAAGAATGGAGTAAGCAATTGAAATCTTTACCAAAAGAAGAGCAGGCAAAAGCAGAATCCTTATTGATGAAGGCTAAGGGTCAGTATGTTGATCTTCATAGTGATGCAAAAGAAACAGATAAGGAGTTTAATAAACTTAAAAAGCAAAATTCTTCCAATGGAGATGCTGAAAAAGCTGAGAAATTAGATGATAATGTAGAAAATAAAGAAAAAAAACTCTCCAGTACTCTGCAGCAATTATTTAGTATATTTGGAGAAGGGAATGAGCTGAAATATAGTATCAAAAAACTAATGTTTGTACAAAATGGAAAAGTTGATATTAAAGATGGAAAATATTCTCATTATTTTAAAAAACAATTGTCTAGCATAGAAAATACAATTTTGAAAATAGATGGTAGTACTGAAGGTGGGAGAACAAATATAAGAGATGCTGTAAAAGATATAAGAGGGGGAGAAAAATGGAGAACTCAGCATGGTGTTATTTATTCGCCATTTGTAGGAGAATATCAAGGAGCTTTAAGTGAAATGAGAAAAAATGTGCAGGGAGAATATGTTATAACTACTGAAACCGGAGGTTCATTACTAGGAGATGCACTTACTAAAGGTAGGGATATTGAAAATAAGAAAATGCTTAAAACAGAACCTGAACCTCTTCTTGATGATAATGGTATTCAAAAAAAGACAAACAAAGGTCAATTAAGATTTAAAACTCATAAAACACAACAACCAGAAGATATAGTGAAATATATTCATCAGGTGATGAAGGATCAGAAAGAGAAAGCAGTAACTATAGACATTGTAGAAACAATGGTTTCTGGGAGTTCAGTAAACGGTATTATTAATAATGGTATTTCAAAATTATTGAATGACAATGAATACCCTAACCTTAAAATTAAATTCCATTTAATGCAGGAAATATTGGGGAAAGATGAGGATGAAGCAGTGAATAGTGTTGTAAACAATCGGGATAAAAAAATTGTAGAAGCGGATAAAGTAATATTGCATTTTAATAAAACCCGTTATATATTGGGAGAAGATGTCGATCCACAATCACAGTACAACCACAATGAGCCGGTAATTATTTTTAAAGGTTCAGATAAAACATTAACAGCTTACAGTATTATACCGCAAGATGGGACGTCTACAAGAAGTATTATTATAGCATTAGCTCAAGGTGAGTTTAATGGAAAGTTACCTAATGTATTATAAATTAAAAAATAAAAGACCATGAGAATAGGCCAGATAGAAATTGATTTGGATGATTTACAGTATCATTTAACTACAGATGAATTAGAAATAGTCCATTTATATTTAAATGGAAATAAAAATAAAGAAACGATAAGACAATTAATAGAAATTATATCAGAAAGTGAATTGACTCTTTTTACAGAAGAAGATTTTTCGGTATCTTATTTATATAATGGCTGCGAATATAACTCTGTATCAGAAATGCAGTTGCAGGAATTTATAAAGCATAAAGTAATAGATCCATCTAAGGAAGTATCACCAAGTTATTATTCGAACTTTCTTTATATGGATGGTAAATGTATAGATCCAATAACAAAAAAAGAATCTATTGATGCTGGATTCTATGCTTGTTTAATAGAATTCTCTCATCATAGCATGATGACTTATTATATTTTTAAATGGTCTCATCATGACAACTATGGCTTTGAAATAGAAGATTAGTCTTTAAAAACGAAACCCACAAGGTTTCGTTTTTGTTTATTCGATTAAAGTATTAATATATATTCCCCTGCTACCGCACGAATCCTTTCGTGCGGTTTTATTTTCAATCATTTATCTACAAGTTTTTATCTTTATAAAAGAATAATCAATACTTTTGAATACATCAAATAACCAAAGTTAACAACTCATTAAAATATTGAATATGAAAAAAACACTCTTCTTTTGTTCCCTTCTCTTCAGTCTTTCTTTAGGTGCTCAAACTATAGAATCCGGAAGCCACAGTACCACAGGGTATATCAAAAATGACGGAACCATAGAAAACAGCAGTCATTCCACCGTGGGATACATTAAAAATGATGGGACTATTGAAAATAAAAGCCGAAGTACTATTGGCTACATCAAAAGTGACGGAACTATTGAAAATAAGAGCCGTTCTACGGTAGGGTATGTAAAAAAAGATGGTACTGTAGAAAACAGCAGTCATTCCACTATTGGTTATATCAAAGATGATGGAACGGTAGAAAGCAGCAGCCATAGCACTATCGGGTATGCAAAAGGAATCAAAAAAGAGTGGGCGGCGGTAGTATATTTCTTCTTTAAGCTGGATTAATCATCAACTCTGCGAAAAGAAATTAACGTTAAGTATAGAAGCTAAAAAGGCTCGGATTATAAGATCCGGGCCTTTTTTATTCCTGAAAAGCAGAGGGTACTGCAACTACAGAATAGCGGGGCCAAAAAACTTTCACAGGAACAAAAAAAGTATGAATTTTGGGCAATGAAATGTAAGAAGTCATCATCCTGCTTCTTACAATTAAACGGTGCTGCAACTACAGCGTAACGAGACTAAAACCCCTTTTCCAGGGATAGAAAAAGGATGAGTTCAGAACTTTAAAACATAACATAAATTATCATTGAAACCAAAGTGTAATGATGCCCAGAAGCATAAATTATAAAGAAGTATTATGGAGGAAAATAAACTAACAACCAGAGACCAGTTAAAAAACTATTTTGAAACAGGAAAATATCCCACACAAAGCCAATTTGAAGATCTGATAGATTCCTTAAGGCTTAGAGAAGATGTCCTTACCAAAAGAGAACTGGCCATTTTTGCCAATAGTTTGGCAGCTATTGATAACTCATACGTTAATTTTTCAACAAATAATGTCGGAAATCTAAAATTTTCAATCGTGGTAAGCACAAATGATGAACCGGATCAGGTGATCTCATCTGTTGATTTCAAAAGCTTTTTAGATAAACGTTATTTTGTAGGGAGTGCACCTTATACGATAAAAGTGAAAGAAATCTTTGAAGGTGATTTGAAAGAAACGGAATATTATAGTTTGGCTTATCAATTAGATCAGACCTACACTGTTTATAGACTGTTCGGGAATAATCTGAAGACAATTCCCGTTGGATTTGACTTTGGAGAGCTGGAAGGTATTGGGTTACCTATACAACTTTCGAAAGGAGGTTTTGGAAGAAAAATAAACATTTTAAACACCAGTATTAAGTTCGTTAATAAAACTGAAGTGCCTATCCAGTATAGAATAGAAAGCGCGGGATGGAATGATCCATATAGATCTGAAGATACAGTTACGGATCATTATGACCTGGAAGATTCTTTGAGTTTCTATTATAGAGCAGACCTTACGAAAGCCAGTCAATCCATTAAATGTGAAATCTTTAATGCTGAAAATGACACCCTTTTGGCAACCGGTTATTTACCCGCAGGACAAAACCAGATTTCTTTGAATGGCGGCCAGGTTAATGGAGTTAGAAATATAAGAATCGAATGCAGCTATTCTGAAAATGTAAAATAGTGAAAGCTAAAAAAGATGAGTTTCGAACTCCAGACTGAGCATCCATAGAAATGAAAACCAAAGAACAATAAAATATAATGGAAGAAAATAAATTGACCCCAAGAGAAGAATTAAAAACCTATTTTAAAACCGGTGAATATCCCACCCAAAATCAATTTTCTGATTTGATAGATTCATACTGGCATAAAGATGAAGTGATGGATTTGAAAGCTATAAATGGCTTACAAGATTCTTTAGATAATAAATTGGATAAAGAAGTTGAAAAAACTCTTTTAAAAGCCGTAAATGATGCAGTAGCCAGTACAAAATCAATTGTCAAAGGAGAAGCATTTCCCAACAGTTCACCAACAATATGGATGCCTAGTGATGCGGACCTTTACGAAAAATGGGAAGCCAGGACAGTAGGTACTTATATCAATTTTAAAAATATTTCCGGTGTACCTATTGAAGTTACAACTGCAGATTTGGATGAACAATTAGTATTTCTGAATGTTAGTAATGGAGTAACGAAAAAAGACTTTGTGGCTGTTCCGGGAGTAAATGTAGCATTAGAATTTGACTCTGATAATAATATTGACGCTCAGGGAGGTAAACAAATCAATAGTTGGCTGGTTAATAAAGTAAAAGGAGGAGAATCTGATGAGGTAAGAAAATCAGTAGAAGAGGTAGGTGGCTTTTATAAAAACATTGGAGTTGAATTGGCAGGAACTTCTCCTGATGGAATACAAGCTGGCTTATACAATATTAAATCAAATACGACAGCAGTTTCAGATTCAAATAAATTTTTAACAAAAGCAAATATAAGACTTGCAGTAGCAGGTAATTTAAAGTTTTGTATCGGACGCTATGATGGTACAAAATTTATTATGCGTTGGGAAAGTGAAGAGAAATCAGGGGTTGCCGGTTGGAACAATTTTGATTTTACAAGCCAGAAAATTAAAATCAATACCGGAGAAATGGCTGCTGTTGTCTGTTTACCAACTACATCAGCTCAAATATTTTATGGAGATCCGGGTGCTGCAGGAAATAGATTTGTTCAATATAGCACTACTTCAGGAGGAGTACAGGCAGGTGTAGGAAGTTATTATGCTCTGTGGTTTGAGCTTTCGGATATTAATGAAACTACTCTGCAAAGTGAATCCGTTTTCAATCTTTCTAAATCAGTTAGTAAAATTGTAGAAGATTATTCTCAGAATGGCTATACAGGTGTTGAGGTTGGAAAAGGAGAATCTGGTGTTTCTGCAGATTCTGATGGTATAGAAGGATACGCAATTAATAAATTAGAGCTTGAAAATTCCCATATATTAGAAAAAATTGAAATCAGAACAGTTACTGCGGGGGATTATCAAATAGTAACCGGATTTTTGGACCAGGCCGGAAAGTTTATTGAAACAAATGTAATAAGGAAAACTTTAAATGCCGGGTTAAATGTTGTTACAATTGATCCGGTAATACTTGCGAAAGGAGAGTATGTGGGGTTAAAATTTCCTTCAAAATTTCCTGTGAATAATACACCTGCAATAGCAAATCTATGGGCTGCTGATAATTACACCGGAGTGCTGACGCAAGTATCAGGGAAATCACTTCCAATGAAGTTATACCTTAAAGAATATATTGAAAGCCCTATATCTACAAAATCAGATTTATCTTCTATCAATTCATCAATTGCAGGATTACAACAGAATTTTACTTTTAACGGGAAAAAAGTATCCTTATTATTTAATCCGGATGGCTCTGTGACATGGGATTATGTGGCGGGATATTCAAATATACTTCATTTAGGAAATTCAATCGCCAGGCATCCGGTTCTTTCTTATTGGTGGGGGAGCTGGGGAATGGCTGCATCTGAGAAGAGTAAAGATTATGTACATCGTTTTTTAGAAAAAATGAAGGTTTTTAAACCTGCTGCAACAACTGATGTGTTAAATATTGCCGGATGGGAAACTTCTCCTTCTACATGGGATAAATCTCAATTAGATACTTATTTGTCAGGAAAAGATTTGATTTGTGTAAGACTGGGTGAAAATGCAGTTTTTTCTGGAACATTTAAATCAGAGTATTCAGCATTGATTAATTATATAAAAATAAAAAATCCAACAGCTAAAATAATTATTGGAGGTGTATTCTGGGCAGATGTTAATAAAGACTCTGCAATGTCTCAGGTAGCCACAGAGAATAGCTTAACCTTTGTTAAAATATCTCATCTTGATATTCCTGCAAACAGATCCTATATGGGAGCACAGGTTAAAGGTGACGATGGTCAGTGGCATACTGTCAATAATTCAGGTGTAGCAATTCATCCCGGTGATTTGGGAATGGAGGCTATTGCATCCGAAATGTTCAATGCTCTGGGGCTTTAAAGAAATAACACTTACTGCAACTACAGAATAGAGCGTTCAAAAAACTTTCCCGAAAAGAGAAAAAAGATGAACTTCGGTTTTGAAATCAGGTAACCCATCATCCGATTATTAAAACCAAGCGGTACTGCAGAATAGAGAAACTTTAAAATTTTAAAGGAATTAAAGAGGATGAATCCCAATTTTTAAAAACATAACAAAAATAATCATTGAGCCCAAAGGCAATTCAATTGTAAAGAATAATAAAATATAATGGAAGAAAATAAATTAACCCCAAGAGAAGAATTAAAAACCTATTTTGAAACAGGTAAACATCCAACGCAAGGTCAGTTTTCGGAATTGATAGATTCTTTAAGGCATAAAGAAGATGTCCTAAACAAAAAAGAAATGCTAATCTTTGCTAATAATCTGGCAACTATTGATAGTGCATTTATTTACTATTTTGCAAATAGTGTTGGAGATTTAGAAATCCAGGTTGCTGTAACTTCACCGGATGAAGAAGATCAGCTGATCACCCTAAGAGATTCTACAAAAGTAGGTGTAGTGAGACAATACTTATTTGGAAGCGCACCTTATACGGTTAAAATAAAAAAAATATCAGAAGGGAATTTAGGAGAAACCGAATACTATAGTTTTGGGTATCAGTTAAGTGAAAGCTATTATGTTCGTAGGTTATTCGGAAACAATCTGAATACTATTCCTGATGGTTTTGATTTTGGAGAATTGAAGAATGGCAGACTGCCCATTGAAATTACTAAAATGGATAATAATGCAAGAATCAATATTGTAAATACAAGTATTAAGTTTATAAACAGAACTGAAGTGCCTATCCAATATAGAGCATACTCACAATATTGGGGTAATGAACATGGAGATAAAGATACTATTACCGATCATTATGATGCATGGGACTTTTTGTACATTGCTTATAATGCCGATCTTCAAGCAATCACTCAGAACATACAGTGCGATTTGTATGATGCGGATACTAACACTCTTGTAGCCTCAGGATATTTGTATGCCGGGCAAAGTCAGGAAAATTGGTGGGGTGGCCAGGTCGATAAAGTCAGAAATATTAGGATTGAGTGTAACTATGCTTTTAAATAATAATGAATGGTTTTAAAACAAAGTTACTGCAACTACAGTACAGATAGGGCAGAAAACTTTTACAAGAACAAAAAAGGGATTAATTTTGAACTGTACACAACAACATAGTAATTACTATTATGTAACACAACAAGCCGTATCCTATCCCTATAAAAGATACTAAGATCGCAAGGCGGCAGAGAAGTAATCCATTACATTCTCATTACTAAAAATACTACCTCAATCGGAGAAACTCTCATTAGCAGGACACCTTTTAACACCTGAAATCCCGGAATTTTCTGATATGTAAACATAAGAATCTCCTCCTGGAAGCAGAATGGCTGATCTTCGGATCTCTTGTTCTCTTTCAAACGCAGATTGATTCTTTAAAAAGAAGGACTCCAATGAAGGAGCTACTTTCCAAAAACAGCTGCTGTGTCGGCTGTGGAGAGATACTCGAATGTGAGCAACTTTCCGGTTGAGGTTTCTTGAAATAACGACAAGATAAGTGTGAATGTATCCTAAAAATGAAAAGGATGCAGTACACCGGATCTTAAAAAAGATAAAAACCAATGGAGTCAGAACAATTACAAAAATTATTTACTCATTTAGAAAAGGTTATTACATGGCGTATCAACAATCCTTCAGAGGATTTTAATGTAGGAGCCCCTGAATTTAATACTAATAACCATGAGAATTTTCAATTAGGAGATTATATTTCAGGGAAAGAGCTTGCCCATCAGGAAGTTGTGATTCTTTTAATGGCTTTATTGCCACGATTAGATCCATCATTACTGAAACGCATTTATCTGGAACATCCGGGGAGTGCGCTGTTTGACTTCTGTTCAACCAACGATAGCGGCAGGCTCTTTTACCCTACAATTCAGGCTGTTCAATACGTTTTGGGAGGGGATAGTATTTCAGAAAGATTAAAATCACTGGATTATTTCGGGCCGAATTCGGTTTTGAGTCAGGAAGAACTCATTGTTTTTTCAGGTTCAGCCCATGAACATGCATCAATGAACAGTCAGATCAATATTCATGAAGAAGCTTTTAATAAGATCATGTTTGGCCTGGAATTATTACCGAAAATGAGCAATGATTTTCCGGCAGAACAAATACTTACCCATCGATCATGGACGGATTTGATTCTTCCTCAAACGACGTTACAGGAGCTTAAAAGTATTGAAGCCTGGTACAATAGCAGCCAGATTCTGATGGAAGATTGGAATATGCAGACCAAACTTAAACCAGGGTTCAGAGTGTTGTTTCATGGAGAGCCGGGAACAGGAAAAACTCTTGCGGCCAGCCTTTTAGGGAAATACACCCAGCGTCCTGTTTTCAGAGTGGATGTTTCTATGCTGGTCTCAAAGTACATCGGAGAAACAGAAAAACAATTAGCTAAACTGTTCAACAAAGCAGAAAATAAAAACTGGATTTTATTCTTTGATGAAGCAGATGCTATTTTCGGAAAACGAACCTCTGTAAAAGATGCCCATGACAAATATGCCAATCAGGAAGTTTCTTATTTGTTGCAACGCATAGAGACATTTTCAGGGCTTATTATTCTGGCCTCCAACTTTAAAAATAATATGGATAAAGCCTTTACGCGACGCTTTCATAGCTGCATACAATTCAATAATCCAAAGCATGAAGAGCGTCTGCGTATCTGGCAGCAAAATTTACCCGAACAATTACAACTTGAAGATATTGATCTGGAACAAATTGCTCAACGATATGAATTAACAGGTTCCAATATTATGAATATCATACAGGATGTAAGTTTAAAAACAATTGCATTAAAGGAATCTGGTTTCAAAGTAAGCTTAGACATGTTGCTGGATAGCATCAAAAAAGAATACGTAAAAGAAGATAAAATCTTTATGTAAGAATTTGAATACCATTTGGATTTCCTGGAATTGAAGAATTCAAGATAAGCCTTTTCAATTTTTAAAACTAAAACTCATGAAAACAAAAATTCTGTTATTGCTCATCTTGAGCAGTCTCATGTTGGGCTGCCGGAGTAAACACAAAATTACAACCACATATAAAGAAAATACAACAAAGACAGAAGAAATAAAAGCTGATTCTTTAATCCTTCAAACCTCACAGTCCACTCAAAGTCTATCAGATGAGGTGTCAGTGAAGGAAGAGAAAAATGAAATATCCGGTGAGCTGTTGATTAAAGGAAAATCGGATGCATCTAATCCCTTTGTTTTCCATAATGTGGTGGGACGTGATACCCTTCAACGTATTTCCATCGTGGGAAATGCAGAATATTCTATCAGCAGCTATTATGCAAAGGCCAACCATGAAAAATCAGAGGTTAAAAAAGAAGAAACTAACCATGTTATCCAGGATTTAACCCAGAAAACAAGTTCAAAAGAAACGGTCAAAGAAGTAGCTTCAAAAGTCTCTGAAGAAACCAGGAAAATTCAAACAGATGGATTGGAGATCCTGGCCTGGATTTTCATTACGATTATTGGAATCACTTTAATACTCATCTTTTTCACCTACAAATATTTTAAGACATGAAAACATCACAAAAGGGAATCAATCTGATTGTATCATTTGAAGGTTTCAGTTCAAAGCCTTATCTGGATTCTGCAGGAATTCCGACAATAGGATATGGCAACACGTACTATCCGGGAGGAAAAAAAGTAACCATGAAAGATCCTGCCATCACTAAAGAAAAAGGAATAGAGCTATTTTCATCTGTTTTACCAACTTATGAAAAAATCGTCAACAGTAAAATTAAACTGAATCTTACTCAGAATCAATTTGATGCTCTTGTCTCACACACTTACAATACCGGAGGATCAGACGGACTATTTTCTTTGATTAATAAAAAAGCAGAAGAGCAGGCCATCAGAAATTGGTTTACCACGAAATATATTACGGCTGCCGGGAAAACATTAAACGGACTCATCCGCAGAAGAAAGGCTGAAGCTGATCTGTTCTTTTCTAAATAAACAATTTCTACCTAATACTGGGAACTTTAAACCATCTGTTATTCTTGGAAATATATCTCCAAAGTCAGGTGTAGACTACTTTGTTCCGGCTTCAAACTGCTCATACAGTTCAAATTTCAGAAAAAGATGTTATAGCATCATTGTAATATTTTGAGATCGCAAAAGTGGAATCAGCTTCATTGATTCTTTCTGAGTGAATGCCTAGTCGTATAGCTTCCTCTGCAAGTATATGGACTTTTTCGCTCCTTTAAAATGCCACGCCATAGAAATAATCTTCAAGCCTCTCCCAATTATCAATTTTATCAAAACTAATTATCAATTATCAAATGAGTACACCATTACATACAATTTTCAGTTGGTTTGAAACTGGAGATTTTCCAACAGAAACCCAGTTTAAAGACACGTTTTTATCTTTTTATCATAAAGATGACTTAATCCCTATGAAAGGTATTGAAGGATTTGAAGAAATCTTTCAATTATTTGCCAGTGCGGAAGCATTTCAACAACACTTACAAGACCCAAAGGCTCATTCGGAATATCTGGCTTTATTGAATGCCGGCAATCTGACCTCTGCTCATGTTGACAGCTGGAAAAGCAAACTTGGAATAAGCAATGTTGCTACAGTTGACAGTTCTGACCAATTGGGGAATGTGTACACTAAAATACAGGTAAATAGCTTTGTGGATGCATTGAAAGATGCTGATAAAGACTTAGCACTGAAGATAGAAAATATTAGAAAGATATTATTGTCTAATGATCTGTCTTTAGATGAACTTCAGGAAATAGTAAACTTCATTAAAAAAAACCGTGATGATATTGAAGCTTTAAAAGCTCTTCCCATAGGAGAATCAAGCGAAGATAAAGTAAAGCTGTTATTGAACTACGATTGGCTAAGCAGCCCGAAAAATCAACAGGAATTTAATAAGCAGATCTATGATAAGGTTTTGCTGATCTCACAGACAGCTGGAAGTGCAGTAGTGCAGATTACCGGAAGTGCAGTATTTCCCAATACCCTTGAAACGGAAAATGTGATCATTCAGGCCCGGGACAGTGTTACCGGAAAAAAAATAAATATTGACGATTATGCAACCAACCAAACCATCGAGATCAAGATGTTAGGTGACCTTGCTAATCCGATTAACATTCTCATTTTAAAAGTTAAACCATAAAAAAATAAAAAACTATGAATAACAACGCAGTAATCAGTAATAACGCAAATCAGGATAATTTTTTCGGGGAACTGCAACGTACCCGTTTTCAACAATTTACTTCATTTCCCAGTACGGATAATGTTCCTGCAGGTTGGGTAATTGATTATAATGGTCAGTTGCATCAATGGAACGGAACCGAATGGATTAATTTGGCCGAAAATTATGTACATCCAGATTATCCGCTGACTAATAATCCATTTCAGACCAATCAGACAAGCGGGCTTCTGTTGCTAAGTCAGATACTGACCAATAGTTCAGGGCATGTTATTAAAGTAGCAGGTCGAAATCTTACCAATGCAGATATTGTTTCTATTGTTGTGAATGATGCGATTCAGTCAGGAACCTTTACATGGTCATCCTATAAGATTAAAACTTATGTTGAAAACTTCATAGGGCAAAGCCTTACAGGAGCACTGATCTATCAGCCGGGAGGTTATATTCCTTCTACTGTTGAAGGTTCAATGACGATGCCATCACCTGCTACAGCAGCGGTAATTAAAACAGGAATGGTATGGGTAATTACAGCCAATGGATGGGTGGGCAATGAACCTGTCTCTGTGGGTGACCATCTTATTGCCAATACCGATGATGCTTACAATATCCCTAAAAATTATCAGATTATAGAAAAAGGTATTCCTGATATTGTAGATGCTACAGATACGGTAAAAGGATTGATCCAAATCGCTACAGATGTTGAAGCTATTGAAGGAGTCAATATTACTAAAGCAATGACTCCAAAATCTACGAAAGCTGTTTTGGATGCAAAAATTAAATCCCAAACATGGCACATCGGAGATGGATCGTCCGTTGCTTTCGCCATCACCCATGGCTGGAATACCCTGAATGTTGATTATATCTGTTATCGTAATACTGATAATAGAAAAATAAATGTAAGCTGTACGGTTATATCAGAAAATGACGTACAAATAGATGTTTTGGCACCGCTTACCCCGAATGAATATAGAATTACTTTAACTGCTAGATTAGACTAATGATTGCTCCTGAATATTTTAACAATCATATCGCTGTAGAAGGCGAGATAATTGTGAAAAGTGTTCCAAACGATGCAGGTTCTGTAATGGTTTGGAATTCTGTAACGAAAAAAATTAGCACACGAACCCATGCGGAAATAGTTTCTGATTTAAATTTAGTAACAACCAATACGTACCAGGATATACCGGTAAGAAAATCCTTCTCAGGAGCTACCGGTAATGCTTATAATGCAGTTGCTTTAGAAGTAAGAGGTAATGGGGTGTCTGATACAATTTACCCTGCAATTTCTTTTCATCAGCCTGGCCTTTATGCTGGTACACTGCAGTATAGGCCAAATGGGTATCACTTTATGAATATCAATGGCAATGCTTTTGATTACGTGAGAGCGGCCGGGTATTATAAAGACGGGTCAGATAATGAAAAATTCCTGACGGGAGGTGGTGGAGATTATGATTCCCGAAGAAAAGAAGACTCCTGGTATCATTCCGGAAGAAACTTCCCACAGGGTACATTAATTGAAACTGATGTAGATTATTCTGTAGACTATGGAGATCAGTTTCTCTTAGAGATTAAAGGTAATATGTATGGCACTGATCAGCCTTTAGACTGTAAGATCCAGGGATATATCTATAACGGTACTATTATTTCTCATAGCGGCTATTCTACATTATATTACTGGAATGGAATTACTGCCTTAAACTTAAATGGTAAACTTTGTTTTTGGTTTGCTCAATTATCTTACTGGCAGGGGTTTGATGTAAAAGTAACGGTTGGATATGGAGGTTTAGACCAGGGAAATAACAGAGTTACTTCAGTGTCGGATCATCCGGATCCGGGAGGCACAAAAAGGATTCAGATAAACCTTAAACATTTACTTACTAAAGAAGATTTAGTTGCTTCTAATACATTTTGGGAGAAGAAAAATACAGGTGGCTATTGGGCATTAGATTCAGATAGACCTATTGCCGGACTCAATGGAAATAGTGCACAGGTAATGTTATCAGGTGGTTTATTGGCTTCTTCTTCTTATACCGACTCTCAGTTTATTCCTCCTTACGGAATCCATTCAAGAGGTTTTGTACAAACAGATGAAGGTTTTCAAAACAGGTTTTACAAAGTAGATGAAAGAAATAGAATCTGGTCATTTGCTAATGCAGATACTTACGGACTTTCTTATTATCAGGGAAGTGCCAATAGCCTGAATGAAGGTATTGGTTTCCATTTTGGAGATCCGGATCATCCTACCCATTTTCTGGGAAGATCAGGTCAGATTTATTCTAGCGTAGGTATTTATTCTAATTCATTTACTACAGGTAATAAACAGGTTTTAAATTATAGTGGCCCGTCTACATTATATGTAGGAAACCCTACAATTAATACGATTATAGAATCTAATAACAATGATATAATACACTATAAAAATGGAGTAAATGGAGTGGTCTGGGATGCTCATAATTTAGATCCGTCAGCTTTTGTTAATACATCAACTTTAAATAATTATGTTCCCTATACTGGTGCAGCAAAGGATGTGAATCTTGGAACAAAGGATTTAGAATTTGAAGATGGAGGATCTATTAATAAAAGCCAAAATAAAGTAAGAATATTTAATAAAGTTTACCAGGGCTATTATGACGTGGGAGGACATACGGGTATTCTAGCGATTAAAATGCCACAAGCTTCACCAGAGCATGCAATGTTTAGTATTGATATCAATATTTATGGATATGAAAGTCAGTACTTGGGTAAAGTAAATGTCGCTTTCTATAAATATGTATCAGGAACTCTGGTTACTAATGGTTCAAAAGCGATATGGGAAGTAACGGATAATTTTCCTACCACTACCGCAAGGATTGGGATTGGAACTGATGGATATGTCAGTATTTTATTAGGAGAATCAGAGACTTTTTGGAATGGGTATTTCTCATTTGAAGTGGCTAGAGTGGAAGTTAAATACGGAAACTATTATCAGGATTGGAATCTGGGATGGTCTCATGCATTAGAACCTAACCTTGACGTATATCCTACCCATATCATTACTTTACCTTCTGATGTAGTCGCTACAAGAAGTTGGTTAACTAATTTTGCAGACAGCAGCTATATCCCAAAAGCAGTTCAGTTTAATGATAACTTCAATAGTCTTGGAGGGTATTCCAGTTCCGGAGTTTACAGAGCAAATAATAATGCAGGAGGAGTACAGCATTTATATAGTCCTATGTTGCACATGGGTGCTCAGGATACTACGGCACAGTTGCAGGTAAAATATAATGATACTAATGCAGACGCTGGAGAACTGGTCTATAGAAGTGGGCATAATGGCAATTGGACACTATGGAGAAAAGCCTGGGATAATGTAAATTTCAAACCAAGCGATTACCAGACGAGAAATACGGATGAAATTATATCGGCAGCAAAATCCTATTATAACAGAATACCTTTCAAACTAAAAAATAGTTCCTATAAATCCTGGTCAATTCAGAAACCTACCAATAACAATTTAATATTGGCACCTTCTGTTACCAATAATGCAGAAGATTGGGACTTAAATAATGGTATAACATTCACTGATGCCGGTCAGGTTTCATCAAAAGGTTTCAATAAAGTTGGGTATAATGATAACTATATCTTAACAGCAGGTGGTGGCCAGAGATTAGCCTCAGATTTTGTATCATCTTCAGACTTAGGGAACTATCTCAGAAAAGATGGCGGTACTATGACAGGTGCTTTTAATATAGAAACTCCGGCTATGTTAGGTAGATGGAAAAGTACTGCACAAACAGGAAATTATCTGACCTGGCAAAAGTACGATGGATCTAAAGATATAGCTTATATTGGAGCTGATGGAGATTCTGCCATAGGCGGTGGAGCAGGAGATAGTTTTGCAATGAGAGCTGTCAATGGTGGCGATTTATTATTAAGTTCAGATAGCGGTGTTGTTAAAATTCAAGGGGGCATTCCCTGGACTACTAATAACTTTAATCCCGGAGAATACCTGGCGAAAAGAGGGAACCATCAGGATGCAACTGCAGTAAAAACTGATTACCCTTTAAGCGTTACAGATTGGGCGACAGGTAACGGATTCCCGTCTACTTATGGTAACTCTTTACACATAGCAGGAAATAATACATGGTATCATAGAATAGATTTTCCTTTATTCAGCAATCATTTAGAATATTGGCAGGCTGTTAATACAACAACCATGACGAAAAAAGGGAATATTCCTTTATTGTCAGATGGAGAATCGCTTTGGACGAATAACAATTTTAATCCTGATGCTAAAGTTAATTCTGCGGAAAATGCTCAAACATTAGGATTCTCAAGTGGTTTGTCAGCAGGTGCACCTTACATCTATCATAGAACAGATGGTTATGTATTTCTGGCTACTCAATCTTGGGTGTCATCTAATTTTACGAGCCAGACTCTGTCAATTCAACCTGAAGAGGAAGGTGGTCAATGGATAAATCTTACTAATTCAAACGGAGTCTTTGCTACAAATTACTTTGTTACTTCAAGAGATGGTTCAAGAAACCCGGATACAGTTGTTGCACCTAATGGTAATAGTCGTAGAGTTAGATTTGATTTTATTCAGGCCGGACATGTTGGAGGAACTGGAAATTATGCAGGTGTAATGACTTATGCTCCTTGGGATGGTACCTCTGCATCCACTGGGGATTCTTCATACCAATTAGCTTTTGCCAACCAAACTGAGATCAATGGAGCAGGAATACCTATGCTTAAAATAAGAAAGGGAATTGATGATAAATGGTCCAGTAAGTGGTTTAAATTGTGGAGTGACGCAGATTTCTCCCAAGGTAATATCAATAGCTGGAATTATATGTCTAGTAACGGTGTTATTATAAACCAGCAATTTACCAGTCATACAGGTAATGGATTAATGGTTGCTGATGAATATAATGGCGGAGAATCTGGTATATATAATGAACAGGATGGGTTCTATTTAACTGTTTTGGAAGGTGAGTATTATAAATATTCAAGTAAATATAACAGTTGGGAAGGGATTAATTTCCATAGAAAGAGCCATAACATTGGTATAGGTACAGGTGCTAATGATGCCGATAAAGTAACTGTTTCAGGCTCAGTAAAGGCTACTGAAAACTTTAAATCAAAAGATGAAAAGCCTAATACTTTATTTATTCCGGACGGAAGTCTTTCCTATCTTGATGATGAGATTATCAATGAAGACTCTAGAATGAGATTGTCTCATGGCATGATTGAACAGCAGCCAGGAGTTCAATATTATGATTCTGATAATAGAATGCTGGTCATCAGATGTGTTCATGGTGAACAATTTACATTAGGAAAATGTTTCCGGGGTCAGAGAATACTCGTATTAAATGCCAGTGATAGCCATGCACAAGGATTTGACATAAAAAGTGCAGCTTATTCATACAAAATACCACCGTATAGCTCTATTCAATTATTTGCATGGGATGAAAAGACCGTATATAAATATGCAGAAAATAAGATGTATTAAAACTTAAAAATTCCAAAATAAGGAATATATAATTCATATAAAATGGCGTCACTTGTTGTAAAGTGGCGCCATTTGGCTTTTTGTGAAGGAAAAGCTACAATGAATACTGTTACTCGGTATATCCACCATTATCATAATGTATAGGAAATAAAAAGAATGACATCATAGAGTGAAATCTTCAAATGTCTGTATTGTGACGAAGACGAACATATCTTCAAACACTTCTATGGATGATCTGGTTCGGTTGGGGTAAATTAAGCAGGAATTAAGTAACTTATTTTGACCAAATAATTTACTTTAAATATGAATTTTATTATAATTTAAATCTAAAATTATATTGATTGTCTAAATCTTTATTGAAAAGACTAAGAATTGGTTATATATTTTCTTTCATCTTGTAATTATATGAAAAATGAGAGACTTTGTTGTTTCTGAAGTCTGTTTTTGTGAAATGAATTTGAAGCTTAGTTGTAATAAAAAAAATATTTTATTATTTGCTTCTTAAAAAATGTTAAATTAGTCGCGTTTTAATAAAAACTAATTAATAACTCAAAAAGCGACAATAAGGGAATGAAGAAACTCTCTCTCAGTGCATTTACTATATGCACTGTCCTGAGCATTTATGCCCAGGAAGTGGTATGGCAGAAAGACATCAAATCCTCTACTCAGGATTTTCTTAGCCAGGTTACTACAACAATCGATCAGCAATATCTTATCACGGGAAGCAGTATTCAGGCCAAAAGCCAATCGCTAGCAGCCGGTAGACAAAAGCAGAATAATGGTTATGATTTCCATCTGGTAAAATTGAACCAGTTAGGAGAAGAAGTCTGGGAGAAATACTTTTCAGGATCCAATCATGATTATTTATCAGCTACAGTCACAACACAGGATGGTGGATTTCTTTTGGCCGGAACGTCCTATTCAGGTAAAGGTTTGGATAAAAAAGATGATTCCAAAGGAGGTTCGGATATCTGGTTGATCAGAATCAACGAATTCGGAGATGAACTATGGCAAAAGACTTTGGGAAGTTCATCAGATGAAGAAGCAAGAGCAGTTATCCAGACTACTGATTTAGGGTTCTTTGTGGCCGGAAATGTACAAAACACTGCAAAAGGATATGGTTCTAAAGATGTTTGGATCACGATACTTGATAAAAACGGAAAAGAACTCTCCCAATTAATTTTAGGTGGAAAAAGCTTAGATGAAGTAGAGAAAATGATTCCAACGAGAGATGGAGGAGCATTGCTTGGAATTTATTCAAGGAGTCCCGAGTTCCGAGATGCGGGTTCTATACCAAACGTTCAAAACCCGATCCCCGTATCCCGAAACTCAAAACAAACTGAAAATTTTGGTGAGGGTGACTACTGGATTGTCAAGTTGGATAAGAACGGAAAAGTAGAATGGGAAAAGAGTTTTGGAGGAAAAGGAGATGATCATTTGAGAACCCTTGCTTTAACTTCCACAGGTTTTGTCATTGGCGGAGAATCCAGATCAGAAAGATCAGGAAATAAAACTGTTGGACTAGATGAAGGATCAGATCTTTGGCTGATTGCTTTAAATGAAAGAGGAGATGAGCAGTGGCAGAAATCCTATAATTTTGGGAATCGTGATATTCTGATGGGAATGAGTGTTCTGCATTCAGCAGATGATAAATCTTCCAAAGGAATCTTATTAGGAGGTTACACCCAGGCAGAAGGAAGAGCAGAAACGGATGACGAGACCTTCTGGATGCTGTATCTGGATCACAATGGAAATGAACAGTGGAGAAAACATATAACCGGAGAATCCAGACAAAAAGCGGAAAGACTTTCTGATCTGAAATTAAATAGAGACGGTTCCATTATTCTGGCAGGAACCAGTGCAGAAGAACTTGGAAAAGAGAACTGGAAGATTGTGAAGCTAGGCGATAAGCAGGTTGATCAGCTGATTGAAAAATACGATATCAAGATCTATCCGAATCCAGTCTCAGATTATGCTTATGTAGAAATCGGCTTTGATTTTAGAGAGGCTGATATTCTGTTGTATGACATGAGCGGAAGACAACTTCAAAACCTTAAGACGAAAAACAAAGTAACCAAGATCAATACTCAGGCACTGATTCAGGGAGCCTATCTGGTGACGATAAAAACTGATACCAATAAAACGGCGAATGCAAAGCTGATCAAAAAATAAAACCTAATTATTTTCATGAAGAAAACTACAATAGCTATAATTTTATTATTAGCTACATTAAATAATGCTTCAGGGCAAACTACAGTCAACCAGTATGACCCAAGTGTGAAAAATGTTCCTACATCTCCTGAAGTGGCATTATTAGGCAGGTTTGGAGATATTCCTGTAGGTCATTATACTGGAACAGCAGAAGTTTCAATACCTCTTTATACTCTTAAAATAGATAATATTGAAATTCCATTAGCTGTAAGTTATCATACCTCAGGTATTAAAGTTGCTGATGAAGCTACATGGGTAGGCCTGGGATGGAATTTTTTGCCTGAAGGAACTATTATACAGGAGATTAGAGGTAGCGAAGACTTTGTAACAGGAGGAGATGGTTTTGCCAGCACATTGGGCTATAGTATTTTTAAAAATAACTTTCCCACTGTTCAATCGGAAAGTCCAATGTATAGACTTCAATATGGTGCCAATGATTATAATGTAGGTCTTCTTTCTGGAGGAGCTCAGCCAGCAACAGATGATTCTTATGATATTATAACCAGTTTAAAGAGTAAAAAGGGACAGCCGGATATTTTTTCATACAATTTTTATGGATATTCCGGAAGGTTTTTTTACAACCCGGAGAACAACAATGAAATCTTATTTTTAGAAAATAATGATGATGTAAAATTCTCCAGGAATACTGAAGGTTGGATAGCGACTACCAACAAAGGAGACAAATTTTATTTTTATGCTGTTGAAACATCGAAAACTGATCAGACCAGTACCATTGATTTGTCATATACTTTTAAAGTTAGCAGAATTGAACTTGTAAGTGGTAAAGTTGTTACATTCAAATATCAGGATGAGAGTACCTATCAGCAGTATCCTACACAAGTTGTTCATCTAACAAATTTTACAATGAGTCCTGCTTTAAGCAGCAGCTCGAATGCTGTAATTAATGAAAAAAAAACATTGATAGGTATAGAAACAGAGGATACTAAAATACAATTTAATTTGGATAACAGGGAAGATATTCGACCCCATTTTACTGCGACCCCAATTAAGAAATTAAGTTCTGTTGATATTCTGTCAAAATACAGTAATAAGAAAATTAAAAGTTTTGTATTTAATCAAAATTATTTTCCAATTAATTCCATTAATAATACGTTGGAAGAAGGGTATAAGAATAAAAGGTTAAAATTAAATTCTATTCAAGAGGTGAACTATGATCAAATGGGTAATTCTGTCCCGACATCTATTCCTCCATATACTTTTGAATATGATACTACCAATATAATGCCTGATAAGATGAAAAGTTCAGATTTTTACGGATATAGTAATGGTGTGGGAAGTGATAATCTTCTTCCTGATTTATCGTATTTTGATTATTTCAAAACAGCTCCTTATAAAAACTATGGATTAACACCCAGTTCTTATTTGGGGAGCATGAGATATACAAATGTGAACTCTGTGGCAACAAATATACTTAAGAAAATATTTTACCCCACGGGTGGACGTACTGAGTTCGAGTATGAATCCAATACATTTACCAATCAGTTTATACCAACTGCTACTCAATTGCAAAATGGTAATAAAGGTCAAACTGTTAATCATCGAGGAGCAGAGCCAAATGGGGCTATTTTTGTTAAAGGTTCTTCCTTCAAACTTCCCAATAAAACAATAAAGTTTTATAATACCATATATGACGGCTATATGGGGCCAAATTATCCGGAAGTTCATTATGGTGACTGGAATGAGATGACAAAATGTAAAATACAATTTCGTAAGAAAAAGATGGTTAATGGACAACAGGTTGAGACAGTTATAAAAGAATGGAAGGTGGATGTTCCGGGAAGTGTTTTTGAACAAACACATCAGCTCACCTGGAGTGAGGAAATAACAGTACTTGATGATACAGATCCAACTACCGAATATTATGTATATGTTGAGAATGGTATCAATTACCGAAGTACAGATGGAACCCATAGAGCGATTGTATCAAGTAGTATCTCATATTTTGATAATACAGATATTGATACTTCTATATCTTATGGAAGCGGTTTAAGGATAAAATCATTAAAGAATTATGAAAATAGTAAATTATTATCCCATAAAGAATATACTTATAATGGTGGAAAATTAATTTATGCATTTAGTCCTATAAATCTTATAAGCGGTGCAACATCTAAATCTCTGCCTTCAGGAACTACTGGGGGATGTCCGAGTGAGTCTATTTCAATTTTTAATGATATTTCAATCAACTCCAGTGATTTTGGATTAGGTGGAAATAAATCTTTTGGTTATAGTGAGGTTATAGAGAAAGATATCAATGTTATTGACGGAACACCTAAAGGTTATACGAAATACTATTTTACCAACATACAAGGAACTTACTTAAAAGGTATGCCGAAAGTAGATGTTCCTTCCAATGGAGAGAACACATTGATTGAAGTTTTTGATCAGAATCTAAATAAACTCTCTTCAAAAATAAATAACTATGATAATTTACCCAATACCTATGGTGTATACCCGTCATTTGGGATTGTTAAAACATCGACAGGACTTTATGACCCAAGTAATAATTTTTATCCTTATCAGTTTAACTCAGGTTGTCCTGTAATTGGATTATCCTATACTGGCGACACTTATCAAAATCCTTTGCCAGTCACTAAATATAAGTTTTTAGTGAGCCCTCTTATTACAGGTAAAAGAAGACTTAAATCTACTATTGAAACTACATTTTTAGGAACCTCGGCTTTAGTAACAAAAACAGAATTAACGTACAATGCTTCTGGAAATCTGGATACAAGTAAGCTAACAACCTCTGACAGCCAAATTATCTATACAGATTATGATTATGCCAATGATTGGGGAAACAACCGTCTGATTAATAAGAACATGACTGGTATTCCATTATCTACAAAGGTTACTTCGGATAATAAAACTCTAAGCTTTACACAAACCAAATATGATAGTCAGGACAACTATCTTCCGACTTCTGCTCAGTCGTATGATATCAAAGCTGGCAGCTGGGATACTGAAGTTAAATACGATAAGTATGATGATAAAGGGAATCTCCTGCAGTATACTACAAAAAGTGGGATTCCGGTTTCTTTAGTTTGGGGATATAATAAGTTATATCCTATTGCTAAAGTAGAAGGTATTACCTATGAACAGCTTGAAGGAAGTGCTCCGGCTCAACTTGCAGATATTTTTACAGCTTCTGAAAAAGACGCTAATCCTACATTTTATAATCTGCAGCCAGAGGAGGCGGAAAATCAGCTCGTTACTAAATTAGATGTTTTCCGTACTTATTTCAGATTATTAAACTATAATATTACTACTTACACTTATGATCCACTGGTTGGGGTAAGAAGCATTACTCCGCCATCAGGTATCCGAGAACGCTATATTTATGATACAGCCGGCAGACTTGAAAAAGTCATTGATATGGATGGGAAAGTGTTAAAAGAAATGAAATACAACTATAAAAACTAATACCGTTGAAGAAACTCATAATTCCAATCGGTGCTTTGATGATATCAGGTTTTGTACAAGCCCAACTAAGCACAACAGAAAACTATACTTACAGTAAAACATATCTTGATTATGATGCCAATAACCAGCCTACCAAAACGTCGGAAACTGTTCAGTATTTTGATGGACTGGGCAGGCCTAAACAAATTGTCAATATAAAAGCAACTCCCACAGGAAAAGATCTGGTAACAACGATACCATATGATGGATTTGGAAGACAGGTTGATACCTGGCTTCCCGCGCCCATGAATACATTAAACGGCGGAATTCAATCAGGAGCAGAGGGAGCCGCTCAAACTTATTATGGAGATAATACTCCTTTTGCACACAAAAACTTAGAAAATTCACCTCTGGATAGGATTTTCGAACAAAAGCAAGTGGGAGCAGCATGGAGCACAAAGCCTGTGAAATTTGAATACAATGCAAATGAAGATGGCGAAGTGAAGAAATATAATGCGGTTTTCAATTACAGTACTTTTGAAACACTCATTACGGTTTCTACTCCTTATACAGCCAATCAATTGTATAAGAGTACAGTAACGGATGAAGATGGAAATAAAACCATCGAATTTAAAAATGGTAAGGGTCAGGTTGTGTTGGTAAGAAAGATGCTGAATGCAACTGACAGTACAGACACTTACTATGTTTATAATAACTATGATCAATTGGCATATGTTTTATCTCCTAAAGCAGCAGATCTTATTAAAAGCTTAAGCCCTGGAGTACCGGTTCCGGATACGGTTTTGAATACTCTTTGCTATCAGTATAAATATGATGGAAGAGGAAGGGTGGTAGAAAAAAAGCTTCCTGGTAAAGGCAAGGAATTGATAATATATGACAAGCAAGACAGAATTGTAGGAACTCAGGATGCCGAATTAAATAAAAAAGGACAATGGCTATATACCCAGTATGATAAGTTTGGAAGAGTTGTTATTACTGGAATTGCTACTGGAGGAGACCGGAACGCAGAGCAAATATTAGCTGATGGTTCTGGAAATATGTTGAGGAATAGCTCAGCTGTTTTTAACAGGCAGGGTATGGATGTTTTTTATGATCCTGATATTACCTATCCTCATGCGTCTAAATGGGTTACTTTATTATCTGTAAATTATTATGATTCATATCCCCAATACAGCTTCAATCCATCTGTTTTATCTGTTTTGGGAGAACCCGTACTTACCGAAACTCTTACTGCAGACGGAAGAAGTACCAAAGGGTTTCCTGTTATGAGCTTTGTAAAGAATATAGAAGATGATAACTGGACTAAGAATTACACGTATTATGATACTAAGGGACGAGTAATTGGAAAGCACTCTATTAACCATCTTGGAGGCTACACCAGAACAGAATCAAAACTTGATTTTGCAGGACTCCCCAAACAGACCATTACCAGACATAAGAGATTAGAAACAGATACCGAAAGAATTATCACAGAAAACTTTGAATATGATAATCAGAACAGGCTTGTGGTACACAAACATCAGGTTGACAGTAATCCCGTAGAATATCTGGCTCAAAATACCTATAACGAAATTTCCCAGTTGGAATCAAAAAAAGTGGGTGGAATTGCTGCTGGGGCTCCGCTTCAGCAAATTGATTATAAGTATAACATCAGAGGTTGGTTGACAAAAATCAATGATCCTGCGAATCTGAACGGAAAGTTGTTTGGATATGAAATAAAGTATCAAAATCCTGTAAATTCTCAGAGCATAGGAAAATTCAATGGTAATATTGCTGAAATTGATTGGAACAACGGATCGGAAAATCTTCTGAAACGTTATAATTATGAATATGATGCAGTGAACAGGTTAAGAAATGCTTTCTATAAAGAACCGTCTACAGGGAATACAGGTTATTTTGATGAGTATCTCAGCTATGATCTCAATGGTAATATAAACACCTTAAAAAGAAATGCAGCTCCCGTATCACAAGGGACTACTTTTGTACAGGTGGATGATCTTATCTATCAATATACAGGAAACCGTTTGGATAAAGTAATTGAATCAGCAATGAATGACACGGGCTATGAAGGAGGAAATAATATGATTGACTATGATTCGAACGGAAATATGAATACTATGCTTGATAAAGGGATCCATGGTATAACTTATAATTATCTTAACTTACCGGATAACTTTTCAATTACTCAGACCAATTCTATAGGAGAAATTAATAATTTTGGATTAGATTATCTTTATAAAGCCGATGGTACAAAAATCCGTAAAACCTATACAAGCGGAGGAGGAAGAGGAAGTACAACAATTACGACGAATATAACGGATTATTTAGATGGTTTTCAATATGGCTTTTCAGAAACTACAATTTGTCTTTGGTGCAGAACAAGTGTCGCATACGAAGAGGCAGCTTTTAAAAATGAAAATGAAGTGAATGCCATAAAGCCGATTAAACCTCTGTGGATACTAGACTTTGTTTCTACGGCGGAAGGTTTTTACAGTTTCACAGAAAACCGCTATATTTATCAGTATAAGGATCATCTTGGAAATAGCAGAGTAAGTTTTGCTAAAAGTAGCGCAGGGACTCTTGAAATAACCGATACCAATAATTATTATGCATTTGGAATGAATCATATTGGAACCAATAAAGGATTATTGGGAGGTTATAAAAATTATAAATATAACGGGAAGGAACTGCAGGAGACTGGAATGTACGATTATGGTGCTAGGTTTTATATGTCAGATCTTGGAAGATGGGGTGCTGTTGATCCTTTGTCGGAAAAGCATAGAAGACATAGCCCATATAACTATGCTGTCAATAATCCAGTTTTATTTATCGATCCTGATGGTAGAGATATTAGGTTTGGTAATAATATTTATTCCTATCAAAAGGATAGAGATTATGCTAAAATTGAAAATGAATTTGATCGAAATGTCTATAAGGCGTTAGATTACTTATATTCTCAGGAAGCTCTTAATATAACTATTGGAGAAGGAAAAGATGTTACAACAGTTAATGTTATGGATTTTATGATCAATGACAAGAAAAATACTTTTACAATTTCAGAACAGACAGAGAATGGAAAAAAAAATGAATATGATCCTAATAGTAAATCTGTGAAATTTAATCCATTAGAAGGTATCAGATTTAGGAAAGATGGCACCAAATCAACTTTGGAAGAAGGAAATGTAGGCTATAATAGTCCATCTTCAAGATTAGGACATGAAATACTGCATGGATTTAATCATTTTTCAAATCCAAGTAAATATAGAGAACGAAATCAAAATAAATATGAAGGAAAGGCTGAAAAATCAATATGGACACCAGATAAACGAAATATTGGGTTTATAGATGAAGAAGAAGAATACAATACCGTAAATTTGGGGAATCAAATGAATCAAAAATTAAACGAAGATAAACGAACAAACTATGGTATAATACCTTATCCAGTAGAAAGTGTAACTTCTACAAAAATTAAACCACCAACAGAACCAAAACCATGATCAAGATTAAATATTCCATAATACTGGCATTATTAGTAACAATTATTACATCTTGCAATAATCAAAAAATAGTATTAATATATTCTAAAAACACTGTTAATAATAGTAAATATGTGATAGCTTCCGATTTAAAATATTTTTTTTCGGATAGCAATGATATAAAACGGGTTTATCTTCGAAATGAAAAGCTAAGCCTTAAGCTAGAGGATATTAAGCAAAAGATTGTAACTAAACATCAAATTATTATTCCTGATGATAGTTATTATGTATTTGCATTTATTACTAAAAAAGATACCTTATTTGCAGATGATAGACTAGAATTTTGGAGATCTGGAAATAAAGGGGTTTATTTTAAACTCGTTGATTCTGAAAAGAATAAAATATTGAAGTATTATAAAATTTATCCTAGTCAATGGTAATTTATAACTAGGTTCTTTGTTTGATCTTATTATTTTTTATACAATCAGGCATTGTGGTAGGTATATAATAAATTAATTTCTTATCAAAGTAAAATAAAAAAATGGCGTCACTTGTTGTAAAGTGGCGCCATTTTTATGTTATTTCTTTGTTGGAATCTATTAATTTCTTGGATGAAAAAGTAGAAGTCTATAACTTTGAAGTGGAAGTCTGCTGCTAGGCATATTTCTGGAGGAAATACAAATGCAGTAGAAATGGAAGGTATAGAAGCCGCAGCTTCCCCCACCAAACGTTAGGTCTTTCATTAAATAAAAAAGGGAATTATGTGGGAGGAATGTTGAGAAGACAAGGAGACACAATAATTACAGATGAAAATTCTGAACATAGATGGAATAATCAAATCAGAAAACAGGTCTAAAAGTTAATCATGCAATATGGAGATAAGAATAATATATATATCAGAGATTAATTATGAATGTTATTTTTGCGGTAATTGTTGGAAAATAGTTTACGAAGGTAAAACCACACATATTGATATGAATAATTTCTATGGTTATCCTTTTTATATAATTTTTGAAAATATAGAAACGGCGAGTCAACAGTTAACAATGCTCATTAATAAAAATAATATATTACTTCCCGATATTTTTCCTATAGAACTCATCTTGAAAGATATTATTGATCACCACCAAGGTTACTGGTTAAATGTGTGTTTATATTTTATTATTAAAATGGAATGTTTGAACAGTAATATGATACAGCTTTTGAGTACAACTCAAAATAATAAAAAATTTAGTCAAGAATTAAGGCATAAAATAAGAAAAGCTATACTTATTAATAATTAACTAAGATTGGAATAAAAATTAACGCTATTAGATTGAATACCTGCGAACTATATGGTGGTAATATTCAATCAATGATGAAAAAACTTTGGTAATGTCATATAATGTTATTAAATTTATAATGAATTCCGAATAACAATATTATTACACCTCACTAAATTTATTAATCATGAAAAAGCAAATCTTTATCATTGCGCTGTCTCTGGGAGCAATCACCTTAGGAACCAACCAGGTTATGGCACAAAATTCAGAGCAGGTGAGTACATCAGTAAATATTATTTTATCGGATGTTATTGCAATGGACATTAGCTCTGTTGCTTCAGAAGGTGCCGTAGATTTTAATTATGGGAGCACAAAAGACTATAATTCATCAAAAAATGTAACCGTTCCCAACAGTTTAGTCATTATTTCCTCTAAAAACTTTGATGTAAAAGTAAAATCTGAGGGTACACACTTTGTAAGTGGTGCAAACCTAATTCCTGTAGATATATTGCAGGTAAAAGCAATACCGGGCGGAAGTTTGGTGGGAACCCTGAATGAGGTCACTTTATCTACAGCTGATCAGGTGCTGGTGAGCAATGCAAGTTTAGGTACGAAACAGTCTTTGAATATTGCCTATTCCATTTCTGCAGAAAATGCATCCAAGGTTCTTCTGGGAAAACCACAGGGAACTTACACACAAAAAATAACTTATACTGCCACTGCATTGTAAGTAAATAACAATTTTAAATAGAAAAGCCCTCAGTACTGTCGAAGTATTGAGGGCTTTTCTATTTAAGTCTGTGTAGTGATTTTACTACGTGAACTTCCTTTTTCCACTACAAAGAAACTTTTAGCACCACTATAAATTTGCAGTATA
>NZ_JAMZGF010000013.1 GCF_024158915.1 Chryseobacterium sp. S0630 | reverse complement strand
GAAGTAAGGACAGTATTGGATAACTGACAATTATTTTTAAACCCTAACTGTCAGATTAAGTCGTGGCTATTACAAATAATCCTCTATTTCTTTCAAATTGGGACAAACTTAATAAAGATTCCTTTACAATATAGTAGACATTAAATAATAACTATTGAATTAATCATTGTCCTGACAATGAGATCAACAGTTGGCTCTCACACAGTAATTAATGATCTTCCAAAATGCTAGATGCCAGCTACCAATTCCTTAAGTTTTTGCATGTTAGGATCTTTTTCGATAGGATTAATATCATTGAAAGAATTTTGTGACAATGTCTGATTCAAAATTTTTACCTTTTGAAGCATAGGTACAACATATTTTAAAAAGTGATTAAAGTGCTCAGAAACATCGGAATATTTCGTAGCAAGTTTGTAGCCTGGCTTTCCTGAATGACTTACAATAAATAATCCTTCATATCTAAGATCTCTTATTAAGGTTCTTATTCTTTCATTTTTTATGTTTGGAAAGAAATTATTGAGATAGATTAGTAATTCTCTTGTTGATACTAAGCGGTTAGGGTTTAACTCAGACTGAAATCTAAGATATTCTAATAGCCTTGCTTTTTCCTTGCTTTTCTCACTTTTTGAAGAGTCAAAAAACTTTTCTATCAACTGATAGTTCATTTTCATAATTTGCCTATCAAGTTCAGGTTTATTCTCTATTTCTTTCGTAATATAGCTCTCAAAAGGGAAGTAAGAAATTGACGTTCTTGCATGCAGCAGATTAAACAGTTCAATGTATTGTTTATCAAAGTGGCTTGTGCAAAATACTTTTCCTAAACAGCCAGAGATAAAATCAGCAATTTGTATCAGTTTTTCATCTTTGTCATCAAATATCTCAAAATTCCTGTCAGGGTTAAATAAATCACGACTTATGCTTTTCTTTCTCACATAATCTTGGAGTTCAATTTTAAATTCTTCTCCAACCTTATCTGCATTAATTGAATAGCTCTCATATATATTATTATATTTTTCAACAAATAAAGACTGGAAATATTTGTAAAATGTTTTTTTAATCTTCAGTCCATCACCAGATAAATTAGACTTATCAACGACCATTACGTCCACTACAAAATCTAACTTTTCAAGAAATTCTATTAAAATATCTTTTCTCTTTTTAAAGTTTTTACTTTTAATATTCTTTGATTTTAAATCATCACCTAATCTATATTTGAAGCATATTTCTTTTAGAATTTTTCTTGCTTTTTCTGTGTCAGTTTCTTTGATGATGACAGATGTGTAGATAAAATGTGAAAATGTACCTTTTTGGGATAGATCAAGGTGTGTATTACCAAATTCGTCAATAAAAATTTTAGCGGGAATCATCAGTTTAAGTGATTTTTATATATGTAGATAGTAAAGTTACGTATACAATTTGTATTTGCAAGGGTAAAGAATTTTTTTCACGGTGCTTTAAAATTAAAATTCCTGTTGTAAGTTTTTTATGTTGTAGTTCTCACTGATTTTTATTCTTTTCTTATTTTAGCATAAAATTATAATGTTACATAGTGAGATCTATGTAATTTAGGAAATAAAGACAAACTACCATGACCTTTCTAGAGCTAGCTCAATCCATATTAAAAGAAGAAAAGAAACCATTGACAGCCACTGAAATTTGGAACCTTGCTGTCGAAAAAGGATATAATAAAAAATTAAATTCACAGGGAAAGACTCCATGGTCAACATTAGGAGCTCAGATCTATGTGAATAGCAAAGATAATCCGAAATCAGTTTTTGCTAAAACAGATTCAAGACCTAAAAGATTTTATTTAAAATCAATGGAAGGGGTGTTGGAAGATTATGAAAATACAATTCCAGAAGATCTGCCACCATTGAAAAAAAAGAAATTTGATTTTTTAGAAAAGGATCTTCATAAGTACCTAAGCTACTTCGTTTATTATCATTTGAATTGTTATACCAAAACAATAAGGCATCATATTTCTAGTAAGAAGGAGTTTGGAGAATGGGTACATCCTGATATGGTAGGGTGTTACTATCGTATGGAAGACTGGAAACAAGAGATCAATGAATTTAGCAGGGCTGTTGGTGTAAATTCAGTCGTTTTGTATTCATTTGAGATTAAAAGAGAGTTGAGTTTTGCTAACTTAAGAGAAAGTTTCTTTCAATGTGTTTCTAACTCTTCTTGGGCAAATGAGTCTTATTTGGTGGCTGCTAGAATATCAGAAGATGAAGATTTTATGAATGAATTGTCTAGGTTAGCTGCTTCATTTGGTATTGGTGTGATAGAACTTGATCTTGAAGATCCACATTCTTCAGACGTGATTCTACCAGCTAAGTACAAAAAGGATTTGGACTTTGAAACAATGAATAAACTTGCTATGAATAATGATTTTAAGGACTTTATTGAAACAGTTAAGATTGATTTAACGAGTAAGAAGATTCATAAGAAGGAATATGATGTTGTTGAGAAGATTGAGAATTTGAAGTAATAAGCAGATGAAAAAAATAATTTAGAATTGAATATACAATGTTAAAACTAAAAGATATTATAAAATTATCACTAGATGAAAATCATAATACAGAAATAACATTAGAAAATGTTATCTGTGCAAAAAATAAATTAGATAAAATTCCAACAAATAAGAGTGATTTACTAAAGATCTTAGTTGCTATGAATTTGATTAATGCAGCCCTAAAAAGAAAGGAATTTAAAAGCAAAGAAAAAGGTGCACTTATATACTATGGAATGTTAAAGCCGAAGGTTTCTACATTACTAAATTACATGTTAGATGTTGAATTAACCGATTTGAAATGTGATTTTTACATTGATAAAAGTAAAAAATGTGCGTATATAGAAGTTGACGAGTTACAATTTAGTTTTCACGATATTTCAATTACTGAGAAACTGCAGATTTTTATTGATTCGGATATGAATAAACCTAAACCCTGGAAAGAGATAAGACTACAAAAGATAGCAGGTGAATTATTTAATCACTACATTAATGATAAGAGTCAATCTCAATTCTAATAATATGTATTGAAAAGCTTTTGAATAAAAACAATTTTCGTAAATTAATGTAAGAAATTTTGTAAAAGAGGCAGTTTTCATAAGTTTTTAAAACTGCCTCTTTATCTTATATTTCTTTTAAACCTAACTGACGTAGGAATGAGTTATGTAAATCTGTTGCGTGCCTAATTTTTGCATTAATTCCGTTTGGTGCGTTTAATTTTTGGTTGACTTCTTCAAGATTTACTGTCTTTACTGCAATTGCGGTGCTGACGTAGCGAGTTATATTTAAGTTGTAATCATTATTAGCAATTTCTTCTAATGATACACGACGTGAATAACGTTCCTCATTCAGACGATATTGGTAGGTTTTTACAATTTTATCAATATGCTCTTGTTCTAATAAATTTTGGCGCTTTCCTTTCGTGTAATTTTCACTCGCATTAATAATTAAAACATCATCATGTTTTTTACATTTTTTTAAAACAATTATAGATACTGGAATTCCTGTAGAATAAAATAAATTATTTGGCAATCCTATAATTGCATCGATATTGTTATCTTTTAATAACTTAGTACGAATACGCTCTTCGGCTCCTCCACGAAATAAGACACCATGAGGTAAAATGATGGCCATGGTACCTTCTTTCTTCAAGAAATGAAATCCATGTAATAAAAATGCAAAATCAGCTGCCGATTTAGGAGCTAATCCATAATTCTTAAATCGAAAGTCCTCTCCCATAGCTTCAGAAACTTCCCATTTTAAACTAAAAGGTGGATTGGCAACAATTGCGTCAAATTCTACTTTCTTGGCTGGATTACGCTCGTTTAAGATCGGCCAATCATTACTTAATGTATCACCATGGAAAATTTCGAACTCTGTGTCTTTTACTCCATGTAGAAGCATATTCATACGAGCTAAATTATAAGTTGTAATGTTTTTTTCCTGGCCATAGATTTGTCCAACTGTACCTCCTTCATTAACAATGTTATGTCTAACATTTAATAATAAGGAACCAGAACCACATGCAAAATCGATTATTCGTTCTAGTTTCTTTTTACGTCCTAAGGTTGGATCTTGACTATCTAATGTTACGATTTCAGATAAAATATCAGATAACTTTTGAGGTGTATAAAATTCACCTGCTTTTTTACCTGAGCCAGCAGCAAATTGGCCAATTAAATACTCATAAGCATCACCTAATGCATCAGAATTAGTACTAAAATCTGCTATACCATCACCTATTTTTGTAATTATTATACATAATTTTTTATTGCGCTCATCATAATTTTTGCCAAGTTTTTCAGAATTTAAGTTGATTTCTGAGAATAAACCTTGAAAATTACCTTCAAAGCTTTCGTTTTCTATGTATTTAAAGCCATCATGGAGTGTTTCTAAAAGTTTTTCATTTTGCGTCCTAGCTAATTCATAAATACTTTTCCATAAGTATTTAGGTTGAATAACGTAATGTACTTTTTTACGAATAGTCTTCTCGAAAAAATCTACATCATTTGGATTTTCTTCATACCATATAGATAGCGAAGTTCGGTTGTCATTCTCATCTAATTGAGGATAGTCTCGCCCCAATTCTTTTGCGGCAGCTTGTTCGTAGTTACTTGATAAATATCGCAAGAATAAAAATGAAAGCATATAATCTCTAAAATCATCTGCATTCATTGCACCGCGTAAATTATCAGCTATATTCCAAAGGGTTCTACCTAACTCTTGTTGTTCTTTTTGTGTCATAATTTTCTTTTAAACATGTAGTACAAAATTGTACTTCTTCATTAAACCCTCAAATATTTGTATTATATCCTGCTTATTATCAGGTACCGGCTCTGTAAATTCATATCTGAAAACTGTTTTATGCGACATGATATTTACAATCTGAGCCACTTTCTCTTCATCGTTAATACCAATTTCTTTTAGCACAAACGAAAAGTTTCGGACACCCAAAAAAGAAGCTATATTTTCTAAAATTTGTCGTAGTAGTGCAAAATGATAAACTAATATTGAATCACTATCAATTGCTTCTTTTATAGTTCTCAACAATTCTAAATGGTAAAGAAAAACTTCCCTGCGAGGTCCTAATAATTCTACAGCACCACTACTATTTTTTAGTTTGAAAATTTCTATAAAATCTTTATATTTGGCAGATTTCTCACCGCGAGTTAACCAGTCAGCAAAAATTGAAAAGAAACCTATATGGTGAGTTGTTACTATAATCTTTCTAGTTTTATAGTACTTGTCGACCATATCCATTAGGCTAGATATTGTTACAAATATATTATGGTCATCTAAACTAGAAACCGGGTCATCAATAAAGAAATGCCCTTCTTGTTTGCCTTCACCTGTTAAATCTTCAACATCATAAAGTGCTAAAAAAAAACACCAAATAAATGCTTGTTGTTCTCCACGAGATATCTTTCTAGGTTTCGGTAGAGGATCTTCTTCTTCTTTTATATTACTTAATTCATCCTTTCCATAAAATCGTATATATTTTATACCAGCTAGTCTATTTGGAAAATATTCAAACCTAAAATCAAATTGTGGCTTAAAAGGTTTTAATTTTTCATGAATTTTTATCTCGTCAATACCTGAATGATAGTCATTTAAGCTACTCGAAGTTAATTCTATTTTTTGATCTAGCTCTCCATTCAGTATATCATTATCCCAAATGAATAAGTCTTCACTGTAAGCATTATAATAAACTCCTGCATGATTTCCTTTATTTTTTGATTTTGATTCATCTTTAAATGCAACTGACAATCTTGTTTTTCCGGTACCATTGAAGGCATATACAAGATTGATGTTTTTCTTATTAGCAATAAGTTGTTTAGCAATATCGTTCATAATTTAGCTTTCAATTTTAGGAAATAAGCCATCTAGTAATCCTTTTTTATGTGTTTTGAATTGTAATATTTTGTTGGACTCTTCTGCAATCGAATCATTAATTGATGAAAGGCAATTAGCAATTTTTTCTTGTTCCTTAATATTTTTCGGAACTAATATTTCAATATTTTTCAATTCATCTAACCCAATTCTTTTTCTTGTAGAGCCGGTTGATTTTTTTTCAATTTTTTCTCTTATGGGTTGAGAATTAATTAAATAGAATATGAAATATTTTGAAAACTTGTGCTCATCTACCACTAATCTAATACCATCAGAAGCCATAACAGATCTTTCTAAATTTTCTGGAATAATACATGTTCTACCAACAGGATCTCCCATTTTTGAGAAGATAATTTCACCACTGTAAATATTACAGCTAATTAATTCGTCTGCTTTTTCTAACGAAGTGTAAATTTTAGAAGTATCATTAAATTCGCCATCGCCAATATTTTGAAGTTGAATAATTCTATATCCATCTGAAGTATAATCTGAAGCTTTCAAATTTGAACCAAATGGTCCACCAGTAAAACTCCATTTAATTTTTTTATCTGCAGTATCAATTATCTTTTTCTTCTGCCAATCACCATCATTTTTAAATTCTCTGAAACGTATTTTAGGAACAGTTTCGCCTTGTTGAGGAAAAAGATTCTGTATTAAGCCTTTTTTATGCTCTTCTAATGCTAAAATTTTTTCTTCTTGTAAACTAATTAGTTCATCTAAAGAACTTAAACAATCGGCTATTTTTTGTTGTTCTTTTTTGTCTGAAGGATAAAAAATTGGTAATTTTTTAATGATTTCAGCATTTAAATTTTTGACTGCTGCACCAGCTGCATAAACGTTAAAATATTTTTGAGCAAAATCTGAACTAATAAAGTAGTATAAATACTCTTCATTTGTCTTTTCTTTATTTATTTGACTAATTGCAATCCAACCATCGTGAATACCACATTCCACATCAAGAATAAATGGACGGCCAAAACTCATGGAATTCGAAAGAATTAAATCACCTGGCTTAACGATTCTAGTCTTTGATTCAGCTTGTTTCAAAATTTTTTCTGTAGTAGATACAATATATTTTGATTCCGAATTTACATCGCCAATTTTCAGCCAATTTAAGCCATCCTCTCTATTTGTTAAAAAATCTTCGATTGGTCTTGGTGAACCTCCTCTTACAACATTTGATAAATTTTCTAAAATATCTGTACTCCATTCTCCGTCTTTAACAAACTCAGGAAAACGTAATTTGGGTTGTAGTTTATTATTATTCATAAGCGCTTAAACCTGCTATTTCACGCCCTTGAGCGAGTTGTTTTAAATAAGGAACGACGTCTTCCATAAGAGCTAATTCTTTTTGTGCACGTGCTTTCCAGCCTAAATCTAGAGAATCAGTCAAGTCATTTAATTTTTCGCCATCGAAAACCATACGATCAACTATATTTTCCACGAATGGTTGTAATAGCTCTAATGCAATCTGATGCTTAGTAGCGATATTTAGTAATTGTTTATATTGCTGTTGATTTTTAAAAATTATATAGCCCTCACGAATTGCTTTTTCATCTAATGCTTCTTCCAGAGGTAAACTTTCAATATAAGCTACCATCATTTCCCGCTCTTCCATCAAATTAGCACTTGAACTAAGCAAACGTATCAGTTTCTCTTTGTTCATTTTTTGCTTTTTAGGGTCATGTTGGGTATATTCAGCAATCAAACTCATTATATAATCATAATCAATTAAAGACGAAGAGAATAATACAAACTCGAAATCTAACTGTTGAATTGAATTTTCGGGTTCTTCTTTTTGTTTATGTCCTTGTTTTAATTGTTGTGCTGTTTCAAGATACATTCCTCTAAAGGCTCGTAAGTTATCTTGAGGTAGAATTCTTTCAATTTGATTATGCTGTGTTTCATCTAAATCAGTATATTGTTCCAAATGTGTTTTAAAACGTTGTACTTCCTTAAATTTTTTAATGAACTCTATACGAGCAGCGTCTCCACGTAAATTGCTTACCTCTTCAGGATTACATTCCAAATTTTGGGAAGCCATAAAATCACTTAACTCTGTAAAAGCGTTTTCATACTTTTTTATTACTTCTTGAGCTTCATCTACCAACCAGATTTCACGAGCTTTTTCAATTTGGGTATCAGCAAATCTTGAAATAGCCATGTCAACAGCATCTTTTTGGTTTCTAAAGTCCATTATTTGTCCATATGGTTTAGTGTCATTTAAAACCCTATTAGTACGAGAAAAGGCCTGAATTAATCCATGATACTTTAAGTTCTTATCTACATACAAGGTATTAAGATATTTTGAGTCAAAACCTGTTAAAAGCATATCGACCACGATTGTAATATCAATTTTATTCTTTTGTGGATAATCGCTATTGCTGTATTGCTGATCTTTAATACGTTGCTGTAAATCTTGATAGTATAAATCAAACTCATTAATTGTATGATTGGTTTGATATTGAATGTTATATTCAGTAATGATTTTGATTAAAGCCTCTTTTTTCTCCTCAGGATTAATTTTATTATCTTCAGCTTCCTGCTGCAAATCTTCCTGTAGCTGACGTATATCAGCTGCATTTTTTTGAGCATTAGAATCTCCA
Organism: Chryseobacterium sp. S0630; assembly: GCF_024158915.1. GTDB lineage: Bacteria > Bacteroidota > Bacteroidia > Flavobacteriales > Weeksellaceae > Chryseobacterium. Next base: position 91,940 of record NZ_JAMZGF010000013.1, on the reverse strand, counting down.
TTTCGAGCCAAAGTTTGTGCCGGAGGTGAAAAGACACAAGCAATGTTTAGTTTTTGATAGTCAGAATCTTCAGAGTGTTTTTTATCTTGAATTGATTTGAATAATTCAAAGTACTCGATAGCATTATTAATAGATCCTGTTGCAAAAATAGCATTGAACTTTCGATCACTTGTCGCTGTAGAATGCTTTTCTAAAATGGATTCGGCTATTGCTTTACGAGCTATATCATTATTATTTAATTTAGCTTGATCTGCATCAGGTTTAAAATAGTCGATATGAAAACGAAGTACGTTTTTGTCATCAATTGCATGAGTAATGGTGTAAGCATGTAATTGTTTTTCGAAAATATCTATTGTAGTTTGATAGCGTGCTTCTTGCCCGTTAATTTTTTTATAGGCAGCATTTTCATCAAAAATTGGCGTACCAGTAAATCCAAATAATTGAGCTTTAGGGAAAAACTCTTTTATAGCTTTATGATTATCTCCAAACTGTGATCGGTGGCATTCGTCGAAAATAAATACCATTCTTTTCTCTCTCAGCGAAGCTAAACGTTCGTTGTAATTATTTTTATTTTTTGGATCTAAAGCTATCCCCAATTTTTGAATAGTTGTTACAATAACTTTATCCGAATAATCCGATGACAATAATCGCCGCACTAAACTTTCTGTGTTAGTATTTTCTTCTACACTTCCTTCTTGGAATTTGTTAAATTCCATTCGTGTTTGTCTATCTAGATCTTTACGGTCAACAACGAATAGACATTTTTCGATGTTTGGATTGCTTTTTAGTAAGGTTGAAGCCTTAAATGATGTTAAGGTCTTACCAGATCCAGTGGTATGCCATATATATCCATTTCCTCTATTCTCTTCAATTGAATTAATAATGGCCTCAACTGCATAAATCTGGTAAGGTCGCATTACTAAAATCTTTTGCTCAGTTTCTACTAAAACCATATAGCGACTGATTAATTCGCCAAGAGTACATTTTGATAAAAACTTAGTTGTAAATAGATCTAAGCGTGTTATTTTGTTATTACTAATATCCGCATACTGATAAATTGGTAAGAATTGTTCTTCAGCATTAAAAATAAAATGCTGATCTCTATTGTTGGCAAAATAATAGGTATTAGTATTGTTACTTACAATAAATAACTGAACAAAACACATCAATGAATTTTTGTAGCCATTACCTAAATCATTTTTGTAATTAATGATTTGCTGCATTGCTACTCTTGGACTAATTTCTAAGGTCTTTAACTCGATTTGTACTAGTGGTAAACCATTCAATAATAAGATTACATCATAACGATGATTACTCATTTCAGTATTCATTCTCAATTGGCTAATAACTTCGAAGTCATTTTTGCACCAATCATTAATGTTAACTAAAGTGTATTGCAATGGGGTTCCATCTTCTCGAAAGAAAGTATTACGGGTTCTTAATAATTTAGCCGCAGCAAATTCATCAGAAGTTATAATTTCTTCTTTTAATCGCTCAAACTCATTATCACTTAACCTCACCCGATTTAAAATTTCGAATTTGTCGCGAAAGTTCTTTTCTAAACTTTCTCGACTATGAATATCTTGGCGATAGTTATATTTTTGATCTTGAAGTTGTTGAATAAGATCGGCTTCAATATTGTTTTCTTTTGTCATTAGTTATATATGACTATTATTATCAGTAATCAAAAATACAAAAAAAATATCCTTTTTAGGATTGGCAGTATTCCAAAATATAAAAATTCAAGGATGTAGAAGATCCTTTGAAAGAATGTCTAAATATTCATAATATAAAAATTCTTATTATTTATCTAAACTAGAATTTAGTAGCTTTAGTATTTTAAATATATTGAATAAAGTCTAGTAAGTTTTTTTTTTCGAATTTATAGTAATATCAATTTCTTCGTTAGTTACATTCCTAACGATCTCAAAATATTGGCCAATATCTATTTTGAAATATTCACAAATTAGATAAAGGTTCTGAAGAGTTGTATTAGGTAGTGATTCTTCTCTTGCGCAATTCCAATCAATATTGTACTTTTCTTTGATATCATTATTTAAATACATTTGAGTCATAGGTTTACCATTGATTAAAATTCCCTCTCTTAACCTTTTGTTTACAAGTCCTACAGCAACTTTATATCTAAAAATTTTCCTCTGATATTGCATTACTGTAAAATAATTTATAAAAATTTGCAAATTCAACGACTTATATGTCGGTATTTTGTTATATTTGCTTTAATTACATAATAAATGTAATTTTGCGATACTTCAACGAAATATTAGAAGCTATTGCTTAGAATCTCAATTCGAAAACTGGTAATTTAAGTATACGAGACGATAAGCAGGAAGCTCACGACCTAGGCGTGGGCTCTCTTATCTGTATACAAGGTATACCAGTACCCCGAATTGGATAATGTAGAGTTCCATGCCATTTTATTTCATGCTGTTCGCTTTATCTCTACATTAAAATCTAAGCCCGCTTAAAAATATAGTATCAGAGTGTACGATACAATAGGAAGGTACAGCCTATTGTGGCTTTTTAAGCTTACATGGGACAAATTTTTCATTCATATGCTTTCCGGTGTCTGAGGTCACTGAGCTCTTTTGGACCACACACCCTTTGTTTATACCATGGGCACCTGGAAAGTTTTAATTTATCCTGATTAAATAGAATCTTAAACGACGAAAATTTACGCTATTGTTTTATAGGAACCCTATCATATATAATGACTGGAAAGAAATACTGATAAACGAAATATAAATGAAAATATAAAAAAAGCCCTTTCCCTTACAGTTTGACGACATCGGGAAAGAGCGTGAGAATTTAAAGTTAATTAAAAACCTTTACAAAGCTATGAAAAAATCCTATATCAACATAGGAGGCATTGGTCTTACCCTAATGTTAACGGTAGTGTGTACGCATGTCAGTGCTCAGACTCAAGTTATCTCAGGTACGGTCACTGCAGGAAATAAGCCTCTTTCCGGGGCGACTGTTTCAGAGAAGAATTCCAATCAAACCACCCTTACCAATTCCAAAGGTGTTTTTATGCTCACTTTGAAGATGAGTAATCGTAGTAACAACAAACAAAAGCCTGTTCTTTTGTTTAAGCATCCGCAATATAAAGAGAGAGCGATTCCTGTTATTTTGGATGAGAAGGCTAGTAATACTGGTACAGCAGGATTAGGACAAATGGTCATTGATGTTGACCTGTTGCGTGATAATGTGGATGGTGATAGTATTGATCGTAATGCTGATCAGGATACTAAGATCAAAGGAATTCAAGAAGTGATCATCAATGCAGGGTATTATAAAGTAAAAGATAAAGAGAGAACGGGAAGTATTGCCAAGGTATCGGCTAAAGATATTGAGAACCAACCTGTCACCAATGTGCTTTCTGCGGCACAGGGACGTATGGCAGGGGTAAGCATTACACAGAACTCAGGAGTTCCAGGAGGTGGATTTGATATTCAGATTCGCGGTAAGAACAGTCTGCGAAGGGAAGGAAATGAGCCGCTTTACATTATTGATGGGGTACCCTTAAGTGCTGAGACGCCCTCTTTATATGCTGTAACGATTCTGCCTTCAGCCTCAATTAATCCGCTGAATGCAATTAATCCCAATGATATCGAAAGTTTTGAAATTTTAAAAGATGCCGATGCAACGGCTATCTATGGTTCGCGCGGAGCCAATGGGGTTGTAATTGTGACAACCAAAAAGGGTAGGAAAGGAAGAACGGAACTGAAATTGAACACCGCCTATTCTTTAAGTAGAGTAGCCAACCATATGGAGATGATGAACACCGAGCAGTATCTCAATATGAGACGTGAAGGTTATGCCAATGATGGAGTGACAACGATTCCTGCTTCTGCATATGATCTTAAAGCATGGGATCAGAATCGATACACAGACTGGCAGAAAACACTGATCGGAAATACTGCCGATGCTTCGGTTGTACAGTTGTCTCTCAGTGGCGGAGCAGGGAATTCATCATACCTGATCAGTTACGGACATCAAGAGCAGAGTACAGTCTTTCCGGCAGATTTTAAGTATAAAACGAATAACCTGACGGGTAATTTTACCTTCAGATCGCCTGATAAAAAACTGGAGGCTAACATGAGCAATACATTTTCATTTCAGAAAAATAATGTTCAGAATGATGATATAACCAAAAAAAGTCTTCAGTTAAGCCCCAATGCTCCGGCTTTATATGATGCTAATGGAAATCTGAATTGGGAAAACAATACGTTTACCAATCCCGTCGCTTCCTTTAACAGTCAATATCTGAATTCTACAACATTCATCAATAACGGGACAAATATTTCATACCGCCTGTTTCCGTTCTTATCTCTGAAATTAAACGGAGGGGTAACGTATCAGGATTTTGAAGAAAGAAGTTTGAAACCTCATACTATGTATAATCCCGCATCCGGATTGACCAGCGCAAATTCCATTTCATCTCTTAATCGTCAGACCGTGTTTTCTTCTCTGTTGGAACCGCAGATCAATGCAGATTTTAAATGGAAGGATCATCATTTTGATATTCTGATGGGAACAACTTTACAGCAGACCGAAACAAAGCAGGGCTCCATACAGGGAGTGGGCTTCGAAAGCAATGCACTGATTCAGAACCTGGGAGCTGCCAAGACAAAGACGGTATCGGATCAGGTGGTCAACCAGTATTATTATACCGCTGCTTTTGCCCGGTTCAATTATCAGTTCAGGAAAAGGTATATTCTGAATCTTACGGGTAGGAGAGACGGATCCAGCAGGTTCAGTCCTGAAAATCGTTTCGGAAATTTCGGTGCTTTGGGTGCAGCATGGATATTTTCAGATGAGCCATGGATGAAGAAATTATCATGGCTGAGTTTTGGAAAGCTTAGGGGAAGCATCGGAACAACAGGGAATGATAAAATCGGAGATTATCAGTATCTGAATACTTATTCGGTAACCACCAATATCTACAATGGCATTACCGGATTGTCTCCCTCAAGGTTGTACAACCGTGATTTTAGCTGGGAAAAGACAACCAAAAAAGAGATTGCCCTTGAATTGGGGTTTCTGAAGAACAGAATTAATCTGTCAACCGCTTACTACAGCAATACCTCATCCAATCAATTGGTAGGTATTCCGCTGCCGGCAACAACGGGATTTCCAACGATTCAGTCGAATCTTCCTGCAAAAGTCAGAAATACAGGATGGGAATTTGATCTGTCAGCACAGATACTGAGAGCTGGAGAGCTGCGCCTGGAATCATCTTTGAACCTGTCCATACCCCGAAATACGTTGTTAGAATTTCCGAATCTTGAAGGTTCAACCTATGCGAACCAATATGTCATCGGATATCCCATGACCCTGGTTAAAGTATATCAGTTTGAAGGAGTCAACCCTCAGACGGGGCTCTACAGTTTTACGGATTTTAATGGTGACGGAAAGATCAGTTCACCCGATGATAATAAAGTGGTCGAGAAAATAGGTGTGGAGTTTTTTGGAGGATGGACCGCTTCTATGAAATATAAAAGGTGGTCAGCATCATTTCTTTTCCAGTTTGTCAAACAAAGAAACTGGAACTACAATAAAAGTATGCTGATTCCGGGAATGATGAGCAATCAGCCTGTGGAAGTATTAAATGCATGGTCGCCGTCAAATCCGAATGGAACGTATATGCAGTACAGTGCAGGAACAAATGCACAGAAAAATTCTTTACATTCTTATTTCCAGAATTCCACGGCAGCCATCAGTGATGCTTCTTTTATACGTCTTAAAAATGTACAGATCAACTACAGTATTCCTGTTCAGAAGATGGGAATCAAGGAAGCCATGATTTATGTGCAGGGACAGAATCTTCTAACGCTGACCAACTATTTTGGAATTGATCCCGAGTTTACAGTGGTAGGATACCTTCCTCCTCTGAAGACCTACTCATTAGGATTTCAACTCACTTTTTAACCTCTATGTTCTATTACAATGAAAACAATAGTAAAACCATATATGATCATAATTGCTGTTTCTGCAGCATTGACCACTGTTTCCTGTGAGCAGTGGATAGAAACAGATTTTCCTTCCAATCAATTACCCACAGAACTGGTATTTGAAGATGAACAGACCGCCGAGGCTGCTTTAGCCGGGCTCTATGCTAACTTATGGAATAATTCTTTGATCTCCGGAGGATCAGACGGAATGGGGCTTCTATTAGGTCTGTATACCGATGATACTGCTTCAGTGTCTTCACCGGGAAGCAACAGCATTATTGATTTGTATTACAATCAGCAAATATCAAGCAACCTGATTGTATCCAATGTGTGGACAAATGCTTATCAACATATCTATGCAGCAAACAGCATCATTGAAGGGGTAAAGAATTCCAAAACCCTTTCTCAAAGCGCCAGAAACCGTATCACCGGAGAAACTCTCTTCATCCGATCTTTACTGTATTTCTATTTACAGCAGATCTATGGAGAGATACCATACACCGATACGACAGATTATCAGATTAACAGCAAACTTTCCAAGCTTTCAGCCGATGATTTGCTAAGCCGTATAGATGCTGATTTGGAGCAGGCAGTGAATCTTTTACCTTCTGCATACCGGAATGCCGAACGGATTTATGTGAATAAGAACATCGCAAATCTGCTTAGGGCAAAATTGAAAATACTGCGTAAACAATGGCCTGAGGCTGAAAATCTTCTGCAATTGGTATTGCAGTCCTCGGATTATGCTTTTCAAAATGATATCACAAAGGTTTTTCAGAAAACGGGTACGCACATCATCTGGCAGCTGAAACCCAAAAACAGCGGTGATGCCACAAAGGAAGCGGCCCTCTATAATTTCTCAGGAATTCCGACAACCTATATGCTCAATGTAGATCTGGTGAATAGTTTTTCGGCAAATGATCTGCGTAAGCAGAATTATATTGCTACCGTGACGTCCCAAGGACAGACTAATTACAGAGCGGTAAAATATAAAAACCTTGCCGGAGCCAACACTTCTGAAGACTCCGTGATTTTCAGGTTGGAGGAAGTTTACCTTTTGTATGCCGAGGTTCTCATTCAGCAAAATAAAGTTGCAGAAGCAATTCCTTATATCAATAGAACCCGGCAAAGAGCTGGTCTGTCAGCCCTTTTAACAGGATTGAATCCCACTTCCGCTAAAGAAGAATTAAAGCAGGAGAAAAGAAAGGAGTTTTTCTCTGAACATGGGATCCGCTTTTTTGATTTAAAGAGATGGGGGCAATTGGATCAGCTGCTTTCTGTAAAAGCAAACTGGAAATCTTACCATCGTCAGTGGCCTCTTCCTCAGAAAGAACTTCTGCTGAATCCTAATTTGAATCCTCAAAATGAAGGGTACTAAAGAAAAGTGTATGGATGAGATAATTAAAATTAACAAGAAGTAAAACAATGAAAATATTGAATAGGCTTATAGAACTGCTCATCATTATTGTGATGGCGTTGTTACAAAAGCTTCCCGCACAAAGTAATATTGAGAAACTAGAGAAAATAGTTCAGCAATCCGAAGAAATTCGTTTGTTGCAAGTATCGAGAGACGGACGATGGATGATGTGGCAGGGAGTATACGAAACAAAACCTTCGGAAATGAAGGTCATAGATACAAAACATCCTGAAAAGATGATGAAGTTTGATGCTAAAAATATACTGTTTATCCATGATCATAATCTGCTGATCCAAAAGGGAAGTGCAGTAGAGTTTAAAGACCCGGTAAAAGGAACGACAAAAGAGTTTCAAAACGTAAAAGCATTCGGATCCATTGAATCAAATGATCTTTTTTGGATCCATTATGATGCGAAAAAGGCTAACGCGGTTGAAGTGTACAGTAAAGATTTGAAAGTGATTTACAAAATGTCTGAAGTCGACCGGGTTAAGCCGTTAGATCAGAATTTAGCTTTCTACACAAGTACTGATGAATTGAAGAAAATTTCAATTTTCAGCAGTGTTCAAAAAAAATCAGAAAAAATATACAGTGGAAAAAGTGAGGTGTATTCACTGGCCGAATCCAAAATGGCATCTGGCGGATGGTTGATGACTGTAATGGAAAAGCAAGGTTTGAAAGCCATCTACGTGGATCACAATCATCAATCGAAAGAACTGGTAGTGAATGGGCAAAAGTACTTTGATGTAATCAGTAATAAGCCGTCTGCTAATGAAGATGGATTGTTTTTGATTTTAGGGAACTACGAAAAAATGAACAATGACGGACTCGATATTTGGTATGGCAATGAAGTCAATCTTACAGGACACTTTCGTAAGGTTTATGAACCTAATCGTGTGGTCTGGTTTCCCGAAGAAAATAAAATCCAACAGATAGATAGCCGTTTTATTGACGGTATTGCAGCAGGAAAATCAGGGATGTACCTGTCAATTGAAAAGAATCTTGATCAGGTAGATTACAGGGATACCGAAATTAGTCCTGTCCCTGAAAAGACCTTTTTGTATGATACGAAAACGGGATCAGATATTTATGTTGACGAAATTCTTAAATATACAATGGTTGATCCTTTAGGTAAAATATTGCTGTATAAAAAAGAGGGTCAGTGGATAAGCTACGAAATAGCTACAGGGAAAAAAACAGCCCTGTCTATTGGAATTGATGCTTCTCCGTACTTCGCAGGTGAAACAGTATTATGGACTTTAAACAATGAATTGTGGTCTCAGGATATGAAGAGCTCAAAGATGCATAAGCTAAAGACTTTTGAGGGGAAACTGGAGGTTCTGAACGCGAGAAAGGATCCTATCTTTAATGATAGCAATATTTCAGGGTTTGTTGTCGATTTGCATCAGGAACTGCTGTTAAAAGTTATTGCTGAAGATGATGTAAAACATTCGGTTATCAGTTGGAAAAATGGAGTTGTCAAAACGGTTATTAATCAGACGAATGATAAAATTAGTTCACTGTCCGGGAATAATACCTCCAAATCACACTATTGGATTGCTGAAAATTACAATAAAAATCCGGTGATCATGAAGAAAGGCTTTGCAAAAAAGACAGCGGAGCAACTGTATGACTCAAAACAGCCGGATACTACGTTAAAAATTGGGATGAAGCGATTACAGTACAAAGGGCCTAATAATGAAGACTTAACTGCTTTGTTGTATTTACCGCCGAACATAAAGAAGAATGAAAAATTGCCTGTAGTAGTATATATCTATGAAGTTCAAAGAAAGTATCACAATGATTATTTGCAGCCCACTTTCAGAAATCAGGATGGATTCAGCATTCGGCTATTGCTGGAAGCAGGTTTTATGGTGATGTTGCCGGATATTACAAAGGGATCTGAAGGTCCGGGAATTTCAGCGCTCTATTGTGTGAATCAGGCAATGGATCAGCTTTCGAAAATTGAGCAGGCTGACATGACAAAGGTAGGACTGATGGGAAGGTCATTTGGAGGGTACGAAACCAATTTTATTGCAACGCAATCGAACCGATTTGCAGCCTATATTTCAGGAACTGGTTTTTCAGACCCTATGCATTCCGCATTTGCTTTTAATTATGGTAGCTATTCTCCTGACTATGCACGCTTGGAACATGGACAGTATTCATTTGGAGATTTTTCAGAAAATAAGGAAAAGTATATTAAAAACAGTCCTTTATTTTATATGGAGCAGGTTACAGCTCCTATGCTGCTATGGTCAGGTCTGAAGGATACAAATGTCAGTCCCGAAGGAAATAAGTCAACATTCAGTGCTCTTAGGAAATATAGAAAGCCGGTCATCGCATTGTTCTATACTGACGAAAATCACGGTATTATAGATTCCAAACTTCAGAAAGATCTTACAACGAGAATAATAGAATGGTGGCAGTATTTTTTAAAAGGTAAAAGAAATGTTCCGTGGATATTGAAACAAACGAAGGATGCTGTTTAGCATCCTTCTTTCGTTAATTGGTTGATGGTTAAGGTATTTTGAACAATACATTGACACAACCTTGATCAAAGAGATTGTGCTGTCCCGAAGAGTCTGTATAAGTACAGATTTCATCGTTAAATTCTGTGCTGCAAGAATTAGTGGTTTCGACACATTCTTCTCCTACCGGAGCCATTGGATCATAACGGAATCCGTTTTGAATTGCACTTTCTGTTTTGTCTGACGCTGTGGAAGCGTACGCACTTCCGATTCCTAAAGCGAAAATAGCTAGAGGCAGCGCGATTTTTCTCATTTTTTTCATGATGTAAAATTTGTTTTGGTGCCTACTCTTGGATCAGGTTTTCGGCTTCCCCTGAATGAAATGTTGAGTAATGTTTTGCGCTAAACGATATCTGATCAACTCATTTCCAATAATTGTAAATAGGGTATTGTTACTGACCATCAGTCCCGTCATCGACGACTCAGAGGTTTTTGGCAGATAAAAACTACCCAGGTATTTTTGCTCACTGATAGCATACATATCAATACTAAAAGATTTTTTCCATTGCTTTTTATCTTCGGATTTTCCCATACGGGGTGATTCGATAAAAAGAACACCCTTATACACAAATGCGTTTCTATTAACAGTCGTTGACGGATTTTTCATTTTTTTAGTTCCGTCGGACAGCTGGGTCACCTCAATCTTTGGGATCTGGAGCTTGTCAATGGTTTGAAAAGTATGGCTGTGTTCAAGCTGCTGGTCTGCAACGACAAATTGATTCCTGTAATTGTAGACATAGACCAACTTCTCCGCAGTCTCATCAAATAACAATTTTCCATCGGTATCAAAGATTCCGTCATTGATTTTCTCCAAAAGATTTGGTTTCAACAGTGATGAAGGGTAGGAGCCTGTTGATAACAGCCCTAAAGACTGAATATCTTCTTTTTTAGAATAACCGATCATTGCGAAATGATCTTCTATCATTGGTTGAAGTTGCAAAAAATAGCTCTGATGAAAACTGATGGTACGCATCTTTTCTTTTCCCACAATCCCCTGATAAATAACGGGTACTGTTCCATCGAAAAAATAGAAATTCGGATGGTTAACTTTTATACGTGGACTCTTGAACTCAAAGTTAAAGTGATCCGGAATAACGGTATGCTGTTTTAGATAGTTGAGTTTCGCATCAATGCAGTAGTATACAAACGGTGTTTTACTGCTCCCCAGGTAAATTGAATCTCCGCTGGAACCTGCAAAATAGTAGGAATCGAGTTCAAGATTGTACTTTTTTTCCAAGTCGAAAGGATGTTTCAGCAATCGGCGTGTGAAGTTGTTTTCTTTAATCAGCATATATTCAGATCTCTGGTAGAGTAGTACCAGTGAAATTCCACATACAACTGAAATTAGAGATAGCAGGATCACAGGTCTCATAATGTGGTGGCCCGAAATCTTTATTTTTAAAATAAGCACAGTGCCTGCGATAATCACACAGATGATGTTGAACAACAGATGGGTATTCCAGTCCATCTTTTCCAGAATACCACCACATGAACAGGGAACAAACTCACTGTAATGTAAAATGATATAAATGTAAATGGTGAATAGGACCATTAGCGCAAATGATGAGTATAAACCCAAAAGCCTTGAGCGCTCAAAAATAAGAAGTCCACAGACCACAAGTTCAACGGCTAAAATTCCGTACGATACCAAATCTGAAATAATGTTCAATAAAGGCGATTGGGTAATCTGAACCTTAAACGTTTCAAAGTCAATGATCTTGCTGATGGCAGCATAGCAAAATAAAAGAATGAAAAAGAAACAGACCACAGTATACAACCGTTCAATAAATTGTTTCATATATTAGTTTTATTTAGTTTAACAGGCTATCAGTAATTTCCAGATAACCTTTCTTCCACAGTAAGGTGGCATTACAGCACCCTCCATGAGAGCGACGGTGGTTTTAAAATTCCCCACACTCTCCCAAATGCCACTGGTCGGACATGGTGACCCTGTGGCAATCGATAAAGAAGTGTGAGGATTCATCACCATTTTTTATTTAGTTGAACTTTGCCGCCAGTCGTCTCCGTCACGAACAGGGGGATCTTTTACAATGACTATTTCTGATCCTGAACCTGCAGAATCTTTGGCGGAGTTTTTACTGTCGCCTTTTTTTACAATTGATGTCGCCGTTTCTATTTCGACCTCTTCAAAATCAAGATGACGTTCTGTACATTGCTGTATAATCAATGAGCAAAATGTAGTGCTCATCAGTGTGATTAGTTTTTTCATTTTCTTACGTTTTGTGACTTGATCCCGGCCGGATTCAATTGAATTGTTGATCCAAAATTAGTCGGATTAAGGATGGGAAAACATTTACCGGGGGTATGATTTTAAAATTGAGACGTCTTAATTTTAAAATTGAGACATATAGAATTTACAGTAATATGGCTACTGTAAACAGTTCTGCGATTAAAGGTCATTTCTTTGCTGTAATTCTATAAAATTGGAATTATTACGTTGTAAAATGGCTATTTTTGAAAGGTGTGGTTAATATAAAGAGCTATGAAAAAGTTTAAATATTTCCTATTTGTATTTTCGCTGTTTTCACTGTGGGTATATTCTCAAAAAAACAGTGCTGAAACATACGGCGATATTCGAAAGAATTATGAAAAAATGTTAAATGACGATCGGAGAGCGCTTCCTTTCGTTAAATTGTACATTAATAAAGCTAAAAAGGAGAATAACCAGGAAAAACTTGTTCAGGGATACCGTGACGCCCGTCAATATTGCATATCACTGGATAAAAAATTTAAATATGCCGACAGTACGATTCAGGCAGCCATTGCTTTGAATGATTCTGCTGAAATAAGTAGGGCTTATCTTAGTAAAGGAATTCTATTTTATTTTAATTTAAGAAAATATAAACCTGCTTTAGATCAATATCTTAAAGCATACCAATTTGCTGAAAATTCTAAAGACGAATATCATAAATACAAAGTAATCTATCACATAGGAATTGTTAAAAGCCACCTTGGGTACTACGAAAAAGCATTGCAGCATTTTTTAGATTGTACACACTTTTACCAATCCTCGTTAGAAAAAAAACTGCATCAAAATGAAGTATATAATTATAAAAAAGGCTATTATAACAGTTTACATCAATTGGCTGTTGCCTATCAATATCTGGATCAATTTGATAAGGTTGATAGCTTAGCTAACCTCGGACTTAAAAATACAGCGAATAAGCAGGATTACTTTCTGGAAAATAGCTATTTTCTAAAATGTAAAGGACTCGTTTATTTTAATAAGAAAGATTACAAAAATTCAAAAAGAAACTTTACAAATGCATTACCCGGAATAGTGAAAAGAAATGACTTTGCCACCTGCTCAATTATTTACCTTCATCTTGGAAAGATGTACTTTGCAGAAAATGAAATTGAAAAATCAATGAGAAATTTCATCAAAATCGATTCCATATTTAGCAAACAACAGTTTATTTTGCCAGAGGCAGCGGATTGCTATAGTTATCTTATCAATGATGCTTCAAAAACAGATAATGTTCAGAAGCAGTTGTATTATACCAATCAGCTCTTAAAAGCTGATCGTATGATCAATAAAGACTTTTCATACATTGCTTCGAAAATCTCTGAAGAATACGATGTAAAATCTTTGAAAAAAGAAAAAGAGAGTCTGGAGAGAAAGGCAAAGAGGAAATTACATAATGCGCTTGTTCTCATTGGAATTTCGGCAGTGATTATCATTATTTTCTGTATTCGCTTCTATCATGATCGTAAGATCAAGATTCAGTATGAAACGTTACAACAAAAACTTAATAGCAGTAAACTAGGAAATGATAAAGAAACTTTTCATGATATTCCCATACGAAAGACATCTTTATCACTTGAATTAACTGAAGAATTACTTGAAAAGCTAAAGGTCTTCGAAGAGACTTTAAATTTTACCAAGAAAGGGTTAACTCAGAAAAGTGTAGCAACAAAACTGGGAACGAACTCTCATTATTTATCTATTTTAATCAATGAAAATAAAGGGATGAGCTTTACACGTTACATGGCAGAACTCAGAATCAATTACATTACTAATCTTTTGAATACCAATAAGAAATACTTAAATTATACGATAGAGGCTTTAGCGGAAGAATGCGGAATTGCAGCAAGGCAGAACTTTTCAGCCCTGTTTTATGAGATAAACGGAATACGCCCTAAAGATTATATTAAGAAAAGAAAGGAAGAAATCGGTTATACTATATAATTAGCGATTTATTAATTGGCTGTTAAGTCAGGCATAATAGCAAATTCAGATATTTGATTTTTAAAATTGTAATTTTTTACTGTTTGAATGAAAGTTTGTAATTTCCTTTAAAAAAGGGACATGGAACAAATTGATATCTTTAAACAGATCGCAGAAATGCTTGAGAAACTTAAACAGAGACTCAGTGAAATTGAATTAGAGGAACAAGAGACTATTGCAATTTCAGAACTGAGTTTAATGGAAATCGATGAAGTAACAAGGCATCTCAAAATATTGATTTCAAAATATAATTTTAGAAATATTGCTGAGGAGATCTATTTCTTTAAACAAATGAAACCACAGTTTATTTCTCTTTATATCTATCATTCAACTGTACTAAACGTGGAAACATGTCGCCCAATAGCAGGCCAAAAGATATTACGAAAATATTACGAAAATGAAATTGAAAAACTCAATGCATTTTATGAGGAAAATGCAGAGTTTTACAGCTACTGTCGAAGGAAAGCTACTTATATGGATCATAAGTATTTTGTAAGGAATTCTTTCGATATAAAAATGAAAATGCCGCAGACATTTTATAATTACGATGAGTCGTTTACCACTTCGCATGATCATCAGGTAGCACAAATTTTGGCATACGAGAAACTGGAAATGTTTTATAAGCGTATGACATCAAAGACTGTCGATAGTATTGCTGCTAATCAATTAGAAAATCAAAATATCGTATGGTCTGCAACAAAGGTTTCCTTAATTGAATTGATCTACGGACTGCATAAAATGCGTTGTTTCAACGGAGGTAATGTCGAACTGAGTGAAATTATGAAGTTTACTGAAAAGACGTTCAAAATTGATCTAGGTAATTACCATAAAACGATATTTGAAATCAGAAGCCGAAAAAGTGGAACGACTAAATTTCTTCAATTACTAACGGATAATCTCAACCAGTATTTTATTGACAGTGAAAATATTTAATTTTTTTATCGGTATTACGATAAAGTAGTGACTTTTTTACGATGAACTATGTCAATTTTGTAAAGCAATATTTAGAACCGGAGAATGTTAGCTTTTGGTAAAGCCACTTTTTGTAACCTTTAAATAGTTTAAAAATGAATATTGAAAGAGCAGAATTTATAAGATGGATGGAGAAAATCATGAGTCGATTTGATATTCTTCACGAGAAATTAAATACAAAGCAGAATGAATTGACAGCCATCGATGGAGAGCAGCTACTCGACAATCAGGATGTATTACAATTGCTTAAAATTAGTTCAAGATCCTTACAGCGATATCGGTCTATGAAAAAACTTCCTTATTATACAATTAGCGGAAAACTGTATTATAAACTATCTGATGTTCACGAACTGATTCGCAATAGCTTTAATCGGTAACTGCAAATGAGTTGAAATGATTTCTGTTTTAGAAACTATTAATATATTTAATCTGAAAAATCTCGAAAGGACATAGGACGGGGTATTTTGCATTTAGAGGTTTAACAATAATTATACCTATAGACAAGATCAAATAACCGTCGTACAGAAGATACTGAAAAGATAAAAAAATCTAGACTTATGTGAAAATGATAGAAAGAGTAATTGTTTAAAATGGGATAAAATAACTCACGATTTCAAAACTATAATATTGTTAATATAAACTTAGAATTTATTATGTTTAAAACCATACCTAGACAAGAAATTGAAGACAGAATAAAGGAGATCGAAAATTATAAAGGTGCTCCAATAAAGTTTTTAAAAAGGTTATCGAACCCTCACGAGATTACATCAAATACTAAGGATTGGTATGAGTCCGCCGAGAACTATTGGGAAAAAAAAGCAAGGAAGAAATTAATTGTACCCATAGCAGTAGATAAGAAGTATTTAGCTAGAACACTGCTTATTGTGGATTTTCTGGTAAAACTAATTGAATTCAGAGGGCATAATTTCGGTTTTGACATTAATGATCAAAACATTATTAAAATTTTAGATCGAGAAATTTATTTAAGTATTCGAAATGTGGGAAAGTATGTAACGAATGATGATAGTAAGTATAGTTCAAGAGATTTTGTGATGACAGAATTCTTGTGTGTCCAAATGTATGAAGATACATGGAACCGTAAAGAATGGAAAGATACACCGTATTCTGCCATTGAAGAAAAATTAATTCGTGTTGTGGCATATATTGAACTTTATGCGAAGTATTCACATGAATATCATTTGGAGCTAAAAGAAAGTTGGAGAAAACAAGCGACTATCAGAGAGCAGGAGAAAGAGAAACAAAAAAAGATTGAAGATGAAAAAAGGGAGATTGAAAAATTGATAATGGATGCAGAAAACTTTGAAAAATCACAACGAATATTAAATTATCTAAATGAAAGAAAAAGATTCCTTCTTGAAAACAATTTGTACACAGAAAATCAACAGAAATATTATGAATGGGGAGTAGGTCAATCTAATTTGTTAAATCCATTGTTTAAAATTGAAAAATAGATTGAATTTTAATATACATTATAAAACAAAATATGACTGATAAAGAATATTTGGACTCTACCTCAACAGTGACAATTTAAAAAGAAACATTTTGAATGGCTGAAATTAAGATGTGATTATGTTCAGCAAGAAAGAATAAATGCGTCACTTTAATACGACTTTATAAGATTAAGCTGCGCAAGTTTGCGAAATTTTTGAGTAATAAACCTCTTTTCGCTCTAACCTCATTAGAGCGAAAATCTTGGACTATTCTATTTCATAAAAGGGATTTTTAGAATGATATGAAACTCGACGGCATATGTACCCAAATTTTTTTTCGTAATTACGGTATAAGAAGCGCTAGACACTATCTCTCTTCTCCATAGTTTCGCAAGGGCCATATAAAAAATAAAAAAGAGCGTTTAATTTAAACGTTCTTTTTTAATGCAATACTAAGTTTATTTTATAGAACAAGAATCAAATCTTCAGGGTTATTACCTTCTATAAAAGTTTTCTTTTTTTCATCTTTACTATCCCAGAATTTTGTAGTCCATCAAAAAGAACTCTTATGTTTTTATATGTTTGGGGCTGCATACCAAAACGACCATTTTCCCTAATACCACTAAATGTAAACACAACTCGTTCTTTCGCCCTTGAAAGAGCTACAAAAAATGTGCATTTATCTTCATCAGGTTGACGTTGAAATGACCAAAAAGCACCATCTTCAAGACCGATGAATATGACTGTGTGGTATTCTAAACCTTTGCTTTTGTGAATTGTCATTACCGAAATTGTATCTTTCCCGACAAGATTGTTCAATGAGGAAATAATATCATTTGAAACAAGATAATTATTAATTAATTCATCTTGTACTATTTCTATATAAGTGTCCAGTTCGTGTAGATTACCGTAGTTAGGGTAGTAGGCGATTATTCGGTCTTTGTTTGCAAATGTGATAATTGTGGTGACCAATGTTTTAATACTATCCTCCGTTAAAGAAGAGTTTGCGTATTCTTTTCTTAATTCTTTTAGAAATTGAAATACATCATTTTCTAATTTTAGCAATTGCTCATCTTCCATTTCACTTCGAAGGTTACTTAAGAAATCGAAGACATCTTGCTTTGCTGTAAAGTTTTTCCTGTCAAAAATTATATAAAGCATATTTATGATGTACAGGCAGACTTCCTGCGTAAGAATGTCTTGAAATCTACTTTCATCCCGAGCATTTATTCCATTTTCGTTAAAGTAGTCAATTAATTGCCCTGCATAGGCGGACAGGTTTTGCTTCACAAGAATGCAGATATCTCTTGGATCTAAGCCATCATCCTTCACCCACCTTGATACGTCTTGGAAGAGCACTTCCATTTCTACATGAGGATTTTCAAATGCCCAAACAAAACACTCACCTTGATCAAGGTGCCATTTGGGTGATGGGTTGGCAAAATCTTTTTTACCAAGCAAATGTTCAGTAAGATAGTTTAACAGATGGACTAATCGTGGCGCACATCGAAAATTCATGGTAAGTGGAACGCGAGCTGCTCCAGTATCTTTAATGAAATCATCAAACACCGTTTTTCTTGCCCCTGCCCATATCATAATTCTTTGTTTGTCGTCGCCAACTGCGGTAAAAAAGCTGTCACTTCCCAGAAAGCAACTTTTAAATAACTCGTACTGCATATCTGTTGTATCCTGAAATTCATCAAGGAAAATATACTTGTAGGTTTGTTGCAAGTATTGTTTAATCTTAGGATTTGAATTGACAATGAGTTCAGCCATTCGCATTATCATGGGAAAAGATAATGGCGCAGGACTTGATTGTAGTATTTTATTCCATGCCCGATCTCTGATAGCCTCTGCAGAATTAGTAATGATATGTGGTAACTGAACAGTATGCAATGATAGTAGCCATTTCCTATCGGTACTGTTGAAATAATCGATATCTTCTGATTGATAATAGTTCAAAATAATTTGCTCTTTGGGTTCAACTTTGTATTCATTGACAATTTTATATTTATTAGGTAATGCTTGTTTGAACCTGTCTAATAGCTGCTTGGCAAATGAATCAAAAGTTAATGAATCAAATCTTTTTGAAAGTTCGTCTCCACATCTGTGGCGGACCCGTTCTTTTAGATTATGCGCTGCATCTTTTTTGAAACTGATAGCTAAGATTTTATGAGGAAATGGACAAGTGTTGGTTTGCAGAAGATAACAGGCTTTTTGAGCCAGCAACTCTGTTTTTCCCGCTCCCGGGCCTGCAACGACCAAATGGTTTTCAGAAGTCTTGGCAATTTCAAGGGCACTTGGTTCAAGCTGCATATCATCAGCAGGTACCCATAACTCTGGTTTAATTCGTTTCATATTCTTAATGTGTATTTAGAATAGAAGCTATACGTTCAAAAATTTCAGTAAATACAGGCGGTAAGCATTCTTCAATTTCCTCATTACTCATTGATGATAGTACTTGAATATGTGTTGTTGGTTTTCCTCTTCCTAAAAAATGATAGTTATACCAAATCATTAATTCTTTTTCTTCTTCGGAATAGGTGTAACCAGTTGCTTTTTTTGATTTCAATGTGGCTTGTATTGACCCTGTTAATTTTTCTTCAAATTCTTCTGGTTTTTCATCTTTATCAGGGATTTGAGGGCCACCTCCTTTTGGAATAGCCTTTTTATAAAATTCAGGGTAATGCATAAGCATTAAAAAATCTAAATCGAGCGGGGCAGAATAAAAAACATTATACTTTTTTAGTCGTCTGATCCATCCTTGTAAAGCTTTAGCATGCACTAAATCCCAAGTGTGCATTTGTTTAAGTTTCTGTATCGTCATTATGGCACCCCCTTCTATACTTAATAACTTCTCCTTCTTAACTCCAATTTGTAAAAGTTGTTGAAGTGCATATTTTACTCGTCCCCAGCCGCCGCCTTCTCTTTCACTATCTAAATCCAGAAGCGTTATATAAGGAATACGTAAAGCATCCAACAATCTCCAAATATGATTCACAAACCGATGGCCTAATGGTGCAAAAGTGATGATATTGTCGTCGAAGTCTACATCCATAACGTTCATCAATCTGTTGAATATCACTTCTTCGCTATCACCTTCACCAATAACGACCAATCGGGCAAAATAAATTTCAGGATAGTTACGAACGGCTTCTTTTACATATTTGTATGCTTCGTCCGTCTTTTCCGGAAGCTTGATTTGATTCACTTCTGTCTCATAAACATCTGTGATTCTGAAATGAAGGATTTGTTCGGGTTTAAGCCGTTTTATTATTGCAGGCGTATGAGATGATAGTAATACCTGTGAATTTTCTTTTTCTGAAATCGATTTAAGAATTTTAATTACCCTTCCTAACAACTGTGGGGCAATGTGGTTTTCCGGTTCTTCAATAGCTAAAATAGTAAGTAATGGTCTTGTTGTTCCGATCGTTTCTTCATCTTTTTCTTTGGACAACGCTTCTTCTACATCCAGTAACGAACATACCAGAGTCAGATAAAATAGGGAACGGTAACCTTCACCCAATTCATCAATACCAAATGGTTTGTGCGTACCTGTAGGACTAAAGGATATTTCCAGTTTTTTTAGAATGGAGTCAAGGTCACTTCCTCCAAAGCTTAGTGTTGTTTCGCTATAACGTTCATCTTTGTGAAATTTTTGCCAAAAGGAAGCAATGGAAGTTTGAATAGTATTAAACTCTGATAATCCCTTGAAGGCATCATTTATCTCGCTTATTTTGGTGTCAAATTTTTCTTTGAAATCATCCTTCCAATTGATTTTTTTTAATAGCCGGTGCAGTATACTACCGGAGGCGTACTTTAGTTGTTCACCTGGCTTTCGGATTGCAGGGACATAA
This sequence comes from Chryseobacterium sp. S0630, assembly GCF_024158915.1. Taxonomy (GTDB): domain Bacteria; phylum Bacteroidota; class Bacteroidia; order Flavobacteriales; family Weeksellaceae; genus Chryseobacterium. The sequence continues at coordinate 71,494 of NZ_JAMZGF010000013.1, read as the reverse complement.
TGTATTTGAATAAGACCTCTGAGACGACTTGGAAAAATTTTCTTTGTGTCTGCCTCTTCCGGCTCGCCTTGTGCTACGTTGATGAAATAAGTCTTTACATCTATTTCTCCTTGCGGTATCAATTCTGATTTTCTCCAGCTTGATTCAAGTCGTATCCGTAAATAAGGATCTTCATCCGTATCGTCCACTACCATATCTGAAAAGAAATGAGGAACTGAATCATCTCCATCTGGTGGAAAATCAATTCTTACTTCAATAGAAAGTTCTCTTTCTGTAATATCTTTAGGCATTTCATCTTTTCCTATGTGAAAGTCTGATGCGAATATTTCCCGTTCCATCAAAGATGATCCAAAAAGCTTTCTAAGTGCTTCTAATGCGGAAGTCTTTCCGGCACTGTTTAAACCAATAAAGCCGGCCAGCTTATCCTGTAAAGGAATGGTTACTCCTTTAGAACCATATGATTTATAGCCCCTTATTGTAACTGATGATATTCTCATAATGATATTTCGAGTTATTAGATTATTTTCTGTTCTTATCTATCACATTTTTAGTATCGATAGAAGTCTCTTTAACATTATACTTCAAACCAATTTATAAAAGTTAATGCTATTAAGGTTGTGGTTTTCCGTAATTAATTTGGATTGTTATTGATTAAAGTTACTACCTAACATTTATGGTTAGTTTTATTAATTTCTTTAAAGTGTATTTTCCAAATTTACAAGGCATTATGCATATCTTTATAGAAGTCACATTGTCCCCATAAGTTTTTATTGCCGATGACATAGATTCGTTTCTTTGCACGGGTGAGGGCCACATTGAGCATATTGGGTTTTTGGGAAGCCCAGTTTCTGGCTCCCGGAGATTTTGGATCACTACCCAAAACAAGGAATACAACATCCGCTTCCTTGCCCTGAAATCTATGAATGGTTCCGCAAGATATTTTTGGATCATTTTTAAACTCCCATTCACAAAAGCCGGCGACCAAAGCAAAAGGAGAAATAATAAAAATTTCACCCTGGTATTTTTCACCTCTTAATTCCTGTATTTTTATTTTCAGCAATTCAATCTCACCTTTGAGTGTATGTTTGTTGACCAAGGTTGTATCCTCCACATGAAACCAAGTAGAGTTTCCAATAAATTTATTTATGGTATCATCTTCGGTATCTTTTACCATTTGCCCGTCATAAGCTATTTTGTTCGCAATATCAAACATCGGGTTATCGCATCTTCGGTGGGTACGAAGTGGAAAGCCTGTCCATATTTTTTCATCCGAATTCGCAAGCGGCATATAGGTTCCTTTTTCCGAGATTCGATCTGCTAATTGTTGCACAGAAGTGTGCACGGGCGACCATATTTGATCTACCTTCTCTTGTTGCATGAGTTTATAGACCAAGTTTTTCGGAATGGTTACGACCGGTTCAACCTGTAAAGGATCACCAACAATCACGCATCGCTTAGAACGATAAATGATGCCTGCTGCCGATTGTGGAGTTGCCTGTCCGGCTTCATCAATCAATAACCATCCGATTTGATCTTTTTCTTTATTCGGGAATAAACGGCTAACTGAAGCGAGAGTAGTGGATACAACGGGTACGCATAAAAAGAAAGTACTCCATAAATTGCTAACAATATTCTCTTGAACACTTGTGTAGCCAGAAAGCATTTCAAAAAAGAGATTTAGATTATTGCGTACATATTTGGCATTTGCCATAATTGCATGTTGATGAAGCTCTATGCTTAATAGAAATATTTTGCTTCTCAATTGTGCAATTTGCGCAGAGTGATAGGGCATCCTTTTTTGCAGCTCACTCATTGGCAGAAAACTAAAATCAGTATCTACTAGATTTTTGTATTCAATACGGTAAAAAGTATGAAGCTCTTTCCGCTTATTAAGATAGAGTTGGATAGTATGTTTTAACGAATCTAATTGTTTTGAGATTTGTTGTAGTTTGTTTTGCACTATTGATAATTCTGTCTCACATTCTTGCTGTTCTATGCGAAGGGTTTTGTATTGTGATTGCAACTGGTCATACTGATCAAGATACTGTTCAACCTTCATATTCCATTGCTGATAAGATGACGTTTTAAATAATTTTTGGAAAAAGAATAATGAAGGTTTTGTGTTTTGCAATAATTGAAGGTTGGTTTGCAAATTCTGGATAGCCGATTCTCGCTCCGTTATTTGTTGTCCAAATGCAGTGCTTTTTTCTGACAACACTTTTTTTTGAGCATCCAATGAAATTACTTCCCGTTCCAGGCCGGTTTTTTCTTTTACATCTTTTTGATACTTCATCAAACCATCATGAAATGCTGTTGCTCTTTGTTGAAATACCGCAAAGTCTTTCAAAAGAACAGTCAACTTCTCTTTGGTTGCTTCAAAATTTGCAAGATGTATTCCGCTCTGATTATCTTCTTTATTTTGATAAACGTTGTAAAGTAAATCATGAAAGCCAATAAAGTTTTTGTTTGCGTCAGATTTCCAGAAAGCATCTCTGAAATTCTTTCTGTTTTCTGCATTTCCCAACGCAGCGCTTAACGTTCCCCAATTAGGGTTTTCTGTTAAATTCTGTGCCTGCTCCGTAAAATATGCTGCTTGGGGAAAAGCCTCGCTGTCTATCTTCTTCAGAGAAGGTAGTTCTTTGGTAATATTTTCCACTGCCGCATTATTATTACTGACTACTACAATACCATACCTATTAAGCAGGCTCTTGTGAAGATGAAAATAGCCGGCAAAGCCCTCATCTTTTTCTATTTTCTCATACTTCTTATGAAAAATATTATCACATCCTAATTTCATCATTTGTCTGGCTCTTTTGACAATCACTTCGGCCACAACATCAAGCAATAAAGTTGTTTTTCCTGTTCCTGGAGGGCCATTGATACCTTTTATTCCGCCATGTTCTTCAATAGAAGAAAACAAATTGTTTACCGCAGCAACTTGCGCAGTGTAAAGACTATAAGACGGTGAGGAAGGCCATTTCCCGGCAGACATATTTTTAGGATGAATACAATCGAAAAAATATTTGCGATCAGCTAAAACATCTTTTCTTTGGCTTTCGTTATTTTGGGAATTCAGGTATTCCTGTAATGATCCATTGTAATTTTCTGGGTCTAAAGAACACAAGTAATTAAGATCATCTAAATAAAAACTGTTTAGAAAATTGACTTCCGGTTTACTTTTCTTGTGAACTTCTTTTGCTAATAAAAATATTTTAATAGGTTCCTCATTCCAAGTCCGTATTTGTTTTTGCAAGTAATCCAGTTCATGATGCAACAGTTCCCTTGTTACAACCTTTCCTTTTCTTGCAGCCTTTTCATCTTCATCAGTTATCTTTTCAGGAATAGGAGGAATGTTGTAACGGAGTTCAAAATCTGCTTGCACTGTGTTAAGCAATGATGAAACCAGCTCGCAATTTTTGTTTTGTGCCAGCGCTTGCATCCCGGCGATATAGGATGCAAGCACATAGCTTCTTTCATCAGGTCTGCCTTCGGCATCAAGAAGAATCGCAGCAAGACAAGTATCCCCGCTTACCTGTTGCTCCCAATCTGCCTGAACATTTTTCACCTCTAATAAGGCATCAATCTTTTCTATCACTTTTTTCTTCTCTAATTTTCCAAAAAGTAAAGTGTATTGCCAAACGTAATTTTTCTTTGCAGGTCGTTCTCCTTGTAGCCAAGGCAAAGGGCTATTTTCTATTAGTGGGTAACTATCTTTATTAAATTGAGGAAGATCGAAAACCTCTACATTTCTCCAAAAATTAAGTACATGTTGCTCTGATGTGCTCATCATTTATTAGTTTGTGCCACTATATTACGAAAAATAAGTATATTTTTGGTTGGCAATTCTACTTATTATTGAACAACAAAGCAGTATAATTTATTGATTAGAAGGAGAAGAAGATGTAAGTGAGATAATTATTAACTCCTATAAAAGGGAAGTCTCCCAAAACATAACAACCTAATAAAAATCGGTGTAAAGAAAAGACTAAACTATTTATGAGTATACCAAAGAACCACCATTATATTTCGCAAGCGCACATAAAAAATTTCTTCAATAAAGAAAAGAAGGAGATTTATCTTTTTGATAAAAACCAAAACCGTCACTTTAAAAAGAACACTACAAAAAGTATTTTTAGTGAAAAGAATCTGAACACAAAACGTACAATAAGTGATGAATATGATTACTCCACAATTGAAGAAGAGTTGAATCAAAATTTTGAAAAGGATTTTCCGAGTTGTGTAGAAATTGTAAAGAAATTGGTAGAAACGGATAAGCTGGATGATGATTCCCATGAAGCTCTTCTTTATCTGGCAGGCTATGGCCTTATTGCAGAATTAAGAACTCCTGACCGCAAGCGAGAAACAGATAATGCACTCAAAAATGGAATGAAGATTATAATGGAGATGGGAACCGAGGAATTAAAATCGGCATATAAAAGACACTTTGATTTCAATGATGAGGTAAAATATAGCAACAACCTTGACTATATTAAATTTGCTCACGATGTAATCAATGCAATGGGTGATCTCATTCTTTCTGTTGATATACCAGAAAATGAAAATGATTATTTCATTTTACCGGACTTTGGAGCGGCCACCATGCGCGGCCGCATCAATAATTATTTCAACCCTGATGCACTAGATAGAGTCTATATTGGTTTGCCATTAACCAGTAAGTTATACCTCCATTTTAGTTCTTCTAAACTGAAATCCCTGCCAAGACCTCCCGGAATTCATCGCGTTACCAGTAATCACGTTTACTTCCTTAATAAAGCAAATTATGATTACAGCAGACAAATCATAGCTTGTGAAAACGAGCATTATTTACAAGATTTTGTTAGAAAGATAAACTCTGAATATACCTAATAATTATAGGTGCTCAAGTTCTGCAAGTTTTATTAAATCTTCTATAAAAGTGTTCGAAAACTGTACGTTTGGGGTCCAGTTTTTTCTCTTTCGTAACAAACACTAATGTATTAGACTATATTTTACCTGAAAAATAAATCTATATTTTAAATAGAGTAAGCTAAGAAACAACATCCTTAATTTGTATTTAATTGATTCTATATATTTAAATGTATAACTGTCTTAGTTTTTTTGTGTCAAGTTTTTATAGTTTATTTACATTTCTTTCTTTAGCCTCTTAACCAAAACATCCCTCATCTGCAAAGCAACATTTCTTTTATCAGCTTCAACAGAAGCAATCGAAATAGTTGTATTCAGTTCAGGAAAATAAGTTGCATCGGTGCCCAAACCACCTCCGTGATTGTATCCCATAATATTCCCGACTTTAATTTTACGAATTCCCAAACAATAATTAGTTGTAAAATCTGGCGGAACATTCGTAGACATTAGCTTTAAAATATCTTTGTTTTTAATAATTTTTTCGGTAAAAAGTAATTGATAAAACCGAGCCATATCTTCTACATTAGAAGCCAATCCGCCACCGCCATACAAATCCCACGAAGGATTCAGATCTTTAATATTCCAGTTAAAATGACTCCAGTATTGATTAACTAATGGTAAAGTATTTTTATGCTGTTTTTCCAGCTGGATAAACCAGGTATTGTTTAAATGATTCTTTTTGAACATTAATAATTTCCGAACTGATGTGTAAAACGGTTCATTCGTAAAATGCTCAATAATTTTAGAAAGCAAAACATAATTGATGTCTGCATAATGAAATATTGTTCCAGGTTTTCCTAAAGGATGTCCCAATTTTGCTGCTCTTTCAATCTGTTCTTCTCTTGTCCATTGATGTTGTTTATTTTCATTGATATAAGTGAAATAACCCTCATCAACATAATCTCTGATTCCAGAAGTATGAGAAAGCAAATGACGGATGGTTATAGAATCTAAATTGTATCCTGCCTTCGTCAATTGCATTCTTGATGTTTCAGTAATTAGGTTTTTTATATTTTGATTAATATTTAACTTACCTTTTTCTGCCAATCGAAGTATCGTTGCCGCCATAAATGTTTTGGTGGTACTCGCAATCAGTAACGGCTGTCGTACATTCAAATTTTGTTTTAAGTTTTTCCCGTCGAAGCCTTTAGCATAGCTCCAGGAAATTTTAGGAGATTCAATGTGTACCAAAACACCAATCATTTCAGGATTCTTTTCATAAACCGAATCGATAATTTTTTGATAAAGATTGGTATGAGTTTGAGCTGAAGTTTTAAAAATCAGACAGAGAAATATAAGTATTATAAAACGTAGTCGCATAGCATTATTGTGAGTAGTAAACTTAGTTAATATTTTTAATGAAAATCGGTTCAAACTCAATGAAATTTCATCCATTCTAATGTGAAAATTGTCCATTTTAGGTCAAATTAAAATTTCTGAATTTTAAAGGTTGCAAGAGAATTTTTTACAATAGCAGTTATAGATTTCAATAATCAATAACTCTGAACTTTTCACGATAGTTTTTGAACTTCTGATGAAATAGTAGCATCAAATCCTGACCTAATTTTGTCTCATCAAAACTTAATTAAATACTTAATTTTAAAATGAAAAAGACATTGATTATCATCACGCATCCAAATATGGATAATTCAGTAATTAACAAACGATGGCTTACAGAACTGGAAAAATATCCAGAGAAATTCCACATACACCAATTACACAAAGTTTATCCTGATCAGAAGCTTGATATTGCTGCAGAACAAAAACTAATTGAAGAACACGACCATATTATCTTCCAATTCCCATACTATTGGTATTACGCTCCTGCATTATTAAAAAAGTGGCTTGACGAAGTTCTTACACACGGTTGGGCATACGGAAGCTCAAGCGGTTTTAAATTTGGAGGGAAGAAAGTGGCTTTGGCGATTTCATTAGGTTTAAAAGAAGAACATTTACAACGCGGAACACCCTTGAAATTTAATCTTGAGGATCTTACCCATCCTTTTGAAGCAATGTTTGATTGGATAAAAGCAGATTACCAACCACATTTTGCTTACTACGGAATGACATTCGAGCCATCAGAAGAATGGGTAGAAAGAAGTGTACCCTTATATCTTGATTTTCTGGATCGTTTTAATGCTGAGAAAGAAGATTCAAATGTTGCCCAATTAAGCACTGAATTGAAATAAGCGGTAATTAAAATTAATAAAAAAGAGATGTATATCAATGCATCTCTTTTCAAGTTTAATAAAAATTTGTCCATTACGAAGTAAAAATTGTCCATTTTATATCAGTTTTAAATTTATCAATTTTACCGGTCACAGCAAGAAAATTATTGAACAATGAACAATCTCAATTGCAGTAAGATTATCAAAGAAAATCCCAAGGTTTTATCGTGGAATGACGATATTCAGATGATGCATTATCAGACACGTCAGGAAATCATCAGAGCTAATATGTGCGTTCATATGAATATGATCAGCATTGTTCTGCACGGTACAAAAGAGATTTTGGGTTGTGGAATGAAGAGAATTGTTCCGGCAGGTTCCGGATTTTTTATGAAAAAAGGTTCTTATCTGGTTTCCGACAAAATTGAAGATGAAGAAAAAGGGTATGAATCGATTATTATTTTCTTTTCTGATACTTGGCTCCAATCTCAAATCGATACAATTTTTGATTGTAAAAATACTGCTGAGATACAAGTTGAAGACTGTCTAAACGGAGATATTGCATTGCTGGAGGAAGATGTATTAATGAATTCTGTCATTACTCAATTTAAATCTTATTTTGAATCAAATGAGGATAAAGAACGGTTACAGGTTCTATTACCATTTAAAATCAGAGAATTATTTCAAGTTCTGATTTCGGCTCCCAATGGATATCATTTTGAAAAAAGATTGCGTAGTCTTGATACCCATCAAAATCCTGATTTGGTGGTTTTGATGCAGAACAATTACAAAGAAAATATTTCCTTGGAGCAATATGCTTTTCTTGCAAACTGTAGTTTATCAACGTTTAAACGAAAATTTGTGCAGACCTTCAAAACAAATCCCGGAAAATGGATTATGCAACGCCGATTGGAAGAGTCTTATGAATTATTAAAGAACTCAGAAAAGAACGTTACCGAAATAGCGTACGAAGTTGGCTTTGAAACTCCTGCCCATTTTATAGCATCTTTCAAACAGAAATACAGAAATACACCGAAACAGTTGCAGCAACAACTTTAGCACAAAATAACACTAAACTTTTCACGATAGTTTTTGAACTTTTTGAGAAATCAATTCATTCGAAACAAAGCGAACTTTGTCTAAGAAATTTAAAACAATTAAAATTTAAAATTATGAAATTGTATTATTTTACAGACCCGATGTGTTCGTGGTGTTACGGTTTTAGTCCGGTGATGAAAAAACTGAAAGAAAGTTATCCAAATATTGATTTACAAATTATTTCAGGTGGTTTTGCACCTGGAAGCAAACAAAAAGTGACTAAGGAGTATAAAGATTTCCTTGAATATCACTGGAGAAATGTAAACCTTCGCAGCGGTCAGTATTTCGACCATTCGATGAAATTTGTCTCTGACAGCTTTCATTATGATACAGAGCCTTCAAGCAGAGCATTACTTGTCGTTCAAGGATTTTTACCGAAGAAAGATTTCGAATTTTTGAGTTTGATGCAGAAAGCATTCTATGTGGAAGGAAAAGACATTACGAATGATGAGGTTTTAGCACAACTAGCACAAGAAATAGGAGTTCAAAAGAACGTTTTTCTGGAAAGTTACCATTCGGAAGAGATGAAATTGAAAACTAACCAAGGCTTTCAATTCAGCAAACAGTTAGGTGTAAAAGGATTTCCAACTTTACTGACTTTGGAAAATGGAGCAGTTAAAATTCTTACCCACGGTTTTCAGCCTTTTGAAAGTTTAAAAGAAATTGTTGAGGAAAGTTTGACAACAATGTTCATCCCTAAATCTGCCAACGGAGAATCCTGTTCGGATGTTTCCTGTGGATTCTGAGATGACGAGCCGGCTATTATCTACTAATAGTGGATTTAGCCGACTTTTTTAATCGGTTAAAATTGAAATTATGAAAAAGCAAAATTTTTCTCTATCAATTGGAAAGATTCAGAAAAAACTTAGAAAAGAACTTCCAGGAGAGAAAGCACATCAAATAATGGAAGCTCTTTCTGCAAAATATCTGACTTTAAAGCCTACAGAGAAAACTCGGAAAAGTGCTGTACTGATTCTTTTATATCCAATCGATAATGAAGTTTATTTTCCTTTGATTCTAAGAAATTCTTACGATGGTTTTCATTCCAATGAGATTGGTTTTCCGGGAGGAAGATTTGAAATTTCAGATGAAAATCTTGTGCAAACCGCACTTCGTGAAGCGCAAGAAGAAATCGGAATTAATCCTGATGAGGTCAAGATTTTAGGATTATTAACGGAAATTTATATTGGTCCGAGTGATTTCAATGTTTTACCTGTGGTCGGATATCTTCCGTATCGACCGGATTTTATTCAGGATTGCCGTGAAGTTCAGCAAATTTTTGAATTAAAACTGGATTATTTTTCAGACCCAAGTATTGTCGGCTGCAGTGAAATCAGTATTCCCGGCGATTTGGTGACAACACCTTATTATGAAGTGAGTGGTTATAAAGTTTGGGGAGCAACCGCCAAAATAATTCTTGAACTGTTATTTATTCTGAATAATAATCTATCAATTAAAGAAGATTAATATAATCCTTTTTCCAAACTCTTTCAATAAAAATCAGCTTTGCAAAATTGCAGAGTGAAGATTTCTTATGCTTAAAATTAGGCTTTAAAACATTCTGTAACAGATATTAAGTGATTTGAAAATTGAACTTTACAGAATGTTTTTTGAACTTCTGATGAAATTAATTCTCACCGCTCAAAGCTAATTTTGCTCTGTTTTTAACTCAATAATATTAATAAAAAAAATTAGATATGTCTGTTTCTGATTTATTTAAACCACTCACTTTGTTGCACGGTCCTGCGATGAGAAACCGTTTTATGCTGGCTCCGTTAACCAATCAACAAAGTGAATTTAATGGTAAAGCATCTGAATACGACCAGTTTTGGATGCAGCAACTTTCGCAGGGAGGTTATTCATTAATCCAGACCTGTGCCACCCACGTAGAAGCTGAAGGTATCGCTTTTGCACGTCAATTGGGAATTTTTAGCGATGACCATTTGCCGGGTCTGAGTCAAATGGCAGCAACGATTCGTGAGGGCGGAGCTTTATCCGCAGTACAACTGCATCACGCAGGACATCGCGCCAATCCTTTATTGGGAGGAATTCCTTCTCCTGCCTCAAGTTTTACTATTCCGGGTGTTAATGCCATTTCTACCGAAGAAGTCGAAAGAATCCGAGATAGTTTTATCGCCGCTGCAAAAAGAGCTGAACGGGCAGGATTTAATGGTGTTGCTGTTCACGGGGCTTTCGGTTGGATTCTGTCGGAATTTATGTCGCCTTATTTAAACGACCGAACCGATAAGTATGGCGGAAGCTTAGAAAACCGCGCCCGATTAACGATTGAAGTGATTGAAGGAATTCGAAAAGCCTGCGGTCCTGATTTTCAAATCGGTTGGCGTTTGTCGATTGAACGTTACGGCTTGGTTCTGGAAGAATTGCGTGAAATCACTGCTGAGATTCTGGATAAAGAAATGATTGACTATCTGGATTTGGCGTTATGGGATTCTGCACAGATCGTTCAGGAAGGAAAGTTCAGAGGAAAAACAATGCTGAGTGTCTTTACGGAACTTCCCCGAAAAGGTGTTCGTCTTGGTGTTGCCGGAAAAATAATGACCGCTCAAAGAGCCGTAGAATTATTGGATGAAGGTAGCGATTTTGTTCTGATTGCAAGGGCAGGAATTCTTCAGCGGGATTTTCCGCTTCAGGTAAAAGCCAATCCATTTTATGAGAGTCCCAAAACACCTGTTCCAGCTGAATATCTTCGTCAACGGGGATTGAGTGAGCGTTTTATTAATCATTTGCGGGGATGGCAGACTTTCGTAACCAGAGGTTCTATTTAAATATCAATAAAAATGGGAAGTAAAGAAAGAATTCAGCGCTTTAAAGATGATTCCAGAGAAAAGATTCTGGCAGCAGCTTTAAATATTGCCAAAAATGAAGGCTGGCAAGCATTAAGTATGCGGAAAATTGCAGATCAGATTGAATACACAGCACCTTTTATTTACGAATATTTTGTCAACAAAGAAGCTATTTTGTTTGCATTAACCAAAAGAGGATATGCCATCCTAACAAAAGTAATCATTGAAGCTCGAAATAAAAATGAAAATGCAGAGGATAAACTCGAGGCAATGTGGATCGCCTATTGGGATTTCGCTTTTACGCATAAGGAATTGTATCGGTTGATGTACGGTGTTGATATGGTCTGTTTCACAAGCGAATGTGCAATGCCGGAGGTTGAAAATTTGTACGATATTTTGAGTGATATCATTAAACTTTATTTTAATGAGAAAGATGTTTCAGAAGAACGGGTCCGCATAAAATATTACACCTATTGGTCTATGATTCATGGCTTAATCTCTATTAATTTAATTCATCTGAACGGAAGAATCAGTTATGACCTCAACAGGCAGATTCTACGAGATGCTATTCAAAGTATTACAAAATCGATTAAAAAATAAAAAATTTTGTCCGAAAACTTAACACTGTTAGGTAATTAAACCACAATAAAAAACATTACAAATTTAAATTTTATGAATGCAATTCATCATTTTAGTCCATCAGACATTATTAAGAAATTTAATAGTGCGAGACATTTTTTGATTGTAGTTTTTACGGCTGCAATTCTTGTAAGCTGTGAAAATAAATCAGAGAAAACAACAGCAGATGCACCACCAAATGTTCCGGTGGGAAGCGTTTCAGAGAGCTCAGAAACTACCTTTGTAGAATATCCGGCTTCAGTCCAGGGTTCGGTTGATGTAGAAATCCGTCCACAGGTAAGCGGATATATCCAGAGAGTTTTAGTCAACGAAGGGGCTTACGTTTCTGCGGGTCAGACTTTGTTTCAAATTAATTCCCAGCCCTTTATTGAAGCTTTAAATAATGCCAAAGCTAATCTTCACGCATCTGAGGCAGCTATTTTAAATGCCAAATTGGAAATCGACAAATTAACACCATTGGTTCAAAATAAAGTGGTTGCAGATTTTCAATTGAAAACAGCCAAAACAGCTTACAAAATTGCACAGGCTAACGCAGAACAGGCCAGAGCAAGCGTTGCTTCAGCACAGATTAATTTAGGATATACGAATGTAAAGGCGCCGGTGAGTGGATATATCGGTTTGATTCCTAAAAAACAGGGAAGTCTGGTTTCTCCAGCAGACCAGGAAGCTTTAACGCAGCTTTCAGATATCAGAGATGTGCATGTTTACTTTGCTTTGGCTGAAAAAGATTTTACTGTTTTCAATACGAATTACGAAGGAAAAACTCCCGCTGAAAGAATCAAAAACCTACCGTTTGTTGAATTGGTATTAAGTGATAATTCAGTCTATCCTATCAAAGGTAAAGTTGATATGATAAACGGTCAGTTTGATAAAAACACCGGTGCCATTACTTTCAGAGCAAGTTTTCCGAATCCGAACGGAAACTTACGCTCAGGAAATACGGGTAAACTTCGTTTAGGATTGAATCATAATAATGCCATTCTGGTTCCGCAATCTGCAACTGTGGAAATGCAGGATAAAGTCTTTGTTTTTTTGGTCGATAAAAGTAACAAAGTTACCAAAACACCTCTTGATGTTGTCGGAAAAAGCGGGACAAATTATCTTATTAAACAAGGCTTAAATCAGGGTGACCAAATTGTATTGAGCGGTCTCGACAGATTACAGGAAGGCCAAGTCATTAATCCACAGAAAACAACACGTATTGCTCAATTAAATAATAAAAAATAAGTTTTAAAAATGTTCAAAATATTTATAAAAAGACCTGTTTTGGCAACTGTTATTTCCGTCATAATGGTGATAATGGGAGTCATAAGTCTTATAAAACTACCGGTACAGCAATTTCCGGATATTGCACCTCCTTCTGTAATGGTCAGTGCCCTATATCCTGGAGCCAACGCGGAAACCGTTCTCCGTTCAGTTGCTCCTTCATTGGAAGAATCGATTAATGGTGTAGAGGATATGACTTATATGAGCTCTACGGCAAGTAATGACGGGACGCTATCAATCTCTGTTTATTTTAAACTCGGAACAGATCCCGATCAAGCCGCGATCAATGTACAAAATCGTGTCTCACAGGCGTTGAGTCGTTTGCCGGCTGAAGTGGTTCAACAGGGAATCACCACTTCAAAACAACACGTGACCTTTATGATGGGGATTGGTTTATATACTGAAGATGAATCTAAATACGACCAGACTTTCGTAGGAAATTACGCTGAAATTAATATTCTTCCAGAACTTAAACGTATTCCGGGTGTCGGTTCTGCAAGTTTATATGGTGGACAAAAAGATTACTCAATGAGAGTCTGGTTAAATCCTTCCAAAATGAGTAGTTACAAAGTATCGACGAGCGAAGTGATGAAGGCGATTCAGGATAAAAGTCTTGAGGCTGCACCGGGAAAATTTGGACAGCACAGTAAAGAGGTTTTCGAATATGTGATTAAATATAAAGGAAAATTGACAAAACCTGACCAATATGAGAATATTGTCATAAGATCAAATTCCGATGGGTCTGTCCTTCGTTTGAAAGATGTAGCGAAAGTAGAGTTGGGCTCTTTTTCCTATAATAGTTTAACACGATTAAGTGGTAAAAAAGGAGTTGTTCTTGGTATTTTACAATTGTCGGGAGCCAATTCAAACGAGACACAGATTGCCATAAAAGAAGCAATGGATAAAGCTTCGAAAAGTTTTCCAAAAGGTATAAAACACGAGATTTTCTTTAGTACAAAAAGAGCTTTAGACCAATCCATCGACCAGGTAAAAAGTACTTTGATCGAAGCTTTTATCCTGGTGTTTATTGTTGTGTATCTGTTTTTGCAGGATTTCAGGTCAACGTTGATTCCGGCGATTGCCGTACCTGTTGCGCTTTTAGGAACGTTTTTCTTTATGCAGCTGTTCGGTTTTTCCATTAATTTATTAACCTTATTTGCTCTGATTTTAGCTATCGGAATTGTTGTGGATGATGCCATTGTCGTCGTCGAAGCCGTTCACGCTAAAATGGAACACGAAAATTTGAAACCTAAAAAAGCGACACACGCAGCAATGCATGAGATTTCAGGAGCAATCATCTCGATTACTTTGGTGATGGCTGCTGTTTTCCTCCCGGTTGGTTCTATGGAAGGATCTACAGGTCTTTTCTATCGTCAGTTTGCCTTTACAATGGCGATTGCGATTGTCATTTCAGCCATTAATGCATTAACATTAAGTCCTGCATTGGCGGCTTTGTTTTTAAAAGGTGTTCATCCTGTTCAGAATGAAGAACATAAAGCTCTTGCCAAAAAGAGTTTTAAAGAAAAATTCTTTATCGGATTTAACAGCAGTTTTAATGCTCTGACCAAACGTTATGTAGGTGGATTGAAGTTTTTAATTCGTCATAAATGGTTAAGTTTAGGAGGTTTAGCTTTGATCTCATTAGCCACTGTTTTAATGGTAAGATCAATACCTTCCGGATTTATTCCTACAGAAGATCAGAATTTTGTTGCCATTGCAGTCAATACACCATCTGGAACTACATTAGATGGTACCCAAAAAGTGATGAAAGTTGCCGAAACAAAAATGAAAGCCTTGGAAGCCACCCGATTTGTAACGGCTATTTCAGGGTTCGATGCTCTTACCAACTCAATGAGCCCCACAAAAGGGATTATTTATGTTCAATTAAAAGCGAATAAAGAACGTGGTGATTTCAAAAACATCGATAAATTGATGGATGAGATCCGCAGTCAACTGGGAACGATCAACGGCGGAAATTTCTTTGTTTTCAGTTTTCCGACGGTTCCGGGTTTCAGTAACGTGGAAGCATTAGATATCGTTTTACAGGACAAAAGTGGAGGAAATCTGGATAAATTCAGCGGTATTTCTCAGGAGTTTATTAAAGAATTAATCAAACGCCCTGAAATTGAAGTCGCATTTACAAGTTTCAATGCAGATTACCCTCAGTTACAACTGGATATTGACGACGATAAAGCAGACCAGTTGGGCGTAAGTGTAAAAGATATTCTGGAAACAATGCAGGTTTATTTTGGAAGCGCACAGGCTTCAGATTTCAACCGTTTCGGTAAATATTACAGAGTGGTTGTCCAGGCCGATGTTCAGGACCGAGCCGATCCATCTGCAATCGACAGGGTTTTTGTGAAAAACAAAAATGGAGAGATGGTTCCGATTAATACTTTAGTGAAATTAAGCAGGATATATGGCTCCGAAACTGTTTCAAGATATAATATGTTTAATTCAATTTCTGTCAATGCGATTCCGAAAGCGGGTTACAGCTCCGGTGCAGCTATTAATGCAGTGAAGGAAGTTGCGGAGAAACAATTACCAACAGGTTACAGCTACGAATTTTCGGGTCAGACAAGAGAAGAAATTGCTTCCGGCGGACAATCGACCATTATTTTTATTCTGTGTATGGTGTTTGTGTATTTCCTTTTGGCAGCACAATATGAAAGCTATATTCTTCCTTTAGCAGTAATGCTTTCCATTCCTGTTGGGGTTTTCGGAGTATTTGCGGCGATTGGTTTAACGGGAATTGCCAACAGCATTTACATTCAGGTTGCGTTGGTGATGTTGATTGGATTATTGGCTAAAAATGCTATTCTGATTGTAGAATTTGCCGTACAGAAAAGAAAAGCAGGAAAATCTTTAACTGAAGCCGCGATCGAAGCCGCAAAACTAAGACTTCGACCGATTATTATGACCTCACTGGCTTTTGTTGTGGGTTTAATTCCCATGATGTATGCGACAGGTCCATCGGCTCAGGGGAACCATTCCATCAGTATTGGAGCTGCTGGGGGAATGATTTCGGGAGTAGTTTTAGGATTGTTGATTATTCCTGTGTTATTTGTTGTTTTCCGTTTTTTACAGGAAAAATTATCTCAAAATTCTCAGGAAGATGAATATGATGATGTGGTTGAAGAACCTGTTAAATAAAAATTATATGAAACGATTTAATTTAATTATAATATTGAAAATGTGTGCATTCCTCGTTGGATGCGCCGTTTCAAAAGATATTTCATTGCCTGATGTGGCACCGAAATCATTCAGAACAGATGCTGTTCAGCAAGACTCAGTAAATATTGGTTCTGTTCCGTTTAAAGATTTTATTAAAGATGAAACGGTTCAAAATCTGATTGATACCGCTTTGATAAAAAATCATGATATGCAGATTGCTTTGAAAAATATTGATGCTGCAGAATTATTGTACAAACAGTCTAAATTAGGCAATTTACCGGAAGTAAAAGCGTTAGTTTCTGCCAGTTCAAACCGACCCTCTGATAACAGTATGAACGGTTTTACTTTAAGCCAGTTTATGGGAACCAATCATATTGAGGATTACAATGCAGGAGTTGGTGTACTCTGGGAAGCTGATATTTGGGGTAAAATCAGAAATAGAAAAGCAGGTGCTTTAGCAAGTTTTCTACAAACTGAAGAAGCAAAAAAGGCAATCCAGACAAGATTAGTAGCGAATATTGCACAAGGTTATTATAACCTGTTGATGCTTGATGAGCAGTTGGAGATTGCCAAAAAGAATTTAGAACTTAATGAAAACACATTGAAAATTGTCAATTTACAGTTTAATTCCGGCCAGGTGACTTCTTTGGCAGTTCAGCAGACTCAGGCTCAAAAACTGAATGCAGAAAAGCTTATCCCAAAACTAGAACAGCAAATTACTTTACAGGAAAATGCGTTAAGTGTTTTAATTGGAACTTTACCAAAGGCTATAAATAGAAAGAGCAGTTTGGACAAAATGATAATTCCGGAAAATTTAAATACAGGTTTTCCATCACAAATGCTAAGCTTCAGACCTGACATTAAAAGTGCAGAATTTGCCTTAAATGTTGCTAATGCAAAAGTCGGAATTGCTACAGCGAATTTATATCCTTCGCTGACAATTTCCGCAAGTGGAGGAATCAACTCTTTTAAGGCAAGCAATTGGTTTAATATTCCTGCATCACTATTTGGAATGGTTGCGGGTGGAATTACGCAGCCGATTTTTCAAAGAGGTGAGTTGAAGACTAATGTTGAACTGGCAAAAATCGATAGAGAAAAAGTAGTGATCCATTTCCGTCAAGCTGTTTTGAATGCAGTTGGAGAAGTTTCAGATGAATTGATAAAAATTGAAAAGCTGAAGGAAGAATATTCAATTGCTGAAAAACGTGTTCAGACATTACAACAAGCTTCAAAAAATGCTGAGTTATTATTTAAAAGTGGAATGGCAAATTACCTAGAAGTCATCACGGCACAAGGTAATTTGTTGCAAGGTGAATTAGACTTAGCAACGATTAAAACCTTACAGTTGAATGCTATTGTCGGACTGTACCGTTCATTAGGCGGTGGCTGGAAATAGTTTTTAGTTTACTGAATTATTGATTTATATTTTACAAAGAAAGAGGCTGTCTCAAAAGGGCAGTCTCTTTTCGTGTTGAGTTGAAAAAAAAGATTTTTCAGGTTTTGTATTTTAAAAATTTTGAAAAATGAAGCTAAAAAAGTCAAAAAATAGTTTGTTTTAGGCTGCTTTTGACATTTTCTTTAAGTTGTGAGCAATGGCTAGTATGCCGATTTCTACCTCGACCTTATTTTTTCCTCGAAGCATGAATCGTTTAAAATTTTGTTGTGTTTGAGTTCCGCAAAACAGGTTCAACATCATGACATCTTTGTTTTCGAAGTTTTATGCCTTTCCTGGTGTTGAGAAGTTTGAAAGCCTTTTCTCTAATTTTTGCCAGTTTGGGATTGCTTTGGGAGGTGGTTATTTGTCCGGATTTTTGGTTTTTTCTAAAGTAATTGTATTTAACATAAGCCTTTATTTTCTTAGATTTTAACAAGTTATAATTTTCTTCAGAACCATAACCTACATCATCCACAAGTTCTTTTGGGACTTTATGGTAATTTTCTTCAAAGCCTTGTAAATGAGATTATAACGTTTTAGTGTCTGTAGGATTTGGGTGTATGGAATAATGTAAGATAAATTGCCTGTTGGTAGAAATTTGTAGATTATAAGCAGGTTTAAGCTGTCCGTTGCGCATATGATCTTCCTTCATCCTCATAAATGTAGCCTCTGTATCTGTCTTGGAATAAGAATTGCTGCCCTGTAATACTTCTTGCTGCTGTTTGTATTTTTCTAAATTAACTGCCCAGTTTTTCTTAGCATAATTGAGTTTTTGGCGGATTTTAGAAGCTGCTTTTTATCTTTCAAAACCTCATTAATCTTTTCGATGGTTTGGGTTACTTTTTCAGAATCCACCTTTTTAAAATCAGCAGATTCCGTATTTTGAAGTTCATCTTTTGCAACTCCTTCTGTATAATTCCAAAGCTCTTCCAGTTGCTCAGCAATCCTTTCTTTATGTTTTTTTACAGCCCTTCCCCAAACAAAAGTATAGCGATTGGCATTGGCTTCTATCTTGGTACCGTCCACAAAAGTGGTTTCCAGACTCACCAAACCTTCCTTTTCCAAAAGCAAAACGATTTGGGTGAAAATGGCTTTAATTTCACCTTTCAATCGTTCACTACGAAATCTGTTCAAGGTATTATGATCGGGACGACTCATTGCTGAAAGCCACATAAAATGGATGTTTTCTTTCAAGGCCTGTTCCATTTTCCGGCTTGAATAGATATTACTTAAGTATCCGTAAATCAAAACTTTCAAAAGCATTTTCGGGTGGTAGCACGAGGTGCCACCAGGTTTGTAGGTTTTGATTAAACTGTTAATATCCAAGCCATCAATAATGTTTGAAACAATTTTTACAAGATGCTTCTCATCAATCAACTCTGATAAATTGGGAGGAAAAAGCAAATTTTCTTTGGGATTGTAATCTTTAAAGACTACCTTTGATTTTATTGACACAAAGCAAATTAGTCAATTTGCTACAATTAGGAAAGCGAAAGCTTTCCTTTTTGCATAAAAAAGGCTGTCCCACTTTTGAGACAGCCCCTTTTGCTTTTTATCTACGTTAAATTTATTTTTGCTTAGACAGATATTCTGCAAATTTTTCATTCAAAATCTCACAATCCTTCTGTAAAATTCCCGATTCAATTTCAGGTTTATTTCCCCATTTCGGAACATTTTCAGTCTCAAGGATTTTAAACTCAGAAGATTGTCCGCCAACCAAAGGAACAGAAACTCCAAAAACCAATTTTGAAATTTTATGATGTCTTATAAGATAAGAACACATAATACAGGGCTCGTGAGTAGAAAACATCACAGATTTCTCTAAAATATTTCTGTAACCATTTGCTAAAGAGTCTTTTACAGCTAAAATTTCTGCGTGCTGTGTAATATCTCCACTTGATTTTCCTGATTCAATCCCTCTGCCGATAATTTTATCTTCAAAAACCAATATAGAACCAACTGGCGGATTTCCTTTTTCCAAAGCCTGTTTTGCAAGTTCGATGCATTCAAGCATATAATGATTGTAATTGTCCATTTTTACATTTTAATTAGATTCTGCACCTCTGTTGAAACCAATTGTATTTCGGTAAATCTGAGGCGAAATATCCGTTTTATTTTTAAATAGCCGACTGAAATAATATTCGTCCTCATAACCCAATTCGTAGGCAATTTCTTTTATCGTTTTATCCGTAAGATATAATTCTCTTTTGGCTTCAATAATGATTCGTTCTGTAATCAAGTCAGAAAGCGTTTTATTAAAATGATTCTTCGTAATTCTTGCCAATGAAGCCGGGGTTTGATTCAGTAAATTCGCATAATCACTCGCTGAATGTTTCGTACGGAAATGATCTTCAATCGCGTTTTTAAGGTCCTGAATAATAAACTGTTGCTTAATATTTGTGGTTTCAGAATTTTGAACGGTTTGCTGCTCCAGTTTAATTCTGGTTGCCGTAACCAATAAAATTTTTAAGTAAGAAATCAAAACTTCATCCTTTCTGAAAGCATCGTTTTTAAGCTCATTGGCAATTCCGTTAATCAAATTTAAAATTGAACTTTTACTGAATTCATTCAAACCAATAAAAGGCTGTTGATAGACATTATTAAACAAAATTCCGTTCGCTGCAATTTCCTTGTGATGCCTGTAAATACAGAAAAAATCGTGATGAAACTGTATGGAAATTCCCATAATCGGTTTTGCAGACTGCAACATAAAAGGCTGATAGGGATAAAATGCAAACATCGTATTTTCTTTGAAATTATAATCACAAAGGTCCACAGTCGCAACGCCTTCTCCCGAAGTGATCAGGATTAAAGTAAAATAATTATTCCGCTGAATATGGTCAAAATAGCTGTTGTTATCAAACTCAAAAAGTTTGAAAGCCAGATTTCCGTTTTGCTCATTCACGAGCGTGTAGACAGATTGTGATAACATTGTACCTGCAATTTAATTATTATTTTTAAAAAATATCTCCAATTTTTTTGAGTTCGAACTCTGAGCACTTTTATAAGTCAGCGGCTTTGTGAAACTCAAAAGCAGTATTTATTATAAAATCTCTGTGAGCTTTGTGTTCAAATCCTATTGTAGTTAATTTATTTGTTTTTGAACCAAAACTGCCCTCCGAAAATTTCAAAGGGCAGTTTCCAAACAAGATTAGAAAATCAAAATATCGTAACCTTCATTTCTTAAATTTAAGTGACTCGGCAAACCAGGCGTTCCCGGAACCTCGTTTTCGTTCAATAACTCATATCCGGAAACTTCTGTTCCAAATACTGCCACACAACCTTTAGAAAGACCGTGAACGTAGTCCTTCACCTCATTGTAAAGTCCGTGAACAGGGTGATCTGCTTTTTCCAATTGTTCCGGCCATCTGATTCCCGTTCCCTGAAAAATAATTTTCACATCTTCACCTGCCTGCTTGAATTCGTAAGCCGAAGCCAAAGCATTGAACACTCTTCCCAAAGCTTCTTCCGAACCGGATTTTGGGTCAGAAAGAATAATAATTGCTGTTTTTTTCATTGTATAAAAATTTAATTTACACTGCAAAGATGTGGGAATAACGGTCGCTAAAGAATGGATGATTTTCACTTTGTGATGGAGATTTTTCAATGTTTAATTTCGTACTAACTAATGATAGATATTTTTAGAATTAAACTAAAAGATAAAGCGAACCCTAATGAAAAAAGTTCGCTTATTATGATTTTCAAATAAAAAGTTTAAGTCCTTTACGAACCAGGCTTCACAAAAGTTTGCCAACCTCTCATCGTTTCGATAAAACGCTCACTCAGCCCACCTTCACGAAGAAAATCAGCCGTCACAGGCAGTTTCGGACTATCATACATCGGATTCGCTTTTACCTGAAGCGGAAAATCTCTTTGAAGAATTCCGGCTCTTGCAATCAAAACAAAATCACAACCTTCATCCAGCAATTCTCCGGCTCTTTGGGCGCTCATTATTTTTCCGGCTGCACCAAGACGAACACCTTTTCGTGGAAGCTCTGTAAAAACGCTCAGCATAGTTTTCCCCTGAAAACTTCCTTCCCTTACAAGCTGCGCCGAATCCCAAAGTGCCAAATCAAGATAATCAATTAATTCCTTATCAAAAATTTCAGCAGTTATTTCACGTAATTCTTCCAAACGTAATCCATATCGCTCAATCGATAGACGCCATCCAATTTGAAAATCATTTCCACAAGCTTTTCGAATTCCTTCAATCACTTCAATGGTTATGCGGGCTCTATTTTCTACATTTCCTCCGTATTTATCAGTTCTATCATTTAGATTTGGTGAAAGAAATTCAGATAAAATCCAACCAAAAGCACCGTGAACAGAAACGCCATCAAAACCAGCCAACTGCGCTCTTCTTGCCGCTTCGATAAAGCTGTCCCTAATTCTTTCCACTTCTTCAGTAGAGATAGCTTTAATATCTTTTAGTGTTTTACTTGAAGCAGGAGCAGGAATTCCACCTAATGATGGTACAGCACGATGTCCGGCGTGATGCAACTGTACTGCAGATAATGCGCCACCTTCACGAATCGCTGTTGCCATTTTCGTCAATCCCGGTAAGTGTTTATCACTATGAATTCCTAACTGACGCTCGAATGCTATTGCTCCAGCTTCTACTGTTGATGCACTTGTTTGAATCAATCCGTAACCACTTTGTGCCAATTGTTCCATCCAGAATTGATCGTATTTGGAAGCTGTGCCATCAAAATCACTTTGCTGACTGGTCAACGGTGCCATCATAAAACGATTTCTCATCGGAGAACCGTGAAGAAATGTAAGAGGTTTAAATAAATCATAAACAGACATATTTAAAATAATTTTAGGTTTTACTTATCTATTTTGTCTGTTGCAAAGTTGGATTTTTACAAGATCCCTAAAAATGGATGATTTTGATTATTTGATGGATGTTTTTTAAGAGGTAACCTAAACACTCTAAAGTTGTTATTCTTTATGAAATTATCAATTTGAAATGATAAGCATATTATAGATTTACTTAGTTGTAAAATGAAGTCCAAATATTTATTTAGTTTGAGAAAGAATTTATTTTAAAAATTATTTTATTTTGCCATAAGCGCAACGGCTGTATCTTTTCAACTATCTTTCATTATGGATGTTTTTTTTAAACTGTATTTTTTGACGATATTTCAATATATATTGATTTTAGAAAGCTGTGCAAGTTTATTCAAATTCTCTACAAGATTTTTCGAAAAATGTACCGCTGATGCCTCCTTAAAGGATTTTGTAAATATTGTGAAAAAGTTTTATTTTTGTAAAGGATTAAATTACTAAAAAGTTAAGTTTGATAATAACTGAAACTGTGGCAGAATCATGGCAATAGTTATTTGCAAAGATGGAAATATTAGATGGAGTGCTGATTGTAGAATTTAGGTTCGAATCCCTCACTCTCCGCAAAGAAAACCTTAAATCAATTGATTTAAGGTTTTTTTATTTTTAGAGTATATTCAGACTTACATCAGTATAAATAAGAATGTACTATCTTAAAAATAAAAAGCCCTGCAATTAAAATCACAGGGTTTATTGTTGAGAATAGAGTCTTCTTTAACTTAGAATCTCACATGGTGCTATACAGATCACCCATGGGCATCTTTTGATTCCCGGAGGTGGGCAGCACGCTTCAGAACAGCTTACCGCTCCGCCATTAATACTCTTTAATTGGTCTCTTGAAATTTTTTTAGAATTTTTCATAGTCAAGTAATTGTATTAAACGTAAGATTAAGGCTGGTTTCCACCACCACATCCGTCGTAAGGCATACATTGCCACTTACCACCGATTAAACATAGCTGACCACCTCTGCAGTCAATTCCACCTTTAATTGTTTTCAATTCTTGTCTTTCGATTTTCTTTAAATTTTTCATAATAATTTTGAAGTTTAGTTCTATTCGAAATTAATCAAATTTTATCAACTATTGTAGAATTATTATAAAAATATTTATTTTTAATTGATTAATTGTATGATGTTTTGTATTTGTTTTATGAAATTGCGTAAAAATATTTTGTGGAGAAGGTTTTGAGATTCAGTTGTTTTTAAATTCATCTTATTTCAATAAAATCTTGTCTTGTGACAAGTCTGGTTTCAGGATGACTTGGTAATTTTGATTAAAAGTTTAATCCACCAAATCTGATAATATTATGAAAAATTTATTCAAATTCTCTGCATTATTGGTCCTAACTGTTTTTCTTACAGTATCTAAGGTATATGGACAAAAAATAAAACCTTCTGAAAGCGGCTATGCGCCTGCCAACGGAATCAAAGTGTATTATGAAGTTTATGGTAAAGGAAAGCCTATTGTGCTGCTACATGGCGCCTTTATGACCATTGATCTGAATTGGGGCGAGCTGATCCCGGAATTGTCTAAAAACAGAAAAGTAATAGCGATTGAATTACAGGGACACGGACATACTCCGTTTTCAGAACGGAAGTTATCCCATGCAACTTTAGCCAGTGATGTTACAAAGGTAATGGACTATCTGAAAATTGATAAAGCAGACGTTGCAGGATATAGTTTTGGAGGGGAAGTGGCTTATCAATTAGCGATACAAAGTCCGGAAAGGCTGAACAAACTGGTTATTATTTCGTCAACATATAAAACGAACGGCTGGCTGCCCGAAGTAAATAAAGCGCTTGAAGGAATGAAACCCGACCTCTTTACAAACAGTCCTATGCATACTGCCTATAATGCTGTTGCGCCAGATAAAACAAAATGGACGCCATTTCTGGAGCAGATGATGGCTTCTGCCGGACAACCTTTTGATCTTGGTGATAGTAATATTTCTAAAATTCCCGTACCGGTTTTAATCATAGCTGGTGATAATGATGGACTGGATAAAACAGAACTCTCAAAAACCTATAAACTATTAGGTGGTGATGTTTTTGCAGACATGGGAGCTATGCCGAAATCTCAATTGGCTATTGCTCCGGGACAAACTCACGTGAGTCTCATGATGCAGACAGCAATGATTCTGAACTATCTGAATAATTTTTTAAAATAGTTTGAGTATGAATCCAAAATTTGAAGCAGGAATTAATATCGCTATAAAAATTCCCAAAAATAAATATGAAAAAACAGTTGCCTTTTACAGAGAAATTTTAAAATTAGAAGTGGAGGAAAGGCCAATTAATAACCCTACTGTTTCCAGAACTCACGAAGTAAAATTCGGGAATAATATTATTTGGCTGGATTGTGTCGACAATTATACCCATTCCGAAACCTGGTTACAACTCACCGTCCCTGACGTAGAAACGGCAACAGAATACTTGCAGTTAAATGGGGTGGAAACCTGTGACGAGATTGAAGAACTTCCTGACAACATGCACTGGATTACTGATCCTGCTGGGACGGTGTTCAATTTGCAGCAAAAGAAGTAGAATCGGGAATTTTACAGATAAGGTTTCACCATAGAATTATATCACACAAATTGTGTAATTTTAATACCTTTAATCATCAAATTATTAAAATTTTAAAACATTCTCATGCAGACGAAACCATTCAATTTCATTGTAACTCTCTTTTTTCTGGCATTAAGTGTGACTGCATTTTCACAAAAAACAGCCGCTTTGAATTCTTTATTGGATAAAAATTCAGAATTTATCTTCCCACAGACACCCGATAAAATATCAAAAGCACTGAATGTAAAAACTGTTTTTTATGAAGATGCCAATGAAGAAAAATATGCAAAATGGCCAATGAAAACAGGGCTGGAGCTTTATTGCAGTTTGGGAAAAGATAATGCTGTCAATGAGATGTTTTTTGCAACTTCAGACAATAAATCTTTAGTGGTGGAAGGGCTTCCTTTTGGCCTTGTGCTGAATAAAAGTACATTACAGGATAGTAAAACCAAGTTCACTAAATACAATGCTAAAACACAAAAATTAGGAGCTGGCAGTGAATTTCCAGGTGGATCAAAACTGGTTTTTAAAAAAGGAAAACATTATGCAACATTGTTTTTTGACAGTAAAAACCTTTTGAAATCATTAGGCTTAACAACAGCGCTTATTGATCCGGCAGCCAATTAGTTGCTAAAAATTACCATTATATCACACCTGTCATTTTTTGATGGGTGTTTTTATTTACCGGATCAGGTACGAAAGAAGAAGGATATAAAAATACTCAATGATGAAAGTCCTTCATTCATTTCTTTATTTCCTTAGTTCATTGTTTTCTGATTGAATGGCAGACAGGGTTATCATAGCTTTGACCTATCAAAACAAAAACGATTAACAAGATAACAGTATGAACAGAGAACTCATTTTTTTAAGAACATTTGCCTTTACAGCAGTCATTGGAATTGTATTTTTAACTGCTTCAGCCTTTAAGACATCCGGAAATCAGAAGTTTACTGAAATAGATGTGGAAAGAATCAATATCGTAGAAAAAGATGGTACGGTAAAGATGGTTATTACTAATGTTGGAAAATTTCCTACCGGAGAAGATAAAATAAACGGAAGGCCGACTAATAAAACAAGGAAAAAACGGTCCGGTATGCTCTTTTTCAATGAAGAAGGAATCGAATGCGGAGGTTTTATCTATGACGGACAGAAAAATCAGAATGGCCACAGTTCAGGGTTATCTCTAACTTACGACCAGTATGATGGTGATCAGGTCATGCAGCTTTTGACCCAGGATTATAAGAAAGGTGACAAAAGAGTAGTGTCCAGCGGGCTTTATTTCAATGACCGTCCCTCAAAAGAATCACAAATCAAAACAGGAGAAATCTTTGCGGAGCTGGATCAGATGAAAGATCCTGACGCTGCACAGAAAAAATACAAAGAATATGAACAGCAGGGGCTTATTGGAGGAGCACCAAGAATGATGCTTGGGAAAACCAAAGATGAACATAACGGACTGTTTTTATTTGACAGCAAAGGAAAACCAAGAGCCAGATTCTGTGTAGATAAAAATAATGAAGCCAAACTTGATTTTTTAGATGATAACGGAAACGTTACCGCATCATTTCCTGAAAAGAAAAAATAATACTGTAAAAAACAGCCCTGTAAAAATATAGGGCTATTTTTGTAAAAAAGTGATCCTTCATAAAACCGATGAAAACCCTTTTAAAAAAGATTAATCAAAACAGATACTTCCTGCTGTTTATCCTTTTGTTTGCCTATGTACAGTCTATTCATACCCGTATTGGCATAAGAAGAACACTGGATTGGTATATTTTCACTCCGGAAGCGGCTGTTGTTACACTCATCAGTTCCTGTATTCTGTTTTTTGTCATTGATTTTTTCATTAAAAACTGGCAGAAATCATCAACGTTCAGTATAGCTGAAGTCCTGAAAATATTCAGTTTTTCATTGCTAACCTATCTTTTGGTGATGAAAATAATAGGCTTTGTGATTGCTCTTATTTTTGGAAAAGTTGAGAAAAATTTTAATCAGGAAGTTGTTATTCTTTCTACTTTTTCAGATTTGATAGGAGGCTTTATCTATGGAAGTTTTTTTCTGGCGTACCGTTACTACAAAAAAAATACAGAATATCAGAAACAACTGGCTCTATATGATCATGCCCTGTCTGAAAGTAAAATTAATCAACTGAAAACCCAGCTTAATCCTCATTTTTTATTCAATAATCTCAATATTCTGGATCAGTTAATAGAAGAAGACAAACACAAGGCTTCAGATTTTCTGAATGAATTTGCAGAAATATACCGCTATGTTTTAGATGTTTCCGATAAAAAAATAGTGTCCATGGAAGAAGAACTGGTTTTTGCACAGAAATATTTTAACCTGATACAATACAAATACGGAAATGCTTATTCATTAACAATCAATTCTGTTAAATCATCAGGTTATATCATCCCTCTTTCATTACAACTGTTACTTGAGAATGCGGTTCAACATAACCTTGGAACTGTTTCTAAACCTATCCGGATCACAATAAAAATAGACGAGACAATAACCGTTTCGAATAATGTAATCCCTAAACGGAACCGTAAAAAAACTTCAGGAAGAGGATTGAATAATCTTAAGGAACAATATCAACTTTTAACAGATCAGCAGGTAAACATTTTAAAAATTGAAACAGAATTTTCAGTTACCATTCCCATAATTCCAGTATAAAATATGATAAAAGTAGTAATCATCGAAGACGAAATTCCTGCAAGAAACAAATTAAAACGTTTCATAAGCGAACTTGAAACTCCTATTGAAATTGTTGCGGAAATTGATACCGTAGAACAGGCTATTGTTTTCTTAAAAAACTCATCTGTTGATCTGATCTTTTCCGATATTGAACTATTGGATGGAAATGCTTTTGAAATCTATGATCAGGTGAATATTTCGTGTCCGGTTATTTTCACTACAGCGTATGATCAGTTCTGGATGAATGCCTTTGAAAGCAACGGAATTGAATATCTGCTAAAGCCTTTTTCACAGAACCGTTTCCAAAAAGCATGGGATAAATTTCTTTTATTAGGAAAAACTCATTCAGAACCGCAAGATGTTTTGGCAAAACTTCAGGAAATGCTGAATAACAACCATACCCAGAAAAATTATAAGAAAAGATTCACTGTCAGTTCACACCAGGCACTTTATTTTATCAATACGGAAGAGATCTCTTTCTTTGGAGCAGAAGAAGGAGTTGTTTTTGCCTTTGATACAGCAGGAAAAAAACATCTGTTGAATGAATCTACTTTAAAAGAAATTGAAATGCAGTTGAATCCTTCTGATTTTTTCAGGATCAACCGGAGTGAGCTTATTCAGAAATGTCATATTGAAAGAATAGAGCGATACAATAAAAATACACTTTCCGTTCAGATAAAAGGGCAGAAAGATCATCTTATCACAAGCCAGAGCAATACTTCCACGTTCAGAAAATGGATTGAAGAATAAATGGGTTCTCCGGTTTTATACCGTTAAATAGTCAGCCCATGGTTATTTTTTACCTCAGCCATCACAAAAGTACTGTGCGTACTTCCTATGGAATCTACAGATCCAAGCTTATTGAATACAAAATCCTGATAATGCTTCATATCCCTTACCTGAACTTTCAGAAGGAAATCAAAATCTCCGGAAATATTGTAGCATTCGGCAACTTCTTCAATTTCCAGAATCTCTTTTACAAAATCATAGCCTACAGATCTGTCGTGAATTTTGAGTTTGATCTGGCAGAAAACCGTAAACCCACGATTCAGTTTTTCAGCATCAAGAACAGCTGCATATCTTTTAACAAAACCATCCTGTTCCAGTCTTTTTACCCTTTCAAAAACAGGTGAGGTGGATAGGTTGATTTCTTTTGCAAGTTCCTTAACGGTCAGTTTAGCATTTTTCTGGAGCAGCCTGAGCAGCTGTACATCCTTGTCATCGAGTTGTTCCACAGAATATTATTCTTTTAAATGATTAAAACAGTCAAATTTACAGAATTATATGCTTTGATTTTTGTTTTTAAAAGTTTAATTTACTTAATTATTTAATATTAATTGTATTTTTATTCTGTATTGCTAATTTTACACAAAATTAAAAACTTTTACTGATGGTAATTGTCAAAGGTAAAAGTACAGTTCTTTACAGATACTTCATCAAACAGGAAAGGTTTTACTTAAGGTAGATTAATAGGGAATCGTGTGCAAATCACGAGCTGTCGCGCAACTGTAAGTAACACACCAAAGGTTTCTGTCCTTGCAGATCCACTGCCAAAAGCGGGAAGGATGACGGAAACTGTTACAAGTCAGGAGACCTGCCTTTACTGAATTGACAATGCTTTCGCGGTCTGAAGCTTTGGGATCATACAGATGATATATCGGATTCGGGTATTTTCTTTTTTTAAAAGAAATTACGCTGTCTGCTATGTCATGACTTTCCTGAAACTTCTTCCGATAAAACATTACGAAGCCTTTTAAAGAACTTTCCCAATAAGTTTAATTAAAAAGTTTAAAAAAATGCAAACTCACATTCTTGGCTATCCGCGTATTGGTAGCAAAAGAGAACTTAAAAAAGCCTGTGAACAGTATTGGTCAGGTAAAATCCTTTTGGAAGAACTTCTGAATACCGGAAGAACGATCTGCAACCAAAACTGGAATATTCAGAAAGAAGCAGGAATAGACCTTATCCCGTGTAATGATTTTTCATACTATGACCAGGTTTTGGATATGAGCCTTGTAGTAGGAGCAATTCCAACACGTTATCATGAAGTGGTGCTTAAAAAGAACAATACTGAGTTGGATCTTTATTTTGCGATGGCAAGAGGATATCAGAAAGACGGATTGGACATTACCGCAATGGAAATGACCAAATGGTTCGATACCAACTATCACTATATCGTTCCGGAATTTTATAAAAATCAACAGTTTAAACTGAGCTCAGATAAAATTTTCAATGAATTTGCAGGAGCAAAACAAGCTGGAATCAATGCAAAACCGGTGATTATCGGACTGGTTTCTTATCTGTTATTAGGAAAAGAAAAAGAAGAAGGCTTCGATAAATTGGATCTGGCTGGAAATCTTCTTACTGTTTATACAGAGATTTTAACTAAACTTCAGGATCAGGGAGCAGAATGGATTCAGTTTGATGAACCTTTTCTGGCCTTGGATTTAACAGAAAAAGCCAAAGAAACGTATCTTTCTGTGTATGCCGAAATCAGAAAACGTTTCCCAAAACTGAAATTTATTGTAGCTACGTATTTTGACGGATTAAAAGATAACACATCACTTGCTGTTTCCCTTCCGGTGAATACATTGCATGTTGATCTGGTGAGAAATCCTGAACAACTTGATGAGGTTCTGAATGTTATTCCTGAAAGTTTAAGCCTTTCATTAGGAGTAATCGACGGTAGAAATATCTGGAAAAATTATTATGAGAAATCATTGTCATTCATCAGAAAAGCTGTTGAAAAATTAGGCTCTGAAAGAATTTTCATTGCACCATCATGTTCATTGCTTCATTCACCTTGTGACCTTGATTTTGAAACCAATCTTAATCCTGAAATTAAAAACTGGCTGGCTTTTGCTAAACAAAAAGTGACAGAAGTAGTAACCCTTAAAGAATTGGCATCCGGAACGGAAAATGAACAGATTCTTGAAGCATTCGAAGAAAATAAAAAAGCAATTGAAAGCAGAAGAACTTCTTCTCTTATCCATAATGATCAGGTAAAACAAAGAGCGAATGCCGTTACTGAAAAAGATGCTCAGAGAATAAATACCTTTAAAATCCGTAAAGAAGAACAGCAGGAAGTATTGCAGCTTCCTTTATTTCCAACCACCACCATCGGGTCATTCCCGCAAACCACAGAAGTAAGAAGCTGGAGAGCCAAATTCAAAAAAGGAGAGCTTACCGCAGAACAATATGACACCTTGTTGAAAGAAGAAACGCAGAGAACAATCCGCTGGCAGGAAGACATCGGAATTGATGTATTGGTTCACGGAGAATTTGAGCGCAATGACATGGTAGAATACTTCGGAGAACAGCTGGAAGGATTTGTATTCACTAAAAACGGTTGGGTACAAAGCTACGGAAGCCGTTGTGTGAAACCGCCTGTAATTTTTGGAGATGTTTCCCGCCCGACTCCGATGACTGTGTATTGGTCTGAATATGCACAATCCCAGACTGAAAAATGGGTAAAAGGAATGTTGACAGGTCCTGTTACGATTTTACAGTGGTCTTTTGTCCGTGATGATCAGCCTCGTTCAGAAACATGTAAGCAGATTGCTTTGGCGATTCGTGATGAAGTGGTGGATCTGGAAAAAGCAGGAATCAGAATTATTCAGATTGATGAACCTGCGATCAGAGAAGGACTTCCATTAAGAAAAACAGACTGGCAGAATTATCTGAAATGGGCTGTGGAAGCGTTCAGAATTTCAGCAAGTGGAGTAGAAGATGCCACTCAAATTCATACGCATATGTGTTATTCTGAGTTCAATGATATTATTGAAAACATTGCGGATATGGATGCTGACGTGATTACCATAGAATGTTCACGTTCTCAGATGGAACTGCTGAATGCTTTTGCAGATTTCAAATATCCGAATGAAATTGGTCCTGGAGTATACGATATTCACTCACCGAGAGTTCCGTCAAAAGAAGAAATGATTGAATTGTTGAGAAAGGCTCAGAATGTCATTCCTGCCCATCAGCTTTGGGTAAACCCTGATTGCGGACTGAAGACCAGACATTGGGAAGAAACTGAAAAAGC
Organism: Chryseobacterium sp. S0630; assembly: GCF_024158915.1. GTDB lineage: Bacteria > Bacteroidota > Bacteroidia > Flavobacteriales > Weeksellaceae > Chryseobacterium. The sequence continues at coordinate 39,851 of NZ_JAMZGF010000013.1, read as the reverse complement.
TTTAATCGCAATGGTTGCTGCTGCTAAAGAAGCTTCAGTAGAATATGCTGTTTAGAAAAATTTAAAATAATTAGATTCTATAATTCAGATCGTGTCATGAAAATCATGACGCGATCTGTTATTTTTAGTGGTTAAAATAATGGATATCCTATAATATTCTATTCATTTTTATATTCTATTTTTGCAGCTCGGCAAATTTTGACATATGATCTTTTAAATAGATGTTAAAAGCTGATCAAACTAATATACTATACATTAAAACCATGAAAGAAGCATTTCCTGAAATGAGATCGGAAACCTATAATCCTCAATACATTGCCGGAGTAAGGTGGAGTATTGTCATTCTTTTTGCTGCCGTTGCTGTTGTTTTACTGAGGTTTTTTATTGATGCTTTATCCGATCCTTCTACAGACACCGCTTCTGATATGATCTTTTTATTACTGTTTCTTATTGCAGGTTCACTGGCGGGTTGGCTGGTGTATGAAATGATGAGGAATCAGGATGAAAAAATCAGTGGTCTGCTCATCAATCATCAGGGAATTCTGTTCCTCAACAGGAATAATGAAGTGCTGTCAGCAATCAAATATTATGATTTGGTAAAGAGTGATAATCCTTATACAAAAGATATATTTTCAGAATCCCGTGCTTCCGGAAAGTACAGCGATTTCAGAAAGAATCTGTATGTTCATGAAAAAGATGAAAACAGAAACCCTCAAAAGAAACTGATCAATCTGGATGTGATTCCACTTAAAAACCGATATGATCTTATCGGGCATTTTCTGAAAGGTGTGCATGTGTTTCGCCCGGATCTGAAAATCAATCCTGAAGTATACAAAGACTTTTATCTTGATGAAAAAACACTGCGTTACGCTCCGGAAAATCTTAAGAGCGATATGAAATTGAAAATCATTACAATAGCAGTCGTTATTCTGGTGATTCTTGCTTTTAGGTATTTCTTTTTAGAGGAAATCTAAGTTATTTTGCCTGTAATGCACTTGGCGGATAGCCGAACTGTTTTTTAAAGGCAAAAGAGAAATGGGATAGATTTTCAAATCCAAGATCCAGATAAATATCAGAAACGGATCTCCCTTTTTGAGTAAGCAGAAAATGCGCTTCCTTTAATCTGCGAAGTTGCAGCCACTGTCTTGGCGGAACTCCGAATATTTTTTGAAAATCTCTTTTGAATGCAGACAGACTTCTCCCCGTTAAGTAAGCAAAACGCTCTATATTAACATTGAAATGAAAGTTTTTATTCATAAAACTTTCAATATCTATTTTATACGGCTCGGAAAAATCAAATAAAATATCCTTAAGCCCCGGATCATAATTCAACAGCAAGAGGAGAGCTTCTTTTTGTTTGAGTCGAAGAATTTCCTCAGAAGCAGGAAGATCTTCATAAGGCAATAATGAGTACATAAATGAATGCAATGCCTTTTGCTCCGGTTTTATATAGGCAGGAACATTGTCTTTCTTTTCTGCCTGATATCCATACTCCCGGCTGAAATCATGAAGCATGGCATCATCAAAATAGATGGATATCGTTCTGATTTCTCCATTTTTAGGAGGATATTTTGCGAACTTCAATAAACTGTTTTTCCTTGCAGAATAGAGTTCTCCTTCTTTAAAAATTGTTTTTGTGATCCCGTCATTCAGTTCCATTTCCCCTGAAAGAACAAGACCCAGACTGTGAATCCGTGCAAATTGTTCTCCTTCCCTGAATTCTGAGAAATGGCAGGAGTAATTGATGGGAAAGGGAATGTTATTTTCGCTCATGGCTCAGATGGGTATTTCTTGATAGATTCTTATTCAAACTTACAAAACTTTTTAGGATGATAGAATCTTCACAGCAAAACAATCATAAGAATATTTTGCTGTGAAGAATATCAGATTAAACCAGAATTGCTTTGGGTTCCAGATAAGCTTCCAATCCGAATACACCAAACTCACGCCCGATACCACTTTGTTTGAAACCACCGAAAGGCGCATAAGGATCATGGGCAAACCCATTAATGCAGATTCTTCCGGCATCAATATGTGCAGCTACACGTTCTGCATGTTCCTGATTAGCAGAACTGATATAAGCGGCCAGACCATATGTGGTGTCATTGGCAATGGCAATGGCTTCTTCTTCATTAGCATAAGGAATAATAGACAGTACAGGCCCGAAAATTTCCTCCTGAGCAATACGCATATCATTACGAACATTGGTAAAGATGGTCGCTTTTACAAAATTACCATTTTCAAGACCTTGTGGTTTACCTTCACCACCTGCAAGCAGAACAGCTCCTTCTTCCTGTCCCAGACGGATATAACTTTGTACTCTTTCAAATTGTTTGGCACTTACCATTGGACCTACAAGTGTATCTTCTTCATTAGGATTTCCTACTTTTACCTGTTCTGCAGCTTTTTTAGCCAGTTCATTCACTTCTTCCAGTCTGTTTTTCGGAACAAGAAGTCGGGTGGGAGCAATGCATGCCTGCCCGTTGTTCATATAGGCCCCGAAAACAGCCATAGGAATTGCTTTTTCAAGATCAGCATCTTCCAGAATGATATTAGGAGACTTTCCTCCAAGCTCTAAGGTTACTCTTTTCATCGTATCTACAGCTCCTTTAGCAATTGCTTTTCCTGTTAATGTAGATCCGGTGAAAGATATTTTAGCAATATCAGGATGCTGTGTAATTTCATTTCCTACTACATTTCCTAACCCGTTGACAATATTGAATACTCCTTCAGGTAACCCTGCTTCATGAAAACATTCAGTAAGCAGTTGGGTTTGTGCTGCACTCATTTCACTTGGTTTGATGACGGCTGTACATCCGGCAGCAATGGCAGTAGCCAGTTTATTACAGATGAAGCTGTTGCTGGCATTCCAGGGAGTGATAATTCCTACTACACCTAAAGATTCAAAACGTACTTTAGAATGTCCTACTGTTCTTTCAAAATCATAAGATTCTAAAGTGTTGATGGTGGCTGTAAAGGCAGAGATTGCATTTTGAACACTCATTCTGCAGAATTGTAATGTTCCGCCATATTCATTCACCATAGCAGAAACCAGTTCCTCTTCTCTTTTGCTTACGGCTGCGTGTAGTTTCTTAAGTAGATTGATTCGTTCTTCTTTTGTTGTTTTTGAAAATGTTTTAAAAGCTTTTTTCGCTGCTGCAATAGCCATTCGGGTATCTTCTTCATTTCCCAGAATTACTTCTCCTGTTTTTTGATTGGTAACCGGATTGATAAGATCAAAAGTTTCTGTTCCTTTTGGCGTAACAAATTCGCCGTTGATGTAAATTTTATTAATCTGTCTCATTTTGATGATTTTAATACCACAAAGTTCGGCAGAAACGGAAAGGATAGGTTTGTTGTATAGCTCAATTTTTCTTTGTTGTACGGTCCATTTTAAAAGCTGTAAATTTTGTTTTTTTGAATTTACCTGTGAAAATGCTCTGTTCTTCAATAAAATTGACTACTTTTATCATAACCAAGTAAATAACTCGTTTTGAGAACCACTCTTAAACTTATTTTCGCTTAGTATCAGTCTCCGTAACCACAGGCTGATCGTTCTTTCGTTTGGGTAATTCTGCCCGAACAGGTTTTTATTTCATCATATTATTTATCGTATTACCTGTAAAGGGTGATTTTATCTGCTGTTTTCGTTTTGAGTATTGATCAAAACTGAAATATACAGCAAGACATGGCTTAAGAAATAATCTTTGAGCTATAATCCGGATATAGGTAACCCTTGTAATGCGTGAATATTATGGAAAAAATCCAACAAAGAATATTAAGCACGATTATAAGTAATGAATACCCAACATATCTGGGAGGTAAAAGCGAAAAATACTCCCTTACTCAAAAAGAAATGCAATCAATGTAGCAGCGACAGATTTCAATGCAGCGATAAATTCAGACTGAATGCGCAGAAAAAGAATATTGATATATGGCTGATTTACCGATGTGTAAAATGTAACAACACCTATAATATGACGGTGTTTTCAAGAATCAGAACAGAATCTATCAGTAGAGAAATATTCAACAAATTTTCAGAAAACAATACGGAATTGGCCTGGCAATATGCCTTTTCACAGGAAATAATAAGAAAAAATAATGTAGAGGCCGATTGGGAAAGTGTAGAATATGAAATTCTGTATCCCAATCTTCCGGTAGAAAATCTGATCCATATGGAGAGCGAGATAGTTTCTTTTCAAATACAGTCTCTTTTTAATTTTAATATGAGAGTTTCAACAGTACTCAGAACCTGTTTAGGTCTTTCATCATCTAAACTGAATTTTCTGCTTGATTCAGGTGCGGTTTATTTTAATCAAAAACCGCTGCAGAAGAAATATAAAATTACCAACGGTGATCGTATCGAGATCAACAGGCATGCATTGATTAATACATACCTTATGGGAAAAGAGGATTTTTTTCTCAATACGGCAGATAATAAATAATTAAAAAAAGCCTCCCGGTTATTGATCGGGAGGCTTTTTATTTACGTTCTACTTTGGTTGTTGTAAAAGGTGAATATGTTTCTGCAAAGTCTGCTTTTCCTGTTTTGATTTTGTCAGACGAATGGCTTCTTCATAATGATGAATCGCCTTATCAATATGAAGTCCGGAATATAAATATCCGAGTAAACCATGATAATACCCGTTGCTGATGAGGTTGAGTTTTTCTGCTTCAACAAGTGCTTTCTCATTTCCATAGACTTTGGAAAAAGCAAAAGTTCTGTTTAAAGCAGTAACAGGAGAATATTCAATAATGATAAGCTGATTGTACAGGGTTAAAATATGTTGCCATTTATCTGGGCTGGCAGTTGTAGTATGCCAATAAGCAATTCCTGCTTCAAGATGGTATTTTGAAACTTCATTGCTGTGAGTTTGACAGGCTTCTATCAGATAATAGTTACCTTTTTCAATCAAAGCCTGATCCCATAAAGCTTCGTCCTGTTCATCAAAAAGAATAGCTTCTCCTTCACCATTGATTCTGGCTTCCAGTCTTGAACTCTGAAAGCACATCAAAGCGAGCAAAGCATTGGCTTTAGGAATGTTGGTAAGTGGGTTGTCAGTAAGAATCAGGGCAAGTCTTATTGCCTCCAGACAAAGGTTTTTCCGGATTAAAAGATTATTGGTTCTGGAAAAATACCCTTCATTGAACAGCAAATATAAAGTAGTCAGTACGGTTTCCAAGCGTTGATGAATATCATTTTCGCTTAAAGAATCTATTGTAAAATGATGTGTTCTGAGAGCTTGCCGTCCCCGTTGTAATCGTTTTTTTATGGTTTCTGTTTTGGAGAGAAAAGCATTGGCAATTTCTTCTATGCTGAAACCACAGAGGATCTGCAATGCCAGAGATATTTGGGTTTCCTGGGAATTGATTGGGTTACAGATCGAAAAAATCATTTCCAACTGACTGTCAGAGATGTTTTTGGTATCAAAGTCTATTGCCGGAAACTCCTTTTCAGTTGTTTTTACATCTTCCTGTTTGTTTTTTTCAATCACGGAAAGATGTTTGAAATAATCTTTCGTTTTATTCTTTGCTACGGTGTAAAGCCAAGCTGCGGGATTGTCCGGAAGCCCATTGATTGCCCAATGCTCAGAAGCTTTCAGAAAGGTGTCGCTGGCAATATCTTCTGCAATTTCGATATGTTTTATATCAAAGGTCTTGCAAAGCACTGCAATTATTTTGCTGTACTCAGTTCTGAATAAATGCGGGGTTATTTCATTGGGATTGGCCATGGCTTATGAAAAGGCTGTATCAAATTCTGATGTTAATATTACAGTTTACTAATCTCTCTCACTTCTACACTTCCACCCAATAGCAGAATAGGGCATTCTTTACACAAAGCTGTGGCTTTTTCAAGAGATTCTGCATTGATAATGGTATAGCCCATGATGGATTCTTTAATCTCAGCATACGGACCATCGGAAATTACTCCATCTGATTGTAGTACTTGTCCGGTGCTTTCTAAACGGTTTCCCTTGTCAGCCAGTTTATTCTGAGCAGCGATTCCTGCTATCCAGTTCATCCATTTTTGTGTATTAGCCTGCATCTGTTCCGGTGATGTCTTGGGCATAGACTTGTAGTCTGCACGAAAGACTAATAAGAATTCTTTCATTGTTTTTAATTTTTTGATTCATATACATGACGACCGATTTTTTATAACGAGGACATTCTCAAAAAAATAATATCAGAATAATTCAGTTGAATGTAAAAATAAAAAAATAAACCAGAATCCTGAGACTCTGATTTATCAATAGTGAATAGAAAATTTCTGAGTATTTTAATCCCATTTATTTTGGGTAGAAACTGCATATTTTCCTGCTCCGGTAAAGAAAAAGCTTAAACTTACAAGCATATAGATTACAAGAAGTTCCAAAGCCCAGCCTCCGAATTCATTAAGTTTGAAAATATTGGCTGTTTGTGCCAGAATAGTAGCAGTGAAGCAATTGCCCGCAAAGATCAACCCTGCAAGACGAGCCCTGAATCCTATGATTAGCAATACAGGAGCTATAATTTCTCCGGCAAACACACCATAGGCAAAGAATGATGGTAAGCCATGCATGGTCATCATATCTTCAATAAACCCAACTCCGTGGATCAGTTTACTGATTCCATAAACCGACATAGGAAATGCGATTGCTATTCTGGTGATAAGTAGTCCTAAATCAATGTTCTTTTTCATATCTTATAATTATTTAAAAGTTATATTTTACAAATGCCCCGATATTTTCCAGGGTCTTTTTGGCATTATTAAACTGGTCGAAATTGGAAGCCAGTCCATACATCATTTTATTCTGTTTTACGCCCAGTCTGATAAACTGTAACCCTCTGGGATATCCGCTGTCATCAATATTCCCAATAGCGAGTACACTGAAATATCCTTTGAAATTTTCTGTCAGATAAGGGGTGTACTCAAATGATATAGATTGTTCCAGGGAAAATCCTTTCTGATACGTAGTTCCTATAGAATAGGAGAGAGAATAGGAGGGTTGGATAATCTTATACTGCAGGTAAGCACTGAAAAATGCTCCCGGGTTTTTCATTCCAAATGCAGCATTGGCACTCAATCTTTTGGTAAGATTATACGAGAGGGTATTTCTGATGAAGAATATATTTTCCTTGTCTTTGGTATATTCCGTATCAAATAGCGTTAGATTGTTCAATTTCAACCGTTCATTCAGCTGATAATTGATATTGTGCATATAAGTATAGGAGCGATGTCCTAAAACAAGATCAGGGGTATAGGAAAGTTTCTGTGCATTCAGATTCAGGGAAGCTGATACCAGAGCTGTTATAGCGATAATTTTTGCCTTCATATTTCACTCATTAAATTTCTGAGAGCAAAATTATTCGGGCTGGAGGGGAATAAACTTAAGAAATCTTAAGAAACGTCAGACAGGTGTTTTTTTCTCAGATAACTCAGATATTCTACCGTTATTCCAAGGTAGGAAGCGATCATGTATTGAGGGAAACGCTGCTCGATATTACGATAGGTAGTAACAAATGTTCTGTATTTGGTGTAGGCATCAACGCGGGAGTGTTCAAACGTTCTTTCCTGTAAAGTAACATAGGCAGACTGCATTTTCAGGCGCCAGAATTCTGAGATAGCCGGAACTTCTTTGTACAGTAATTCCAGATTACTTTTACTGATCTGGATGATGATCGTATCTTCATTGGCCTGAATAAACATTCTTGAAGGCAGCTCACTCAGATAGCTGTAAAGATCATTTACCCACCAGTTTTCAATGCCTAGCTGGGTGGTATTCTCTTTTCCTTTTTCGTCAATGTGATACGCATACAGACTTCCCTGTGCAATGAAACGCATATGTCTGGATACCTGCCCTTCACGAAGCAGATAATCTTTCTTTTTAAGCTGTGTGATTTCTAATTTGGACAGGATACAGTGAATATCTTTCTCTTCTAAAGAGACAATTTCCTTAAAGTGTTCTATGAGTTGCGAAAGTATTATATCTGTATCCATTTTGAAGTCTTGTACTGATAGTGTACGGGGACAAATTTACGTAAATATTAAATTATCAGGACTTACTTACATGAAGCTGTTATACATAAGAAGACCACAATTTACGGGCTAAATTGTGGTCTTCCTCAACTAAGAACTATTTAACTACGATTCTGTTTTCAAATAACCATAATGTAAAACAGTTTCCTTTCCGAATAAGCTTGAGAAAATATTCTGAAACTCATGGATGTATTTACACTTTATGGCGTTCCCGTATATTTTCAGCCCTTCCAGTATTTTTCTGGAACTCAGGTCTATATCGTATTTTATAAAGGATTCCGGCCTTTCATACCGGATGCTCTGTTCAGAACTGTATGTTCTTGAGAATCCTAGTTTTTCAAGCCATTCTTCAGTGATCTTAATAGGCTTGATAGAGTCTGCCGGAACTGAAATACTCTGAATATCATTTTCAATTTTAACAAAATAAGCCTGCTCAACATTGTGAAAGATCTCAGTGATGGTATAAATCTGATTTTTGTACTCGACCAAGTTCTTGATTTTTAGATCTGCTACGTTCATAATATTTTGAATTTTAGTTGATGATATGGTCTCAGATAAACAGCAAATAGTATGCCCGGCATTGTATTGTTAAGCCTTGTTTTGGTGAAGATTAGGTTAAATTTTTACTATAAAAAATTAATGATATGTTAAAATAGTACACTCATAAGCGAATTATCAGCTTTCCGTGAAAAACAGGATGTGGTATGTATGTGGTACTAGTTTTTTACTCTTGATTTTGGAGTGGTATTAAAAGTTGTCAGAAGAAGAGCGATAATAACGGATATCATAAGAACTCCTATGAAGACATTCCAGGAATAAGCATGAAGAAGATAGCCGGTACCACTTCCCAGAATACTTGAACCAAAATAATAAAACAGCCAGTAAATAGAAGTAGCTGATGATTTTCCACGTTTGGCATACAAAGCAGTCATCTGGCTGGCCATAGTATGTGCTGCAAAAAATGATAAAGTAAAAAGCCCGAGTCCAAAAATAAGGATATAAATATTTTCAGACAGCAATAAAGCAGCACCGATAATCATAGACAGGATAGATGCTTTAAGAATATTATTCATGGGAAACCTTCTTGAAAGGCGACCTGCGATCATCGTCCCGAAAACTCCAAAAATATACATCAGAAAGATAAAGGCAATGATAAAGTGGCTTAATGAAAATGGTTTTGCCTCTAATCTGAATGTCAGATAATTATAAACACTCACGAAAACGCCCATCAGTAATGCCGCAGTAAAATATAAACGAAGCATATAAGGATTGGTAAGGAAAAATTTCATCTGTTTTACCTTGAGGTGATAATCCGTTTTCTGTGGATTGAAAAATTTTGACTCCGGAAACAGTTTCCAGAATACAGCTCCCAGAATAAAACTTTCTACGCCAATCAGAAGAACAGCATTACGCCATCCGAATTCTCCTGCAAACAAAGTAGCCATTATTCTTCCACTCATCCCACCGATTGTATTCCCACTCAGGTACATGCTGATGGCTGCCGGTACTGCCAAAGCACTTACTTCCTCTGTAAGATAGGCAAGAGCAACTGCGGATACTCCGGAAACAACAAAACCTTTCAATACTCCGATGGCAATCAGGAGGCTTAAACTCGGAATCCAGGTAGAAATAATGGTGAGAATGGCAGATGAAATCAATGAAAAAACCATCAGATTTTTTCTGGAATAACTGTCAGCTTTAAAAGCAAAAAACAATAACCCCAATGCCATACCTATTGTGGATGATGATACCAGCAGGGAAGTATCACCTACAGACACTCCAAACTGTTCAGCAGCCATTGGCAGCATCGGCTGGAAAAGATAAAGCTGTGCAAAAACTGACAGCCCGGAAAAGAATATACAAAGTTTTATATATCGGAGACGTTGGCTTCCCTGAAGAGCTTTTTCAGATGAATTCATTATGATTTGCATTAAATGCAGTGGTTTGACAGAAAAATTAAGTTCTGTAAATTTCCTGATTATTTTCCGAATTTAAAAATCATTATCTCAATGATATTGATTGGTGAAACAAATCAATGAAATTGCAGACCGCTAATGTATTCTGAAGGAGTAATGTTCTCCATCTGTTTGAAAACCCTGTTGAAGGTAGACTGATTAGAGAAACCAGCCTCTGTGTAAATATACATAAGGGTAACTTTTTCAATATCATTTTCATTCAGCAACCTTTTTACACACTCAATTCTGTGCATATTCAGGTAATTATTGAAATTGGGATATCCTTTTGCACGAATTGATTTTGAAATATAACTGCTGTTAATATCCATTTCTGTAGAAAGTTTTGAAATATTAAAATTGACATCTTTATACAGCTGTTTTTCTCTCATGACATGCTCAATTTTTTCAAACAATTCATCTGCAAAGGGCGCTTTCTCTGTCACCGAAACTGGCTGAATTACTGTATGTACATTTTTTTCTTCAATTTCATGGTAAATTTCAACACGTTTTATTTTATCCTTAAAATAGAGCAGAAGTGATATTACTGCCACATTGGACATCATAAGAATGGTATCAGTAACTCTCACGTCTTCAGGTCTGTGTATCGGGAATTTAAAGCTGAAGGTTTTGGAAATAAGGTATCCCGCAATAATATTCACTAAAACAAACATGCTGTAAATAAAGACATACTTTCTTTGGAAGAAAACGTAGGCAGCAAGCGGAATCGGGATAAGCCACACAAAACTTGCGATAGAATTGTTCCAGAAAGCAAGCATGATGTAGAAATTATAAAGAGTAGCAATAATGATGTAGGAATGTACCATGACATTCACCGAGTAGGTTTTGCGTACAATCAGATACGTATAGACCATTAAAAAAAGTCCACCAAAAAGATACCAGGCCATTATTTTATCCGGAATGATAAAGGTGTATATCAAACCAAATACAGCAAGAATGACAGACATCAGAATGTTATAATAATAAACGAGCTGTCTTTTGTAGTGTTCAATTTTTATGTCTTTTTCAGTGGTCATTTGTGGTAACAGATAATTTTAAATCATTCCAATATATTTTACTCCAGTCAGATGTTAGAAAATGACTGTGTTAAATTATTGATTACTAGTTATTTGTGTTTTGTTGAGCCGTTTCCGGTTTTTCATTGATTATTCATGAATTTGATTTATCAATGCCGATAACTTTGCACCAGCTAGCTCAACAAAGGCTGATTGATGATCTATCAATTGACCTTAAATGATTTATTCAATTTTTAAATAAATCAAATAATTTTTAAACAAATATACTAAAATGAAAAAAATAAAATTACCTCTTGCCAGCATAATGATGTGTTTTTCAATAGCTGCATATTCCCAGGTAGGCATCAATACAGATTCTCCTAAAGTAACATTACATGTGGAAGGAAAACCTGACGTGACTACCGTACCTGATGGTGTAATGGCTCCCAGAATGACAGGAGACCAGTTAAGAGCTAAAGACGATGTCTATTTAGCGGCTCAAACCGGAGCTTTGGTCTATGTAACTCAGGCTGTAACTGCCCCTTCAGTAAAAACGGCAAAAGTAGATAAAGCCGGTTATTACATGTTCAACGGAACAACCTGGAAGTTTGCTTTCGGAGGAAAAGATGATGACATTACCATTGGAGATCTGATCTACTATCATGGAAGCATTCCTGCAGGCACTTCCGGAGCTGCCACGTTAGCCAGTACCTATCTTACTGATCTTCCTGTTCTGGGAGGTTTCCTAAGACTGGATGCGCAATTTAACAGTAGTTCAGCAGGAACTGGAGCGGCTACCACTTTTAATCCGAGACTTTATAATGTAGGAACTTCAGATGTGAAAATATGGGTCTCAGAAATGTCTACCCATACCGGTGATTCTGACAACGGAAATATTAAATTATCACCAGGTGCTTACAGGCAGTTTGATGATGGTGTTTATCTTACTCAGACTCATAATGAGACTGTAACATTTGATATTACCATACAGGAACCGGAACCAAGGTGGTACAGAGTGTATTATGCATTCCGTGTAGATAATAAGTCTACAACCGGAAGCAGTGATGCTACAACCACAGATTCCAATACTTCTGACAACACCAGAGAACTGTTTCTCTCTGTACAGAGACTGTATTAATTTGTTGCCTGAAGATTCTAAAAATACAATGATCCTATGAAATTATACAAAATCAATGGGTTAGCTGTTTAAAAATCTAATGAGATTTGTGTTTTTTCTGGGGCCGGAACCATTTGAAATTCCGGCCCCGTTTTCTTAATGCATCATTTCATAGACTTTGATCAGTTCTGCAATATTTCCAACATTAAGCTTTTGAAAAATCCTTTTTTTATAAGTACTCACTGTAGACATCTGAATATTGAGTCTGTTGGCAATTTCCAGATTGCCATTACCATCCGCCAGAAGTTTGAAGATTTCGTATTCCCTGGATGATAACTTTTCTACAGGATTATTTCTTTTGTTTTGAATAATAAGACCAATCAGCTCTGCAGGGTAGAAATATCCCTTTTCAATTACTGTTTTCACAGCATTTTTAATTTCCTCTTCACTGCTTTGTTTATTCAGATAGCCTTCAGCTCCTTCTCTGATATATTGGATGGCTACATCTTTGTCATATCCTGAGAATATGAGAATTTTAAGGTCATTCTGTATATCTTTAAGCTCCGGAACCATTTTTTTATACTGAGTTCCCGGCATATCAATATCTAAAATAATAAGGTCATACCGCTGATCTTCCAGTTTCTTTTTCACCTGATCATAATTTTCCGCAAAATCTATATTCAGTCCCGGATAAGCTGTTTCAAGAACCAGAGAGGTTCCTGCTCTTACCACATAATGATCATCAGCAATTAAAATTCTTTCATTCATAAAGATTAGTTTTTTTTGAGTGTTATTTCCACAACAGTTCCTTTAGGATGGTTTTGCCTGAAGTTCATTTCAGCATTGATCTTTTTTACCAGATGGATAACCATATGCAGACCTAATCCTTTCCCTTTAAAGCTGGGGGTTTCCAGTTTTGGATTTCTGAACAGGTTCATATAAATAGAAATCTGTTCTTCAGACATTCCTGTTCCTGTATCAGTAATGAGTATGGTGGATTGTTGTGGATTTTCGGTAATAGTAAGGGTTATATTCCCTTCAAAGGTGTTTTTCACCGCATTATCAAGGATGTTATGAATAATAGCGGTTAAGATACTTTCATTTACCTTAGAAAATATAATACTTTCAGTAAGATTGGTAATTGTAGTCCCTTTTTCTTTTGCAATTTCACAGAATAATTTATTCTTGATTTCCAGAATTCTGTTGATGGGATATTCCTTTTCTTCAAAAATATTTTCAGCCTTATAAAGTTCAGTGTACTCTTTCAAATTCAGGGTAAACTGATACAGCTGTTCGGAAGATTTATAAATACTGTCAAAGTACTTTTTCTGAAGTTCCACATCATCAGATTCATGCAGTTTCTGAGAAAGCATGGCAATAAATCTGATCGGAGTGGTAATGTCATGGCTGATCGTTTCCACCAGTTTCTTCTGATATTCCGTTTCTTTCTGCAGGTTGTTTTTTACGACCTCCAGGTGAAGGGAGGTTTCCTTCAGTTCAGAGTTTTTATTATGAACAATCTGTTTTAAAGCTTTATTTTTTATCCTTAGAAAATTAGTGGTTAACTGAACAATAATGATGATGATAATAAGGATAATAATGGACGCAGACACCCTGAAAAGCAAGGTCTGATAAAAAAGAGGCTGGATTTTAAAATGTATTGCCTTTTCTTCATATTTCCCGTCAGCAGAAATCAATACTCTTACACTCAGGGTGTAATCTCCTGGAGGAAGGTTGCTGATGGTGTACTTTAATTCTTTTCCTGTGGCAATCTTTTCCCATTCAGTGTTTTCTTTTCCGGATATTTTTGCTTCAATATAAAGGTTTTCAGGATTGGAAAAATAAGGAATATCAATAAAGACGTCCGCTGTTTTGTAATCATTTTTCAAATCAAGGATCTGATGAAAATACTGAGGCTCAGAATTTCCTATTTTTACCCGTTCAATGTAAATTTTATTTCTTCCCGGATAATAAGTCTGAATACTTTCCGGATTGAAAAATACAAAGCCGTCCATTGAAGGAAATACAAAATCCCCGTTCTGAAGAGCGTAAGCGTTAGGTCCTGAGCTTCCATTAAATTCATTGGTCAGAAAACCGTCTTTTTTGGTGAAACGATAATAAAAAACCGGAGATTTTTTGCCTTCCGCATACTGCAGTAATTGTTTCTTAGCGACTTTAAACATTCCGTTATTCGAAGAAATCCAATAATATCCTTTCTGATCTTCAAGAATATAATGAGCCGACTGAAGATAATCGTTCACGTCGTTTGGCATCTTGGTAAGCTTGTGATTCCTGAAAAGATAGAATCCGTTTTTATTCGTAGTAATCCATATCAGATTATCCTTTGTTCTGATAATACTTTTTACATGGATGTTTTTGATTAACGGAGTTATGGTATTGCTGCCAAGTGTGATAGAATAAAGTCCGTCACTGTTTCCTGTCAGAATTTCATTCTCATTGTATTGATAAAAAATATTGACAAAACTTTTGAAAGTATAGGTGAAGTCCGGTTGTTTAAATATATCTTTTCTGTAAAGATGAAGCTGAGTTCCGGAAAGATCTGTAAAGGTAGTTCCATAAAGGTTTCCGCTTTTCATAAACGTTTCAAGCCCTTTTTTAACAAAAGTTGAATCCTTCTTTTTATATCCGGAATTTTTATAAAACCTGATAATGCTGTTTCGTTTTCTGATCAGAATATTTCCGGAATGGTCATACATCATCAGATAATCGTCATTGTTTCCGAATAGATGGTTTTTTACAATCCCATTTCGTCCGAATTCTGTTCCGTCCTCGGCAATAATCGTATTTTGGCTGAAAGGAAGGGATGCAAAATATACATTACTGGAAAAATCGGCCTCTTTCCTTGAAACATAGAAATTGGAAAGCTGCAGCACATTCAATCCATTATTGAGAGTTCCCAGATACAATTTGTTGAAACTCTCATCATAGTACATGGAGCAATATGAGTGATTACCGATTTCTTCAAAATTGACAAGAAATTTCAAACGGAGATCCTTTTCATTCCCTTCTAAAAGGTAAATATTGTCATGATTGATAATAAAAGTCTGATTGGTAATCTGTTGCCAATAGATTTTAGTGTCAGGATGATTAAAAAGTGTAGGTTTATCAGAAACAGAAAGATGTCCCTTGTAGATAGAGTAGGTTTTTCTTTTTTTCAGATCATTGACGAACAGGTGATTATTCAGTACAAAAATGTAGTTCAGGTCTTTATTGGTAAAAGGAAAAGCAATTTTTATTTCTTTTTTTCCTTCCTTGTAGATGATGGCATTCTTTTCTGTAAAATGATAAACAGAATTTCTAAGCTGAATAAAATATTGGATGTCATTATAGAAATCCGATGTAATGATATTATTGGCAATGCGGTGTAGTATATCAGTACCATTAGAATAGGTCATTTTATCACCTTTAGTAAGGCTTGCCAGCTTTGGAAACCTGTTTCTGATAATGATTTTGTTTTCCTGGAAATTATTAAGAACGGTGATGCTGTCAAGGCAAGGATCTCCTATGAATTCGCCAAAATGAAGATTATTTACCCTGAAGTTATTAAAGGTAATGAAAGAACTCCCGTCATACCGTACCAGCCCGTTTTCAGTAGAAATCCAGATGAAGCCATATTTGTCTTTGACAATGGCCTTTGCACTGCTTTGGGGAAGCCCGTTATCTATGTTGTACCACGTAGATGTATAGTGCTGCCCGGAAATGTTTAGATAGATACAAGCAAAAATTAATGCCCAAACTCTCATATATGTGCAAAACTGATCTATATCTGCTGCTAATGCAATAGACGGTTAATAATAGTATTTGTACAAGTCAAAGTTTTTTTAAAGGGCAGGAACGATTGGGAATAAATTTTTATCATTGAAGTTTTCTGGTCTTTTGTGTTTTATATTTTTTGATCGTGTAAAAATAGTGAAATTATGGCGATAAATTAGTATTGCATATTTTGTTTTCTATAAGTTTTATCATGTATTGCAGACAATAAATCATTCAAATTTTTTTGACACATTATCATATTTCAATAATAAGTGATAAATTTATATTGCATTCATTTTAAATTATCTTTTACAGATCTCTGTATTGTGCTGAATTTCTGATTTGTTTTAGAATTTTATAAATGAGAAATATTATCGTGTCTGAATAATTTTATTAGTTTTTAAATTAATGGTTGAAGTTATGTTTAATTGATTTTGTAGTAAAACTTCGACAAAAAAAAGATGGTTTATTCTACATGATAACTTT
Organism: Chryseobacterium sp. S0630; assembly: GCF_024158915.1. Classification (GTDB taxonomy): domain Bacteria; phylum Bacteroidota; class Bacteroidia; order Flavobacteriales; family Weeksellaceae; genus Chryseobacterium. The sequence goes on along the minus strand of NZ_JAMZGF010000013.1, from coordinate 23,489 downwards.
GTCAGGGCTTATGGATATTCATATTTTTGCAAAAATATTCTCACAACAATTAAGAAGCTTTATTGTCAAAATAATGATTCTAAGAACACAAACGGTTTTTATCTCAAAAACAAAAGAGACTGTACTAAAAGTAAACAGTCTCTTTTTTTATTTTTAAACATTTAGAATCCCTTTTTAAATCAAAAAAACCTCCCGGAAATGATGGGAGGTGAATAAAATTGACTGTATATTGAAGTGTAATTCAATCGTTATTGGTGGGTTTCAAGCCACTTGAGTCGGCGCTGATCCGGCAGATGTTTTACTTTGAAGTTTTCAAAAACTGCATTGAATCCTTCTCCGTCCGGACAGGCTGCCATTAATCCAACCATTACAGGAGTATTGTCCTGAAGAGGAGCATTTCGCATCATGATATAATTTTTATCATCAAAAGAATAAAATATCTCAACAGCATCCAGTCTTCTTACCGCTTTGATCCATATGGCAGGAGGTGTTTTTTCTAATGTAATAACACTCCAGTCACTTTTATTGTGGGTGACCACTGTGCTGAGATTATATTTACCATCTACGAATTCTACTCCGGCTTTGATGTAATGTTCCTGATCTGTTCTCAGCATAAGCCCCATCTGGTCAAATCTTGCTTTATAACTGCCGGTTATTTTTACTTTTGCCTCAAATTCACCGCCATATGTTGTGTAGTAGAAAGGGGCATCATCTACCGTGAATCCATAATGTGAAACCCTCCAGTAATCGCTCTGTGGCGTTACAAACATAGAAAGGCTATTATTTTTGATTTCCCATTTTTCAGGTTCATTAAACCAGGTCATTTTCTCAAGACTCTGGCTGGAAAACTTTTGAATCAGGAATAAGGCGCAAAAGCCGAAAATCAGTTTCTTCATTCTCTTTGGGATAAGTTCTAAGGGTAAATTATTATTTTAGCAAAAGTATTATTAAACTTCATTTGCGTCAATACTGATAAATAACCATTATGGAAATCCGTGAACAGCTTAGCGATCAATTACTGGATAACGCCTCGAAAAAATGCCAACTTGATGTAGAGATCTATAAACAGAGAGGGTTAGCATACGCTCAGATGGAAGGTGCAATATGTGTGCTGAGCGATATGCAGGAGAATAAAAGTTTTATTTATAAATCTGCAGCTGCAGATGAACTTGGGCTAAAGATGGATGAAAACCCTGCAGAAATAGACTCCATCTGGGAAGAAGAAATGCTGAAAAAGATACATCCTGATGACCGTCTGAAAAAATACATCCATGAACTCCGTTTTTTCAAATTGCTGGATACCATGGAAATAAAAGAACGTACGGCATATAGTGTGGTTTCAAAAATAAGAATGAAAGATAAAAATGAAGACTACAGATGGGTGAAGCACCGTATGTTTTATATTTATTCACCCGATAACGGCAGGCTGAGGCTGGCTCTTTGTCTTTACAATATTGCATTGACTTCATCTAACTTTCCAGATTTTATGATTGTTAATATGATAAAAGGGGAAGTGGTTGTAAAAGATAAGCTTGATTATAAAAATATTTTAAGCCCCAGAGAACTGGAGGTTTTAAAATGGATTGGAGAGGGATATGCAAGCAAAGAAATTGCAGGTCTTCTTTCTATAAGCGTCAATACGGTCAACAGACACCGCCAGAATATTCTGGAAAAACTGAAAGTAAAAAATTCTACACAAGCTTTTAAAGATAGTTTTTCTTAAATATCCAGCTTGAAATATCCGAAAAGCTTACCTTGTTATTTTGTATCTTAATGATTAAATTTATATCTTGAATAAGCATTAGAAACATACACGATGAAAAGAAGCGAAGAAATTACCCACCAGTATTTTACTTTTTTAGACAAGCATATCCAGGAAGTTATTTCCGGCGCTGTTCCTGAATTTCTGGAGCTGAATGAGATCGCCAGAGAGCTTGCTGTGTCCCATAAGCATCTTACCGATACCGTTAAAAAAGAAACTGGACAACACCCTTGTTCCTTTTATGATGAAAAAATTATTGATCAGATCAAACAAATGCTCGTGGGATCCGATCAATCTGTGGCAGAAATTGCCCGTATTTTTACTTATGATCCTTCCAATTTTTCAAAATTTTTCAAAAAAATGACCGGCTTTACTCCCGGAAATTTCAGAAATTCCAAAAAAGTTTAAATTGACTACTTTTTTTGTTTAATATTGTTGTTGCAAGAGATTTGCGCTGGTTTTTGTCTCAGAGTAGGGATTTGAACGCTCAGATTGATGTGTTTTAAAGGCTGTTTAGTGAATTAAAATGTTAAAATAATGAAAAAATAATCTTTTATAAATGAGCCGTTTGTGAAAAATAATTACATTTTTTTATTATTTATGTATTAATATTTCTTTATTGTTTGATTTTTTTATTAAATTTAGGTAAGAAAAAACTAATTAATTCAAAAGCAGAAAACGTTAAAAAAGATAGATGTATATTTAAATACTTTGGTTTCCAGATAATAAGATGAAAATATTGTGTCTTTAATAATATTTAATCTTAACAGAGGCGCTTAAGCCTTTTAAATAGTTATATATTTGTTTCTTTTAAACCACAACAAACAAGATTAAGGATGAGCATCAATTTCACAACAGCAACTATTAAAGACTTTGAGAATATACCAGATAATGATATGGCTCAAAGGGCTGAAATTTTTTATGAATATTTAGACTTTGTAAAGTCTAACGGACACATGAATTACAGACTGAAGAACACTTCAGGAACCAATGCAATACTGAATGTAAATATTGCAAACCAAAACAGAGAATTTGTTAGTTTTGTATCAAGTGATTATTTAGGATTCACACAACACCCGAAAGTAAAGCAAGCCGCTATTGAAGGAATAGAGAAATATGGAACGGGAACAGGAGCTACACCTCTTATCGGTGGCTACTTTGATTATCACAATGCTTTAGAAAAAAGAATTTCAAGTTTTTTTAAAAGAACAGAAGATGAAGCCGTAGTATTTACTACCGGATATACTGCTAATAGCGCTAGTTTACAGTGTTTAATGCAGAAAGAAGATCTTGCTATTTTAGACATGGCAGTGCATGCCAGTGTACATGAAGGATGTGCTTTTACCAATAAAAAAACATTTCCGCACAATAATTTAGAATCTTTGGAACACATTTTGAAGGTATCTGAAAATCTGTACCGTACGAAACTCGTTATTGTGGACGGAGTGTATTCCCAGGATGGTGATACTTCCCGTATTAATGAGATCTATAACCTTGTGAAAAAGTACAATGCCTTTCTAATGGTAGACGACGTACATGGTGTCGGCATCCTTGGAGAAACCGGAAGAGGTACTTTGGAACAGGCTGGGTTATTGGATAAAGTAGACATCATCACAGGTACATTCAGCAAAACATTTGGAAATCTGGGAGGTTATGTCATTGCAGATAAAAAAATAGCTGCCTTTATAAGATTCCATTCACGCCAGCAGATCTTCTCAGCCACAGCTCCACCATCATCCGCAGGAATTGTTAAAGCCATTGATTTAATTGACGAAGAACCTATCTGGAGAGAAAAACTCTGGGATAACATCAATTATTTCAAAAAAGGACTTGACGATTTAGGATTAGATACAGGAGTTACCTGCTCTGCGATCGTTCCCGTAAAAATTGGAGATCCTTATGTAACAGGTGATGTAGGAAAACTACTAATAGAAATGGGAATCTATACCAACCCGATTCTTTATCCGGCTGTACCAAGAAAAGACGCACGTATCAGGATGAGTGTAACGGCAAGACACGAAAAAGAACATCTCGACAAAACGCTTAATGCGTTTGATGATATTAATAAAAAATTGCATATTGCGAAAAAATAATAATTATGCCTAGAAAAGTAGTGCAGGGCCCCATTAGGGACAAAGAAAAAACAAAGCAGAAACTGCTTGCTGCAGTTGGTAAAATTTTAAGAGTAAAAGGATATTCCGGATTAAAAGTAAGCAAGATTGCTGCCGTTGCCGGATTTGATAAAAAATTGATCTATGAGTACTTTGGAAGTACTGATAAACTGATCGATGAGTATATCAAATCTCAGGATTACTGGAGCCAGGTCAACCAGGATGTTGATATGGATTTCTCGGACGGTGGGCACGAACTTACTAAAATGGTAGTATTGAACCAGTTCGAAAACCTGAAGAAAAATAAAGAACTTCAGAAGATCATCCTTTGGGAGCTTTCGGAAAGTAAGCCTATTCTTAAGAAATTGGTTGAACAACGTGAAGAAGTAGGAGAGGTTTTATTTGGAAACATCTCAGATCCTTACTTTGGTGAAGGAGTAGCAACGAGACACAGAGCAATTATGGCTTTGATTGTGTCTGGAGCTTACTATCTCAACCTTTATACAGGATACAACGCCAATAAGTTTTGTGGTATCGATCTGAAAACTGAAGAAGGAAGAAAAGAGGTTGAAGCCGCTATTGTTGAGTTGATCGACTTTGCATACAGCAAAAAGAAATAGAAATTAAAAGTTTTCCGATTTGAGCAGAAATACGTTTTTGTTAATAATTTGAAAACTTTTAATTTTCAAATTAAAACTATATTTCTTACTTTTGGCCAATGGAAAATTTTATAGTATCTGCAAGAAAATATCGTCCTCAAGAGTTTGATACGGTTGTGGGGCAATCTCATATTACGGATACTTTAGAACATGCAATTGAAGAAAGTCAATTAGCTCAGGCATTACTTTTTTGTGGTCCTCGTGGTGTGGGTAAAACTACCTGTGCCAGAATTCTCGCAAGAAAGATCAATGAGAAAGATGGCTCGGTTTCAGAAGATGGCTTTGCTTACAATATCTATGAACTGGATGCTGCATCCAATAACTCTGTAGATGATATCAGAGAACTTATAGATCAGGTACGTTTTGCACCTCAGGTTGGTAAATACAAAGTATATATCATTGATGAGGTTCATATGCTGTCTTCTGCCGCTTTCAATGCTTTCCTGAAAACGCTGGAAGAGCCGCCTGCTCATGCTATTTTTATTTTGGCTACCACGGAGAAGCATAAAATTATTCCAACAATTTTATCCCGTTGTCAGATTTATGACTTCAAGAGAATTACCATTGAAGACATCCAGAATCATCTGAAAAATATTGCCCAAAAAGAAAATATCCAGTATGAAGATGACGCACTGTATCTGATTGCTCAGAAAGCTGATGGCGCATTAAGAGATGCACTTTCTATCTTCGACAGACTTTCTACCTTCTCCCAGAAAAATATTACCTTGGCAAAAGCTGCCGAAGTACTCAACATTCTGGATTATGATCAATATCTGAACATTGTGGATCTCGCCAAGGAAAACAAAATTCCTGAAGTGCTTTTCGCATTCAATGAGATTGTAAAGAAAGGTTTTGATCCCCATATTTTCATTGCCGGATTAGGAAATCATTTCAGAGATCTGATGATGGCACAGAATGCTTCCACCATGGAACTCATTGAAGTAGGAGAGAAAACCAAGGCTAAATTTGTAGAGCAAGGACAGAAATGGGCCGCCCAGCAGCTTATTGATGGTATTGAGATCTGTAACCATGCAGATATTAATTATAAGAATTCCAAAAACCCAAGACTTACGGTTGAAATTGCATTAATGCAGCTGGCTTCACTGACAGCTAATTTAGGCGATACTAAAAAAAAAAGTTCCTGATACTGGCTCCGTTTCTCAGTGAGAAGCAGGAAGTGAAGATGCCGGAAAAAGCCCAGGAGAAGAAAGAAGTTAAAGCAGAACAACAACCTGCAGCTTCTCAGGCAGTTCAGGAAGTTTCAGTAACAAAAACCACCAAGCCATTGTCAAGACCGGGAATCTCTTCCGGTTTCAGCATCAATTCCTTTTTGAATAAAGAAGATAAAGTAGAAACAACAGAAGATGTTGTGGTAAAAACTGATAATCTTCCTCAGAACCATTTTACAGATACAGATCTGCAGGTGGAATGGAAAATTATGCTTAAACAGCTTCAGGTAAAAAATAATTTTGTATTTAATGCAGTCAAGACCTTCAAACTGGTAAAAGCTGAAGAGCATAAAATCAAAGTTTTGTTCCCTTCAGATTCTGCAAAAGTAGAATTTGATAAAATAAGTGGAGAATTTTTTAATCATTTTAAAAGAAAAATTCAGAATCATATTATTGAGGTAGAATACGTCAGAGACGTTGAAAATCTGAAGATTGAGGTGGTGACGAAAAGAAAAATGTTTGAAAAATTTATAGAAAAAAATCCACTTTTGAAAGATCTTGATGATTTAATGAAGTTTGATTTGACATAATTTTTATATATTTGTCAAATATTTCTGTCGAAAATAAGTTTTTGACAAAAGCAAATTACAACCAGAAACGCTAAATAAAGACATTTCCAGAATAAAATGGAAAATTTGACTAACACATATCAGTCTTTCTTTGCACCCGCTAATTACTTCTTTAGCGGTTATTTTAGTTTTTCTGCTTCTTATTATAGAAATTTCAGAACGTATTACCGATTTTATTGGTACTGTTAACTGAATTTCTTTCCAAAAAATACAGGAGAAGTAGAGCCCTATTATTTTCCTGATTCCTTTAAACAATTTTGAACGGCATTTTTTGAAAAGAATTATAAATTAAATTTTATAATCCAAAGGGCTATTGCTGTTAACGAAAAAATTATATAAAAAACAATAAAATTTAAAATAATGAATTTAAATGATTTAAAAAACGAGTGGATCAATGAGCTTACACAGCCTCTAATGATTGCGGGACCATGTAGTGCGGAAAGTGAAGCTCAGATGCTTGAAACTGCAAGGAGAATTAAAGAATCTAATGCCAATGTATCCGTTTTCCGTGCAGGAATCTGGAAACCCCGTACCAAACCAAACGGTTTTGAAGGAGTAGGAGTGATCGGTTTGAACTGGCTAAAAAAAGTAAAAGAAGAGTACGGTTTTAAAACAGCGACTGAAGTAGCCAACGCTCACCATGTGTTCGCAGCTCTGGAAGCAGACGTAGATGTTCTTTGGATTGGAGCACGTTCTACAGTGAACCCGTTTACAGTACAGGAAATTGCGATGGCTTTAAGAGGTACGGATAAACCTGTATTCGTGAAAAACCCTGTTAACCCGGATCTTGCATTATGGATTGGAGCTTTGGAAAGACTTTTAGGACAAGACATTAAAAACCTTGGAGTTATTCACAGAGGATTTTCAACATACCAGAAAACAAAATACAGAAACAATCCGAACTGGCAGATTGCCCTTGATTTCAAGAGTCAGTTTCCAAATATTCCAATGTTAATCGACCCTTCTCACATCTGCGGAAACAGAACTGGTCTTGCTGATATTACACAGGAAGCACTTAACGTAGGATACCAGGGAGCGATCATTGAATCACATTGCAATCCTGATGAGGCATGGAGTGATGCTTCTCAGCAGATTACCCCTGAAGTTCTTGCAGATCTTATCGGGAATCTGAAAGTAAGAAGTTCCAATCTTGCAGGTTTTGAAGGAGAAATGGGAAGACACAGAACTTTGATTTCTGATCTTGACTTCCAGTTAATTGAACTTCTTTCTCAAAGAATGAAAATTTCTGAGAAAATCGGTAAACTTAAAAAGGAAAATGATATTGCAATCTTCCAGCCTGAACGTTGGAAAGTGATCACTGAATACGCTACCCAAAAAGCAAAAGAAACTGGAATGTCTCAGGAATTTATTGAAAAAGTATTCAAAGCGATTCATGAAGAATCTATTGAAGTACAGAATAATATTATGATTGAGAGATAAGCTGTGGATAAAAAGTAAAAGAGACTAATACTTTTACTAAATTTTCAGCTAAAAAATAAATTAGGGCTTAGACATCAGCATTTAGGGCAATTGAAACATGTGTTTTTAAACCTATTTCCTGAATGCTAAGCCCTAATTGCGTATATTTGCACCAGCATTATCTATGAAAGGAAAAATCATTAAATCTACAGGCAGTTGGTACCAGGTTTTGGAATTGGAAACAAATAAAATTTTCGAGGCCAGAATCCGGGGGAAATTCAAATTAATAAAAACCAGACTTACCAATCCACTCGCTGTAGGAGATTTTGTTGAGTTTCAGCTGGAGCAGGATGATATCGCATGGATCACAAAAATTGAACCGCGCTCCAATTATCTGATCAGAAAATCAGTTAACCTTTCAAAAGAAGCCCATATTATTGCATCCAATATTGATTTGGCATGCTTTATCTTCACTCTGAAACATCCTGAAACATCTTTAGGATTTCTGGACAGGTTTCTGGCATGTTGTGAAGCCTATAATATTACCCCGCTCATTCTTTTTAATAAGATCGATGTTTTACACGAAGAAGAAATTGAAATTGTAAAGGATATTGAATTCCTATATCAGGAAATTGGATATGATACTTTGGAAATTTCTTCCTATTCGAAATTGAATCTTGATCAGCTTCAGGAGATTCTTAAAGATAAAACTTCAGTATTTTTCGGCCACTCAGGTTGTGGAAAATCTACTTTGGTGAATGCTTTACAGCCAGGATTAAATTTAAAAACATCTGAAATTTCAGATACGCACCTGAAAGGAAAACATACCACAACTTTTGCGCAGATGCATTTCTGGCATTTTGGTGGAAATGTTATTGATACTCCTGGTGTCCGTGAATTTGCAATGATTGATATTGAAAAAGAAGAAGTACAACATTATTTCCCCGAGATTTTCAAGAAGAGAGAAGAATGCAAATTTCATAACTGTCTTCACATTAATGAACCGAAATGTGCCGTTATCGATGCGCTTGAAACGGGCGAGATTCAACATTCCCGCTATGCTACGTATATTAAATTGATGGATGAAGCAGAAGAAGCTTCCCAAAAATAATCAGTAACAGACATTCTCTTTTTTAACAGCTACAGATTAATTCGGACAATCTGTACTATTTTATGTATCACTATATCAGAATAATATTCTAAAAAATCATTTCTTTAAAGATTGGATTTAATCCTGTTTTGAAATGTGTATTTTTTAAACTTATTTTTTTAAGTTTTTGATGAAAAAAAATCTCTTTTTAGATAACTCTACTTTCTGACACTCTTTTTTTGGCACATAACTCCACTTTTGTCACATTTTTGCCAATCTGAAAAATGATATTACTCGATTTTTGGATATTGTATTAATTTCAATAAAAGTTCAAATAATGTTGTATATGGATTTATTTGGGTTGAAAAATTATTAAATTGATAAAAATACAGGGTGTTTTTTGAAAATAAAAAACCCAGCCGAAGCTGGGTAAAAACTAATAACCATGAAAACTCAAATTAAACATGAGAATCGCAATAGAATAAACAATTACTGTGCCAAAGTTTAGTTTACGATTTCTTAATAAAAGTTATTTTTATGTTAAAAAAAAATTAAAATAAAAATCAAAGATATTTTTTGTAATTTTGCGCCATTAAAAAAATATACATTTATGTCTAACATTACATTCACTATGATTAAGCCTGATGCTGTTGCTGACGGACATATCGGTGCTATATTGGGTAAGATTGCTGAAGGAGGTTTTAAAATCAAAGCTTTAAAATTAACTCAGCTTACAGTTGCTGATGCAAAAAAATTCTATGAAGTACACGCTGAAAGACCATTTTATGGAGAATTAGTAGAATTCATGAGCTCTGGTCCTATCGTTGCTGCAGTTTTAGAAAAAGACAATGCAGTTGAAGACTTCAGAACATTAATTGGTGCTACTAACCCTGCAGAAGCTGCAGAAGGTACTATCAGAAAAATGTTTGCAAGAAGCATCGGAGAAAATGCTGTTCACGGTTCAGATTCTGACGAGAATGCATTAATCGAAGCTCAATTCCATTTTTCAGGAAGAGAGATTTTCTAAGAAAATCATCTTACAAAATAAAGAATCCGGAGATTTTCTCCGGATTTTGTTTTTTATGAATGCATCTTTCAGGTGTACTAAAGGTTATTTTCAATTGCTCCCACATTTTCTCTGTAGAGTTCAAGAGGTTTATTCAATAAAACAGCAATGACGGTCATTTGCTTGTCAAGTTTTTCCTTTGGAACGTCAATATAAATAATTCCCGGTCTGTCGCTCCAGTACAGCTTATTGTAGATGGTATGAGGCAGCATAGTGCCTTCACCAACAACTCTTATTCTGGCAATTTCATTTTTTATTCCTTTCAGGGCAATCGGGCCGGTAGGTATTCCTTCCACAAAAAGATAAAGAGTCTGTTTGTCTTTTGATAAAGCACTTATTCCTGGGTAGTGACCAGCCGGAAGACCTTTTCCTGTCTCAAACAAAGCTTCAGCATGCTTACTTATCCATTCTGTGGTTTCCGGATTTGTTTTAGACGTTTTTTTAATTTTCATGTCAAGACCATCATAGGTAAGGCCTTCTTGCGTCAGTATATTCTGATCATAGCTCAGAGCATTGGCGATATCATAGACGGCTTCCTGAGTGTTTTTGTTTTCCAGTATTTCGGGAAGAGGATGTTTTTCCGTCTTAAAATCTTTCAAAAATGCAGGAGGTGTGTCAAAAGTAATTTCTGCCACAGTGACATCTTTGTCAAATTTTACATTGGAGAAATTCAGTGTCAGTGTTTTTTCTGCATTATAATCCATTGTAACAACAGCGGATGGATCTCCGATGATCTTTACTGAAAGAGGTTTTGTTGTCAATCCGGAAATTTTTGCAAAGTTTTTGGTTTCTTCCAGATAAAGGAATAAAGATTTTTTAGAGGTCGACAAAGAAGATTTTCCTTTATAGTTGTCAAAAGGAATTCCGCGGGTAGTTTCATAAATGGCATGTTGATTTTTGGAAGTCCATCGACCAAGATTTTTAAGAATCTCAATTTGTTCATCAGGAATTGTACCGTCTGATTTCGGGCCAATATCAAGCAGAAGATTTCCTCCCATGCTGAGCACATCTGCCAGTGTTCTGACAATCATATTGGGGGTTTTGTAATTTTTATCAAAAGGCTGATATCCCCAGGAATCATTCATGGTGTAACAAAGCTCCCAATATGGATTTTGCGGTGGAACAACAGGAATGCCCTGCTCAGGAGTATCATAGTCTCCGTGATGATTAAGCCTCGAATTAATGATAATATTAGAATTGTATTTTTTGAGTAAATCCAGGGTCTGAGCCGCTTTCCATTCTTCGGAAGTATGTTCCCAGTCACCATCGAACCAAAGAAGATCAGGAGAATATTGGGTAGAAAGTTCATTGAGCTGACCTTGATAATAGCGGATAAAATTCTGCCAGCGCTTTGGATCATTTTTGAGTTTGTAGCGTTTTTTTGTCCGGGTATTAATATCATAATACGGATGGCTCCAGTCCGGCAAAGAGAAATAAAGTCCTGTTTTTAATCCTGATTTTTTCAGAGCGGAAACAAAAGGAGTTAACACATCCTTTTTTGCCAAAGAGTGTTGAGGAATGCTTGTCGCTTTTTCTGCTCCTGAATTCCATAACGAAACTCCGTCATGATGTTTAGTGGTAATGACAGCATATTTTGCTCCGGATTCCTTAATGAGATTTACCCATTGTTCCGGTTGATATTTTGAAGCTGAAAAACCATTCAGCTGTTTCATATAATTTTCGTGGTTAATATAATTATTGAAGAATGACCAGGATTCTGAGATTCCGTTAACAGAGTAGATTCCCCAATGAATAAAAATACCCAGTTTTGCATTGCTGAACCATTCCATTTTTTTGCTGTTGCCAGCTGTCTGAACCTGTGCGCTGATATGATCTGCAGATAATATCAACCCAAGGAAAACAGCTTTAATCAGACTGATTTTCATATATAGATTTATTTTAACTCTAAATATAAATAAAGATAACGGTACCTTATATAAGAGTTGCTGATATTTATTAATAATTGTTATCAAAACGTTTCTTATTATTGTATTTTTATAAATGGAACGTTTATTGTAAAATTTATCTGAAAAAGCAATTATGAAAATTCCAGCAATATTAATGGCAAGTTTATTAGCGGTGGGCGTGTCTGCACAAACGACTAAACCGGAAGCTAAAACAAAAAAGCCTGTTAAAAAAGTAAAGAAAGCCACTTCAACGGATACGGTTGAAAAGAAAAAACCGGGAACACCTAAGCCGGTTGTTAAAAAAGATACACTTGTGCTTCGTGGACACGGCTGTCCGGCTTGCGGAATGGGATAGAAGATGAGAAAGCCAATGTTAGGAGTATCCATGATGGCAGAGGCAGATTTTGTTTCTGCTATTTTGCCGTTGTTGCAGAATAATTCTATCGATGTGATGGAATGGTCTTTTGATACCCTTTATCATACCAATGAACCGGATTGGCTTCGGGATCTGTTGAATTTCTACGCTGAAAATAACCGCTTGATAGGACATGGAGTGTATTATTCTTTATTTGATGCGAAATGGACAGAAAGGCAGGAAAAATGGCTGAAAAAGCTTAAAGAAGAGGTTAGTCTGCGGAAATATAATCATATCACGGAACATTTTGGTTTCATGAATACTGAGAATTTTCATCAGGGAGTACCGTTGCCGGTTTCTTTACATTCCAAAACTTTACAAATAGGAAAAGACAGGTTATACAGACTACAGGATGCTGTAAATATTCCTGTAGGGATAGAAAATCTAGCGTTCTCATTTTCTATAGATGACGTTAAAGAACAAGGCATTTTTCTTGACAAGCTGACGGAAGATACCAATGGTTTTCTGATTCTTGATCTTCATAATATTTACTGCCAATCCTGTAATTTCGAATTAGGAATGCAGGAGATCATTGCTTTATATCCTTTGGAAAAAGTAAAAGAAATCCATCTTTCCGGAGGAAGCTGGCAGGATAGTGTATATGGAAAAAAGCAGGTGAGAAGGGATACTCATGATGATATTATTCCTCAGGATATTCTTTCTGTTCTGCCGTCTGTACTTACACAATGTGGAAACCTGGAATATATTATTATTGAAAGGCTGGGACATACTGTGAAAACAGAACAAGAAAGAGATGATTTCCTGAATGATTTTAATAAAGTTAAAGACATTATTGAAACTTCAGATTTTAATGGAAAAGAAAAAAGTAGCTGGAGTAAGATGGAAATGAAACTCTCGGAAAGACCTTTAGAAGACCTGGTTTTATATGAAGAGCAGTCAAGGCTTACCCGACTTCTATATGATAATGCAAATATTGAAACCATTAAAGATCTGGATTTTCATTATTTTAAAACAGAAAAATGGGACTCTGAAATGATTCTTACAGCTCAGAATATTATTAAAAAATGGAATCCCTATTAATTCTATTCTTCTGATAACCAAAATCAAAATATATGAAAATGACAACATTAGTATTGATCATTACCGCTGTCCTCACTGCTCTGATAGGAGGGCTTTTCTATGCTTATTCATGCTCAGTTGTTCTTGGGCTCGGAAAACTTTCTGATACAGAATACCTGAAAGCAATGCAGAACATTAACCGGGAAATCCTAAACCCTGTTTTCTTTATGAGCTTTATGGGAACTGTAATTCTTCTTCCTGTATCTACCTTTTTACTCCGTGGACAGCAGCCTGTTTTTATTTTTCTTCTGTTGGCTACACTGGCTTATGTGATTGGTGTTTTTGGAGTAACAGTTGCCGGAAATGTTCCTATGAATGATACTTTGGATAAGTTTGATATATCCGGATCTACAACAGAAGCCATCAGAAAGATGCGGGAAAATTTTGAAAACAGATGGAATTTTCTGAATAATATCAGAACGGTCTTTTCAGTTATTTCGATCATTCTTGTGGTTTGTGCCTGTGTCTGGAATAAAGAAGTTTGAAAAATATAATAGATTAAGTAAAAATACTTACTGTTAAATTAGGTGTTTCTACGGATGTGTACGTAGGGTTTTATTCAGATCTTTGTGTTGTTAGCAAGATAGTTTTAAACATTTTCAAATAAGTTGAAAAAAAGATTATAACCAAGACGACTTAAATTTCCAAACAAGAGAAAAGGCAGCCAATGGCTGCCTTTTGTTTATTATTTTGATTCTTTTAGATCTTTAAAAGTTCAATTGTTCTTTCAGGACTTTCCGCTGAGAAAACAGCATTTCCTGCAACAAGAACATCAGCTCCGGCTTCAAATAATTTAGAAGCGTTGTCAAGGTTTACTCCTCCGTCTACCTCGATAAGCGCTGTAGAGTTGTTGCTTAAGATCAGGTCCTTGGTTTCAGCAATCTTTTTGTAGGTGTTTTCAATAAATTTTTGTCCTCCAAATCCTGGATTTACACTCATTAATAATACAAGATCTACATCTGCAATGATGTCTTCAAGCATTAATACCGGAGTAGAAGGATTTAAAACAACACCTGCTTTTGCTCCTTTGCTCTGAATGTGGTGAATGGTTCTGTGAAGATGAGTACATGCCTCATAATGTACAGAAACAAGATCAGCACCATGATTGATGAATTCATCAACATATTTTTCAGGTTCCACGATCATCAGGTGAACATCTACAAATTTTTTAGCATGCTGCTGAACGGTTTTCATCACCGGAAAACCAAAAGAAATATTGGGAACAAATCTGCCGTCCATTACATCAATGTGGAACCAGTCGGCCTGAGAGTTGTTCAGCATTTCAATATCTCTTTGCAGATTCCCAAAGTCTGCTGATAAAAGGGATGGAGCAATAAGCTTCGTTTTCATTTTTACTTTTTATACTTTTACTTTTATTATCCTATTGAAAATGAGTGGTCATGGGTGAAATAATAATTGGCTAGATATCCTGTTATTAAAACCGCCTCTATGACAGATAACTTTTTATTGTTAATGCTTAAGAGTAAAAACCTGTCAATTATAAGCAATACAAATAAGACCACAAGGAAAATTACCTCTATTGTGATTCCCAAACTTTCACTTGAATCGAATGTAAATAATTGATAAACGATCAAAGGAATTCCAAGCGTGACTATTATAATGGTTATAATAGAAATAAAAGTAGGGTTTTTAAATAGATGATAAAAGACCTTTTTCATTGTAATTAATGATACTTCAGTTTCATTTCCGGCTTGATCTTAAGAACGGTTTCATAGATAAGTTTGATCACATTACCTACGTCTTCTTTAGATACCATTTCTACCGTAGTATGCATATAACGCAAAGGTAAGGAAATTAAAGCACTTGGTACTCCGCCATTAGAATGAGCAAAGGCATCTGTGTCGGTTCCTGTAGCTCTGCTTGCTGCGGCTCTCTGGAAAGGAATTTTCTTGTTTTTTGCGGTATCAATAATTAATTCTCTGATGGTATGATGAACACTTGGAGCGAAAAACACTACTGGTCCTGCGCCACATTTCTGATCTCCTTCTTTTTTCTTTTCAATCATCGGAGTTGTAGTGTCATGGGTAACATCTGTTACAATCGCGATATTTGGTTTGATGGTGTCAGCAATCATGTCTGCTCCGTATAAACCTACTTCTTCCTGTACAGAGTTGGTAATATAAAGCCCGAATGGGATTGATTTCTTATTTTCTTTTAAAAGTCTGGCCACTTCAGCAATCATGAAACCACCGATTCTGTTGTCCAGAGCTCTGCAGACAAAATATCTGTCATTCATTTCAAAGAATTCATCCGGATAAGTAATCATACATCCTACAAAGATTCCCATTTCTTCTACCTCTTTTTTGGAAGTAGCACCACAGTCGATAAAGATGTTTTCGATTTTTGGAGTAGGCTCATTTTGATTGGTTCTTGTATGAATAGCCGGCCACCCGAATACTCCTTTTACAATTCCGTTTTCACCGTGAATATGAACTACTTTTGAAGGAGCAATGGTTTGATCTGAACCTCCGTTTCTGATGACGTAGATTAATCCATCATCCGTAATATAATTGACGTACCATGAAATTTCATCAGCATGTGCTTCGATCACTACTTTGAATTCAGCTTCCGGATTAATGATCCCATAACAGGTTCCATAATGGTCTACTTCTATTTTGTCCACATAAGGTCTGATGTAGTCCATCCAGACTTCTTGTCCTTTGTGTTCGTAACCTGTTGGGGATGATGTGTTTAAATATTTCTCTAAAAATTTCAAAGATTTCTTTTCAAATTTCATAAAAAGGAATGATTTTTGCGTTTAATTTTTCTTCTTATAAGTGTAAAAATAATGAATTTTAGTAAGATTATCTGCCTTTTTATTTTCTTTTTTGGAGTCAGTGTTTTTGGTCAGAAAGATGGAATAGTGGCAAAACCACTCAATCAGTATCCGCCCGAATCCCTGAAAGTGGATGAATTTGGTAATAAGTATTATTATGACGAACAGCAGAAGATTAAGGTGTATGAAATCAATGGAGAGCCTGTAGTTGTATTGGATGAGTTGGTTTTGGTGAATAAACCGAGATTTAATAATCAGCTGGATAAGAATTACTATTATTTTCTGAATAAAAAGCTGTACAGAGTATATCCTTTATTTGTTACTGCACTCCAGCAGTACAGAGATATCCAGAAAGATATGAATGATATGGACAGCAAAGCCAAAAGAAAGTTTGTAAGAGAAAGACAGAATATGCTTGCTGATCAGTATGAAAAACAATTGAGAGATCTTACTACCACTGAAGGGCAGGTTTTCGCAAAGCTGATGAACAGAGCAACCGGAAAAAATGTATTTGAGATTATCAAAGAATTAAGAGGTGGATGGAGTGCTTTCTGGTGGAATGTAAAAGGAAAAATGGCTGATATTGATCTGAAAGAACGCTATGATCCTCACGCTAACAGAAGTGATGAATTTATAGAGTCATTACTGCAGTCCAATTGGAATTCAGGTTATCTGCAGCCTTATCCCGGAGCAAATGATTTTAAAGTAAAGAAATAATATAAATTCCTGTAAGAATACTTACAGGAATTTTTCTTTTAATTTATCGAATACAATCTTATCTATTGGAAGAGGAAAAGGATTGTCTGGTCTGTCGATATCAATCCATTCTGTTTTTTCGATGCAGGGATCCAAAATAATAAAGTCTTCCTCGTTGACGATATCTACTATATAATATATGGTAAGAAGCTGCTCATTTTCTTTGAAACGGGATACCAGAAAGTTTTCCTGAGTATAGAAATGTTCCAGAATATCGATTTTTACATTCAATTCTTCATCAAACTCACGATGCAGACATTCCAGTACTCCTTCACCGTATTCCAATCCACCGCCCGGAAATTTCATTAAAGGCTCGCCGGCATATTCTTCAAATAAAGTCAGAACTTGTTTATCTTTTACCGCACAGGCATACACTCTAATGTTGATCTTATCTATCATATATATAATGTATAATATTTGTATAGCTAATGTAAGGAATTTTGTTGGAAAAAGCCGGAAGTTGGAAGCGCGAAGCTGGAAGTTTTAACACTATTTATTCTTAATAATGTTGAACTAACGTATCTTATATATTGATTATTATTTTAAAATAAAAGATCAGAATTAATTAAGCAGCCGACCCTAAGCATCCAGCTTCCATCCTCAAGCTTTCTTCTACAACTTAATTGCATTAATCATCTCTCTTTTTCCTGGAGGGCCTTGTTTTTTCTCTACCTGGAAATTCAATTCCTGAAGGATTCTTCTTACACTTCCTTTAGAAGAGTAGGTAGTTAATAATCCGTTAATGGCCATTTTGTCAGATACCAGTTCGAATAATGGCTTTTCCCAAAGGTCTGGCTGTACTCTGGCTCCAAAACAGTCAAAATAAACAAGGTTGATTTTTGGCAGATCAATGTCTTTCAGATCGAAAAAATCACATTCTATCTTTTTTAAATTGAATCCACTAATGATTTCTACTGACTTTTCCCAATCTGCCAGATGAATTTTCTGATAAATATTTTTAAACTCTGGGTTATCGAAAAGTTCAAAGTAAGCCAAATCCTTAACTTCGGATTCATTTATGGGGTATTTTTCTAGCGAAAAATAATTGATGACATGATTTTTGTCAGTTTTTAAATATTCATTAATTGTTACTAAAACATTCAAACCTGTTCCAAAACCGAGTTCTAAAATATTAATTTCGCAATCATTTATCAAATTAAGTCCATTTTTGATAAACACGTGTTCGGCTTCCTGTAGCGCTCCGTGATGAGAATGGTAGTTTTCATTTAATTCATTGATAAACAATGTTTTACTACCGTCGTTTGTGGTCTTTATTTCTCTTTTCAAGCTATTTTTTTGTCAAATTTACTCTAAAATTTTTATATTTAGAAAATTATGTTAAATTTGTAGAACATCGTAAAAATTTTAAAAAATGATAATTCAAAAAACTGAAAACTCCAGAATTTCTACATTTGACCCTAACAATTTTTCATTTGGTGGTACTTTTATTGATCATATGATCATTTGTGAGTACGAAGATGGAAAATGGGGTGATGTAAAATTAGTTCCTTACGGTCCGATTCCATTTACACCTGCCATGATGGGAGTAAACTATGGACAAGCTTGTTTTGAAGGTATGAAAGCCTATAAAGACAAAGACGGGCAGGTTTTCCTTTTCAGGCCTGAAAAGAATTTTGAACGTATCAACAAGTCAGCGAAGCGTCTTGCTATGCCGGAAGTGACTGAAGAAATGTTTTTAGACGGATTAAAGGCGTTAGTAGATATTGACAGAGAGTGGATTCCACAGGGGGAAGGAATGTCTCTTTATATCAGACCTTTGATTTTTGCTACTGAAGAAGCTTTGAAAGCAAGAGTATCTAATAAATATATGTTTGCTATCGTTGCAACACCTGCAAAGAGCTACTATTCTGAGCCGGTATCTGTAAAAATCTCTGATCACTATTCAAGAGCTGCAAACGGTGGAGTAGGTTCCGCAAAAGCTGCAGGTAATTATGCTGCTTCTTTCTATCCAACTCAGCTGGCAATTGAAGAAGGATATGAGCAAATCATCTGGACTGATGATGCTACTCACGAATATTTTGAAGAAAGTGGTACAATGAACGTATTTGTAAGAATTAACGATACGATCTATACACCTCCGACTTCTGAGAAAATCCTTGATGGAGTAACAAGAGACAGCTTCATCCAGTTAGCTAAGAAAAGAGGTATTGAAGTAAAAGTAGAACCAATTCCTGTGAAAACAGTTATTGAAGCTTTAAAGAACAATGAGCTTAAAGAAGTTTGGGGAGTAGGTACAGCAGTAGTAACTACACAGTTCCAGGCTTTAGGATATCAGGGTGAAAAACTTGAACTTCCAAGATTATCTGATGAAGAAAGCTATGCGGCTCTTCTTAAGAAAGATTTGGTAGACCTTCAAAACAACCTTTCTGAAGATCCGTTCGGATGGAGAGTTATGGTAGATCACGCTCTTGAAACAGTTTAATAGTATTTAAATAATTATATGAAAGCCGGGTTTTTCCCGGCTTTTTTGTATTTATGCATTGATCTAAAATGGAAGAATAGTTTTATAGAAGATGAATACATTCTTCCATTTACATATTTCTGTGTCAAGTTTTGTAATTGATTCCCGAAATGTGTATTTTCGCAAAAGTTTATGAGAAAAATACTCTTCATATCAGCCATAAGCCTGTTGAGCTGCAACAGAAATGCACAGATGGCCCATCCTCCTGTAGGCGGGGTTTTAAGCCAAAAAGATCTGGATGTTTCCAAGAACAGGATGAAAAATTTGAATGTCATAGAAAGAGGGCAGATTCAGGATTGGATCAGCGGTCAGTCTGTGAAGTTTTATCCTACGCAGCTTAATTATTGGGTAACGGTAGAAGGTTATGATCAAAGGGAAAGAAGGAAAGATGAAACTACAATTTCCTATTCTTATGATCTGTATGATTTTGATCAGACTAAAATCTACGATCAGCCTTTTGAAAGAAGAGATGCCAGATTCGGGCATTTTGATGAACTGAGAGCGGTGGAGAATGCTTTACGTTTTATACGTGATGGAGAGGAAGTAATGCTTTTGGTACCGTCTTCTTTGGCTTACGGAACCTACGGAGACGAAAAGAAAATAGATAACGACATTCCATTAATCATAAAATTAAAAGCTCTATAATATATGAAATTGTTTAACAAGAATATAATTCTGGCAGCGGCAAGTATTTCGCTGATGAGTTGTACCCCAATTTATAAAAAAATGAACGTAGACAAAGAAACTTACGAAGGTCTTAATGACGGACTTTATGCCAATCTTCAAACTACAAAAGGTAACTTAATTGTAAAATTTGAAGACAAGAAAGCACCAGTAACTGTAGCCAACTTTATCGGTCTTGCAGAAGGGAAAATCGACAACAAAGCTAAGGCTAAAGGAGTTCCTTACTATGACGGAACTATTTTCCACAGAGTAATCAAAGATTTCATGATCCAGGGAGGAGATCCTCAGGGAACAGGAATGGGAGATCCTGGATATAAATTCGAGGATGAAAGAAACGACCTTAAACATACAGGAAAAGGAGTTCTTTCTATGGCAAACTCAGGACCTAATACAAACGGTTCTCAATTCTTCATCACTGAAGTTGCTACACCTTGGTTAGATGGAAGACATACAATCTTCGGAAAAGTGGTAAAAGGAAATGATGTAATTGATGCTATTGCTAACGTTGAAAAAGGAGCTCAGGATAAACCTAAAACTGATATCGTTTTAGAAAAGGTTTCTGTTTTCAGCAAAGGTGATGAGTACAAGCACTACGATGCAGCTAAAACTTTCAACGAAGGAAAGGCTAAAATTGCAGAAAACAACAAAGCTTTCATCGCTAAAGAAGAAGCTGAAAAGAAAAAAAGAGAAGAAGAATTCAAAGCTAACCAGGAGAAATTAGTTGAAAACTTAAAAGCTGGTATGCAAAAAACTGAATCAGGTCTTTACTATAAAATCACAAAAACAGCTGACGGAAAAGCTCCAAAAGCTGGTGACAATGTATCTGTGCATTATGCAGGTAAATTGGTAGACGGAACTGAATTCGATTCTTCATTCAAGAGAAACGAGCCGATCGAAATTCCAATCGGAATGGGAAGAGTAATCAAAGGATGGGATGAAGGTATCCTGTTATTGAAAGAAGGTGAAACTGCTACATTATTGATCCCGCCAGCAATGGCTTACGGAGAAAGAGGAGCAGGAGGAGTGATCCCGCCAAATTCTTGGTTAGTTTTTGATGTTGAGCTTGTAAAAGTAAAATAATTGAATCTTCAAAATAGTACTAAAAGCCGTCCATAAGGATGGCTTTTTTTATTGGTGTCAAATACATTCTGTAACGATTGGCGTATAGGTTACGACATATTTTACAGTCTGGAAAGCTTATCTGTTTTTCCAGTGAAAAGTAATCTTCAAATTTATAATAACCATTAAATCATGAAAACCAAATCACTCCTGTTTCTGTTCGTTCTGTTGTCGTTGATGACTTTTTCACAGACTAAAGCGAATCCTGACGATCCAACGATAAAAAAGTCGCTTACTTATTTTGTAAACAGTATTCAATCTAAACAGATAGATCAGGCAGTAAGCTGTATATATCCGAAATTCTTCACCATAATTTCAAAAGAGCAGATGACACAGATTCTGAATATGACTTACAATAATCCATTCATGAAAATTGAAGTACAGGATTTAAATTTTGGAAATATTGAGAAACCTGAACTTATTACCGGTGAATATTTTTCTATTACCCATTATTTTTTGAAGCTGAAATGTAATGTCAGTTCATTAAACGATGATATGAAAAAGAAAATGAACAGTGCTTTAACCGCCAAGTATGGCGTAAATAATGTGAAATATCTGGCTAACGAAAGTTCGTATCTCATCAATACCAATATGAAAGCCTGTGCGGTTTCAAAAGATAAAAAGGCATGGAAATTTGTAATGCTTGAAAAGGAATATAAAAAAGAACTGGTGAAGATCTTACCGAAGAAAATTCTGGATAAGTTTTAAAGAGGTAAGCATTAGCTTTTATATTAAAATAGCCGTCTTGAAATGGCGGTTTTTTTGTTTCCTGTAAATACCGTAGAAATACGGATTTCGGCAAGGCTTTATTCCTTCTATCTTTATCATGCACTTAAAAGAACAAAATACAAGAATATGTTTAACCTGAATTACGACCAGATAAAGACGGAAATAGAATCTGAAATATGCAAAGAACACGGCATGCACCCTGAATTTGTAAAAACAGACGAAGGTTTTGGAATAAAAGCCTGCTGTGAACCTTTCAGAGAAGAGCTTGTTGAAAAGTCAGGGAAAATGATTGAAGAAGAAACAAAAAAGATCCTCGATGAGATGATGAAGGATCTGTTTAAAGAATAAGTTTTTACGATGTTAAGATAACTTTGTTATCACCTGAGCTGCTCCGGATGGAGTGGCTTTTTTGTTGAATACTGAAGGTCATTTTAGAGATATAAGAATGGAGTAGGGTTGTAAATAAAAAACCGCCCCAAACAGGGCGGTTTTTTCAGTAAAAATAAATTGAAAGTTATATGTTCTGTTATCTTTTCTTCATACTCGTTCCGGCTAAGGAACTGATGAATACAAGGCCAAACCCGATATAAGCGGCAAATGCCGTCAGGTATATAATTAAGCTGTTAAAGCTTGGTTCTAAGGCGTATACCAACACAGAAAATGCAGCAAAACTTAACATCAACAATAGACTCCATATATGCAATTTTGCAGCATCTTCATTTCTCTTAAAAATCATTTCAAAAAAGGCTCTCATCATTACTAACATTTTAAGGGTTATACATTAATTAATAGGATAAAGGCGCACTCATCACGGTAAAAAGAATAAATTCCTTTACTGGGCTAAGGTTCACGATGACTTTGCCATTTATTTATATCATAACACCGGGCTAAAAGTCCGGGATATTTTTGTTTTTTTTTCGAATCAATAAAGATTCTTGATTATTGTGATACCAGTTAGATACGGGGTGCAAAACTGCTGTGAAAAACTAACGGGGGTTAGTTAATCACGGACCCGTATCTTTTACGGCATCGTAGAAAAAAAAGGATTCATATACTAGATATGAACTTGAATCGGTGGAAAAACTGAAAATCCACAGAAAACCTCTTTTCTCATCCTTAGTGTTTTTTTTAATTTTTTCTCAATATTTTACATGCCAATATCATGCCAAAGTTCTGTTTTCGCGATTAACACTTTGTTTCACGGGATTGATGAGATTGTTGTGAAACGTGTTTTTATCTATTATTTCCTTAAACAAAGAAAAATTTTCTGTTTTTAAGCTTGAATAATCTGAAGTAAAGAAAATATTACGGAAGCATTTCGTTTTTATATAATTTAAAAACATTTATAGTAAAACCCGTGGAAGATTTCTATAAAGATAATCGGGCTTCCTTTATCTAAGCTAAGGATTATAGTCTGTTCCTATAGAAATTGTGTTATTCGTAAATTATTAGTGTAACTTGTGTTTAATTTTAATAAACACAAATACCACAAATATTTTTTCACAAATAGCACAAATAAATATACGCAAGCATCCGTACCAATCTGTGGAATCCGTGGGATACTTATAAGTTTCGGCTGAAGCCCTTTGATATTATTGAATTCGTGTTATTCGTG
>NZ_JAMZGF010000139.1 GCF_024158915.1 Chryseobacterium sp. S0630 | reverse complement strand
CAAATCGTAATCACAGCCTTAACTTTTGGAGCGATCATATTTGGAACTAACAATGTTCAAGCTCAAAATACTACAGCCACTACAACTGTAAATATTACTCTGAACGATGTAATCTCCATCGACGCAGGAAGTGCTGCCATTGGTAATACTGTTGATTTTAACTATGTTACTGCAGCAGACTACAACTCTGATCAGACCATTACTAAAGCCAATTCTTTAAAAGTTACTTCCACAAAGAACTTTAATGTTAAAGTAAAAGCAGGAGGTGCTAATTTCATGAATGGAACGAACTTAATCCCGGTCAATGTTTTGACAATCAAAGCAGCTACAGCTGCCGGAACAATGGGTGGAACAAAAAATACAGTAGTTTTATCTGCAACGGATCAGAATTTAGTTACAAATGCTCCTCTTGGAAGCGCCTTAACACTGAATCTGGACTACACAATTCCGGCAGCAAAATCTTCATCTTCTGATATTTTAGGTAAACCAGCGGGAACTTATACGCAAACCGTAACGTATACTGCAAC
>NZ_JAMZGF010000138.1 GCF_024158915.1 Chryseobacterium sp. S0630 | reverse complement strand
TCGTTTTTCAGTGGGGCAAAGATAGAAACTTCACACA
Source organism: Chryseobacterium sp. S0630 (assembly GCF_024158915.1). Lineage (GTDB taxonomy): Bacteria > Bacteroidota > Bacteroidia > Flavobacteriales > Weeksellaceae > Chryseobacterium. The sequence goes on along the minus strand of NZ_JAMZGF010000138.1, from coordinate 503 downwards.
CACTACGCAACTTTATTTAACATAAATTTCATATTGAAACGAGATTTTATCCTAATCTACTGGAAGGCAGGGAGAAAAATTTTAAACATTTGTTTGGAGGATCGGGTGAGAGGGTTGGAGTGTGGGAGAGTTGGAGGGTTTGAGAGGGTGAGAGAGATGGTTCGGGGGGCGGGAGGCGGGGTTTTGGGGGGTGGAAGGATCAAAATAATGGGTATATAATTATATAGAATAGCTTTTTTAAATTAATAGCCTATATATAAGTTTTGGCTAAAGCCAACTTAAGGAGTTATTTTTTACTAAACGGGCTAAAGCCCGTTCCTATTGAATAGTTATAATGAACCACAGATGACACAGATTGACACAGAGAAGATGTTTGCTTTTATAGTATATATAATATAAAGTAATAAGATGTAACTCCTATACCCGTAATTAAAATGCTTCGACTCAGCTCAGCATGACACTAGCTAATACTAACTGATAAAATGCCTTAGACATTATACTGT
>NZ_JAMZGF010000137.1 GCF_024158915.1 Chryseobacterium sp. S0630 | reverse complement strand
CGACTGCGTCATCTTATCAGCCTGGAGAAGATATAGATAAATCTTATGATAATGATGTGAGTACGTTGTATCACTCTCCACATGGCGTTACTACTTTTCCGGTGGTGTTAAATTACAGATTAGACGGTGTTACCCCTATCGATTATCTAAAATATACGCCTAGGTCCGGTAGTGAAAACGGGCGGTTTGGAAGCGTGAGTATCAGTTATAATACGAGCACAAACAGCACTTATGTTCCGTTAATGACATTTGATTTTCAGTATTCTTCTGCTCCTGTAAAGGTTTACTTTCCAAATCAGATTACCCCTTTGAATGTAAGAATTACAGTAAACGATGGGAAGAACAGTTTTGCAAGCTGTGCTGAAATGGGCTTTTATAAATCAGGCGCTTCAGTGGTTAATAATCCTTACAGCAATATTTTTACAGACAATCTTTATTCAGCATTGAAGTCTTCTGTTACTCAGGCGGATATAAATAATATGACATCGCCATTCTATAAAGGGTTAGCGCAATGTCTATTTAACGGAACTTATGTAAAAAAA
>NZ_JAMZGF010000136.1 GCF_024158915.1 Chryseobacterium sp. S0630 | reverse complement strand
AGGGTTCTCAAATGATCATCTCCTTTTCCACCAAAGTTCTTCTCCCATTCTACTTTTCCGTTCTTGTCGAGTTTTACAATCCAATAATCTCCTTCACCTAAATTATCTGTTGATTTTGCGATTCGGGATACGGGGTTCGGGTTTTGAACGTTTGATGCAGAACCTGCGCCTCGCATCCCGGAATCTTGTTCAGAACCCGAAACCCGAACCTCGGAACTTCTCGAATAAATCCCAAGTAGCGCACCTCCATCTCTCGTTGGAATCATCTTCTCTACTTCATCTAAACCTTTTCCTCCTAAAATTAATTGAGAAAGTTCTTTTCCGTTTTTATCGAGTCTGGTAATCCAAACATCTTTAGATCCATAACCTTTTGCTGAATTCTGTACGTTTCCGGCTACAAAAAATCCTAAATCGGTAGTTTGAATAACAGCTCTGGCTTCTTCATCAGAAGAACTTCCTAAGGTTTTCTGCCACAATTCATCACCAAATTCATTGATTCTGATCAGCCAGATATCGGAACCTCCTTTGGAATCCTCTTTTTT
>NZ_JAMZGF010000135.1 GCF_024158915.1 Chryseobacterium sp. S0630 | reverse complement strand
AATGCGGATGGTGATATTCATTCAAGAAATCTTGAAAATCCATTGGCTGCCGTACAGATGGGACTTATTTATGTAAATCCTGAAGGTCCGGACGGAAATCCGGATCCTATTGCTGCCGCTAAAGATATCCGTGATACTTTTGGTCGTATGGCGATGAATGATGAAGAAACCGTAGCATTAATTGCCGGAGGACATACTTTTGGTAAAACCCACGGTGCTGGCCCTGCAGATCATGTAGGCAAAGAACCTGAAGCTGCGGGAATTGAACAACAGGGATTTGGATGGGCAAGCACTTATAAATCAGGAAGCGGAAGGGACGCTATTTCCAGTGGTCTTGAAGTAACCTGGACAGAAACTCCGACTCAGTGGAGTAATTATTTCTTTAAAAACCTTTTCGAAAATGAATGGGAATTAACGAAAAGCCCTGCCGGAGCTCACCAATGGGTAGCTAAGGATGGAGCAGATATTATTCCTGACGCATTTGATTCTTCCAAAAAGCATAAACCAACCATGCTTACCACAGACCTTTCGTTGAGATTGGATCCTGTTTACGA
>NZ_JAMZGF010000134.1 GCF_024158915.1 Chryseobacterium sp. S0630 | reverse complement strand
TACTGCCTTAGGGCGCAAGGATTTTATCTCCGATAAAATTGATGACTGCACATTTTAAGTCTCTCGCTGATTTTGCTAATAAAGCAGATAAATTATTACGAAAAAAATCTGCGTAATCTGTATGATCTGTGAGAACATTGTAACTTAAGCCATACTTGCTGAAAATCTTCTGAAACAGTGTATTATATTAAACCATTAAGATGAATTAAATAATTAAGAATATTAAGATGAGACACAACACTTTCTAAAACATCTTGGATGTTTCCTTAACTTTCCTTCACAGCTTCAATTTCCTTAATCGTTGAAAATAATTTCAGAAAACTTTGTGCATTGAGCTAATCTTTGAAAGTTTGGGATAAATTATTGTTGGGAAACGCAAAGTCGCTAAGAATATGAAAAAATTTACGGCCTTAGGGCGCAAGGATTTTATCTCCGATAAAATTGATGACTGCACATTTTAAGTCTCTCGCTGATTTTGCAAACGAAGCAGATAAATTATTACGAAAAAAATCTGCGTAATCTGTATGATCTGTGAGAACATTGTAACTTAAGCCATACTTG
>NZ_JAMZGF010000133.1 GCF_024158915.1 Chryseobacterium sp. S0630 | reverse complement strand
GAAGCATTTCCAGCTGCATCTTTTGCTTTCACAGAGAAAGAATACGTAGTTGCTGGTGAAAGTCCTGTTACAGTATATGTAGTAGACGCTGTAGAACCAATTAATGAAGCACCCTGATATACATCATATCCTGTCACTCCAACATTATCTGTAGCTCCAGACCATGAAAGGTTAGTGGTTGTAGCTGTAGTTCCTGAAGCAGCAAGGGTAGGAGCTGTAGGAGCAACTGTGTCAGGAGTTCCTGAACCTGCATTGACAGAGATGTTGTTATTGTTGACATCAAAGAAAATGTGGTTTGATCCTTTTACCATAATTCTTCCCGTTGTTGTCGTAGCATTAGGAATTGTTACCGCTTGTGAACCGTCATTAGGTGTTGCTGCCAATAGAGTAGTCCATGTATTTCCGCTGTCTGTAGACCAAAGAATATCTACATTGGCCGCATTTACTCCGTTAGCGGTAGTTCCTGCCACGTTCCATGTTACGGTTTGAGAACTTCCTCCGGCATAAGTTGTTGCGGAGTTTTGCGAAGTTATCAGGAATGGTCCTGCAGTTGAATTTACGGTGATTACCGCATCGTCAGAATTATTTCCGGAACCTCCCGCTTTGTTATCACGAACGGTAAATCTGAA
>NZ_JAMZGF010000132.1 GCF_024158915.1 Chryseobacterium sp. S0630 | reverse complement strand
CCCATCCTCATAAATTAACATCTATTTCCAGCACTTTCTCATAATCATCACAATAATTTCTAGCACTGCTATATTTCCATTCCCAAGACTCCATAACAAAACCTGCCTCAACTGGGTTTTGATGAACATAATTTAGTTTCTGCTCAAATACCTTCAACGTCCATATTTCTATGGGATTATTATTCTGCTGCCAAAACTGATACTTTTTTATATTGGAATTTCGGCTTCCTGCTTTTTTAAACATCCACAATAACCATTCTTTTCTGCTTTCCTGATTATTTTCTTCGATAGCCTTAAGCAACTTTTTAGCGGTAAAACCTTTAAAATCTCTTATTAATTCTGAAGGTTGACCTTTTTCTGATCTGAAAATTAAATGTATATGACTGGGCATGATACAATATCCGAAAATAATCATTCCTTTATTCTTTCTACAATAATTCAATGCTTCAATAATAATATCAAAATATTCAATTCTTGTAAAAATATCAATCCAAAATACCGTAGCAAAACTTATGAAATAAGCTCCTTCTTTTTCATGAAATTTGTGTTTTCTGCTCATTATCTAAAATTAATAAAAACTCACATTATTATTTTTAGAAATTAAATTTTATATGTTAATTATTGTGGGGACACGAGCGGGACGCTCGCGCCAGCGA
>NZ_JAMZGF010000131.1 GCF_024158915.1 Chryseobacterium sp. S0630 | reverse complement strand
GATGGTTTTTGCGTATATGGAAAATATTTATTCCTCCCGTAAAATAGAAAAGGCGATGCGGGAAAATGTTTTGTTCATGTGGCTTTCCAATATGAATATTGCCGATCATAATACCATTGCCCGTTTTCGGAGCCAGAAATTGCAAACTGCATTTAAGGATGTCTTTACACAGGTGATTTTGCTGTTGGCTGAAGAAGGTTTAATAACTTTAAAGCAAATCTATACCGACGGAACCAAGATTGAAGCGCAGGCAGGACGCTACACCTTTGTGTGGGGGAAATCCATCAAAACCAACAAAGAAAAAATGCTAAAGCAGCTGGAAGAACTCTGGAAGTATGCCCAAGGCATCGCTTCGGATGAAGATAAAGATCCCGAACCTCCGGAGTTCAGGGAAATCAACAAAGAGAAAATCCAAAAAACGGTAGAAAGTATCAACAAGAAACTGAAAGGAAGTAAAATCACTGATAAGAAAGGGGGAGCTAAAGCTAAAGCCAAGTTGAACTACATCAGAAATAATTTTGAAAAGAATCTTGATAAATACCAACAGCAGGAAGAGATTCTGGCAGAGCGTGGCTCTTACAGCAAAACCGATACAGATGCTACTTTTATGCGGATGAAGGAGGATCACATGAAGAACGGCCAGCTCAAGCCCGCTTACAATGCGCAA
>NZ_JAMZGF010000130.1 GCF_024158915.1 Chryseobacterium sp. S0630 | reverse complement strand
AATCACTTATATTCCAGTCCTTATAATAATGTATTATAGAACTTTGCAGAACTTATCTCTTACATTCTAATCGTGAGAAGCATTGGCTAAAATTATTTTTTAATAACCTTAACGCTTTTAAAGGCATTCCCTTTTTCATCTTTCAAAGAAAGTGAGTAAGTTCCCGAAGGATATTTAACAAACTCTGTATTTATTTTCGTTTCAATGGCTTCAATACTTCCTGTTGAACTGAAAAGCACTCTTCCATCTGCACTAAAAATATTTACACTGTAATTTCCTGATGCATTTTCTAATTTAATATGAATTGATCCGTTTTGCTCTACAGGATTAGGATACACAATGAATTCTGAATTATTTCTTAATTCTACATTATCTTTTAATTCTGAATTATTTGTTTTCCCTTTGCCTGCTAAAGTAGTTGAAACAGGATAAACCAAAATTTTCTGTCCATTGTAACCCACTGCATAAACAGCTCTAGCACTGGAAGGGTAATACACTTTTGTAGTATTGTTACTAACATCACCAGTCCCCATAACAGATACATAAATCAATTTATTATTGGCATCGAATGTTTCATAGGCAACTGCATTTTTCCAAGCACTGTGCTGTACAGTAAGATAATCATTATTTAAAGTAACTCCCTGGCCTGTTTGTCCGCTTACCGGAAGAAG
>NZ_JAMZGF010000012.1 GCF_024158915.1 Chryseobacterium sp. S0630 | reverse complement strand
AAGGGATCTGTGTTTTTTCTGCAATAACTGAGAAGAATAGCATGATCAGCATTCCCAGAAACATATTAAGAATCCATCGCTACCATATTTGAGCTTAGATATATGAATTGTTAGATAAGTATATTAGATGTGAGTGTATACTTATCAACATTTCCAAAACTATAGTGTTAAGTTTATTGGGAAGTCTGTTGGGTAGACATAAAGGAGCAAAGGCTTATAAATAGATTGTGATTATTTAAGGGGCAAGAACATTTCGATTTCGCTCAATGGAAGATTTTCAGCAAGAGATTGGGGATGTTCTTTGTTTAGAATATGCAGTGCTCAATTTTATCGTAGATAAAATCTTTGCGCCTTAAAAAGTTATAATTAAAAATAACCTTGCGTCTTTTCGTTTTCCAACAAAAATCTTACACTTTATTCTGTTTCAAAAGCATCATCAGAATCACAGGAATTCCAAATACGGAGCTTATCACATTCAAAGGGATCTGTGTTTTTTCTGCAATAACTGAGAAGAATAGCATGATCAGCATTCCCAGAAACATATTAAGAATCCATTGCTGCCATAATTTTGAAGGATTATAGACCAGCCTGCAAAAGTGGGGAACAATAATTCCAATAAAAAGAATAGGCCCCAAAAATGCCGTAACAGAAGCGGATAGGAGAGAGGATGCAACGATGATTAAAAGTTTCAGCTGTTTCAGATTCACTCCTAAACTTTGTGCGTAGGAATTGCCCAGTGAATTTCCAATGAGTGGTTTTATCGCTCTGAAACATATAAACATACCAATTGAAACTAAAATAAACAACACATAAATCTGGTTTCTCGTTACCATATTATTCGCCCCGAAAGACCATAAAATATAGTTTTTAAGACTCTGGTTTTCTGCATAAAATTGTAACAGTGATACAATAGCACCAGCAAAAGCAGATACCAAAAAACCGAAAATAATAAGATAGGATTTATCCTGAAATCTGTTAGACATTGACAGCAGGATCAGCATTAACAGTAAACTGCCTCCAATAGCTGATAAACTGAGAAAACTGTTCTGTAAAAATTCAGGAAGTAAAATATTATGGGAAAAGAAAATATAAAAGGCAACCGATAAACTGGCGACTGAGGTTATTCCCAATATATCAGGCCCAGCGAGTGGGTTTTGGAAATATTCCTGCATCAGAAAACCAGAAGTAGGAATGGAAATTCCAGCCAGCATCATTACGAGAACTCGGTTGATGCGGATCTCAGCAATCTGGCTATGTGCCGAATCCTGAAAGAAATCCTGAAAACTTAAACCTAAAAATCCTGTGTTCAGATTAATGACAGCACTTATAATAATGGCGATCACGAATAAAAAACACAGGATTTTAAATCTTTTTGACATGATTCAGCAAGAGTTCAGTCTATTTTATTTTAAAAAAGAATCAATTTTTGAATTCAAAACATCTTCTGTCATCATTCCCAGATATTCGTCGGTTTTATCACCTTTTCTCATGAAAGTAAAAGGAATAGAACCACCGTCCCATTGTTTGAAGTTGTTGTGAAAGAAGTTTTGATCTAATTTTTGTCCATCCAGTAAGATAATATTACCTCCCAATTTATTTTCGGTGGCAAAATTCTTGACAGCACCAGCCCAATCTGCTTTATCATCAAGGTTGACGAAAGTGAACTTTACAGGTTTTCCTTTCAACTCATCCATTTTACTTTTAAAACTTGGAATTTCTCTGATACATGGGCCACACCAGGTTGCAAAAAAGTTGGTTACATATAACGTATCATTATTTTTTGCTAAATGCTGACTTACGTTTTCAGGAGAAAGTTCTTTGGGAATGGCTGTACTTCCTTCTGTTTCTGTAGTTTGAGATACAGAAAGAGAATCTGCAGCTGCGGTATTTTCAGATTTCTGACCTTCTTTTTTACAGCTGTACAGTGCAGTAAGAAGTAACAGGGAAAAAATTATCTTCTTCATAAATTATTTTTTATCTATTTTTGAATTGAAGTTATGGAACAACAAATCTATAAAGGGAAACTGATACAGTTTCATCCGTTAAAAATAGCGAAAAAGGAAGAGCTGACCAAAAATACTTTTTCTCTGGAGTTTGATATTCCTGAGAATTTAAAAGAAAATTTCAGGTTTGAGGCCGGGCAGTTCGTTAGTATACGATTTCAATCACATGGGAAAGAGGTTATTAATGATTATTCAATGACTTCAGCTCCTTATGAAGGGAAAATAAGTCTGGGAATAAAGGTCAATTCCTCTGAAGGAGCCACTTCGCAGTTATTTCAAAATTATAATATTGGTGATGAACTGTGGGTGAGTGAACCTGCAGGAAGATTTACCATTGTATCTAAACCCAGTGAATTCAGGACTATTGTTGCTTTTGCAGCCGGTATTGGAATTACCCCGATTTTAAGTCATTTTAAAAATATTCTTCACAACGAGCCCAGAACGAGATTATTCTTATTTTTTGGAAATAAAAGCTCAGACGATTTAGTTTACCGAGAGCAATTGGATAATCTTGCCAGAACATGTGGAGACAGGCTTCAGATATTTTACTTTTTCTCACAGGAAAAAACAGCAGATCAGTTTTTCTATGGCAGGCTGGATGAAAAGAAACTGAATCTTATTATCAACCAGATTCTTCATTTGGACGATACAGATGAAGAATCTACTATTTGGGATGCGGTAGATGAAGTGCTTATTTGTGGGAAAGGAGAAATGATCAAGACATTGGCTAACGCCTGCTATCACCACGGAATTCCGAAAAAGAATATCCATTTTGAACTTTTTGAAGAATTCAATGATGATATTTATCCTGTAGAAAAAGAATTTCCTCTGATTGAAAATATTGAGGTAGAATTTACCATGCTGGGAAAAAAATATACGACCCAGCTTCCTGATAACAAGGATAAAATCCTTCAACAGCTTCTGATGCAGAAGTTCCCTGTACCTTATTCGTGCAAGTCCGGAATCTGTGGAAGTTGTGAATGTTCTCTGGAGGAAGGAGAGGTGGAACTGTTGGAGAATGAGTATCTTACAGAAAAAGAGGAAGAGCAGGGACATATTTTAGCTTGTATGTCTATTGTGAAAAGTAAAAAAATAAAGCTTAACTTTGATCTTAGTTGAGAATTATTAGGAACATATTTAACCTTGGATTTATATCATTGGAATTGGGAATTCTGATGATATGCTTCTGTAATGTGTGGGTTTTCGGGCTTACCAACGGGAGAACCTATACCAAAATATCAAAAATTCCGCCACGGGAAATTGCATTAGTTCTGGGAACATCTCCAAAAATGAGATCCGGAAAATCCAATCCTTATTTCACCAAAAGAATGGATGCCACGGCACTTCTTTATCATCATGGGAAAATCAAGAAAATTATAGTAAGCGGGGAGAAAAGCAAAGGTTATAACGAGCCGGGAGCAATGAAAAACTATCTGATCAATCAGGAAGGTGTACCTGAGGATATTATTGTGGAAGATCCGAAAGGTTTTAATACCTATAAAAGTATTCTCCGTTGTAAGGATGTTTATAAGAAGAAAAATGTCATTATTGTATCTCAGGGATATCACAACCTAAGAGCATTGTTTTTTGCGAGAAATAATGATATGAATGCTTTGGGATTTGATGCGCAGGATGTCACAAAACCTGAGAGCTTCTACAGAAACCAGACGAGGGAAATCCTCGCCCGTGTGATTGCTGTAGTCTATTTTATTTTAGGCGTTTCTCCGGACTAGAAAGGATATCCGAACGCGATATTAACTGTTGGTTTGAAAGGCTGGATGTTTTTGAATCTCCATCGGTCACCTTCAGGTTTATTCGGGTCATAGATCTTATACGCAAGGTCAATTCTTGCAGTAACGTAAGCGATATTCAATCTTAATCCGAATCCACTTCCGATACCTACCTGTTTCCAGAACTTACCGAATTTAAATTCATCTCCATAGCCGTCATTATAGTTACGAAGACTCCATGTATTCCCGATATCGGTAAATAAAGCTCCTTCGTAAGTTTTATTGAAAGGAATTCTATATTCAATATTGGTGGTAAGTTTTACATTGTCCGTCATATAGGTACGAACTCTTTCATCCACCTGAGAATCTGCAGGACCTAATCCCCCAAAGGCTACCCAGGCTCTGATATCATTGGAACCTCCATTGAAATAAGACTTGATGATAGGCATATCCTGAGAGTTTCCAAAAGGAATTCCAACTCCGATAAACTGACGAAGTACTAACGTCTGATTTCCGTTAAACTTGAAATACTTTCTGGTGTCAATATCAAATTTTACAAATTGTGCATAAGGTAACCCGAAAATAGTTCTCTGTGGACCGGTAACAATACCTCCGTCATTATCTTTTTTATTGAATAAGCTTAAGATGTTACCTGCAAGCTCTACTTTTCCGTTAAAATAAAATGCATTAGGATATTCTTTTTTTCCAATTTCGCTATATACAAAGTTGTAGATCATGGAAGAAATAAGGACATCCTGAGTCTGTCTGTCTTTGTTCACCAATGTCCCTCTGAAGGCTGTTAAAAGATCAGTTCCCTCCTGATTAAGACTTGCACGGTAAGCATCGTTCTCGATAATTTTCTTGGAAACTTCATCTACGCTGAGTTTTCCATCTTTATAGTCCTGTCCGGTTTGTTGAGTATCTGCATCAAACATAAAGTAATTTCCGAAAACTTCATCTTTTACCCTTCCGTCATTCACAAAGTAATCGTAGTAAGCATCTTTATTTTTCGTCAGACTGACCTGAGTATTGAATAAAGTAAGCTTGTGATATACCTGGTCATTGACACTGGCCTGATAGTTTAATCCCGTATTGAAAATAAGTCTTCCCAAACCGATATTGTTCTGTATAGATGCTCCCAACAGGATAGAAGAAGTTGGTGTATATCGTTTAGGAATGAATTTATAATAATTAAAAGGAAGCAGCAACCTCGGGAAATTCAATGATGTCTGAGCCGATATTTCGTAAGCAGGAACCCTCTTATCAATATCCTTGGTACTTCGGATAGACCCAAATGTACCTGAAAGGCTGGTAGAAAGGTTTTCCGCCCCTCTGAAAACATTTCGGGTGGTAAGATCTACAGAAGGAGATATCCCGAGATTTAAAATCTGGGAATAATTAATATCTGTTCCCACTTTAAGTTCATACTTTGGAAGTGGTTTCAATACATATAAAACATCCACAATACTGTCGTTAGGGGAAGTCATTCCGCCTTGTCTCAGAGAGTCTCTTGCTTTAACGATGCTAAAGTTATTCATCGATAAAAGATTTCTCTTGGTTACATCCAGTTTCGTCTGATCAAAAACTTTTTTGCTGTCCGGAATAATAGCCCTCCATATGGATGAAAGTTTGTACTTATCATTCACCGTATGGAATCTGATTCTCCTTAAGCTGTCTTTCTTTGTATTTTTAGGATAATCACCAGGTTCATCCACAATGGCAACATCAATATTTCCAAAAGTGGCTATTTTATAAGGCGTATCCAGTGAATCTTTATGAATTTCCAGGGTTAATGGAACCTGTTTTCTGCTTTTAAGAGAATCGGCCACAAAATAAACCTCATCATTGGAAGCATTGAACCTGTAGAAACCAAATTCCCTCATCAGATCAGTAATTCTGGTTACTTCTCTTTCCAAAACGGTCTGGTCAAGAATCTGTCCTGATCTTACAAGGCTTCTGTTCAGATTATAGTTGTAATATCCTTTGATTCCCTGATCCGGAATATTATAGAAATAATCCTTGATACGTGTAGGCTCGTTATGCTTGATCGAATAATTAACAGATGCTTTTTTGGAAGCAGAATCCAGTGTATGATTGAACTTTACATCAGCATCCCAAAATCCTCTGTAGGTAAGTCTTTTCTTGATAGATTCAGCGCTTTTTTCGCTTCTGGTCTGATCAAGAATTACCGGTGCTGTACCCCAATTGTGCAGCAAACGGTCAAAAAGAAGACTTTTTCCGACACTGCTTTTCATGTTATATTTAAGGAATAAAGAGTCTCTCAGTTTCTGATTTCTCATCTCACCGGGATAGGTCATATATTCATTAAGTATGGTATCGTATTTCGTATCCGCCATATTGTAGAGCAGTAAACTCAATGGCATGAAAAGAAATTGCTTTTTATTGGGTTTCTGCTGGATGTAATCTTTCAGCTCTTCGTCGAAAAATTCTCTCTTATCCTCGAACTCTAAACTGTTCTTGGTAAGCAGATATTCGCCCTCAGGAACTTTTTTTGTCGTACTACAAGCATAAAGGAGACCAACAAATGTTGCAAATGAGATAATTTTATAATATTTTTGAGGAGAATTCTTATAATGCTTACAGCTCATACAATAAAAGTTTTACAATCTTTAGATAAAAAGAAGTTCAGACAAAAATACAATTTGTTTTTGGTTGAAGGTAATAAAATCATTTGTGAACTTTTTAATTCTAACTTTAAAGTTAAAGAAATATTATCAACCGATCCACAAAAATTGGACCGTAGTGATATCCCTGTTACCCATATCTCTGAAAATGAATTAAAAAAAATCAGTTTTCTTAAAACACCAAAAGATTCTGTGGCGGTATGTTATCTTGCCGAGGAAGAAAAATGGGAAGATAAGAATATACAATTGGTTTTGGATGGAATACAGGATCCGGGAAATCTTGGAACTATTATACGATTGGCAGACTGGTTCGGAATTGAACAGATTATCTGCAGTGAAGATACCGTAGATGTGTACAATCCGAAAGTGATTCAGGCGACAATGGGCTCGTTTACCAGAGTAAATGTAGTGTACACTGATCTTGTGGAATATCTTTCTAAGACAGAGAATGTAAATATCGGAACAGATATGGAAGGAGAGAATATCTATACTTTTGAAAAACCTGAAAAGGTTAATCTCATTTTAGGAAACGAAGGAAACGGAATGAGACCGGAAACAGAAAAGCTTTTACAGAAAAGTATCAGTATTCCGAGATTTGGAAAATCCCAGTCTACAGAAAGCCTGAATGTATCAATGGCTGCAGGGATTATTTTAGGACAGTTATTTTCAAAATAGAAAAATAAGAAACCAGAGGTTAGAAATTATTGTAAAATATTACTGAATAGTATCTAGCGTCTGGTTTCTAATATCTTATTTTTATATCAGTTGTTCCATACTTGAAACACTTTTGTTTTTCTGATAGACCTCCATCTTTTTTCTGACATATTTCAGAGCAATAGGAGCAAGGTAAATCAATGCTGCACCAATCAGTTTTTTCTTCCAGTTGGAGCTTTTCATATTCTTTTTGGCATAGTTTCCTACGATAGCGGTAACTCCCAGTTTAACAAGACCATCGGTAATGTTTCCTCCTTTGAATGCGGAGCTGGCAATTCCTACAGCTGTATTTTTGCTAATCAGAAGATCTTTCACCTCTGAAGTAAGCTGTTTGGCAATGACATCCTTTCTTAAAACTACTTTTTCATCACCGTCTTCATCAATCTTTTCCTGAAGATACTGATCACTTAAACCATTGGTAAATGCACTTAAGCTTTCTTTTGTATTTTTGAAGGTAAGAAGATTTTCCAGATCACTTATTTCACCCTGAAGCAGTTTTTTCTTTCTTCTTAATTCTTCTATGCTCTCGTATTTTCTGCCCATAGTTTAATGATTTAAAAATTTAATAACCTGATCTGCAACAGTATTGACAATCTTAGTTTTGAAGGCCACCACAAACGCCATTACCAGCGCATAAAATGCTGCCACAATGAGGAATCCATATGAGTAATTATCCAGTGCTTTTCCAATAAGGAAAGCAATTCCAAAATTGAAAAGGATAATAAAAAAAGCAAAAGCAACAAGCAGTACTACAAAGTAAGTAATGAGCCCGGCAGAAAGTGACGACTTTTCAGTCGCTTCAATTTTCAGAAGATCTATTCTCTTGGAGGCGTATTCTTTAATAGTTTCTATCATTGTTTTTTTTTAAAGTTACAAAAAAAGGAACTTTCGCACAAAAGTTCCTTTCCGTAATTTACTTAAAAAAGATAAATTACTTATTTTTTCAGATCATTCAGTTCCGCTTCTACATCTTTTGCCAAATCTGCAGTTTTAGAAACAATCTGATCTTTGTATTTATCATATCCGTCTTTCACAGTATGTGCTACGCTACTCGCCGTTTCTTTGAAAGTAGAAGAAATATTGCCATATTGGTCTTTTACTTTTTCAGAAACCTCACCGTATTTATTTTTAGCCTGATCTTTAAGATCATTTGCTTTAGTTTTGATTTTTTTTCTGGTTTCTTTACCTTCTTCCGGTGCGTATAACATTCCTAAGATTACACCTGCCGCAGCACCTGCAAGAAGTCCTGCCAATATACCTGCTGTATTATTTCCTTTTCTAGACATTTTAAGTTTTTTAATAATTAATAATAAATTAGTTTTTACAGTAATAAAACTTACAATTTGTATACCAAAGGAGGCTTGAAGCCTATTAAAAATTGTTAAATCTTTTTGATGTGAGATAAAATAACTTCTATGGTTTCCTTTTTGGTGAGTGCCGAATTATCAATTACGATAGCATCGTCAGCCTGCTTCAATGGGGCTATTTCACGCTCACTGTCGATCTTGTCACGTTCTATAAGGTTTTGCTTTACCTGTTCTTTATCTGCTTCTATTCCCAGGCCTTTCAGTTCCAGAAACCTTCTGTTGGTTCTTTCGTCAATGCTGGCAGTAAGAAAGAATTTATAGTCTGCATTTGGCAGAACTACTGTCCCAATGTCACGTCCGTCCATAATAACACCTCCTTTTTCTGCCAAAGTGCGCTGCGATTGCAGTAAGAAATCTCTTACTTCTTTCTGTTTGGCAACAAGACTTACGTTGTCAGATACAATATTGGTTCGGATTTCCTTAGAGATATCGGTATCATTAAGGAAAAGAATAAGGGTGCCGTCGTTATTTTTAAATTCAAGTTTGATTTGATTAAAAGAAGAGAACAGTGTATTCAGATCAATCTCACCGTTTTCATTCAGACAATGCTGCAAAGCATACCAGGTAACTCCTCTGTAAAGCGCTCCTGTATCCATATGAATAAGTCCCAGTTTATCAGCAATGACTTTAGAGATAGAACTTTTTCCGGTAGACGAGTACCCATCGATAGCAATTACAGGTTTTTTCATACTGCAAATTTCAAGATTTTTTTTAGAAAATCAAGAAGAAGTAAGAAAATTTCGGAATAATTAAGAAATTTCCGGTCAGGAAGGTTATTCTCCTCTGTGGCTGGAAAGGTCCATAGAAATTCCTATCTGATTGACATTCGAAGAGTTGTGGTATCTTACATGGGCGTAATCAATACGGAATCTGGAAACTTTAACTCCAAATCCTGCAGAAAGTCCTGAGAAGTTTCTCTGATCTGCAACAGCCAGTTCATTTCCTCTTTTTACATTATAGCCCAGTCTGATGTTGAAGTTTTTTTCCGGAAACAATTCTGCCCCCAATGAAAAGTGATCTGCGATTTTTCTGCCAGCACCTACTTTTTGCCCATCCAGATTTTCTTCTGAAGAAATATCAAACTTCTGAAGATCATGCGCTGTAATAGTAATGGCAAGAGGGAAGTTCTTGATTATTCTGGTGTATCCCAGATCAACCCTGAAAGGAAGATTTTCTCTTGTTCCGTTAAAGGATTTCAGCTGAAAGCCAAAATTTCTCATCACAAGAGATAGTACTTCTTTATTCTTTTTATTATGATAGGTAATTCCCGCTGTTCCTGAGATGGCGGAAGAAGTATAGTTGTCAATTTTTGAGGTGATGAAATTAAGTCCTCCACCAATTGTCCAGTCTTCTTCAAACTGGTAGGCATAGCCCGCACCAATCGCTACATCTGAAGCTTTAAATTCTCCGTTTTCGAAACCGCTTTCATCCGTCCTCGGAATACTTCCATAGCTCATATACCTTGCATTGATGGTAGCCATATGGCCATTTTCAAAGTCTTTGGCATAAGCAATCGTTCCATATTTCGAATCGGCAAGGTAAGCCGTTGCGTTTACAGAAAGCTGTTTATCAGAATCTTTATTTAAAAGGGCAGGGTTTGCAATAGCAAAGGAAACATCATAATCTCTTACCGAAATTGCATCTCCACCCAAAGCAGCCTGTCTTGCAGATACAGGTACATTTAAGAACGGATAGACATTTGTTCCTGTTTGCGCATAAGAAACAATTCCTGATAGAAATAATGAAAAAATGATAATTTTCTTCAACTCAATTTATAATTAATGCAAAAATAATCCTTTTTCGTACTTTTCAAAATATTTCTTACATTATTTCTATTTAAATATTTTTCTTTTATCAATATCATTAATGATTATATTTGCAAAATCAAATTCTGGGGAAACCCATACTAATAAAAAGTTACTTAAAAATAAAAGATGAAATATAAAAGAATCCTTCTGAAACTGAGCGGTGAGGCCTTAATGGGAAACAGACAATACGGTATTGATACTGAAAGATTGCAGGAATATGCAGCTGAGATCAAAAAAGTAGTTGAAAAAGGCTGTGAAGTAGCGATCGTGATTGGAGGAGGAAATATCTTCCGTGGTGTAGCCGGAGCTGCAAAAGGTATGGATAGAGTGCAGGGTGATTATATGGGAATGCTTGCTACTGTTATCAATGGAATGGCTTTACAGGGAGCATTGGAAGATGCAGGAATCAAAACAAGACTTCAGTCTGCTATCGAAATGGATAAAGTGGCTGAACCTTTCATCAAAAGAAGAGCAGTAAGACACCTTGAAAAAGGAAGAGTTGTAATCTTCGGAGCAGGTACAGGAAACCCTTATTTTACGACTGATACAGCGGCTACATTAAGAGCTATCGAAATCGGAGCTGATGTAATCTTAAAAGGAACAAGAGTAGACGGAATCTACGACAGCGATCCTGAGAAGAACGCTAATGCTGTAAAATACAACTCATTATCTTTCGATGAAGTATTTGAGAAGAACCTTAAAGTAATGGATATGACTGCCTTTACATTAAGCCACGAAAACAAATTGCCAATCATTGTATTCGATATGAACAAAGATGGAAATTTAGAAAAAATCGTAGACGGAGAAAATGTAGGTACTTTGGTTAATTTATAATCAATATAAGCCCTAAAAAATATAAAAACACCTGTTACAGTAATTGTGACAGGTGTTTTCATTTTAACACTAATCTTAATTATTTATCCACACTGGCATTTTGTTTGGCATTTTCTTTTTCAACCAAAGTGTAATGGGACAAAATCCATTCAAGGATCTGATTCATTATTTTTATAACCATCTCAGATTCTGTAACAGCAGTTACTCCCGGTACCAGATTTAAAACGGCCGGTTTTGGTAATGGCTGTGGTAAAATAAGTCCATTTACCTGAGGATTAGGTCCTGTTGCAGGAATACCATTATACATGGCCACATGTTGTACGCCTAGCTGAAGCATATAATCCTGCAAAGTTTCAGGAGGTGTTTTGATAGTGGTTTGGAGTTGGCCTGGAAGCGATTGGTTTTGTATTCTTGTATAACTGGCTCCTGATTTTGAAGAATCATCAATAGCCAATTTTTGTAAAGTTTGTAATATATAAGGAGTCATATTGTTAGTGGCCTGACCATATATAGTTGCAATTTTCTCCAGTTCTGATACCGGCCACGCATGAGGAACTACATCCAGATTATTCCAGTGCATGGTATTCCAGCTTTGATAAGTGCCTGATTGTTGCTGCCATCCCGGAGGTAATGGAGGGAATTTACTATTGAACAGATTGGCAAATGCTGCCTCACCCGGAGTTGGTCCGGCAGTTGGATATACAAGCGTTACCCCGAAAGCATTCAGATCCTTATTTTCTTTCAGATAAAGAGCAAGGGTAGGAGATAGTGCTCCGGCAAGACTGTGTCCACAAAATATAATGGCGGTACCCGGATCCGGATTTAAGCCTGCCAAAAATTGTTGCAATGTAGTATTCGGTGAAGCTGCAGATTGTGGGCTTTCAAGTCCGAGAAGGATACTGATACCAGTAGCAGTTCCCTTTGAAATATAAGGGTCAGTGCCATTATAAGCCGATGGAGCGAAATTGGAAGGGTTATAAGTAGTCCAGTTTACCACTTCTGCAACTGAGAAATCTTCTGTTTCCCAATCGTAAAGTGATGAAGGATTAGTGGCGGCAATGGCCACAACGTAGGTAGGTAATGTAGGACCTCCCGGAAATGCGACAGCATTAGACTTAACAACATATAATGCATTATCTGCAACACCAGTAGGAACTCCCTTTTCATTTTTTTCTTCGATCAGGGCAGGACCCCAGACCAGATCCCAGTTTCCTAATTCCGATACGGCTGAAGGGTTAGCTGTGGAAGGGGTTTTCTGATCCATTATTTTAACCGGAGGAACATTGTTAAAATAATAGGATAAATCATACTGAAGCTGTTGCTGTAGTTGGATACCAAAACCGTTGTAGCCTCCGGCACGGTTGGCAAGACCTGCCATACCGAAAACTTGTTGATAGGCATCTAAAGATGGATTTGTCATGATGTGATTGGTTTAAAATAAGGTTAAAATTTTCAATTGATAAGAAATGTCTTCTCTAAGACTTTCCGTTTTTTTATGGCAAGCATTTCATTTAAAATAGCTGCCAATGTTTCGTTTAAAAGAACAGAGTAAAGGACGTTATTAAAAATGATATCACACTAAGTAGAAATAACCAAAATGTTCTATAGGTATTTGTACCTGACGTTTTTTTGCTTGAAGTTGAATTTTCAAGTAAAAAACAGCTTTTTTGTTTCAGCGCGGAGACAAGTACACAAAATCCATGTTGGAAATAGCTATTATTCGAAAACAATCATTATTTTTGCAGCACTGAATAGTAAAAAATAATTTAAAATAGTAAGGAAACCCTGATGTTTACGGTGTTTTTGGATTTAATTAATTGATATTCAGTCGAATTAATAGATGTGTAATTTATCAAACTTTAATATAATAATGGAAGAATTAGATCTTATATTAGAATCTGTAAAACAAGACATGGATGCAGCTGTAAAGCACCTGGATCACGCATTTCAAAGAATTAGAGCAGGACGTGCTTCTACGGCAATGGTTCAGGATGTAATGGTAGAATACTATGGAGCAATGACTCCTATCAACCAGGTTGCGAATGTTTCTGTTCCGGATGCAATGACAATCTCTATTCAACCTTGGGACAGAACGGCAATCAATGCCATTGAAAAAGCGATCATCAATTCCAACTTAGGTTTTGCACCTTCTAACAACGGAGAAAATATTATCCTTAATGTTCCGCCTTTAACTGAGGAAAGAAGAAAGGAACTTGCAAAGCAGGCTAAAGTAGAATCTGAGAACACTAAAGTAACAGTAAGAAACGCAAGACAGGAAGGTTTGAAAGAACTTAAAAAACTGGAAGGAGTTTCTGAAGATGTTGTAAAAGGAGTGGAAGAAGAAATCCAGACGTATACAGATAAATATGTAAAACTTTGCGATGAGCATCTTAAGACAAAAGAAGCTGAAATTATGAAAGTATAATTTTCAGTTTTTGAAAATATTATGAGAGAGGTTTCTTTTGAGAGACCTCTTTTTTTGTGATTTTTACTGTTACATTTTACTTTTTACAATGCAATACATTCTTATTCCATACTATATTGTTAAGTATTTACGTTCATTCATTATATTTAATGAATTATTCCTGACGTTTAATTAAAAAACAGGAAACAGATACTATAATGATGACAAAAATAATCGGGGTAGGAAACTATATCCCATCGGAAACAATAACCAATTTATTTTTTGATAAACATGTTTTTCTTAATGAAGAAGGGATATTATTAAAAGAGAATAATGCCTCCATTACAGATAAGTTAAAAAAGATTACAGGTATTGAAGAAAGAAGATATGCGCACAGTACACAGGTTACTTCTGACCTTGGAGTTATTGCGGCACGTTCGGCCATAGAAAATGCGGGAATTGATCCTGAAACATTGGACTATATTATATTTGCCCATAATTTCGGGGATGTTCGTTTCGGTACCGTTCAGTCTGATATGGTACCCAGTCTTGCTGCGAGGGTGAAACATTTATTGGGAATCAGAAATAATTTCTGCGTTGCTTATGATGTTCTTTTTGGATGTCCGGGTTGGATTGAAGGGGTAATACAGGCTCATGCGTTTATCAAATCCGGTTTGGCAAAACGATGTTTGGTTATTGGGGCAGAAACCCTTTCCCGTGTAGTGGATATCCACGACAGAGACAGTATGATCTATGCAGATGGAGCAGGAGCGGCTGTTCTGGAAGTAAATCAGGATGATGATTCCGGGATAAAGTCTCATTTGTCGGCTTCTTATACACTTGAAGAGAAAGACTATCTGTATTTTGGAAAATCTTACAATAACGAAAGATGCCCGGATACCCGATACATCAAGATGGATGGCAGGAAAATATATGAATTTGCTCTGGTGAATGTTCCGGATGCCATGAAAAAATGTCTTGACAACAGTGGATATTCCATTGATCAGTTAAATAAGATTATCATTCATCAGGCGAACGAAAAAATGGATGAAGCCATCGTGAACAGGTTTTATCAATTATATGGAAAACCAGTTCCGGAAAACATTATGCCTATGGTGATTCATAAACTGGGAAACAGCAGTGTAGCGACAATTCCTTCTTTGCTGACGATGATTTTAAAGGATGAACTGGAACATCATAAAATAGAGAAGAATGATGTGGTTTTATTTGCGTCTGTAGGAGCAGGGATGAATATTAATGCTTTTGTGTATCAGTTTTAAAAAATAATAAAGAGGTTTCTGATGAGAAGCCTCTTTTGTTTTATAGACATTGTATTGATGTTTTCACGTCTTTATATGAAAAAAGCTTCGGAGAAACTCCGAAGCTTTTTTATTTCTATATCAGAATTATTGATATCTCTGATGTTCTTTGCTTTTTGTAAACCTTTTGGTGATTGGTTTGAACAATGCTTTGTATTTTTCTGCATCAAACAATTGTGAATCTGTAAGTGCTTTATAAGTCATCCATACTCCAAAAGGAAGAAGGATCAGGTTAGGAAGCCATGCTGCAAGGTAAGGGTTCATTTTTCCGCTCCAGGACATGTTTTCTACCCCAACATTCATTACATAAAAGATGATGAAAATAAC
This sequence comes from Chryseobacterium sp. S0630, assembly GCF_024158915.1. GTDB lineage: Bacteria > Bacteroidota > Bacteroidia > Flavobacteriales > Weeksellaceae > Chryseobacterium. The sequence goes on along the minus strand of NZ_JAMZGF010000012.1, from coordinate 88,179 downwards.
GATAGCGATGATTACCGGAAGTCCCATTCCTCCTTTTCTGATGATAGACCCCAAACTTGATCCAATCAGGAAGAAGATAATACAGGTAACAGAATATGCAACAATTCTCTGCTGGTAAATAACCACTTTACTGAAGTATTTTACATTAGAACTGTATTCATTCTTTTTAGATTCCAGTGTTGATTTCAGATTGTCTAATCTGTTGTAGGAATTGTAAATGATTTCCAGTTTTTTATCCCCTTTTACTGTGTCCAGTTTGATTTGGGTCTTCGGAGCTACTTTATGTTTGTTGCCTTTATCCATGTAGGTAATCACAGAATTGGTCTGGTTAAGAACCTCGGATCCGATGTTATCAAAGAACTGTTTATTGTCTTTTTTGGTTTTTGTAATCGTTCCGTCAAGCTGGTTGTAAGTCTGGAAACGGTAGTCATCGGTAATCTGTTCTTTTTCGATGGCTTTATTGATGATTTCACTGATGTCAAAGTGAGATACCAATGTATCAAATTTAATAGCCTGATCGGGCTGTTTTAGCCTTACATTATCGCCTTTTCCGGCAAAAGCATCTTCGAATACATAGCCGTTATAAAGAACAAGCTTTAGAAAATTCTTGTTAACAGCCGGAACAAATTTTCCTTTTTCAGCCACTACAGATTGTTGGTTTTCGTAAGCATTGGCTTTTTTATGAACAAAAACGCCTTCAATATTTTCTCCGTTTTCCCCATAGATCTTGTCAAATTTTACCATATAACCTGGAATCTGATCAATAAACTGTCCCGGAGTAAAGTTGATAGCCGGTTTGGTTTGGGCGATATTGAAAAGCATGTTCTTGGCTTTCTTCTGAAAATCCGGAATAATATTGTTGGAAAAGAAAAACAACATGATAGCAAGTGCCGTTGAAATTCCAAGAAGAGGAGTCATTACCCGGGTCAATGGAATCCCTGCTGCTTTCATTGCTGCAAGCTCGTAACGTTCTCCAAATTCACCAAATGACATGATACTCGCCAGAAGGATCGTAAGGGGGAGAACCATACTGATTACGTTTACCCCAAGATAAAAAAGAAGTTTAAGGATTTGCCAGTAGCTTAATCCTTTTCCCATAAACTGTCCCAACTGTACCCAGATAATGTTTACAATAAAAATGAAAAACAATACGCTGAATATAAAGAAAAACGGTCCAAAGAAGGTTTTTATAATGTATCGGTCTAGTATTTTTAACATGCGCCAAAATTAATCAAAAAGCCACAAAGTTTACTTGTGGCTTTTTATATTTTGTTATTTTTTTAACTTTAAAAGTAAATTTACATAGTTGCGAATTCACTTTCAGCTTTTTAAAGTTCTGTAACGATGTAGTTTTTAAACTTATTTTTGTCAAAAACAAACATATTAGGATCCAGCTCCTGGTTTTCTTTGTACTCTTTAATAGCAATTACAGCAACATCTTTGTTGTTTCCATGCTGTTCCAGTTTTACCATTTGTTTTTTCGCTGAATCTACAAAAAGGTATACGTATTTTATTCCGTTTGCTTTTACCGGAGTCAGTTTAATAAAGTCTGCATTTACACCATTGACCACTTTCTTACCGTTATAAGTTACATTATAATCATTTCTATAGTTTGTAAGATAGTTGATAGGGGAGAACATGGTGCTGCTTCCGTTAGGTTTAGCAATGGTTACTTCCATATCATCCGCGTTGATGTTGTAAATTTTATTACCGTCAAAGATCTGTTCTGTATCCATGATCTTCAGTTTGTATTTCTCTCCTGCTACATAATAAATACCAGGTTCTGTTTTCGTCACCTGTCCGTTAAGACCGCTTCCAAAAGAAAATTTGAAGTAAGAATTCTTTTTAGAATTGTAGTTGGCTGTAATATCATCCAATATCTTTTTAGCTTTAGCATCAATCTTCTGAGCGTTGGCCATACCTACTGCACCTACAACAAAACTTCCTAATATAACTTTTGAAATAATATTCTTCATTTTTTTATTTAATAATCGTTAGATTTTTTTTAACTCTTAAGGTTAAAACTATTCATTTTTCCTTTAACTACGCAGATCTTCCAAAAACTGTTCCAAAGAATGCAGGTCGCTGATCAGAACCTCTCTTGCCTTTGCTCCGTTAAAGCCTCCCACGATACCACTTGCTTCCAGCTGATCCATAATTCTTCCGGCTCTGTTATAACCCAGTTTCAATTGTCTCTGAAGCATTGAGGTAGATCCCTGTTGTGTAGAAACAATGATTCTTGCTGCTTCTTCAAATAAAGCATCTTTTTCGTTCGGGTCAAAAGCACCTACAGTACTTGTTGAATCTTCAGAAACGTATTCAGGAAGTAACAATGCCGAAGCATATCCTTTTTGTTCGCCGATAAACTCTGCCAGTCTTTCCACTTCCGGAGTATCTACGAAAGCACACTGAAGTCTTAAGATTTCGTTTCCATTGAAGTAAAGCATATCTCCTTTACCGATCAGCTGATCTGCTCCCGGAGAGTCAAGGATCGTTCTGGAGTCTACACTGGAGATTACTCTGAAAGCAGCTCTTGCAGGGAAGTTGGCTTTGATCATACCTGTAATTACGTTTACAGAAGGTCTCTGTGTAGCTACAATAAGGTGGATTCCTACAGCTCTGGCAAGCTGTGCAAGTCTCGCAATAGGTAATTCAACCTCTTTTCCTGCCGTCATAATCAAATCAGCAAACTCATCTACTACCAATACGATATAAGGTAAATAACGGTGTCCGTTTTCAGGATTTAATTTTCTTTCCGTAAACTTCTTATTATATTCTTTTAAGTTTTTACAGAAAGCATTTTTAAGAAGATCATATCGGGTATCCATTTCAATACAAAGAGAGTTCAGTGTATTGATTACTTTATTGGTATCTGTAATGATGGCTTCTTCTGCATCTGGCAGTTTTGCCAGATAATGTCTTTCAATTTTTGAATATAATGAAAGTTCTACTTTTTTAGGGTCTACCATGACGAACTTCAGTTCGCTTGGGTGTTTTTTATAAAGAAGGGAAGTAAGAATAGCATTAATCCCTACAGATTTACCCTGACCTGTTGCTCCAGCCATCAATAAGTGAGGCATTTTCGAAAGATCGGCCATGAATATTTCGTTGGAAATAGTCTTTCCGAAAACTACCGGAAGATCCATATCTGTATTCTGGAATTTTTGAGAAGCAATAACAGAACGCATAGAAACCATCGTAGGATTTTTTCTTGGTACCTCAATACCGATAGTTCCTTTTCCTGGCATTGGAGCAATAATTCTGATTCCTAATGCAGAAAGGTTCAATGCAATATCATCCTGCAGCTTTTTAATCGCTGCTACTCTGATTCCTGCTTCGGGAACAATTTCATAAAGTGTAACTGTAGGCCCGATAGTTGCTTTAATCTCTGCGATTCCAACGTTGAAATTCTTTAGAAGTCCAACAATCTTATTTTTATTTTCTTCTAATTCTTCCTTATTGATAGAAATCTCTTCATTTCCATAATCTTTCAGTAATTCTACAGGTGGCATCTGGAAATTTGCAAGATCCAGCTTGTGATCATACAATCCATGCTTTTCTACAAGTTCCTGAGACTTTTTATCAGAATCATCCAAAACATCAATCACCTGAGCTACTTCTACATTGAATTTAATATTTTCCTGTGCCGGAGCAGTTGCTGCTGCCGGAGACGGAGCAGAAGGTCTGATGTCAAATGCTTCCTCAGGGCTGGAAACCGGAACAATTGGTTTGGTAGAAAGATTTAAACTTACAGGTTGAGAAACCTCCTTGGGTTCCGGATCAAAAGAAGTATGGTTCGGAGTGGTAATAGTTTCTATCTCGTTTGAAACCGGAACTTCAGGAAATCCTTTCGGAATACTTACTGGTTCTGGTTCTTTCATTGTATTGATTGGATTATTGACAGTATGATTTGTTACATCACTTACTGTAACTCTGGAGGTGGTTTCTTCTTCCGCTTCCTCTGCTTCTTCTCTCAATTCCTCATCAGCTTCGAAATCATCATTGGAGTCCGGCATCATAGATTTTACTTTTCCAATCGTATTTTCATTGATCTTATCCAGTTTTGCTTTGATAGAACTTGGACGAAGATTAAATTCAAGAATAAAATAGAGAAGGATGCTTGCTGCTAATACGGTCCACAAACCTACTGCTCCGATGATGGAGTTAAGATAGTCCATGATCTGATATCCATAGACACCTCCTAAAACCCCCTGACCTTTAGTAAGTGCTCCCATAAAAATAGGAAGCCAGCAGATAAAAAATAAAGAGTGGCCAATAGTTTTCCAGGGTTTGAATATTTTTTTCTTAAGAATCAGTGTTCCTACCACAAGCAGTAAAAATGCGATGATGAATGAGGCAATACCAATACTTTCAAAAATGAAAATATTCCCCAGCCAGTCACCTACCTTACCAAAGATATTGGAAGATTTTATGCTTTTGTCCAGCATGGTTCCTGCCTGGCTTTGATCTGCTTTCCAGTTCATCAGATAAGAGACGAATGAGAATGCAAGAACAGCCGATAAAAGTATAAAAGTAAGCCCGAAAAAAATACGTGGCTTAGATAAAATTCTGCCTTTCTCAGGCGATTCAGTCGGTTTTTTTTGTGTCTTTTTATCCATAATATCAATGTCGCAAATTTAATGTTTTATTCAACACTAAATGAATCTTTTTTACCCAAAAAACATTTTGGTAATCCCGCTTTTATAAAGGTTATTTAAAATTTTTACTTTAAAAATATTTTCTTTTATGATAGAATAAAATAAGGCTATTTTTTTTGCTTATCCAAATCTGATACCGTTAAATTATATTAACTGATTATTATTTGTTTTTCTTTAAAAAAGATAATAAAATTTTCGATTTAAATAGAAGGAGATTAAAAAAAATAACAATATTAGAAATTATTGTATCTCAATAGTGCTTTTTGAACTAGTTCAAAGGTCAGGACTTGAAGTGTCTGTAATTTTGACCTATAATTTTACATATGAAAAATACATTCACAACTTTTCTGACCTTAGGTCTGATATTAATTTCAATGATTACAATGAACGCACAAAAACAAAAAATGGAACACACTGCATTAATCATTATCGACGTACAAAATGATTATTTCCCGGGAGGAAAGATGACACTGGAAAAAAGTGAACAGGCTGCCGAAAATACCAGAAGTATTTTAGAATATTTCAGGAAAAACAATCTGCCTGTTATTCACATCCAGCATATTTCTACCAACGATGGTGCAACGTTTTTCCTTCCGGATACAGAGGGAGCTAAAATCAACCATCTGGTTTTACCGAAGGAAGATGAAAAAATTATCGTTAAGCATTTTCCCAATAGTTTCAGGGAAACAGATCTGTTGAATTATCTTCACTCAAAGAAAATTAAAAATCTGGTGATTACAGGAATGATGACAGATGTTTGTGTAGAAGCAACTACCAGAGCTGCTTTCGATTTTGGTTTTCATAATATGATTATCGGAGATGCAACAGCAACCAGAAACCGGGAATTGAATGGGGAAGTGGTAAAAGCAGCAGATGTACAAAAGTCTTTTCTGGCCGGGATCTCTGCTCTTGGAAGTCTTTATGCTGGTATAATAAATACGAATGAATTTTTAAGCAAGTAGGCTTCTTTGGATACGCAAGGGCGCAAAATGATATTAAAAATTTTGCTATATGGCGCAAAGATTTTATCTCCGATAAAATTTAAAACAGGTCATCTTGCTGAAAATCTTCCATTGAGCGAAGTCGAAATGTTCTTGCGTCTTAAAATAAACAATATGTATGATAAAACTTTGCGCCTTAGCATTTACCCAACAAAAATTGAAGTTCTATTGCTTAGGAACAAAAATAACTTAACCTAACTTAATTCCATGAAGGTGTCAATAATTTTGATACCTTTATTTTGCTTAAATAATCCCATGTCCGATTTACTTCTTAAAAATATCAGTCAATACGTCAACCTGTCAGAAGAGGATCTTACGCAGTTTATAAAACCTTTTGAACTCAAAGCGTTTAAAAAGAAAGAGGTTGTTCTCAAAGAAGGAGAATATTGTCTTTTTGAAGGATTTGTGCTGAGTGGCTGCTTTAAAATCTACTATCTCAATGAAAACGGATTTGAGCAGACTTTATATTTTGCAGTGGAAGGATGGTGGATTACAGATATTGACAGTCTTATCAATAACGTTCCCAGTATTCTGAATATTGAAGCTCTTGAAGACGGTGAAGTATTGATGATTTCTAAAAACGATAAGAAAGATCTGTATGAAACAATGCCACAGATAGAAAAGCTTTTCAGAATCATGAACCAGAAATCTTCGGTAGCGCTGCAAAGGAGAATTCTTTCCTTAACGGGTAAAACGGCAGACAAACGCTATCTTGAATTTCTTGAAAAGTATCCTGGACTGGAACAGAGAATTACCCAACAGCAGGTGGTATCTTATCTTGGTATCACCCATGAGTTTTTAAGTAAAATCAGGAAGAAAATATCATCGGAAAAATAAGTATATTGCCACAGTTTTTTGTCATTTCAAAAATTGCATTCAATATGACAAAGAATGATAATTAATAACTGATTGAAGACTTTTTTTAATGGAATTATTTGGTGTCCCTGGAATTTTTATTTTCGTCTTTTTAGCATTGATCAGGCCTTTAACGGTTTTTTTTCATGAAATGGGACATGCTGTTACCGTGTGGCTGATTACAAGAAAAAAAGTACATGTCTTTATTGGTTCTTATGGAGATAAGGATAACAGTTTTCCTGTCAATTTCAAAGATTTTTCTTTTTATATATTTAAAAATCCTCTTAAATGGGGAAGAGGGCTGTGTGAATCTGAAGAGAAAAGATTTTCGGTCAATAAGCATGTTTTATATGTGTTTGGAGGGCCGGCTGCCTCTTTATTATTAGCGTTACTCTCTTATTTTATCATTGCAAATACTCAATTTCTTACGTTATTTTTCATCGTATTAATGGTTTCGTCAGCAATTGATTTTTTGATCAATATTTTTCCGAGCCAGAAAACTATTTGTATGAGTGATGGAAGATCGATTTTTAATGATGGAAGGGCTATCATCAATCTTATCCGGCAGAGAAAACTCCCTGAAGAATATACAGAAGGAGTATATAAATTTCATGAGAAGAAGTATCCTGAAGCTGCATCCATTTTTGATACTTTATTACAGGAATCAAAAGATCTCAATATCTATCGGATGGCAATAGTATCCCATATTAACAGTAAGAATTATGAAAAAGCAAAAGAAATCGCTGTTCAATTCAAAGAAAATAATCCTTCTATGACTGCAGATGACTGGACGAATTTTGCATTAACGTTTACTGAAACAGGAACATTGGAAGAGTCTCTTGAATATTATGATAAAGCTTTGAAAATGGATCCTAACAATAAATTTGCTTTAAATAATAAAGGCTATACATTAATTCTTCTTGAAAAATATGAAGACTCTATCCCTTTATTAACCAAAGCCATTTCAGTGGATAAAAAATTTTCATATTCTTATAATAACCGCGGACTTGCAAAGATTAATTTAGACCTCTATGAAGAAGGACTCAGGGATATTGAAGATTCATTAAAGCTTGATGCTCAAAATGCCGATGCATATAAAAATTGGGGAATTTATCATATGAGAAAAATGGAGTACCAGGATGCACTGAATATGTTTTTAAAAGCGAAAGAAATGGATGAATCATTCTGTGGGATTGATGAATTAATAGGCGAAATAAAATTAAAAATGGAGGCGGGTTACAGGTTGGGGTTATAATGAGTTTTATATCAATTAATTGCGGTAAAAACAGCAGGAGAGAAATAGAGTGTCTCGATTATCTGGATAGGTAATATAAATCCGAATTTTCACATTTTTAAAAATTGAATTTTTCCTAATGTTTTCGGGCTTATTAAGAATGTTTCAAAATAAGCAAAACCGAGGCCAAAGTGATAAAAAACAGCTTTTTTTAAGCTCTTTGTGGTTTATCATGCTTATTTTTGCATGTCAAGTACAATAAATCATGAAGAAGCTCCAAGATATTCTTATCTCAACCAGGACAATGGCTGTATTGTTGCTGGTGTACGCATTCGCGATGGCTTATGCAACGTTCTTAGAAAACGACTACGGAACTCCTACAGCAAAAGCATTAATTTATGAGGCTAAATGGTTCGAACTGATCATGGTCTTACTGATTCTCAATTTCATAGGAAATATCGGAAGATACAGACTGTGGAAAAAAGATAAGTGGCCGGTTCTTGTTTTCCACCTTGCCTTTGTGTTTATTTTTATTGGTGGTGCTATCACCAGATACATCAGTTTCGAAGGAACAATGCACATCAGAGAAGGTGAAACATCCAACGAAATCGTAACCGATAAAAATTTCTTTAAAATTCAGATCGAAGAAAAGGGTGATGTACTGAATTATCAGGATGTTCCTTATCTGATGTCTCCTTTACACAAGGATCTAAAAGCAACTTATGACTTCCACGGAAAAGAAGTGAAAGTGTTTGCCAAGGAATACATCCAAAGAAAAAAAGACAGCCTTGTAGCTGAGCCAAACGGAGCAGAGTATCTTCATTTGGTTTCTACCGGAAACACCGGAAGACAAAACATTTACATCAAACCGGGAGAAACAAAATCCATCAACGGAACTTTGGTGACATTCAACAGAGCGATTGAAGGAGCTGTTGAATTCAAAAATGAAGGCGGAAAATTATTCATCAAAACTCCTGTAGATGCAAACTACATGACCATGGCTACGCAGGCAACTGGAACCACAGTGAAAGATGAATTCCAACCTTTGGCATTGAGAAGTTTATATACCATCAACGAACTGAAGCTTGTAGTTCCTGAAGGTCTTAAAAAAGGAAGACTGATGGCTATTGAAGGCGACAGAAAGAAAGATGCCAATGTTCCTGATATGCTTCAGATTGAGCTTCAGGGGCCAAAAACCAAACAAATTGTTGACCTTTCGGTTGAAAAAGGAAACCCAAATGCGTACAAGCAGGTGACGATGGATGGCTTAAACATCATGGTAGGTTTCGGACCTAAAGTATACAACACCCCTTTCGCATTGAAACTGGATGACTTCGTAATGGAAACGTATCCTGGAAGTTCATCTCCAAGTGCTTACGAAAGCCATGTGAAAATCATTGATGAAGGTAAAGAAACTCCTTATAAAATCTATATGAACCACGTTCTTAATCATAAAGGATACCGTTTCTTCCAGTCGAGTTTTGATCCGGACAGAATGGGAACCGTTCTTTCTGTAAACCACGATTACTGGGGAACTTTGATTTCTTATATCGGATACGGACTTTTATTCCTTGGAATGTTTGTTATTTTCTTCTGGAAAGGAACTCATTTCTGGAAATTAAATAAAATGCTGGCTGACGTTAATAAAAAGAAAGCAGCAGGTATACTTTTATTGTTCTTAAGTTTAGGTTTAAATGCTCAAAAAATCGAAACTCACGGAACTACTGACGGAAGCAGAGAACATATTCACGTGGAAGGAGATAACCATTCTCACGCTCCGGCTCCGTCTGCCCAGCCACTTGATGGTGCTGCTCCAAAGCAGAACTCTCTGGCAACTCCAATGGGGAAAATGAGATCTATTTCTCCGGATGAAATCATTGCAAGAAACAAAATCAGCAAAGAACATGCTGATAAATTCGGATATCTTTTGGTGCAAAGTTTTGAAGGAAGAATTGTTCCTATCAACACAGAAGCATTAGATGTTTTAAGAAAATTATACAAAAAAGACGAATTCAAAGGAACAGACGGGAAGTCTCTTACGGCTAACCAATGGTTTCTTTCTATCAATACAGACACACCAAGCTGGACAATGGTTCCTATGATCAAAGTAGGACCTAAAGGTGGTGATGAACTGAAAAATAAAACAAAGGCAGATGAAGATGGTTATACTTCACTGATGAACCTTTTCCCGGCAGATGCTAACGGAAACTTAAATTATATTCTGGAGCATGATTACAATACTGCATTCCGTAAAAAACCGGCTGAACAAACGAACTATGATAAAGAAGTAATTGCTGTAAACGAAAGAGTACAGATCTTCAATGAGTTCTTCAGTGGTCAGTTTATGAGAATTGTTCCTGTGAAAAATGACGCCAATCATACATGGCATTCATGGTTAGACCAGAAATTCGAACCGGATATGGAGTCTCAGCAGGTGATGGGACCTTACTTTGCAGAAGCGCTTACAGCACAGAAAACAGGGGACTGGAGCAAAGCAGATGCAGAACTGGCGAAGCTTTCAGAATACCAGCAGAAATGGGGTAAAGCAGTTGTTCCTGCTAAATCTAAAGTTGATCTTGAAGTATTCATGAATAAAGCAGATATCAACTTCAAACTGTTGATTTTCTACACGCTTGTTGGTGGTCTTCTTTTGATTCTAGGTTTTGTTGAATTATTCAAATCAAATAAAATACTAAACAAAGTAATTAAAGTAATTATTGCGGTTGGTTTAGTTGGATATCTATTGCATTTCCTAGGACTTGTGGCAAGATGGTATATTTCAGGACATGCACCTTGGAGTAACGGTTATGAAGCCATTATCTTTATCTCTTGGGTTGGTATTACAGCAGGTTTAATCCTGTACAGAAATGCTAATGCATTAATTCCTGCAGCCGGATTTATGGTAGCAGTTATCATGATGGGATTTGCACACGGAGGTTCTGCTCTTGATCCGCAGATTACACCACTTGTTCCGGTATTGAAATCTTACTGGTTAATTGTTCACGTAGCTATTATTACATCAAGTTACGGATTCTTCGCACTCTCGATGATTATTGCGGTAATCTCATTGGTATTCTATATTATATCCAATAAAGAAACCTATAAAATTCACCACGATACTACATTAAAAGAATTGGTAATTGTTTCTGAAATGTCATTAACGATCGGATTGTTTGCATTAACAGTAGGAAACTTCTTAGGAGGAATCTGGGCCAACGAATCATGGGGAAGATACTGGAGCTGGGACCCGAAAGAAACATGGGCTTTCATTTCCATTATGGTATATGCATTTGTATTGCACATGAGATTAGTACCTGGATTGAGAAGCAGATGGGCATTTCACGTAGCAACAATGTTTGCATTCTGTTCAATGGTAATGACTTACTTTGGAGTTAATTATTATCTTAGCGGACTTCACTCATACGCAGCAGGAGATCCGGTACCAGTACCAGCTTGGGTATACATCGGAATCGGAACAATGATCCTTCTATCAGTTGTTTCTTATATCAAGTTTAAAGCTTTAACGAAGAAATAGACTTTTAAATACATACACTAAAATCCCGGAATTCACTTTCCGGGATTTTTTTGTCTTGTTATTTCTTGTGCTTTGTAAAGTATAAGGAGTTGATGTTTTCTAAACGCTAAGGGTCGCAATGATTTTGATAATGCTAAAATATCGTTTGCAAAGACGTTTCACTCAGCACAGAAATTATTGGTCTTAGCTAAACGAAGTGGCTTTGCGAACAAAAATAAAATACATCCTAATGAATTAACCTCGCGAACTTTGCGTTAGCTAAAATACCTGAACCCTGTATCCCGAACCCCGAAACTCGCACCTCAAAAAAACAAAATTATTCACTTGTAATTCAAAATTCATTACTATCTTTATGATATCAAAATAATATCAAATTAAAATTCAATCATGGAAAAAACATTAAAACCCATGTCGGGTTATCTTACATTGGTCATTTGCCTGGCCTTGTTTGTTGCAGCAGTATACTTCTTTGTGAGTGGAGTAGATCAAAGTATAGCCTATGTGGTTATCTCTATGCTTTGCTTTCTTCTTTCGTGCTTTTTCTTAAAAGGGTTAATGATTATTCAGCCTAACCATTCGAGAGTATTGAACTTCTTTGGAAAATACGTGGGAAGTGTAAAAGAGAACGGATTGTTTTTTATCAATCCTTTGTATTCGTCACAGAAAATGTCTTTACGTTCGGAGAATTTACAAGGTCAGACTTTGAAAGTAAATGATAAAATGGGTAATCCTATTGAAATTGCAGTTGTAATTGTATGGAAAGTAGGAGATACTTATAAAGCGGCTTTTGATGTGGAGCGTTACTCAGATTTTGTAAAAATGCAGAGTGAAGCGGCTGTAAGACATTTGGCGATGAGCTTTCCTTATGATAATTTGGAAGATGATCATGCTCCTATTACATTGAGAGAAGGAGGAGATAAAATTAATTCTATTTTAGAACAGGAACTTACAGATCGTCTTTCAAAGGCTGGAATTGTGATTCAGGAGGCAAGAATTTCACACCTGGCTTATGCTTCAGAAATTGCAGGAGCCATGCTTCAGAGACAACAGGCGACAGCTATCGTTGCTGCAAGAACTAAGATTGTAGAAGGAGCGGTAGGAATGGTAGACCTTGCATTGAAAAAGCTTTCTGAAGAAAATATCGTAGATCTTGATGATGAAAGAAAAGCGGCAATGGTAAGTAATTTAATGGTGGTTCTTTGCGGTGAAAAAGCAGCAACCCCAATATTAAATGCGGGAACACTTTATAATTAAGAAGTGAACAATTAACAGTTAGATTTTAGTGCAGATAACTTTTACACTAAAAATAGTCAGAAATAATGTTAGAGAATTTAGAAAATGAAATCAGAAAAAGCTCAGAACTCTTCGGAAAGCAAAGGAAAAAAATCCTTTGTGATAAGGATAGATGAGTCTACTTATAAACTTCTTGAAAAGTGGGCCAATGATGAATTCAGAAGTGTGAACGGACAGATAGAATACCTGTTGCATCAGAGCCTGGTGAATGCAGGGAGAAAGAAGAAAGAGTAGTTTAATAGGACGAAAGGCAGAAGAAAAATAATCTTTTTGGGAAATATTTTCAATAAAATCCTTTATTTTCCCTTTTTTTAAATTAGAGAAAATATAAAAAAGACCTCCTTTTTTAGCCTTTCAATAAAGAAATAATAATTCGGTTAACCTTCTACCAAAAAGAAAGCAGAGAAATTTTCTCTGCTTTTTTATTGTATACAACTCTGAAGGCTATCTGCTCCAACGTAGAATATAACGAGCCAAATTAAGCCTTTTATGGTAAAGAAAGCTAATCCTGCCCATCCCACACGCTTGAACCACTTTTTAAGCTTTGAGTTGTTTTCTTGTGAATTTTCCATTGGTGATTATCAAAAAGATTACCCTGCAAAGATAAGCATGTTTATAATTAGTCCAAATAAAAAGCCTATTAAAAATTAAAGTTTTGAGGTTCACATAATATTTTTATCTTTAGAGAGAACGAAAAGTAAGATTTTATGTCAAAAAAAGTAAAGGATTTCGGAATTGAAAAAACACTTAGAAATCTTGGTATCAAAGAAGAGAACAAAGGGACTTCAGTGGGCGGAAAATATTTCGCTTCAGGAAAGGTGATAGAAAGCATTTCTCCTGTGGACGGAAAATTGATCGCTAAAGTAAAAACTTCCGGAGAAAGTGATTATGACAAAGTAATTGAAACTGCTCAAAAGGCATTTCAGGAATTCAGGCTGATTCCGGCTCCAAAAAGAGGAGAGATGGTAAGACAGCTGGGCTTAAAATTAAGAGAATATAAAGACGATCTTGGTAAACTTGTTTCTTATGAAATGGGTAAATCATTACAGGAAGGTCTTGGTGAAGTTCAGGAGATGATTGATATCTGTGACTTCGCAGTAGGACTTTCAAGACAGCTTCAGGGGTACACGATGCACTCTGAAAGACCTGGACACAGAATGTATGAGCAATACCATCCGCTAGGAGTTGTTGGGATTATCACTGCATTCAATTTCCCGGTAGCTGTATGGTCCTGGAACACTGCACTGGCTTGGATTTGTGGTAACGTTACCATCTGGAAGCCATCTGAGAAAACACCGCTTTGTGCTATTGCATGCCAGAATATCATGATGGAAGTTCTGAAGGAAAATAATCTTCCTGAAGGGGTTTCAAGTGTATTGGTATCAGACCACGAAATCGGACAGAAACTGGTAGATGATAAAAGAGTAGCGTTGGTATCTTTCACAGGATCTACAAGAGTAGGAAGAATGGTTTCTTCTAAAGTAGCAGAAAGATTCGGGAAGTCTATTCTTGAATTAGGTGGAAACAATGCGATCATCATTACTAAAGAAGCTGATATCGACATGTCGATTATCGGAGCTGTTTTCGGAGCTGTAGGAACTGCTGGTCAGAGATGTACTTCAACAAGAAGACTGATTATCCACGAAAGTGTATATAATGAAGTGAAAACAAGATTGGCAAAAGCTTATGGTCAGTTGAAAATCGGAAATCCATTGGATGAGAAAAACCATGTAGGACCGCTTATTGATACTGATGCCGTAAATCAATACGAAGAAGCTATCAAAAAATGTAAAAAAGAAGGTGGGAAATTCGTTGTTGAAGGTGGAGTTTTATCTGGTAAAGATTACGAATCCGGATGCTATGTAAAACCTTGCGTGGCTGAAGTGAAAAACTCTTATGAGATTGTTCAGCACGAAACTTTTGCACCGATCCTATATTTGATCAAATACAAAACATTAGAGGAAGCGATCGCTATTCAGAATGATGTTCCTCAGGGATTGTCTTCTGCAATCATGACTCAGAACTTAAGAGAGGCAGAATTATTCCTTTCTCATGCAGGTTCAGACTGTGGTATTGCCAACGTCAATATCGGAACTTCCGGTGCTGAAATTGGTGGAGCTTTCGGTGGTGAAAAAGAAACCGGAGGAGGAAGAGAGTCAGGATCTGACGCTTGGAAATACTATATGAGAAGACAAACCAATACTATAAATTACACTGCACAACTTCCTTTGGCACAAGGGATTAAATTTGATTTATAAAAGCTTTACTTAAAGTATTCAAAAAAACAAAAAAATTAATAACCTGAATGGTTAAATGCTGTATTATTAGCGTCATTTAATCATTCATTTATTAAATCACACTACAAATTTATTATGGAACACACATTAGATATAAAAGCAAATAAAGTAAAAGAAACAGTAGGAAAACATGTGTTGGCAGACGGTTTCGATTTTGTGATGGATATTGAAAAATCACACGGATCTTGGCTTTATGATAAACTGACAGACAGAGAATACCTGGATATGTTCTCTATGTTTGCATCAGCATCCATCGGATACAATCACCCTTATCTTGTTGAAAGATCAGAATGGTTGGGAAGAATGGCGGTGAACAAACCTACTTTGGCTGACGTTTACTCAGAAGAATACGCTCATTTCCTTGAAGTATTTGAAAGAGTAGTTATCCCTGAAGAATTACAATACGCTTTCT
The DNA here is from genome assembly GCF_024158915.1 of Chryseobacterium sp. S0630. GTDB lineage: Bacteria > Bacteroidota > Bacteroidia > Flavobacteriales > Weeksellaceae > Chryseobacterium. Next base: position 72,894 of record NZ_JAMZGF010000012.1, on the reverse strand, counting down.
TTATCGAAGGCGGAACAATGGGAGTTGAAAATGCAATGAAGGCATGTTTCGACTGGAAAACCCGCAAAAACTTTGAAAAAGGATTAGATACTGAAGCTGGAATCTGTATTCACTTCAAACAGGCTTTCCACGGAAGAAGTGGTTATACTTTGAGCTTAACCAATACTTCTGACCCAAGAAAGTACCAATATTTCCCGCTGTTTAACTGGCCGAGAATTTTAAATCCAAAATTAAAATTCCCGATTACTGAAGAAAACCTTGAAGAAACCATCAAAAATGAAAATCTTGCTTTACTTCAGATTGAAGAGGCAATTTTGATGCACCCTGATAAAGTGGCTTGTATCATCATTGAACCTATTCAGGCTGAAGGAGGTGACAATCATTTCAGAGACGAATTCTTATTAGGATTAAGAAGAATCTGTGATGATAACGAAATCTTACTTATTTTTGATGAAGTTCAGACAGGTATTGCTATTACAGGGAAAATGTGGGCTTTCCAGCATTTTACAGCAAAACCGGATATCATTTCTTTCGGGAAAAAAGCTCAGGTTTGTGGGGTTTTAGCCAATAAAGAGAAGTTTGATCAGGTTCCGAACAATGTTTTCAGAGAAAGCTCAAGAATCAATTCTACATTCGGAGGAAACTTTATCGATATGCTTCGTTTCCAGTTGGTAATGGAAGTGATTGAGAAAGAAAATCTTGTTGAAAACGCAAGAGTAGTTGGAGACTTCTTACTGGAAAGCTTAAAAGCTCTTGCTGAAAAATATCCTGAAAAAATTTCAAACGCAAGAGGAAGAGGCTTGATGTGTGCTATTGATCTTCCTACTGCAGAGCAGAGAAACCACCTGATGAATGAGCTTTTCAATGACGGATTAATCATTCTTCCTTGTGGAGATCAGTCTCTTCGTTTCAGACCTCACTTGAATGTTACTAAAGAAGAAATCCAACTTGCTTTAGATAAAATTGAAAACAATATTAATAAAATTTAAAACCCGGGATTTGTAATTTTGAAAAAAACATCGTATATTTAGATACTCAAACAATTAGAATATGGAAAGAAGTACGAGAGTATCAGTTTATGTAAGTGATAACCCTTCAGAAATTCAGTTGGTTAAGTCTAAATTGGATGATGCGCAAATTGCAAATACCGTTGAAAATAACTATCTTACGTTTACCACTACGCCAACAGCCACTTCGCTGAAAGTAATGGTAGATCTGGAAGAAGAAAAAAAAGCATTTGAAATTATTGATGCTTACCTTCAACAAAGTGAAAATCAATAAACAATTTCATAATTTTAAATTTTACTACTTCGAACCGAAAATTAATTTTAATTAATTTTCGGTTTTTTAATTAATTATAAACCATTGATTTAAGAATTGAACAAGCAGTAACTCTTTTAATTCTTACATCAATCTTTTAATCAAATTTTACAACATGAATCCGGAGATTAAACTAAGACAAGCGGAAATTGAAGACAGAAACATTATTTGGGAAATCATCCAGCAGTCCATTGAAAGAAGAAGACAGGATGGAAGTACCCAATGGCAGAACGGATACCCTAATCTCGGGACAGTGGAAAGCGATATTGCGAAAGGATTTGGTCACGTTATGACAATTGATGGCGAGATTGCAGTATATGCAGCACTTATTATGAATGATGAACCCGCTTACAGCACCATTGAAGGAGCATGGTTAAGTGATGGTGAATTTGTTGTAGTTCACAGAGTGGCTGTAGATGAAAAATTTGCAGGGCAGGGTATGGTTAAAAAACTTTTTGATAAGATTGAAGAATTTACCAAATCCCATGGAATTCAAAGTATTAAAGTGGATACGAACCATGACAATATTGCCATGTTGAAAATCCTTGAAGGAAGAGGTTACTCCTATTGTGGAGAAGTTCTTTTGAGAGACGGAATGAGGAAAGCTTTTGAGAAGATTATAATTTAATCAAAAAGTTAAATCAACTTTCATTGAATTTTTAAAACGCCCTGTATTTATAAACTCTATCAGGTTTGTTCGTTTGGTTCTGAACTAATTTCTACTTTTGTTCAAATTTTTATATTATGCACCAAAGTATAGAAATTGATGAAAAAATTTTTCAAGATGCCGTAAAATTCTATGGCACCGTGTTCAGCTTACCCCCTTTAGCATCAAAAATTTATTCCTACCTTCTTTTCGACTATGAGAAAGTAGGAATTACTTTTGACGAATTTGTTGAAGTGCTCTCTGCGAGCAAAAGCTCTGTTTCTACCAGTATTTCATTACTGCTCAATGCCCAGCTTATCGTAGACCATAACAAAATGGATGAGCGGAAACGGTATTTTTTCATCAATGATGAATACAAGAAAATACGATTCGAAAAAATTGTCCAAAAGATGCAGGACGAATTAAGACTATTAGATGATTTAAACAATTTTAAAAAAAGTAAAGATGATGGATACAACGAAAGAATAGAAGTTTACAAAGCACTCTTAAATAAAAACATAGAAAATATTCAGGAATCTCTTAATAAACTATAAAATGAATAATAAGCTAGTTATACTTTCCATTGCAGCGTTTTCACTGACAGCCTGCAAAAAAGAAGCTCCGAAACAGGATGGTGCCAAGCCGTATCCGGTTGTTTCCGTGGAGTCAAAAAATATAGTGGGTTATCAGACGTTTCCGGCTACCATTCAGGGTAGAGTAAACAATGATGTACGTGCAAAAATACAAGGGTATATTACCCAGGTATTGGTAGATGAAGGACAATATGTTACCAAAGGGCAGCCTTTGTTCCGTTTGGAAACCAATATCCTGAACGAAAATGCAGCAGCTTCCAAAGCAGGAATAGGTGCAGCAGCATCCAGTGTTGCAGCGGCTCAGGCTTCTGTAAATGCAGCACAGGTTGAAGTAAACAAACTAAAACCTCTGGTTCAGAAAAATATCATCAGCAACGTACAGCTACAGACTGCCCAGGCTCAGTTGGCTCAGGCTCAGGCTCAGCTTCAACAGGCAAATGCTGCCAAAAGACAGGCTGAAGCGAATTATAAAGGAGTAGAAGCCAATATTGAATATTCTATCATTCGTGCTCCTATTTCTGGGGTGATCGGAAGACTGCCATTAAAAGTAGGAAGTTTGGTAGGGCCGTCTGATCAGACACCTCTGACAACAATTTCAGATACGTCTGAGATCTATGCTTACTTCGCGATGAATGAAAAGGAATATTTTGATTTCCTTGAAAAATCTCCGGGTGCATCTATGCCTGAGAAAATTAAAAACTTACCCATGGTGGAACTTCAGTTAGCCAATGGAAGTCTTTATCCTGAAAAAGGGAGAATTGAAGCCATTACCGGTCAGATTGATCCTACAACCGGAACTATCCAGTTCAGAGTTGCTTTCTCGAATGCTCAGAAATTATTAAGTAATGGTAACAGTGGAACCATCAGATTCCCTCAGCATTACGATAATGTTCTTGTTGTACCCGAAAGTGCTACTTATGAGCAACAAGGTATCGTTTACGTATACAAAGTAGAAAAAGGCGATACTGCCAGAAACGTTGTTGTAAATGTTATCGACAGAATTGACAATATGGCTCTTCTTAAATCAGGAGTTAATAAAGGAGAAACGGTTATTGCAGCCGGTATCGGAGGTCTGAAACCGGGAACTGCTGTGAAGCCGAAGCCAATTAAAATGGATAGTCTTGTTCAATCTATAAAACCGAAATTCTAATGATAAAAAACTTTATTAACAGACCGGTTTTATCTACCGTAATCTCAATTTTGATTGTGATTCTCGGTGTGCTAGGGCTGATCTCGTTACCGGTTACACAGTATCCGGATATTGCGCCGCCTACGGTAAGTGTTTCCGCGAACTATACGGGAGCCAATGCTGAGACGGTGATGAAAAGTGTGGTAGTCCCTTTGGAAGAACAGATCAACGGAGTGGAAGGTATGGATTATATCACTTCCAGTGCCGGGAATGACGGTTCTGCTCAGATCCAGGTTTTCTTTAAGCAAGGAATAGACCCGGATATTGCAGCGGTAAACGTACAGAACCGTGTAGCGAGAGCAACACCTCTTTTGCCATCTGAAGTAACACGTTCAGGGGTTGTAACCCAGAAGCAGCAGACCAGTGCCCTGATGTATATGTCTTTCTATTCTGAAAATAAAGATTTGGATGACGTATACCTTCAGAACTTTTTGAATATCAACATTATTCCGAACCTGAAAAGGGTAAATGGTGTAGGGGATGCCAACGTATTCGGTGGTAAAAACTATTCCATGAGAATCTGGTTGGATCCTGCAAAAATGGCTGCCTACAGTGTAACTCCTACGGATGTTACCAATGCTATCAATGAGCAGAGTAGAGAAGCTGCTGCAGGTTCTATCGGACAAAACAGTGGAAGTTCTTTTGAATATATCATCAAATATGTAGGTAAATTCAACGATAAAGAACAGTACGATAATATCATCATCAAATCTCTTGCAAACGGACAAAACCTGATGCTGAAAGACGTTGCCAAAGTAGAACTGGCAGGACAGTCTTATACAGGAATCGGGGAGAACGGAAACAATCCTTCCATCAGTATGGGGATCTTCCAGACGCCGGGATCTAATGCACAGGAGATTATTAAAAATATCAAAGCCTATCTGAAATCTGCGGAGGGAACTTTTCCAAAAGGTGTAAAGTATACTTTTAACTTTGATACCAACGAATTCCTGGAAGCTTCTATTGAAAAGGTAGTACATACCCTGATCGAAGCCTTCATTCTGGTATTTATTGTAGTGTATATTTTCCTTCAGGACTTCAGATCTACGCTGATTCCGGCCATTGCGGTTCCGGTATCTATTGTGGGGGCGTTCTTCTTCCTGAATCTCTTCGGATATTCATTGAACCTCTTAACCTTATTTGCATTGGTACTTGCTATTGGTATTGTGGTGGATGATGCCATTGTCGTCGTCGAGGCTGTTCATGCCAAGATGGAACATGGTATTTCTGATGCTAAAAAAGCCACAGTAGAAGCAATGGATGAGATTACAGGAGCTATTATTTCTATTACTTTGGTAATGGCGGCAGTATTTATTCCTGTAACGTTTATTACTGGTCCTACAGGGGTATTCTACCAGCAGTTTGGTATTACGCTGATCATTGCCATCATCATTTCTGCTATTAACGCATTAACGCTGAGTCCGGTTTTATGTTCATTATTCCTGAAACCTCACGCAGAGCATCATAAAGAGTATCAAAGCCTGAATCTGTTACAGAAGTTTTTCTATAAGTTTAATATTGCTTTTAAAACAACTACTGAGCGTTACGGAAGAGGATTTGTATTCTTGTTAAGACATAAATGGGTTACCTTAATTATTTTTGCTGTTACCGGAGGGATCTTATTCTGGGCAAGCAGCAGCATGAAGAAAGGTTTTGTACCTACAGAAGACAGAGGGATTATCTTTACAGATGTTCAGCTTCCTCCGGGAGCCTCTATGGAAAGAACGTATAATGCTCTGAAAACACTTCAGGCAAAAGCATTAAAAGTTCCGGGAGTACAGAATGTAACAATTTCTACGGGTAGAGGATTCTTATCCGGAAACGGAAGTAACAACGGTCTTGCCTTTGTGAAACTAAAACCATTCGAAGAAAGAAAAAAAGACGGACAGACTTCTGAAGATATCACCAAAAAATTATTTGGAATCGTAGGATCTGTTCCTGATGCTAAAGTGGTATTCTTCCAACCGCCAAGTGTACCGGGATTTGGTAACAGTGCCGGTTTTGAAATGGTATTGCTGGACAAGTCTGGAGGTGAATATGCTGATTTAGATGCTAAAACGAATGAATTCATCGGTAAGCTGATGCAGAGACCGGAAATTCAGTTTGCACAGACTTCATTCAATACAAAATATCCTCAGTATCAGATGGAAATTAATGTTCCTCTGAGCAAGCAGCTTGGGGTTTCTGTAAACGACATTCTGGCGACTATGCAGGGGTATATTGGAGGTATTTATACTGCCGACTTTACCAAGTATGGAAAGCAGTTCAGGGTGATGGTTCAGGCTCTTCCTGAGAACAGAAAGAATATTGACAATCTGAATCAGCTCTATGTGAGAACAGGATCAGGGATCATGACTCCAATCTCACAGTTTGTAACATTAACAAAAGCCTATGGACCACAATCTGTAAGCCGTTATAACCTGTTTACTTCCGTGAAGGTGACAGGAGCAAACTCTGACGGATACAGTTCCGGGGATGCGATTGCTGCTGTACAACAAGTGGCGGATGAAACCCTGAATCAAAACTATGCTGTAGAATTTACAGGGTTAACCAGAGAAGAATTAAATTCAGGATCTCAGACACTTCTGATTTTCGGACTAAGTTTGATCTTCGTTTACTTTATCCTTTCTGCGCAGTATGAAAGTTATATCCTTCCGCTGATTGTTATTATTTCTCTTCCTCTTGGGGTAATGGGAGCTTACTTCGGCCAGAAGATTATGGGACTGGAAAATAACATTTACTTCCAGATTGCCCTGATCATGCTCGTGGGACTACTGGCGAAAAATGCAATTCTTATTGTTGAATTCGCTGTTCAGAGAAGACATCACGGTGAAACCATTGTAATGTCAGCCATCAATGCAGCGAAAGCCAGGGTGAGACCTATTCTAATGACATCATTCGCCTTTATTTTCGGTTTATTGCCGTTAGTTCTGGCAAGTGGAATTGGAGCAGTAGGTAACAGATCTATCGCTACGGGTGCGGCAATCGGACTATTGATAGGAACTGTTTTGGGATTATTTGTAATTCCGGTTCTGTATGTGATTTTTGAAACACTGCAGGAGAAGATCAAACCTATCAAAAAAGAAGATATCAATTTAGCAGAATAAAATTAATTAGAGAAGTTAGAAGTTAGATATTTAGAAATTAGTCTAAAGCTCTATCTAACTTCTGGCCTCTAACATCTAATTTCTAATTTTTTATAATGAAGAGTTTATTAAACATCATAAAAGGAATCACTTTTTCAGTTTTCATACTCGGCGCCATTTCATCCTGTATGGCAAGAAAAGAATATGAAAGACCGAAGAATGTTGTAGACGAAAAGCTGTTCCGTACGGATATGCTTCCTTCGGACAGTGCTAGTATTGCCGATATTTCTTGGAAAGAGATATTTACGGATCCGATATTACAGGGGCATATTTCTAAAGCACTGGAGAACAATCTTGATATCAGAATTGCTTTGGAAAGTATTAATTCTGCGGAAGCATATCTTAAACAAAGCAAAGCAGCCTATCAGCCTACTGTTTCCATAGGACCCAACTATACATTTCAGACACAGTCTATCAATACACAGTTTGGACAGATTATCGGATCAAGACGTTATGTGAATCAGTTTGACATCACGGCAAGTATTGGATGGGAAGCGGATATCTGGGGTAAATTAAAAGCACAGGAGAAAGCACAGCTGGCTGCTTATTTAGGGACTGTTGCAGCGCATAAAGCTGTTAAAAGCAGTTTGGTATCTTCCATCGCTTCTGCATATTATCAATTGTTGACATTTGATGCACAGAAGAGAATTATTTCAGAAACCATTGCGGTAAGAGAGAAAAACCTTGAAGCAACTAAGGCTTTAAAAACTTCCGGAACAGTTACTGAAGTAGCAGTACAGCAAAGTGAGGCTCTTGTTTTCAATGCCAAATCATTACTGATTGATATTGATACACAGATCCAGTTGCTAGAAAATACTATGAGTCTTCTGATGGGAGAGCCTTCTCACTCTATCGAAAGATCTACATTGGAAGGGCAAAATCTTCCAATCGATTTGAAATTAGGTTATCCGACTCAACTTCTGGCCAACCGTCCGGATGTAATGAGAGCAGAGTATAATCTAATGAATGCTTTTGAGCTGACCAATGCTGCCAAAGCTCAGTTTTATCCAACTTTAAAACTGACAGGAAGCGGAGGTGTACAGTCGGTAGATATTGACCACCTGTTTAGTGTGAACTCTTTATTTGCCAATGTAGTGGCTGGACTGGCTCAGCCGATTTTAAATAAGAGACAGATTCAGACGAACTATGACGTAAGTCTAGCCAATAAAGAAACTGCTTATTTAAACTTCAGAAAAACAGTTCTGACTGCGGGAAAAGAAGTTTCGGATGCCATCAGAGTTTTCTCTGTTCAGGATTCATTCATTGAATTGAAACAAAAAGAGCTGGATGCCTATAAAAAATCGGTTGACTATTCCCAGGAATTGGTGAACTATGGTATGGCGAATTATCTTGAAGTGTTGAATGCCAGTGTGAATTCATTGAATGCTGAGCTTAACATTTCTAATGCAAGATACAGTAAAATGAAAGCAGCCGTAGAGCTTTATCAGGCTTTAGGCGGAGGCTGGAAATAATAATATTTAGTTATTTAATATCATAAAAACGTATGTCAGAAATGGCATACGTTTTTTTATTATAAGCTTAAAGACTTTACAAAAAAACTATAAAGCAGCTAAGGTTTCCATCGCTTTTTTCTCTTTTTCAGATATTGTTTTTAAAATATCCGAAGCCTCATGAATATATTGAATTTCCTTTGTCTGGCTCACTTTTTCAAACAGCTGAGACACATTTGTCCAGAGTTTTGCAATTTCTGTGAAGGCTTCATAACCTGCCTTTAACGGATTTAGCTGGAGCAATTCATAACTTTCTTTCAAAAAATAACGGTATAAATTTCTGAACAAAGCACCACCGGTTCCCGCTTTTTCCATTAGCAAAGCTGCTTGTTTAAATTCTCCTTCAATGTCTTTACTCGTATTGAACCATTTGACAATTTCAGTACTTGTTTTTAAAATTCCTTTGTAGGAGATATTGGTAATGGGTGGATTCAGATATTCAGCTGCATTCTTTTGGACTGCAGTGATGATGGATTTTTCCAGATCAAATTTTGGGTGTGTTTTCCTGATGGTATAATACAGATTTTTGGAAGCCATAGGACCTTTTTCGGAACGTGCCAAGGCCAGACTTTTTAAAGAAGTTTGTACTTTTCCACCTTGTTGCCTGGTATCAATCAGGAAAGCATTTTCATCATCATAACCATACATAGCAGCATAATGTCCGGCAAAATGAAATGGGTTTGAGAAATATTCCAGATGGTAACAATCCAATTTCAAGCCTACTGCCTGTCCGTTATCAAGAAGTTCTTTTACATTATCCCATGCTTTTTGCTGTGAAGAGGTTTCTTTAACCGTTAATTCAAGATTCAGATTTTTGGCTAAATTCTGAGTGAGCAAATCTGGTTTTATTCGTCCTCCGATGAAAGGGAAGTCCATCGTTTTCATATTCCAATAGATAAAGCCGAGACCTTCACCTAACCCGAAAAGCATAGGTTCGGAAAGTTCAATTCCGATGTGTTGTAATAATGTTCCTGTGGCAGTAGTCTCACAATGCTGTCCATCGAAAGCCTTCAGATTCTTTATTTTCATTTTTGAAATGATGTTTTGATTATTAATTTTTGAGCAAAGAAAATTACATAAATATGATCATATACAAAGTTCCGGCTTTTAAATTCGATGTTAAAATTCTTTAAAAAGTAAAATCAATTTGGATATATGTATTCAACTACGTAGTTTTGTACTTTAAAATATAAACACTATGAAATTACAGATACAACCCATAGGAAATTCCTACTCAGAGCAGGCCATTGATCTGATTTTGACGATTCAGCAGAAAGAGTTTAATATTCCGATTACTATTAAAGATCAACCTGATCTTCTGCAGATAGAAAGTTTTTACACCGAAGCCGGAGGTAATTTTTGGGGTGCTTTTGTAGATGGTGAGCTGGTGGGTTCTATAGCGTTGGTCAAATTTGACGAAAGGGCAGGAGCGGTCAGGAAAATGTTTGTGAAAAAAGAATTCAGAGGAAAAGAGCTGAATATTGCCCAGAAATTATTGGAAGTTTTAATTTCTTTCTGTCGCGAAAACAGAATTGATGATTTATATTTGGGAACCATAACGGTACTGAAAGCAGCACAGCGTTTCTATGAAAGGAATGAATTTGTAAAGATTGAAAAAAGTGATCTTCCTGTTAAATTTCCTTTGATGAGTGCTGATGATGTTTTTTACCACTTAAATCTTGACTGAATATGAATGTAATCAACGAAGCAGGAATTCTTGCCATATCCACCAGACTGCACCGCCTTAGTGAACAATTGAGGAAAGATGGAGCACTTATCTATAAAGCATTCGGAATTGATTTCGAGTTGAAATGGTTTCCGGTTATTTTCACCATTTATAAAAAAGAAATAGCAAGCGTTGTTGAAATAGCCAATGAAATAGGATATACTCATCCATCTACAATAACCCTACTCAAAGAACTGGAAAAACAGGAATTGATACAATGGGAAAAAGATAAGCAGGATGAACGTAAAAGACTCTTTAAGCTGACTTCAAAAGGGAATGAACTTATTGAAAAAATGAAACCTGTTTGGGAACTGATGGCTCAGATTTTAGGCGATATTTCCGACAATAAAAACAATCTGCTGACTGCTATTGATGAAGCAGAAGAGAAAATTGCCAATCAGTCTTTTTATCAGAGAGCGTTGCAGGTGAAGAACTCGAAGTAATTTTTATTTGCTGTTTCAGAATTGTTTACTCGAATACAATGATAGGATGTTATATATTTAATACTGACAAACTGTTGTCACTAAAGTATTCTATTTTTACATCAATAAAAGAAAAGTTATGGGAGAAATTGCAGAGAAACAAACCTTCTGTGTCAATACACAGGAAGAATGGAGGCAATGGCTGGAAGAGAATCACCATATAGAGCAGTCTGTATGGCTTATCTGTAATACCAGAAAATCAAATTTACCCATTGTTCATTGGACGGATCTGGTAGATGAAGCCCTTTGTTTTGGCTGGATTGACAGTACTAGAAAAACCATAGACGAAGGCTCGTTTATGCAGCTATTCAGCAGACGGAAGCCTAAGAGTACCTGGTCAAAAATTAATAAGGATAAGGTTCAGAAGCTGATAGAAAATAATCTGATGAAGCAAGCAGGATTTGAAACCATTCGAATTGCCAAAGAGAATGGTTCATGGAATATTTTGGATTCTGTAGAAGACCTTACAATCCCTGAAGACCTGAGCGAAGCATTTAATGAGCATGAAGGTTCTGAAACCTATTTTCTAAGTTTGAGCAAATCCATGAAAAAAATGTTGCTGCAATGGATTGTACTTGCCAAAAGACCCGAAACCAGAAAAAATCGTATTGATGAAATAGCCAGACAGGCTGCCCAGAATAAAAAACCTAAAAATTTTTAAGTCGTAAAAATATCCAAGACATTATTTTTTGATGCCTGTGATTAAAATAAGAAAAGGCTGTCCAAAAGTGAGACAGCCTTTTCAATTGATTCATTATTAAAATATATTATCTTAGAATCTCAAAGTGGCTGCAACAGACCAGGTTCTTCCAAAACCAAGGAATCCTGTATTACCGTCTGCAACACCCTGATACACTCTACCAGCTTCCTGATAAGTTTTTCCGGCATCCGGACCATTCGCAATTTTATCACCTGCGAAGATATTGGAGCTTAATTCAGAAATATAATATTTGTTGAATAAGTTGTACACGTTAGCTCTCAATGTTAAAGATTTTTTCGCATCCAGCGTGAATTTGTAAGAAGCCCCTACATCAAATAAATGGTAGCTTGGCAATTTTACAATTCCTTTTTCTCTTGCTGCTTCAGTAAGAAAGTTGATCGGGTTGAACTGAGCATAAAGCTTGTCATAATATTCCCAGTTGGCATCAATACTGAATGCTTTGGTGATATTATAATCTGCTCCGATGCTTGCTGTTGTTTGGGCTGCATCTCCAACTTTCAGATCTTTGATATTGATGGTTCCGGTTGCTCCAGCTATTTCCTGGTTGTTCTGAACATCAAGGATGTTGAAGTTAGCATTTCCTTTATATTTCCAGTTACCCATTGATACCATTCCTCTTAATCTTAGGTTCGTAAAAGGTCTTGCCTTTGCTTCCAATTCGATTCCCTGGTGAAGTTGACCTACGTTCAGAGCATTGTAGAAATAAGCGCTTCCAAGATTTAGCTGAGGGAATTTTGCAACATCTGCTGCCGTAGCATTGAATGTTCTTGAAATAAATCTGTCATCCCACTGCGTTCTGTAAGCATTGATGTTCACATCTATATAACGTGATTTGAAACCATATCCTAACTCTACAGAGAAGATTCTTTCATTCTTAGCATCATTATAGATATTCTGGTTGGACGGGAATAACGCATTGAATAAAGGCTGTCTTGAAATAACTCCGGTATTGAAAAATACATTATGGTGATCATCTATATTATAGTTAGCACCTCCTTTTACGATATATCCTGTTTTATGATACCATTTTGTCTCCTGATTTCCTGGAGTATACAGCATATAATCCACTCTCTTGTAGTATTGCTCGGAAACAGATCCCTGAACAGAAGCACTTAGCTTTTCAGAACTGTACTCAACCATTCCATAAATACCTGCCCATTTTACCAGTCCTTCATTATGGATAGATACTTTCTGAGCATCTTTAAGCTTGGTAAGCGGTTCCGGTTTTACAGTTTGATTAATATAATATCCTTTTGGAGCATTTGCTGTGCCAGGAACAAATAAAGCATCTGATCCCAACATATCTGTTACAATGTCATACAAAGCTCCTTTGTAAGTCTTAAGATCAATTCCTCCGTTGAAAGTCCAGTTATTTTTTTTGTAATTAAGGTCTGCAATTACTCCGTACCAGTCATGCGCATTGATACTTTGCTTTCTCACGATACCGCTGGTTCCGTTCAGAGTAGATACATATTGCCCGTTGTAATCCCCAGGAGAACCTGCAGGAGCAGTAAAAGTAGATTTCTGGAAGCTATTTCCATTATAATCCGTTACCATACCGCCTCTGTTATAACGGTAAATCATATCCCAGTTGATTGTACCATCACCACCTGCGCCATAATTCATGAAATTCATGGTTTGTCCGGCTGCGTTTTTGATAGAACCGTTAAGTCCGGTACCACCGCCACCGCGTCCCCATGAACCATAAAGAACTGTGGATAGCTTCAGATTGTCATTCATATTCCAATCCCAGTTTAATGAAGCGATAGGCTTGTGGTAGAAGTTCGGTGCTAAATTGAATTGAGAACCATTAAGCATTCCTGTTTGTGGGTTATATCTTCTTCCATAAGTTCCAAATTGTTGCAGTGTTGCCACATTAGCTCCGGTTGCAGAAGACCTTCTCGTATCGTGTACCTGTGGTGCTCCGGTAGCGATAAAATTGAACGCATGCTTTTCATTAGGCTTAAATCCTGTAGAGAAAAACCATGAATAACCTTCACCTTTTGTTCCATTGATATATCCATCACCTTGCCAACGGGAAAGCAATACGGTTGTTCCCCATTTGTTTTTTAATCCGGAAGAATACATAGCAGATATTCTGGAGTAGTTGTCATTTCCAACTTCTCCTTTCACCATTGCTTTTTGCTCAGAATCGGTAGCTTTGGTTACAATATTGATCGTTCCTCCTACAGAAGGAACAACAAATTTAGAAGCTCCCAAACCTCTTTGAATCTGGATGTTGCTTGCAATATCAGCCAACCCAGTCCAGTTAGACCAGTACACAGTTCCACCTTGCATATCATTCACCGGCTGTCCGTTGATGATCACTGCAATGTTAGCTCCGTCAAAACCTCTCATGTTGATTCTGCTGTCTCCGAAACCACCACCTACTTTGGTAACATAAACGGATGGAGTAGACTTCATAATTTCAGGGAATTCTCTGTTTCCCAGTTTTTCCTGAATTTCTGCAGCCTTAATGTTGGAAACTGCAACAGGTGTTTTTCTCTCTTTGGCTGTTTGGGAAAGGTTTCTACCTACCAACATAACCTCATCAATAGATTTAGATTTCTCTAAAGAATCCTTCGTACTCTGCCCATAATAGATGGCGGCCGTAGGTAATACAAGCGCTATAATTAGTCGCTTTTTAAAAGTAATGTTCATGAAATAAACTAGCGTGTTTGATTTTAAGGCTGCAAAGATGAATAATTATTTTTGAATTAAGTATTAAATCTTCCCGAAGTGATATGCTATTGTGTGCATATAATGCATTATTACTCGTTTTTTTGGAAGTATTAATTATCTCAGATGTTTAATTTACAATTTGTTATAAAAGTGAATTATACAAAAAAGAGGATTGTTTTTAACGAATAAAAATAATGATGTGCTTCACCTGAAATTTCTACGGAATGTATTTTTTTCTAATGATGTTTAAAGATTGATTAATTTTGTATCAATATTATTATATTTGCAGATATTATTTGTATCAAATCCATTTTCTAAGATAACATACGGTTTTCTATTATTTTAAAAACTAAAAATATGACTCAGCTCAGCTTGTTCGACACAGAAGATTTATATGAATTTCCAAAAGACCTTTTGGAATACAGAGAACATTTCCTGAGTCAGGACGAAGCGGACCAACTTAAAAATCATCTGCTTGAAACCGCCCCCTGGAAGCAGCGTACCCAGAAAATGTATGATAAAACGGTTCTGACGCCACGCCTAACAGCCTGGTATAGTGATCCGAAAACGGATTATCTATTAGGAAACGGTGAAGTGGATAATAATGTCTGGACTCCCGAATTATTTTCTTTAAAACAAAGGATAGAAGAAACATTCGGTTATCAGTTCAATTCTGTATTGCTTAATCTTTACAGAGATCATAATGATTCTGTTGCGTGGCATCGGGATAAGGAAAGCAGATATGGAAAACGTCCTGTGATTGCATCCGTAAGTCTGGGGCAGACCAGAAACTTTGATTTCAGGAAAAAAGACCATCATCAGAGTAAATACAGTCTGCCACTTCCTAACGGCTCATTATTGATTATGAAAGGAGATCTTCAGGAAAACTGGGAACACCGGATTGCTAAGTCTGTAACCTCTATGAAGGAGCGTATTAATCTTACATTCCGGTTAGTTCGTGAAGCATAGGATATTTATTTTAAAGGATAAATAGAAGTATTATATTTCCAAAATTAAAAGCCTGAAGTCCTTTCTTTTTCCACAAAAAAGCTGCACCTTTGTCCCAACAATGGGGTGCTACAGATAAAAGTGGCTGAGATGATACCCAGGAATGTACTTCCACACCTGATCCGGGTAATGCCGGCGTAGGGATTGCTTACTGATCATCTCATCATTTGATTTCCAATAATTAATATGATGCAGGACATTTTAAAACAAATTACCTTACCGGAATGGTTCGGAGTCTTATTTTCAGTCATTCAGGTTTTACTGGCTCGTAAAAACAACGTCAACAACTATCTTTTCGGAATTGCAGGAATTCTGCTTACATTGTATGTGATGCTTACTTCCAAGCTGTACGCTGAATTTACCTTAAATCTTTATTATCTGGTCATGAGCATCTACGGATGGCTGTACTGGAAATTCGGGAAGCAAAAATCCGAAATGGAAATCTCGGTTACCACTACCACGGAAAAATGGATTACCGGAGGAATTGTTTTGGGAACTTTTATCTTATTCTGGTCTTTTCTGACCCATTTTACCGATTCGGATGTTCCGGTCTGGGATTCTCTGGTAAGTGCTTTTGCCTGGGCAGGAATGTGGCTGATGGCGAGAAGAAAAATTGAAAACTGGGTGATACTGAATGTCAGTAATATTATTTCCATTCCTTTAATGATTCATAAAGAATTGTATCTCTATGCTGTTTTGACGTCATTCTTATTTTTAGTAGCCATCTCCGGATATATAGAATGGCAGAAAATCATTAAATCCAAAGCTAATGCTGAGTACTAAAGAGATCAGACAAGAACTTCATGGAGCTTCTGGAATTTCTGATGAGGTAATACAATATATTCATCAAGAAAGATTACTTAAAATCTGGGTTCCCAAAAAATATGGAGGACTCGGTTATCGTTTTGAAGAAGGACTTAAAGCCTTATTCAGCTGGGCTCAAACCGATGGAAGTTTTGGCTGGATGCTGACACTTTGTGCAGGAGCGAATTACTTTTCAAGAAATATCAAACCTGAAATTGCTCAATTACTGTTCACCCATTCTGAAACCTGTTTTGGCGGCAGCGGAATGATTGGCGGTACAGCAGAAAAACAAGATGACAGTACTTATCTGATCAACGGTTCATGGAATTTTGCAACAGGAGCACCTCATCTGACCCATTTCACATTGAATGCCAAGATTACGGAAAACGGGAAACCTATAATGGATAAAGGCGGTAATGAGATCATTCACTCATTCATTATTCCGAAAGAAAGGGCTCAAATTATTCCCAACTGGAAATCTATGGGTATGAAAGCCAGCGGTACCTATTCATTCACTGTTGAAAATGTTCTCGTTAGTGAAGATTACAGTTTTGTGTATGATACCTTTTTCACCAATGATATTTTGGATACCATTCCGTTTCGGGTTTTTGCAGACTTGACGCTTTTGGTCAATTATTTGGGAATGGCCTCTCATTTTATTGAAGAAGCAGTAGATATTCGTCCCGAGATCCATTTCAAAAGTTTCACAAAGTCTGTTGAAAAACATTTGGAAAAAGTACTAAACATTGCCAGAGAAGTAGAAAATATACTCGGTGATCACAAAGAGATTTCAGACGATCAACAACACGAGATTCACCAATATGGAGTAGAGCTGGTTCAAAGATTATCCCATCAGATTCTTACTATTTATACACAGCTGGGAATCCGGGCAACAGATACCAATTCTGCTGTGTATCAGGTATTCTGTGATTATTTTACAGCAGCTATGCATTCCAATTTCAGACCTTCTGCTGATGATTTGGATTTTTCTTTCTGAAGAGAAAATTTTTCTTTGGAACTCCGATGATGAGTTATTGCTAAGGATTTAAACTTAAAATAAGTTTAAAATCTGGGTCAATTCATTATGGCCGCATCATAACGCCGGAAATAATGATGACCTCGTTCTGGATCATCCAGATCTTTATTGGTATATTAATAAAGGAGTCAACATTATTCAGACTGACCGTCCGAAAGAACTGATCCATTATTTGAAAAGTAAAAACCTTTATTTTTAAGAAGTAAAAGGCCGAAATATTCAATTTCGGCTCTTTTGTTCTATAGGGTAGGACTATAAATTTCTATTTTCCAGGACTGATTGTTTAGGAACGTACTCAAATAAAATACACTTTGGAAATAGAAAATTTAAGAAAAGATAACTGAAACAGGCCTTTTTTAGGATATTTTAACACTCGTTTTATGATTTGTGTCATAAAGTAAACATTATATATTTCACTATATTTGGAATAATAAAGCTAACCCATGAAATAAGCCAACATAAAAACTTGTTAAACTAAAAATTATTAAAGATTACCAAAGATTATGAAAGACTTATTTTCATTAAACGGAAAGAAGAAGGAACATGTTATTACACACTTAAAAAAAGAGATGTATTCATTGATTGAAAATGATAACTGGATTACAGTTACGATAAAAAAATTGTTCCATACAATGATTGTATCCTATTTGATCTGCAACGGTTTGGTTGCTTTAACGATTGTCAGAACAAAATTCACTCCATTTTATGAAAAATATACAGTATTGTAAGTTGGGATAGAATATTTCTCAGGGCAATGCTTTGAAGAGCTGTATTTATTTTTGTTTAGTAATCCATTCTTCACGAAGAACTGCATAAATAATATCATCAACCCATTTATTTTTCCAGAACAGACTTTTCACAAAGTGCCCTTCTTTTCTTAATCCGATTCTTTCCATCAGCTGAAGAGAAGCAGTGTTATCAGGATCTACGGAAGCTGTAATTCTGTGTTTATGCAAATCATTAAACAAGAAACTAATGATACCTTTTAAAGCTTCTGAAGCATAACCTTTACCCTGAAATGAGGTGTTTAAGGTAATTCCCAGTTCTACCTGTACATTTTCATCTCCTATAAAATGAACTCCAATATCTCCAATGACTGCTTTTGTTTCTTTATCAGCAATCAACAGCTGATACCAACTTTCAGGCTGGTTGAATTCTTTAGTATTTCTTTGGATAAAACTTTCCACTTCTTCCAGGGTTTCAGGAATCCATCCTTGAAATTTATTGGCTTCGGCATCTGAGCGGTAATCGAAAATATCCTGTTTGTCATCAATCGTAATATCCCGTAGAAGGAGTCTTTCTGTATAGAGTTGCATGATTGTATTATAATTTCAGACAAAAATAGGATTAATTGGGAAGTTATTCAATGAGGAATGATGGCTTTTGCGGTCGCTGAGCCTATTTCTATTAATTTTAATTCAATTAAAACTATAAAATAGTTGCAAATATCATTTAAATACTTACTTTTGTACCGCCTTACAATAAAAAAACGGGGGATTGGCGCAGTTGGCTAGCGCGTTTGACTGGCAGTCAAAAGGTCACGGGTTCGAATCCCGTATTCTCCACTTCAGGAAAGCCCTTTTCATAAGGGCTTTTGTTATATTAGTACAAAACTTCTAATCATGCCCATCTCAAAGATTCTCTATATTATATTTATGCGGATCAAATTTAGATCTTCATAAAATATTCTGTTTCGACACTTCTTTCGATATCAATTTGAAATTTAAAAATAACTATGAAATCAATTTTAAGAATATTTAAGTTTTTAGGTAAACTTATACTAGGAATTCTCATATTATTCCTGTTCTTAGGCATGTGTTACCGATTATTTTCTCCGAAACCAGTTCCGCCAGGTCAATTAGTAAATGTGAATGGAACTAACATCCATGTAAGAATAGACGGGAATAAAAAATCTCTACCTACGGTTATTATTGAAGCAGGGGCACATGGTAATACAGATATGCTGCATTGGATTGCAGAAGGCTTAAAAGATAAAACGAGAGTTATACGCTATGACAGAGATGGAAAATGGTTTAGCGAATCGAGTAACACTAATGATAGATCTCCTGAGTTTTACGCACATCAGCTTCATGAATTATTAAAGAAAGCTGGAGAGAAGCCACCTTACATTTTAGTGGGACATTCTATGGGAGGTCCTTATAATAGAATATTTAGAGATCTTTATCCAAACGAAGTGAAAGGAATCGTTTTCATAGATTCAAGTCATCCTGAACAATGGAACCGATTAGCCCAAAAAGAATTGGTTCCCAAGGGACAAGCAAAACTATTTAAAATAGGATCTATACTTGCGGATCTAGGTATTTTGGGCATTTATAACAAAATATTTAGTAAAGAACCATATCAGGGTGATGATTTGCCCAAAGAAGCATATAGTCGCTCACAGTCGCTAACTTATAATTCTGGTGATGTTTTTAAGATGTTTTTAAGAGAGAATGAACTTACTAATGATGTACTGAAGCGTGCAGGTGAGGCAAAGAAATTAGATTCATTACCTGTTTTGGTATTTACGGCTACAGAACAGTATAAAGAATCCCAGAAAGAAAAATACAGGAAAGCCGGAATTGATCCTGAAAAGGAACTTCAATTATGGTTCGATATGCAAAAAGAACTAAAAGAACTCTCTTCTCAAGGAAAACAAATAATAATGAATGCAAGTCATAGCAGTATCATTACAAAAAAAGTAAATGCAGATCTAGTAAATAAAGAGATTCTTTTATTCTCTGAAAATCTTGAGAAGAAAAAGCAAAATTAAACAATAAAGCCCCTTAATTGGGGCTTAACTTTTTTAGTTGTACCGTTTCTTTACTTCTTAAATTATAACACCGTTTTATAAGTGACTTGCAGGAAAATAGCTTTCATTTTAAACTATAAAAAAGAATTTTTATTTTTTCAATTTTCCAACTATACATTTTTAAATAAAAGATTTCCAACAGAATCTCCTAGATTTGAAAAAAAATAAAATATGGAATTTTCTCCTTTTAATCCTGTGATCAAGCTTTGTCTGCAAGGAATGGGCTTTGAAGACAAAGGAATGCCTGAAGAAGCAGCTCAATCATTTTTAAAAGCTTCGGAAGAAGCTTCGGACGATCATGAAAAGTTTCTGGCAGCTTATTATGTAGCACGTCACCAAAAAAACACTGCTGATAGGTTGAAATGGCTTGAAACTTCCTTAGAGTTGGCTTTAAAAATAAATGATGATACCGTTAAAAGTGCCTTACCTTCTCTTTACCGGAATATTTCCAGATGTTATGAGGATTTAGGAGATTCAGAAAAATCAAAAAAGAATGCTGAATTGTCAGTGTTACTTCAAAACCATCCGTCTGATAAAGGTCCTTTTTACCATGGAACAAAAGCCGACTTACAAATAGGAGGGCTGTTGACAGCGGGTGGAAATTCTAATTATAAATCAGAATTCAAAATGAATCATATTTACTTCACCGCTTTAACCAATGGAGCAGGACTTGCTGCAGCATTGGCAAAAGGCGATGGAGCAGATCGTGTATATATTGTAGAACCCACAGGGAATTTTGAAAATGATCCCAACGTAACAGATAAAAAATTTCCGGGAAATCCAACCCGATCTTATCGTTCCGAAATGCCTTTGAAAATTATCGGAGAAATTACAGAATGGAGTAGGCCAACTCCGGAAGATCTTCAGAAATTCCGTAATAAACTGGATAATGGTAAAGGAGAGATTATCAATTAATGAATTATGGAAAACAGCTGATTATGACTGTACTCATAAAAGGCTGAATGAATATTTCATACATTTGGGATAAGTTTTTCATTCATTCAATAATAGTTTTTAGCCTCCTAAAAAGGGAGGCTTTTCTGTAGAAAATAAATTTTATAATGTGAAGTTCAATGTATGAGAAATTTATCAAAATTCAGAGGGTTTTTCATTTTACAAAAACAGCCACAATGAAAATATTGTGGCTGCCTTTTTGAAATCAAATATCAACTATTATAAAGATCTGGAGCGGGCAATATTTATAAGGTACACAAGGTGTGCGTACATGCTTCGCTTTACAGACTCTACTTTTATATCTCCGGTGGCCTGGTTGATGGTAGTGACCAAGTCCGTATTACATTGACCTGCAAAGTTTCCACTTCCTAAATAGTTCACTGTATTGGTACTTGGGTAAGAGATTCTCGGATAGTCTGGTGCTGTCTGATTGGCAACAGCAGTTGCGTTTGCAAATCCTTTATTATCAACATATCGGGCTGTCCATGTTCCCAAAAACTGTCCGTTTCCTGTATTAATTCCTTGTCCTACAATGATTTGAGTGTCTACGGGATTACTGAACCCCGCACAAGAGGAGTAATGGTTTACAGAAACAGTACAGGAAGAAGCATTGTCACCAGGTTGGAAACATTTTCCTTCGTATACAGTAGATCTTTGTTCACTGGAAGAGGTTGATGTGTTCAAAATAGCCTTTGGCGCAAAAATTTCTTCAGGAGAAATAAGAGTTAAAACTCCTTGCGCATCCGCTGCAACAATCTTTTTTTCAGCATTTGAAAGTCCTCTTACTCTTACCAGACCATTAACATCCAAAGTATGACTTGGAGTGGCGGTATTAATCCCAACCTGTGCTGTCGAACTACCGCAAATAGCAAGTGCTGCCAAAAATAATGTTTTTGTTTTCATGTAATTTTTTGAAAAGGTTAAATTTTTCACTAAGGTAAGAAATATCTTTAAAATAGAATGCAAATGGCATGAAATCTAGTATAAACTAATTGTAAATGAATATTAAACGTATTAATATCCAACTTTAGGTTTATTTTTTTAAATAACTCAAAATGTATAGAGGCTCTATTTGTTTGAAAAATATTTGTATTTTAGCCGGAATATGTTGTTTTTTAATAAACATATTGGGTGCTAATTAAAATTCAGATAATTTGAATAAAAAAAATTAGTAGATTTGCACGGAACAAAAAAATAATAAATATTAAGCAATATTCTCTATGACTGGATTTTTGGAAGGAAAGTATAGGAGAATAACAGGATTTTAGGTTATAAAACTACTGAAACTATGAAGAAACTTTTTTTACTTTTATTAACGGCGTTTTTATTTATCGGTTGCAGCTCTGATGATGATACTATTTATGATTATGTAGGAACATGGTCTGGTTCTTATGAAGGAGCAGATAAAGGAGTTTGGAACTTTGTGGTAGATGAAAGTGGTAAAGTGGTAGGAACAATGCATTCCGATGTTAATAATGAAAACTACAGCATTACCGGAAATTTAAGTGAGACAGGAGATCTTAACGCCAGAGTAGGACTACCTTCACAAGGAGATTTCAAAGGAACGTTAACAACAGAAAAGAAAGGAAACGGAAACTGGTCCAACTCACTTCCAACCCCTGCAGTATCAGGAAGCTGGAAAGGAGAGAAGAAATAAAACAAGAAAGTCTGCAGAATGTACTGCAGACTTTTTTATTTAAACAAATCCCATATGGGTAATCTTATCATTTTCATTCTTTAATGCTATAAAATAGAGCAGGAAATCATCATCAGAAAAATGCTTTTTAAAAGACGTATTTTGTTGCTGATTCCAATACACCATTTCTTCATTACTTTCTATACTATATTTTTCAGAATTTAATTTTAAAGTTAAAATCACTGCATGGTCTGAGGTACAATGATCATTTTTATACAGAACATGATCTTTCATTCTTATACAATCAGAAATTTGATTTACCGTGCCTAATTGAAATCCTCTCAGGAGTTTTCTTCCTTCTTCGGTCTTTAAACCGTTTTCAACCGTTCTTTTTCCTCTTTCAGAAATGGTATCTAAATCTTTGATGGTAGTCATCACCTTTGCAAACTTTTGGTAGAGGAGGGGATCACCAGCTTCTTTAATATATATTTCCAGGCTTTTCCGGATCATCTTCCCCATTTTGGAACAGTGCCCGAATTCAGAACTGTTCTGTCTTACTTTCTCATAGGACGGATTTTTCTTAAACGCAGCTTTATTGAAACCGCTTTTCTTCCGAACCACATTTTTGCCATTCAGAGTATAAAACACCAGATCGCCCACTGCTCCGGTGATCTTAATTACACTTTCATAGGTTGCCATATCTTCAAAATAGAAATCAAATATACCAATAAATAATGAAAACCAAAATTTTAACATATATTTATAATATAGTTGTAGTATAGTTATAGCATAATTAAATTATAAAATGTATATTTGTGATGTATTTTGTTAATTAATTATAAATCAGAAGAGTATGGGAACGGAATTATTTCAACAAAAAATAAAAGTAAAGCAGATGGTGATTGTCCTGGCAGCCTCTGTTTTTGTAGTTTCCTGCGGATCCTCTAAAAGTGCTTCTGCAAGCAAAAAATCAAATACAAAGGCCGTAGCGAAAGCTGAAAATCTAAGAAAACTGGATTCAAAATTTAGTGGCAGTGTTTCAAGATCAATCAATGATGTTTTGAAAGATGCCGAAAAGTATATCGGAACACCCTATAAATTCGGAGGAAATACTTCTTCGGGATTTGACTGCTCCGGATTTACTGTAAAAGTATTTGAAGAAAATGATTTTAATCTTCCCAGAAGATCTTCTGATCAGGCCGATGCCGGAAAGAATATTGATATCAAAGACGTAAAACCAGGTGATCTGTTATTTTTTGCGACAGCGGGAGGAAGCAGAGTTTCTCATGTGGGAATTGTTCACGATATTGGTCCTGACGGAGAAGTGAAATTTATTCATGCTTCTACTTCAAAAGGCGTAATTATTTCGTCCCTGAACGAAAAATACTGGAATAAGGCCTACCTTCATGCCCAAAGAGTACTGTAAATATCTTAAATAAATGATAGAGAACCGGACTTTTGCTTTCATCAAATCAGATAAAAAGCTGATAAAGCTTTTCTTTAAAGATATAAATGTCATTAAAGGACTTGGAAATTATGTAGAAGTTCATACCACAGACCATAAAAGATATATTTACTACAAAACACTTAAAGACCTTATAGAAACCCTTCCGGACGAATTTATGCGCGTCCATAATTCATACATTGTCAATCTGACCAATATTGAATCTTTTGAAGATAACCGTTTACTCTGCGGTGATTTAAAAATTACAGTCGCCAAAAGTTATAAAGAATGTCTGCAGACAGCGCTTGGTAACATGATGCTTTAAAAACACCACACATCAGAAAAACACCTGATGACATCATATTTCTGACAGCATACATAAATAAGTTTTCATTCTTGTTTTCATGTTTTAGTTTTACACAAAATTAAGACAATGAATAAAGAAACAGCATTAGATTACATTCAAAACCATACGATTATCGGAATAAAAGCCGGATATCAAAGACCTGAATTTCTCGAAATATGGATGGTTGTAGTCCAAAACCGGATATTCGCAAGATCATGGGGACTTGCTGAAAGAAGCTGGTACAATAGCTTTTTAGAAAATTCTTTAGGAGAAATTCAATGTGGTGAAATGATTTATCCTATAAAAGCTCTCATCCCGGAGGATATCAATAATCTTACTGAAGAAATTAATCAGGCCTATCTCACAAAATATAATTCCAGTCATAATAGCCCATACTCACAGGGAATTATTCAGGAAAAACATGTAGCAAAAACAATGGAGTTTATTATTTTGAATTAAATGGAGTTAAAATATTCAATAGGAACGGGCTTCAGCCCGTTCAATAAAATTTCAATTAATCAACTGGCTTCAGCCAAAACTTATTTAATTATATTCTTTAATCATTTTTTAACCACCCCGTCAAAAATTCTTTGAATTTTCGCCACCCCTCCAGAGGAGGGGAATTTTTATGTTTCCGTTTGTCATCTATCTGCCATTCATCATTGCAATAGTATTGCATCACGAAACTTAGCAAATTTGCTCAAAACTATAGTCCTATGGCAGATTTTATCCGATTTTTTATTCCTTTCTATTTCATGCTTTTCTTTATCATTTCCTTTGTTGGAATGAGTTATAAAGTAGCCCGGCAGATTGGCAAAAACCCTAATGTTCTTCCCAAAGATGATTCTGCGTACGGGCTCGTGGGGTTGTATTTTAAGCTGATTTTATTTGCTTTGTTTATGTATACAATACTTCTTTTGTTTTTTCCGGAAGAAATTTTCCCTGCATTTAAAATCAATGTGCTGGAATATGATCTTTTTCAGTACACAGGAATTATTTTAATGTTTTTTGCTTTGATTTGGGTGGTTATAGCCCAGATGCAAATGAAAAATTCATGGAGGATCGGGATTGATAATTCAACAAAAACCGAACTGGTTACTCACGGATTATTCAGATTCTCAAGAAATCCTATATTTCTGGGAATGACCATCAGTCTTGTGGGATTTTTCCTTGCTTTCCCGACTGTAATTGCTTTTTCTTGCCTTTTGATTGGTAGTATTTTGATGCAGATCCAGATCAGGCTTGAAGAAGAGTATCTGCTAAAAGAACACGGACAAATCTATATGGATTACAAAAAGAGGGTGAAGCGCATGCTGAGACTTTATTAAAAGCATGATGTTAAAACCCGTTTTGCTGAACTTTTTTGTATCTTTGGCCGGTATAATTTTAAATAAGAAACATGTCATTACAACAAACTATTGAAAATATCTGGGACAACAGAGAATTATTGCAGAATGAAGACAGCCAGAAGGCGATCAGAGAGGTTATTTCTTTAGTTGATAAAGGGGAACTTCGTACTGCAGAACCTACAGAAAACGGATGGCAGGTAAATGAATGGGTAAAGAAAGCTGTGGTAATGTATTTCCCGATCCAGAAAATGGAAACTATTGAAGTAGGCCCGTTTGAATTTCATGATAAAATGCCTTTGAAGAGAGGTTATGCTGAAAAAGGGGTGAGAGTTGTTCCACATGCAGTAGCGAGAGAAGGTGCTTATATTGCTCCTGGAGTAATTATGATGCCATCTTACGTAAACATTGGTGCTTATGTAGATTCCGGAACAATGGTAGATACTTGGGCAACAGTAGGAAGCTGTGCACAGATCGGTAAAAACGTTCACCTGAGTGGTGGTGTTGGTATCGGTGGGGTATTAGAACCTTTACAAGCTGCTCCGGTAATCATTGAAGACGATTGCTTTATCGGATCAAGATGTATCGTTGTAGAAGGAGTTCACGTAGAAAAAGAAGCCGTATTGGGTGCAAACGTAGTATTGACCGCTTCTACAAAAATTATCGATGTTACAGGAGATACACCCATTGAAATCAAAGGAAGAGTTCCTGCACGTTCAGTAGTAATCCCTGGAAGCTATACAAAACAATATCCTGCTGGAGAATATCAGGTTCCATGTGCGCTGATCATTGGTCAGAGAAAAGAATCTACAGACAAGAAAACATCTCTGAATGATGCATTGAGAGACAATAATGTAGCCGTTTAAGATTAATATTTTAATCTAATACCACAATCTTGAAAGAAAAATTTCTTAAAATACTATTAAACCCTAAATATATATTTGGGGTTTATCTTATTATATCCGTTGTTACAGCAATTTCCAAATACCTGAGAGGAGATTATGCAATCAATAATTATCTGATTTTTAAAAATGTATTCTTTAATACCATTCATCAGAAAAACTTATTTGTCCATTATCCTGATCTTTATTTTGATCTGAACCATTATGGTGTATTTTTCAGTGCATTGATTGCACCGTTTGCCATGATGCCGGATTGGCTGGGAATTTCACTTTGGAATATTGCTAATACTTTTATCTTTATCTACGGAATTTATAAACTGCCGTTTTCAGACAGCAAGAAGGCCATTTTCGGATTGCTTTGCCTTCAGGAATACATTACTGCGGCTTTAAGTCTGCAGTTCAATGTGGCGCTGACAGGTCTTTTACTGTTATCTGCAGTATATATTTACGAAAGAAAAGAAGTAAAATCTGTAACCGCAATTTTAATAGGAATATTTGTGAAAATCTACGGAATTGTAGGTTTGACACAGTTTTTCTTCATTAAAAATAAAACTAAATTTATTCTTTCAGGAATTGGCATTGCTATATTGTTTTTCGTACTTCCGATGGCCTATTCAAGTCCGCAGTTTGTTATTCAGTGCTACTCGGATTGGTTTCAGTCTATTGTAGAAAAGAATAGCGAAAATCAGGTATTAGGAAATATGCAGGATATCTCATTAATGGGCTTTGTAAGAAGAGTTTTAGGAGATGCATCCATTTCTAACCTTGTGTTCTTAGCAGGTGGATTGCCTCTTTTTGCTTTACCTTACATCAGAATTAAGCAATACAAGCATTATGCATTTCAACTGATGATTCTGGCTTCCACATTACTGTTCTTGGTATTGTTCAGTTCAAGTTCAGAATCTCCCACGTATATCATAGCGGTAGTAGGAGTTTTGATCTGGTTTTTCCTTCAGAAAGAAAGAACACCATTGATCATTGGATTGTTGGTTTTTGTCATTATTTTCACATGTTTCTCAACTTCGGATCTGTTCCCGAAATTTGTAAAAGAGAATTATATCATCAAATATTCATTAAAAGCCGTACCTTGTATTGTAATCTGGTTGAGAGTGACTTATGAGCTTCTGACTAAAGATTTTGAGAAAAATTACAGCCTGAATTAATACATATGAAGAAAATTTCAATTGTAATTCCCGCTTATAACGAAGAAGGAAACGTTGCCATGATCCATCAGAAAATTAAAGAAGTTTTTGATGGTTTAAACAATTATGACTTTGAAATCATATTTGTGAATGATGGCAGCAGAGACAATACGCAACAAAAATTAGAAGAACTTTCCAGTCAATATGATGAAGTGAAATTCATCGAGTTTTCCCGCAATTTTGGTCACCAACCGGCTGTAAAAGCCGGAATGGACAGTGCTCATGGAAATGCCGTTATCTCTATGGATGGAGATCTTCAGCATCCTCCCGCACTGATTCCAGAAATGATTCAGAAATGGGAAGAAGGCTATGATGTAGTTTTTACTTTTAGAACGTATCCCAAAGAGATTTCATTTTTTAAAAGAAAAACATCAGACTTATTTTACAAGCTTTTATCAAGTTTATCCGATGTTAACTTAACAAAAGGAGGCGGCTCAGATTTCAGATTGCTGGATGCGAGTGCGGTTGAAGTCATGAGAAACTTTAATGAAGACGATTTGTTCCTGAGAGGATTAACAAGCTGGATGGGTTTCAAACAAACAGGAATCGACTTTACAGCAGCAGAAAGACTTTCAGGAAAAAGCAGTTACAACCTTAAAAAGATGTTTACTTTTGCCTTCACCGGAATCACTGCTTTCAGTGTAAAACCGCTTTATCTGGCAGCATATCTGGGATTTTTATTCTCGGCACTGTCAGTCATTGGATATGGAGCATATGTGATTCATTCATTTATTGCAAAAACTGAGATCTCTGGTTGGGCATCATTGATTATGACCATTGTATTCTTCGGAGGCCTTCAGTTGATCATCCTCGGAATCATGGGGATTTATTTAGGTAAAATATTTAAACAGGTGAAAGACAGACCTAATTATATTATTAAAAACAAAAATTTTTAGAATGGTTTTATTGAGTTTTGATATTGAAGAATTTGATATGCCATTAGAATATAAGGGTGAAATTCCCTTTGAAAAGCAGATTTCAATTTCACAGACAGGATTAGAGAGAATTCTCGATATCCTTAAAAAACATAATGCCAAAGCTACTTTTTTTTCCACAGTAGTTTTTGCAGAAAACAGCAAACACCTTATTGAAAGGTTGCTACATGAAGGTCATGAACTGGCTTCTCACACCTGGTTTCATTCAGAATTTGAAGACAAACATTTGAAAGAATCCAGAGAAAAACTGGAAGAATTATTTTCCACAAAGGTGACCGGATTAAGAATGCCGAGAATGATGCCTGTGGACGAAAAAGAAGTGGAAAGAGCAGGATATTCTTACAATTCCTCCATCAATCCTACATTTTTGCCGGGAAGATATAATAATTTAAAAGTATCCCGAACCTATTTCAAAGAAGGAAATGTGACTCAGGTTCCGGCTTCGGTTTCTCCTAATTTCAGAATCCCTTTGTTTTGGTTAAGTTTTCATAATTTTCCTTTATTTTTCTATAAAAAACTGGCTTCGGACTGTTTGAAAAAAGATCAGTATCTGAACATTTATTTCCATCCCTGGGAATTTGCAGAAATTAAAGATGAAGCCTTTAAACTTCCCGGGTTTACTGTAAAAAACTCAGGAAAAGAAATGGTGGAAAGATTTGATTCGTTTGTAGGCTGGTTGAAAGAAAAAGGACATACATTCGGAACATTTCAGGAATTTCAAAAACAGATAGAACGATGAAGATTGCCTTTGATGCAAAACGGTTTTTCCACAATACGTCCGGCCTTGGAAACTACTCGAGAGACCTTGTAAGAATCCTTTCCAGGTATGAACCGGAGAACGAATATCTGTTACTCAATAAAAACAAATCCGAGAGAGGAAAAGATATTCTGGAACGTCCGAATGTTCACTTTATTGAAACCTCAAAAGGAAACTTGTCCCGTCAGTTGAAAATGGGTAAAGACGCCCAAAATCAGGGAGCAGATATTTTCCATGGATTATCAGGTGAACTTCCTTTAAAATGGGATCCAAAACCTATTAAAAAGATTGTTACCATTCATGATCTGATCTTTGTAAGATATCCACAGTATTATTCTTTTTTTGACAGGAAAATCCATTTCTGGAAATTTAAAAAAGCCGCTGATACGGCTGATAAAATTATAGCTATTTCAGAACAGACGAAAAGAGATATTATCCAGTATTTGAAGGTTCCTGAGACTAAGATTGAAGTTATTTATCAGGGATGTCATCATGCTTTTAAAGAACAGCAGTCTCCGGAATTGATGGAAGCTGTTAAAGAGAAATTTAAGCTTCCGGAAAGGTTTGTATTGAATGTAGGAACCATCGAAGACCGAAAAAACCTTTTGAATGTTGTAAAAGCAATCCACGGTACAGAAATTCCATTGGTTGTGGTGGGAAGGAAGACCAAATATTATCAGAATATAAAACGCTTCCTGAAAAAAAGCAAAATGGAAAAACAGGTGCTTTTTCTGGAAGGAGTTTCTATGGATGAGCTGGCTTGTCTCTATAAACTGGCAGATATTTTTGTCTATCCAAGTTTCTTTGAAGGCTTCGGAATCCCTGTGATTGAGGCACTTTTCTCCAAAACAGTTGTAGTAACAAGCAACACAAGCTGCCTGCCGGAAGCGGGTGGAAAAGACTCGGTGTATGTAAATCCGGATAACGATCTTGATATTCGGGCTAAACTCAAATTTCTTTGGGAAAATGAATCCGAGAGAAAACGCCGTGAGGAAAAGGGTTTCGAGTTTGTTCAGAAGTTTAATGACGAACCCATTGCCAGAGAGCTTATGAATTTTTATCAAATAATTATCTGAAAAAACGTTGCATTTTAAAAATAAATCCTACATTTGCATCATAATTCAAACAATGAAACCAATATTTTTAGCATTACATCATTATCATCATCATCTCTGTTAGGCGGAATTGATTGATATAAGTATGTGCTAAAATCAAAAATAATAAAAACCGTCTGAGTAAATAGACGGTTTTTTTGTTTCCTGAATTCTCATCAGAAATTTCAATAGATCAGTTTTTATTTGCTCGGACCCAAAAAAGGCAAAATGAGTAAATTAAAAATTGCAATCCAAAAAAGCGGTCGGCTTTACGAAGAATCTCTTCAGCTTCTCAAAGACTGCGGAATCTTTGTTAATAATGGTAAAGACCAACTCAAAGTTTCAGTAGATAACTTTCCGATGGAAATCATGTACCTTCGGAATTCAGACATCCCGCAATATCTGGAAGACGGAGTGGTGGATGTGGCCATTCTTGGCGAAAATCTTCTGGTTGAAAAAGGTAAAAACATCAAAACGATCCAAAAACTTGGATTTTCAAAATGCCGTGTTTCACTGGCTGTTCCCAAAGAAGTAGAAACAGACGACATCTCTTATTTTCAGGGTAAAAAAATTGCTACTTCTTACCCAAATACCCTTAAAAACTTTTTAGAAAAAGAAGGAATCGTATCAGATATTCACGTTATTTCAGGTTCAGTGGAAATCGCTCCTAATATCGGTCTGGCCGATGGAATTTGTGATATTGTAAGCTCTGGAAGCACTTTATTCAAAAATGGGTTAAGAGAAACAGTTACTTTACTGAAATCGGAAGCTGTGTTGGCTCAAACACCTCAGTTATCAGCTGAAAAAGAAGCCATTCTTGAAAAATTCGTATTCAGAATCAAAGCGGTTTTAAAAGCAAAAAATTCAAAATACATTCTGATGAATGTTCCCAATGAAAAAATACAGAAAGTTGCCGGTGTTCTTCCGGTATTAAAGAGTCCTACGGTTATTCCATTGGCGGAAGAAGGCTGGAGCAGTATTCATTCTGTGATTGATGAAGAACGTTTCTGGGATGTGATTGACGAACTCAAAGAAAATGGTGCTCAGGATATCCTAATCATCCCCATTGATAAAATGGTTATTTAGAAAATTGATAATTGTAAATGTTGTTCAACGCAAAGACGCAATGAAAATAAAGTTAATACTATTTTAAGACGCAAAGATTTTATCTCTGATAAAATTTAATGTCGCTTGAAATAAAAAAAATATAACTCAAATACTTGCTGAAAATCTTCGATTTTCTTGCGCCTTAAAAAAGTAAAGATTTAAAAAACTTGCGCCTTTGCGTTCATAAAAAATTGAGTTATTAAGGTATCAGGTAGCTGAATAAAATAGCTTAAGCTATGATCTTAATGAAACTTAACAACTTAAAGACTCTTAATGGTTCAAAAAAAGGTTTAAAAAATAGTACAATGAAAATATACAGATATCCCACAAAAGACACCTGGAAAGACCTGGTAAAACGTCCTGTTTTGGAACAGAAAGAAATTTCAGGTCTGATCACAGAAATATTCATAGAAGTGGAAAAAAATGGTGATGAAGCTTTAATAGAATTCAACAAAAAGTTTGATAAAGCAGAAACCCGAAGCATAAAAGTTTCTGATGCCAAAATTCAGGAGGCAGAAAATCAGATTCAAGATGAATTGAAGCAGGCTATTCAACAGGCGAAAGAAAATATTTCAATATTTCACGCTTCTCAAAAGCAGGAAATTCAGAAAATTGAAACAACAAAAGGAGTTGTTTGCTGGCGAGAAAACCGTGCTGTAGAGAGCGTTGGGATTTATATTCCGGGAGGGACAGCTCCTTTATTTTCTACAGTGTTGATGTTGGCGGTTCCTGCAAATCTTGCCGGATGTAAAGAAATAATCCTTTGCACGCCACCGGATAAAAATGGAAATGTTAATCCCGCCATTCTTTATGCTGCAAAACTTTGTGGAGTTTCGAAAATCTTTAAAACAGGCGGAGCACAGGCTGTTGCAGCGATGACTTTTGGAACAGAAAGTATTCCTTCCGTCAATAAAATTTTCGGTCCTGGAAATCAGTTTGTAGTAGCGGCAAAAGAATATGCACAACGGTATGGAGTTGCTATCGATATGCCAGCCGGACCGAGTGAAGTTCTTGTGATTGCAGATGAAAAGGCAGTTCCTGATTTTTGCGCTGCCGATCTTCTTTCACAGGCAGAACACGGAAGTGATAGTCAGGTTGTTTTTATAACGACAGACTTTAAAGTATTTGAGGAGACTATAAAGGCTGTTGGGCAGCAGGTCAGGGACTTGCCACGAAATGAATTTGCCGGCCAGGCTTTGGAAAACAGTTCTTTTATTTTAGTAGATTCTCTGGAAGAAGCTCTTGAATTCAGCAATCTTTATGCTCCGGAACACCTTATTCTGGCGATTGATAATTTTGAAAAATATATTCCGGAAGTTCAGAATGCAGGCTCAGTTTTCCTAGGAAATTATTCCTGTGAGAGCGCAGGGGATTATGCCAGCGGAACCAATCATACACTTCCTACGAATGCTTATGCAAAGAACTACAGTGGGGTGTCTCTGGACAGTTTCGTGAAAAAAATAACATTTCAGCATCTTTCAAAAGAGGGTCTTCAAAATTTAGGAAAAACAATAGAGCTCATGGCGGAAGCTGAAGGACTGTTTGCTCATAAAAATGCAGTCTCGATAAGATTAAAATAATAATTTTTGGAAAACGCAAAGACGCAAGAGAATTATAATGAGACACCTTTTTAAGACGCAAAGATTTTATCTCCGATAAAATTGAATAGTGTATAATTAAAACCAGAAATTAAAATTCATTTCCTTGCTGAAAATCTTCGATTTTCTTGCGCCTTAAAAAAGCGTTACAGAATTAAAAAACTTTGCGTCCATTGCGTTTATCAAAAAAAATGAACCATTAAGAAAATGAAGTCTTTAAGTAAAGTTAAGATTCAAATACATTGGAATTCAGCTTGTTGCTTAATAGGGATCGGAAGTTTTTTTTCTTCATTATTCTTAATCACTTAGTTCACCTTAATGGTTTAAAAACGATTTTATATTGAATCAGTTTTTTAAAAGAAAATCAATACAATGAAAAATAACAGTATCAAAACACTCGTAAGAGAAAATATATTACAATTACAACCCTACATCAGTTTCAGGGATCACAATGAATTTAATGCTCCGGTAATGCTGGATGCGAATGAAAGCCCTTTCGGAGAATGCAACCGTTACCCGGATTCTACCCAGAAAAAGCTTAAAAGCAAGCTTGCAGGGCTTAAAAAAGTTTCACCTTCACAGATTGCCATAGGGAACGGAAGTGATGAGCTGATAGATCTTATTATCAAAATTTTCTGCGAGCCTAAAAAAGATGCCATTCTGATGATGAATCCGTCATTTGCGATGTATGGCTTCTATGCAGCAATCAACGAGAATAAAGTTTTGAAATTGGATTTGAATGAAAACTTTGAAATCGTAAAAGATAATTTCTTAAAGACGGCCGAAGATCCTTCACTGAAGATTTTCTTTTTATGTTCACCCAATAATCCTACGGGAAACAGTGTGGATGATATTGAATTTTACCTTCAGAATTTCAACGGAATTGTAGTGGTAGATGAAGCGTATATTGAATTTTCCGGAAAAAAATCAAGTCTGGAGCTTTTGGACAAATATTCGAACCTGATTGTACTGCAAACCTTTTCTAAAGCATGGGGAGTTGCCGGAGCAAGAGTAGGCATGGCTTATGCATCCGAAGAGATTATCAGCCTTATCAATACCGTAAAAGCACCTTATAATGTGAATGTTTTGAGTCAGGAACTGATTTTAAAGACATTGGAGGAAGAAAACAGGCTGCAGGAAAATGTAAGCCGTATCTTAGAAGAGAGAACATGGCTAAAAGAGCAGTTTGAAGGAATTGCATGCATTAAGAAAGTATTTTCAACAGATGCGAATTTCTTCCTGATCAGAATGGAAAATGTTGATAATGTCTATACAAAAATGCTGGAAGAGGAAATTTTAACCAGCAGAAGAGACCCAGCCATTCCTGGATGCATCAGGATTAATGTGGGAAATCGTTCGGAAAATGAAAAATTAATTAACCTTTTAAAAGGAATATAAACCGTTAAGAAAGATGAAGAGGATAAGAAAAATTAAGATTCATCAAAGATGAATAAGTAAGAATATAACTAAATTAATAGCTTTAGCTATCTTAATAATTCTTAATCACTTAAAAAAGCTTAATGGTTTAAAACAATTTTATAAAAAACATATGAAAAAAGTACTCTTTATAGACCGTGATGGAACACTGATTATTGAACCGCCAACAGATTTTCAGGTAGATTCTCTGGAAAAACTTGAGTTTTATCCGGGAGTTTTTCAAAACCTTGCAAAAATTGTTAATGAGTTAGACTATGAATTGGTGATGGTAACCAATCAGGATGGACTGGGAACAGAAAGTTTTCCTGAAGAAGATTTCATAAAACCTCACGCAAAAATGTTGCAGGCATTTGAAAATGAAGGAATCATTTTTAGTGATATTTTAATTGATAAAAGCTTTGAATCCGAAAACCTTCCTACCCGAAAACCAGGAATTGGGATGTTGGGAAAATATATCTATGCCAATTATGATCTGGAAAATTCCTATGTAATTGGTGATCGAAGTACTGATGTACAACTCGCTAAAAACCTTAAATCTAAGGCTATTTATCTTAACCAAAACTTAAATAGTGAATCTGAACTTTCTACTACAAGCTGGTCAGAGATTTATCAGTTCTTAAAATCAGGAATGAGAAAGGCTAAAGTCTCCCGCAAGACCAATGAAACAGATATCGAAATTGAAGTCAATCTTGATGGAAATGGAAAGTCAGATATTTCAACCGGACTTCACTTTTTTGACCATATGCTGGACCAGATTGCAAGACACGGAAATATGGATTTGACCATTAAAGTAAACGGAGATCTTGCCGTGGACGAGCACCACACCATTGAAGATACAGGAATTGTACTGGGAGAAGCTATTTTAAAAGCTTTAGGAAAGAAAAAAGGAATTGAGCGATATGGTTTTCTGCTTCCAATGGACGACTGTCTTTCTCAGGTGGCTATTGATTTCGGTGGCAGACCATGGTTGGTTTGGGATGCGCCGTTTAAAAGAGAAAAAATAGGAGATATGCCTACAGAAATGTTTTTTCACTTTTTTAAATCCTTTACTGATGCTTCAAAATCCAATCTGAATATCAAAGCAGAAGGAGACAATGAACACCACAAAATTGAATCCATCTTTAAAGCCTTTGCAAAAGCAGTGAAAATGGCAGTGAATCAATCGGATAGTAACTACAGTTTACCTTCTACAAAAGGAAGTTTATAAATATGATTGCCATAATAAAATACAACGGAGGAAATGTAAACTCCGTCCAGAATGCCCTCAACAGACTGAAAATTGATTCTGTGATCACGGATGATCCCGAGCAGATTTTAAAAGCCGATAAAGTGATCTTTCCAGGCGTAGGAGAGGCTTCATCCACTATGAAACTGTTAAAAGAAAAAGAACTAGATCTTTTAATCCCAAGCCTTACACAGCCGGTTTTAGGAATATGTCTGGGAATGCAGCTGATGTGTAAGGAAAATGAAGAGGGAAATACTGAAGGAATGGGAATTTTTGATATCAACGTCAGAAAATTCCCGGCAAAGGATATTGTTCCACACATGGGCTGGAATACTGTTTCAGGACAGATTTCACCATTGTTTTCAGGAATTGAAAAGAGCAGTGATGTGTATTTTGTACACAGCTATTATTGTGAGCTTTCAGACTTTACCACTTCTGTTTGTGATTATATCCTGCCATTCAGTGCTTCATTGCAGAAAGATAATTTCTATGCAGTGCAATTTCACCCTGAAAAATCAGGAATGGTGGGAAATCAGATCGTTAAGAACTTTATAAATTTATAATGATGAAAATAATTCCGGCTATTGATATTATTGACGGTAAATGTGTCCGTTTATCAAAAGGAGATTACAATACAAAGAAAATATACAATGAAGACCCTGTAGAAGTGGCGAAAGAATTTGAAAGTTTTGGCATTCAGTTTCTTCACCTGGTGGATCTGGACGGAGCGAAATCAAAACATATTGTGAATCAGAAGGTTTTAGAGAATATTGCTCATGCTACTTCGCTGCATATCGACTTTGGAGGAGGATTAAAGACTCAGGAAGATATTGAAACAGCCTTTAATTCCGGAGCAAAACAGATCACTTTAGGAAGTATTGCGGTGCAAAATCCTGAATTCTGCTATGAAATGATTCAAAAATATGGCGCTGAGAAAATTATCCTTGGAGCTGATTGCGACAACAGAAAAATCAAAACCTCCGGATGGCTTGAAGAAAGTGATAATGACATCATTGATTTCATCCTTCAGTATCAGGAAAAAGGGATACAAACTGCTATCTGTACTGATATTGCAAAAGACGGGATGCTGGAAGGACCTTCAACAGGGTTGTATATTGAGATCTTATATAAAACATCTGTTCAGCTGGTAGCAAGCGGAGGGATTTCAGGAATTGCTGATGTCTATAAAATGAAAGATATCGGCTGCACAGGAACCATCATAGGAAAAGCAATTTACGAAGGGAAAATAAGCTTACAACAACTTCAAAACTTTATTGAAAATGCTTAAAAAAAGAATTATTCCATGTCTGGATATCAAAGATGGAGCCACGGTGAAGGGAATCAATTTTGAAGATCTTAAAAATGCAGGAGATCCCGTAGAACTTGCCAAAAAATATGAACAGGAAGGAGCTGATGAGCTTGTTTTTCTGGATATTACTGCCACTATTGAGAACAGAAAAACGTTTGTAGAATTAGTAAAAGAAATAGCAAAAGAGCTTAGTATTCCTTTTACCGTGGGAGGCGGAATTTCGTCTGTAGAAGATGTGAGAAAGCTTTTGGAAGTAGGAGCAGACAAGATCAGTATCAATTCCTCTGCAGTGAAAAATCCGGGACTTATCTCTGATCTGGCCAAAGAATTCGGGAGCCAGTGTGTAGTGGTTGCTATAGATACAAGACAAGTGGGCGATAAGGATCTGGTTCATATCAAAGGAGGAAGAGAAGCCACCGAACTCTCTACACTAGAATGGGCAAAACAAGCCGAATCTCTTGGAGCAGGTGAAATTCTGCTGACTTCGATGGATGGAGACGGTACAAAAAATGGCTTTGATCTTCGGATTACAAAACTGGTTTCAGACAATATCAGTATTCCAGTGATAGCTTCCGGAGGTGCCGGCAAGGTGGATGATTTTGTTAAAGTATTCAATGAAACCAAAGCTACAGGAGGATTGGCAGCCAGCATTTTCCATTTTAATGAAATAGGTATTCAGGATTTAAAACAACAGTTAAAAACTCAAAAAATAGAAGTACGATGACAATAGATTTTAATAAAGATAACGGGCTTGTTCCGGTAGTCATTCAGGATAACAGAACGCTTCAGGTATTGATGCTGGGTTATATGAATGAAGAAGCTTTTGAGAAAACAAAAAAAGAAGGAATGGTTACTTTTTTCAGCCGTTCCAAAAACAGACTCTGGACAAAAGGTGAGGAATCCGGTAATTTTTTAACGGTAAAAAGTATTGACATCGACTGTGATCAGGACACGATTTTAATTAAAGCCGTTCCAAAGAATGTAGTTTGTCACACAGGCACTTTTAGCTGTTTTGGAGAAAAAGCTACCAAAGGATTCCTCTATGAACTGGAAGATAAAATATCACAGCGCATAGATACCAAAGCTGAAGGTTCTTACACTTATTCACTTTATCAGAGAGGAATCAATAAAATGGCTCAAAAAGTAGGTGAGGAAGCCGTAGAATTGGTTATAGAAGCAAAAGATGACAATGAAGAACTTTTTAAAAATGAAGCTGCAGATCTATTGTATCACTATTTAATTTTATTGAAAGCAAAAGGATTTTCGCTGGAAGAGATTGAGGAAATTCTTAAAAACAGAGATAAATAAAGAGATTGTCTCAAAAGTCAAGCAACTTGGCTTTTGTCATTCTGACGAAGGAAGAATCTCATTGATAACTAACTACATGGGATTCTTTACCGTATTGTTGAACTACGTTCGCAGACCTTCAGTTTGTGTTCAGAATGACACTTTGAGACGCTTCCTTTTTTATTAAGGCAGAAAAAATTATAAAACCCAATAAAGTGTTGGGATTTTTATACATGACGATTATCAGTTGATATTGATAAAATAAACTATATAAATCTTATTGTTGGATTATTTTATTTAAATGTATTTAATGATTTAATTTAAAACTATATCAGGAGAAAGGTTGTTAAAACTCTCAAAATTCAAAGGCTGTTAAAAACTGTACTTTTGTTTTTAATTATTCTAAATAACACTTAAGTATGAATAAATCTATTTTCTTAATCGGAAGCCTTGTGGCATTTTCTCAAGTCGCTGCCCAGAAAAAAGATTCATTAGAACAGAACAGGCTTGATGAAGTGATTGTTACCGCATCAAGATCTCCGGAAATTGTAAAGAAAACAGCTTCTACCGTCAACATTATCAATAAAAAGGAAATTGCAGAGCAGTCATTGATTTCTGCTGATCTCAGTAATATCCTGGCTTACAAAGTACCAGGATTAGCGTTTGGAAATAATCTGGTGAGCAACAGAGGACAAACATTAAGAGGAAGAAATGTTTTGATTATGATCGACGGAATTCCACAATCCAGTCCGTTACGTAACAACGACAGAGAAATCAGAAGCATTGATCCTTCGGTCTTAGAACGAATTGAAGTGGTAAAAGGAGCAACTTCCATTTATGGGAATGGTGCAGAAGGAGGAATCATTAATTATATTACTCAAAAAAGCACTTCTGGTAAAACTTTTTCAGGTAGAACGGTATTAGGATTTACCAGTCATGATCTGTTTAATGACAAAATGTTCAAATCAGAGGGTGGCGCAGGATACAGAGTTTCACAAAGTTTCTCCGGAAAAGTAGGAAAATTCGATTATCTGGTGAATGGAACTCTTACTCAAAGCGGAGTAAAAATAGATGGCGAAGGATTGGTTCAGAATCCACGATATGGATTGGGAGAAACTGCCGTCAATAATATCTTTGCTAAAATAGGATATGATTTGAATGACAGCAACAGACTGGAAGTGATGTATAATTACTATTCAAGTCTGCAGGATTCCAAATATATTTTAGATCTTGGGAAATATGGAGAGAAGCCTTCTACCGGGAAATTAGGAGATCGGGAAGGTGTAAAAGAAGGGACTAGATATAATCACAACGGATATCTTAAGTATATCAATAAGAATATTTTCCGCAATACAACGCTTAACACTACCTTGTATTTCCAGGACTTTTACACGATTTATGATTACAGGAATGCTCCAAGATGGAAAACAGGAGGACAATCAGCTATTTTAGAGAAAAAATACGGTTTCAGAGCAGATTTTAATACAGAATTTGGAAAAGAGAAAGGATTAAAAGGTTCATTGACCTATGGTCTGGATCTCTTAAATGAGAAAACAAGTCAGCCATTGGTAGACGGAAGAATGTGGGTTCCGGAAATGAATATGCTGGCTGCAGCGCCTTTCGTACAGGGAAAACTATTTCTTACTGATGATCTGACGGTAAAAGCAGGCGTTCGATGGGATAAAATGTCCGTAAAAGTTCCTGATTATACTACTTTACCTTCTAACAAAGATGTTCCCTTCAATGTAGAAGGAGGAAGATTAAACTATTCAAACCTGTCTTACAATGTAGGAGTGAGCTATGTGGCATTTGATTTCTTCCAGCCCTTCACTTCTTATTCCAGAGGATTTAATATCTATGATCTGGGCCGTGTGCTGAGAGATGCGAAAAGCAATGTTCTGAGTGAAATCAATACAGATCCTGTGGTTATTGACAACTATGAAATTGGTTTTAACAGTAAGATCGGGCAGTATGTAGATTTTTCAGCCAGTTATTTTTATAATTACTCCAAGCTGGGAGCTGATCTTGTTTCTGTAAATGGTTTCTGGACTCCGCTCCGTGCTCCTCAGTATATTAACGGAGTAGAATTGGCGGTGAATATCTATCCGACACAGGGATTGACTTTCGGAACTAATTACACCTATCAGGAAGGAAAAGTGGATGTGAAAAATGACAACAGCTACGAAAAATATTTAAGCGGTTTAAGAATTGCGCCCGCAAGGTTGAATTTTTTTGTTAAATGGAATGATAAGGCGCAGAAATTACAGTTGGGAGTCTATCATATGTACTCGTTTAAGAGAGATAAGTTTGAACCTGCTGCATCCGGAAAATATGATGAAGGAGAAGGCCCTGTGAAAAGCTTTAACCTGTTCAATGTTCAGGGAAGCTATAAACTGAATAAACTTCTGACCATAGGACTTGGAATAGAGAATGTATTCAACACTTCTTATTTCACACCAACTTCGATGTATACCGCTCGGGATGCAGAATATGTACGCGGAAACGGAAGATATTACACGGTTTCTCTTAATTTTAATTATTAATTTGAATCTTTTTATAAAAATGAGGCTGTCCAAAAAGGACAGTCTTTTTTATGCGATCCATTACTGTCCGATAAAAAGTATAAATACATTGAAAATATTAATATTTATGCTATGAATTAACAGGTCGCTCCTCCGGAGCTCTAATTTTAAAACAAATACGTTCTATTAACAGTCAGCTCCCATTGGAGCTAAATTTGATCCCATCGGGATCTACTGTTAGTAGAAAAATGAAATCCCCATAAAATAAAGCTCCGTAGGAGCGACCTGTTAATTCTATTTAAATTTTATCGAACAAGAATGGCTTTTTATATAAAGTGTCAGATCTAAGGTTGATTCAAGACATTTATATGATCCTCAAACTCTCCTAAATTCTATTTCTTTATAACAACAAGAGGCTGCCAAAACTTTTTGGACAGTCTCGTTCATTTCGTGACATTCATTCATAGTATTTTTGAAAAAATGTTTATTTTAGGAAATGAAATATGCTTTAGTAATTTGGTCAGCCATTTGTCTTGTCCCGGTATTCATTTTTTTATTTCAGGATAAATCTGTTAAAGGTATTAGTGTGGTTGATTTAAAGAATATCTTTTTAATCTTTATGGTTGGAGTCTTAATGATTTTTTCAATAATAAAAGGAATAAAATATTTTAAGTAATTTATACAGGAACTGTATAATGAGAAAAATAATTATACTATTTTGTATTTTTTCATTTGCAAGCTACAATTCCCAACTGAAGCTTGGGAAATATGTGAACATCTGTTATGTAACTGATGCTCCAAGCTCTATACTTACCCTAAAGAAGAATAATTTTGTTTTGATGTATCCCGGATCTGTTGAACAATTCTCGGGAGTTTGGGCTGTGAAAAATGATACTTTGCTTCTGACTTCACAATATCAAAGTACATTAGGGAAAAATGACAGCGTTTCGGTAAATAAAAAACACTATTTTAAGATAAAAAGAAAAAAATTGATACATCCTGAAAATGAAAAATGTTTCTTAACCTTAAAAAATAAACTTACATATGATTAACGAGTTACAAACAGCTCTGGATCTTATGAATGATGGACAATATATGCCCGCCATTACAATCTTGCAAAATTTAAATGGATTATCTCCCAAATCTGAAAACTACAGACAATTATTCATGTCAAACTGCTGGTATAAACTAGGAGAATATCAATGGGCTATTGATATTGCGGATAATTTATTACAAAGAGACAAGCACAATGAATTAGCATCTCAGTTAAAATATTTATCCTATTGTGAACTTAAAGATTTTGATAATGCTTTAAAAGAAATGCTCCGTTTTTTATCATGTAATGAGGCCGATCTTTATAAAGTAACTCTGGAGGAATTATTGACAGATATCAGAGATGGATTTATTAATGAAGAGGATATCGTTTCTAAAATCAAAGGATTTGCTTTAAAATATGATGTTACTATTGACAATCCCAATGGTAAATAAATGCTGTAACAAAGACCGGATCTGAAATACTAATCTGGCTAGAAAAGAATATCATGAAATTAAAATTAACCCTGATAGCCGCATTTTTTGTTCAGATTGCTTTTGCTCAGAAAAATTGTAATGAACTTTACGCTCAGAAATTCACAAAACAACAACTGGAGCAGGATATAGATTTTATTAAAGACAAAATAGTCAATGCACATATAAACCCCTATACTGAGATCTCAAAATCCGAATTTGAAAAAAAATATACAGATATCCGTAAGTCTCTGAAAGATGGCATGACTCAAAAGGATTTTTACTACCTCGCAAAACCCTTGATTGTTACATTAAACGATGAACATAGCTCAATGTCTGATTTCTGTGTCACAGATAGCATTAAAAGAAGCATGAAAGTATTGCCGTTGAAGTTTAAGTATGAAAATGGAAAAATGCTTCTTACAGAAAACTATTCAGACAATAAACTGAACATTGGTGATGAATTGCTTTCATTGAATGATATATCTATCAATGAAGTGTTGGAAAATTGTGCACAAACCATTCCGGGAGTCAAAGAAGAACGAATTCCAACAGCTGTTGATCGGTTTTGGATAATGATTAATAAATTCTGCTATTTTATCACAGATGACTACAACCTGAAATTTAAAAGTGGATTGCATACATTAGTGAAAAGCATCTCTTTGGAACAGTTGAAAGCGAATGCGTCAAAAATGCAGCCAAAGAAAAAAGAAGATTTTAAACCTGTTGATTATAAAAAGATAAAGGATTATGCTTATTTAACAGTCAATACCTTTGACGATAGGAATACATTTACTCTGGAAGAGTGGAAAACAAAATTTGATAGTATTTTCGCCCAGATCAAAAAAGACAATGCTAAAAAGCTGGTCATTGATGTTCACAACAATTCCGGAGGAAATTCTGCAGTGGGAAATTTACTTATTAATTACTTTTCAGACAAACCTTACCAAAGCTACCAGGGAAAATGGAAAAAAAGTAAAGAATATGCTGATTATTTAAAATCGAATAATAAAGAATCTCCTGAGTATAATAAAATAAAGGACGGAGATTATTATCCAATACACTCGCGTTCTATAATCGCGGGTAAAAACCCGTTGCGGTTCAGTGGAAAGACTTATGTCATTGTTGGCAAAAATACTTTCTCCAGCGCTATGATGTTCAGTGTAATGGTTTTGGATAATAAACTGGCAGAAGTAGCAGGAGAAATGCCTGAAAAAGGACATCCCAATCATTTCGGAGAATTGATCAATTTCCAGACTCCCAATACAAAACTGGATTTTCGTTTTGGAGTAAAAGAATGGATAAGGCCGGCAGGAAATATAGTGCCTAACAAGCTTATTCCAACAAAGACTATCGATTTGAATAACAAAACAAGAGAACAGATTGTTGAAGAGCTTTAAAATTATTTAATTCATAAAACAAAACAGCAGGAATAGTCCTGCTGTTTTTTTATTATCAATGGAGTGAATTTTTATCTTTCAATCATAATATTCTTAACCAAAGTCTCTTCACCCATTTTCAAAACTCCAATATATACTCCATTTTGAAGGCCGGAAACATTAATCTTTCTTTCATTATTCACTTTCAAAAGTGATCTTCCCATAGAATTACTGATTTCAAAACTGAAATTCATTTCTTTAGAATCCGGTAATTCAATATTCAGAACATTATTGGCTGGGTTAGGATAGATTTTTACAGCTTCCAATGAATTTTTAGAGGCAGGCTTGCTCATTGTAGTAGAAGCTGTTGCAAAGTGCTGTAATGCTCCCACAGTAGCTTTCCCGATCTTGTATACATAAACAGGATCCATATTAGTGAAAGTATCTTTAGAGCTGTGAGGGTAAGTACTTCTTATCCTTTCAAAAAAACCGGTAATCACTTCACCTTTCTGCTCAAAAGGAATATAATCTGTATCAGCTGCCGGATCTACAGCAGTTAAAAGAGGAGAGTAGAGCGCTGTACAATTTCTAAGCTGTTGAGTGACAGCTGCAGAAGCGGCATTGTTACTGGAAACACCTCCCTGATCTTCATCACAATATACCGTTGTATTGTTATTTCCTTTCACTCCGCCTACCTGATCCAGATTGAAGACCAGTTTGATATCCAATTTGCGGACACCTCCCTGATATACTACATTGTTCACATAATGGCTGCTTCCTTTTAATCCCTGTTCTTCACCGGAAAAATGGATGAACTTTATAGAATATTCAGTAGGAACATTTTTCAGAATCCTTGCTGCTTCTAGAATAATCGATGTTCCGCTGCCATTATCATTTACTCCCGGGCCATAAATGGTATCGAAATGCCCACAGATAATGACATATTTGTTAGGATAAAGTGTTCCGGTTTTGGTAATAATTAAATTTTTCGAATTGGTGCTTCCAAAGGTAAAAGGACTTTCCTCGATCTGGCTGGCAGTATAGCCGTAAGAAAGATACTTATTTTTGATCCAGTTCAATGTGTTGGTATTAGCTACCGAACCTGTAGTTTTTACACCTAAATTACTAAACTCCTGAAGGTTATTCGTAATGTTGGTTTGGGTTACCAAATCCGCTCTGTCTTTGTAAGCCTGAATAAAAGTTTGAGCCGCAATACTCTGCATCATTAATGCAGAGCATAA
Organism: Chryseobacterium sp. S0630; assembly: GCF_024158915.1. GTDB lineage: Bacteria > Bacteroidota > Bacteroidia > Flavobacteriales > Weeksellaceae > Chryseobacterium. The sequence goes on along the minus strand of NZ_JAMZGF010000012.1, from coordinate 27,991 downwards.
AAGTGTTGTGAATTTTTTCATATAAATAATATTATTTTGGTAACACGAATGTAGTAAATAAATCACAACAAAGTGTTTAATGTTTTGAAATAAAAGAATATTTATTATGAATATCACATTATTTATTGTGTATGTGTTGTAAATACTGTAATATGGGTCTGGTATGAAAAAATAAAACCTCTGAACTGCTTCAAAGGTTTTTGTATTCATATGGTTGTATAGTAATGCAAATTATCTTTCGATCATCACTTTTCTTACGACCTTTTGGTCTCCGGTTTTTAAAATTCCGATATAAGCTCCATTTTCAAGTGAAGAAACGTTGATTTTTGTTTCATTGTTTCTTTTGAAAATAGAACGTCCCTGGAAATCAGTGATTTCAAAAGTAAAGTTTTTAATTCCGGAATCAGGAAGTTCAATATTGATGACATCTTTTGCTGGATTTGGGTAGATTTTTACACTTTCCAACATATTTTTTACAGCAGTTTCATGCGTTCCCAATGTGCCGGTAGCAACAGCAAAATGCTGTAATGCTCCTACAGATGCTTTTCCTATTTTGTAAATGTATACAGGATCTGTATTGGCAAAAGTATCATTCACCGTATGCGGATAGGTACTTCTTATTCTTTCAAAGAAACCTGTGATCACTTCGCCTTTTTGTTCAAAAGGAATATAATCTGTATCGGCAGCCGGATCTACAGCGGTTAAAAGAGGAGAGTAGAGCGCTGTACAGTTTCTCAGTTCCTGAGTTACAGCAGCCGAAGCGGCATTATTGGAAGAAAGTCCGCCCTGATCTTCATCGCAGTAAACCGTATTGTTATTGTTGCCCATCACACCACCTACCTGATCCAGATTGAAAACAAGTTTAATATCCAGAACACGAACGCCACTCTGGTATGCTACATTGTTTACGTAATGTTTGCTTCCCAGAAGTCCTTGTTCTTCTCCGGAAAAATGGATGAATTTTATAGAGTATTCAGTCGGAACATCTTTCAGAATCCTTGCCGCTTCAAGAATAATAGAAGTTCCGCTTCCGTTATCATTGATTCCTAAACCGGTAATACTATCGAAATGTCCACAGATGATTACATATTTATTAGGATATACGGTACCTGTTTTGGTAATGACCAGATTTTTAGAATTATAACTTCCTGCAGTGAAAGGATCTTCTGTCATCTGGCTGGCTGTATATCCATAAGAAAGGTACTTGTTTTTGAGCCATGTCAGTGCATTGGCATTAGCGGTTGACCCTGTAGTTTTTACCCCTAAATTAGCAAATTCCTGAAGGTAGGTTGTAATATTGGTTTGATTTACCATATCTGCCCTGTCCTGATAAGCCTGAATAAAACTTTGAGCTCCAATACTTTGAATAGCGATAGAAGTCAATAAAAAAGTAGCGATTTTCTTCATTTTGCAGTATTCAGTCTGAATATCCTTTCAATAGAAAACCTATTCAGAATATTCAGACTGATATTATTTATTAATGATTATTTTTTTTGTTGTATTTCCCTTATCCGTTTTGATCGTAAAAGTATAAACCCCGTTTGTTAATCCTGAAGTATTTATTTTTTCCTGGTTTTCAAGTGATAACACGGTATTTCCAGACATGTCATTGATTTCAACTTTGAATTGTTTTACTTTTTCCTGAAATTCCACTGTCACAAGATCTTTAGCCGGATTAGGGTAAATCCTGATTGCTTCACCTGATTTTTGTGCAGATGCTTCGTTGGTGCCTAACAGGTTGCTGGAAGTAGATGCAACAGCAAAATGCTGTAAGGCTCCTACGGCTGCTTTTCCTACATTAAAAACATATACAGGATCCAGGTTGGCAAAAGTGTCACTTACGGTATGTTCATTATTACTTTGGACGGTTTCATAGAATCCGGTAATAGTGTACCCTTTCGCTTCAAAAGGCATGTAATCTGAGCTGTAAGCATGAGATAGATTCGTTTGAAGAGGGGAATAAAGGGTAGTACAGGTCATCAATTCCTGAGTCAGAGTATTGGATATTGCATTATTGGAAGATACTCCGCCTTCATCTCTTTCACAGCTGATGGTATTGTTATTATTTCCTATAAGACCTCCTACCTGATCAATATTTAAAACCAATTTTATATCCAGAACCTTATTACCATTCTGATAAGCTACATTGTTTACATAATGGTTGCTTCCTACAAGTCCTTGTTCTTCCCCGGAAAAATGAATAAACTTGATAGAGTATTCTGTGGGAACATTTTTCAAGATTCTCGCTGCTTCCAGAATAATGGAAGTTCCACTGCCGTTGTCACTTACTCCAGGACCTACAATTGTGTCATAATGTCCGCAGATAATGATGTATTGGTTAGGGTATACTGTTCCTGTTTTGGTAATAATTAAATTTTTTGAAGTGTTGCTTCCGTAGGTAAAAGAATCTTCAGATATATTAGTTGCTGTATATCCGTAAGACAGATATTTGTTTTTAAGCCAGTCCAGAGCATTATTATTAGCTGTTGTACCTGTTTTTTTTACTCCAAACCCGGCAAATTCCTGAAGGTTTGTAGTAATGTTGGTTTGAGTAACCATATCTGCTCTGTCCTTATAAGCTTGAATAAAACTTTGTGCACTCATATTTTGCAGTGCAATGGAAGTGAGCAAAAAAGCTGCAACTTTTTTCATTTTTAATACTTTCTTTAGAGATTGCTAATATAGCAATAAATCATCATTTATTGTTGATTTTTAAATGGAATAGTGTCTGTTTGCTTGATTTATTAATAATAATATATCTTTTTATTAAATTTATTATTATGTTAGTTTAAAATTCATTAAATGAATAATATTTAGGTAAATTTTTCTTTAGTATTAAGTGTATTCAATGATAAATTCATGTTTTATTAATTCTATCTAATAAGGTTTACTGTTAATATGGAAATTATAATAGGATTTATAAGAGTGTCAGCTGGATTTTTAACGGTAATAAAAGTATATAACAAAAAAAATCCCGGGAAAACCCGGGACTTATATTGATAACAAAATCTATTCTACATTATTTTACTTGATCTACAACAGCTTTGAAAGCTTCAGGGTGATTCATTGCTAAATCTGCTAAAACTTTTCTGTTAAGTTCGATGTTGTTCTTTTTAAGAGCTCCCATAAATTGAGAGTAAGACATTCCGTGCTCTCTAGTTCCCGCGTTGATACGAGTGATCCAAAGTGCTCTGAAATTTCTCTTTTTCTCTTTTCTACCACGGTAAGCATATTGCATTGCTTTTTCTACCGCGTTTTTAGCTACAGTCCAAACGTTCTTTCTTCTTCCGAAGAAACCTTTAGCTTGCTTAAAAATTTTCTTTCTGCGAGCTCTTGAAGCTACGGCATTTACTGATCTTGGCATAATTTAAATTGTTTTTTTGAAAAGGGCGGCAGTGTTATTGCTCTTGTTTGCACCGTTTCAGGGTTAAAATTGTGAATTTGTTTGAATTCTTATAAACCGAATATAGATTTATAAAAACTACTTAATTGCTAATTGACGTTGAACGCTTTTCTCATCCACTTTAGCTACGTAAGAAGTAGACGTAAGATTTCTCTTCTGCTTAGTTTCTTTCTTAGTTAAGATGTGGCTTTTGTAAGCGTTTTTTCTTTTGATCTTACCTGTTCCGGTAAGAGCAAAACGTTTCTTAGCACCTGATTTCGTTTTTAATTTTGGCATTGTTTTGCTTTTTTATTGTTTTTGTTATCAATATCTGTTTTGGCTACTCCTAAAGACATTAGGAATAATAGTTTGCAAAGATACAAAAAAAATCAATTCGGATGTTTATAATGTTTGATTTTATCGCATCAATAAAAAACCGTCTCAAAGAAACGGTTTAGTAATAAGTTTAGTCCTTTTACTCGAAATCTATCTCGAAGACATCATTAATATTTAGATTATTCCCTCCCAGAACAAACTTCATTCTATATCCCGTAGGAATGGCAGCTCCAGTCTTTGAAAAGAGTTGAAGCTTCATATGAGGATCATTCACATAAAAACCGGCAGTTTTATTAGTATTCCAAAGAGGAATTCCATTGTTATAGATGACCATATTTCCATCGTTTTGTGCAACAAGTGTGGAAGGAGAACTTAAATTATTTCTGTAACTGTTTGATTTCCATAGTGCATATGTATGACCCGCTACGGTTCTGTATAACACAAGATTATGGTCATATTGCATGATGAGTTGGTACTTCTGACCATTATTTTCTAAAGTAATAGCTTGCCCTGCGTTTAATATAGAAGGGTGATATACTTCCTTTATTAAAGTAACAGTTGAACGACTTGCAATACCGGAAGTTTTACTTCCATTGGCTGCAACTTGCTTTTCAACTGGCATTACATTATCGCGTGTCTCATCCTGAGCACAAGAAGCCAAAAGCATTGAAAGACTTAAAAAAGCCATTAATTTTGTTTTCATAGGTTATTTTTTAACAGCGCAAATATAATAAATTATCAATATAATTCACTTGTTAAAGATTTTATTTTTAGTGTAAAGTATTTATTAATGGTTGTTATAAGATTTATTTAAAACACTTTTTAGTGTTTATAAATAAAAAAACCGCAACTTATTCAATTGCGGTTTTGTAATATAATAGTGTTACTTAATTATGATTGAAAAAATGCTAATAAATCCCTGTTGATCGTTTCAGCTTCTGTTGTCGGCATTCCGTGCGGGAATCCAGGATAAGAAATCAGTTTTCCGTTTTTAAGAAGAGTAGCGGCTACTTTACCTGTTGTTTCAAAAGGAACAATCTGGTCATCTTCGCCATGCATTACCAATACAGGAACATCTACACTTTTAAGATCTTCAGTGAAATCTGTCTCAGAGAATGCTTTCACACAGTCATAATGTGCTTTGATAGAACCGTTCATTCCCTGTCTCCACCAGTTTCTTTGAATTCCTTCTGAAACTTTAGCTCCTTCTCTGTTGTAACCGTAAAAAGGGAAGGTAATATCGATGAAGAATTGCTGTCTGTGTTTTGCGGTATTGTTTCGGATATCATCAAAAACAGAGATAGGAACTCCGTTCGGATTGTTCTCATTCTGAACCATAATAGGTGTTACTGCACTTACCAGAACAGCTTTTGCCACTCTTCCGTTACCATGTTTTGCTACATATCGGATCACTTCACCACCACCTGTAGAATGTCCTACATGGATCACATCTTTTAAATCCAAAGCTGCAACAATTTCTGCTACGTCAGATGCATAAGTATCCATGTCATGTCCGTAAGGAGTCTGTTCAGATCTTCCGTGTCCTCTTCTGTCATGAGCAATTACTCTGTAGCCCTGTTCTAAAAAGAAGAACATTTGTGCATCCCAGTCATCACTGGATAATGGCCATCCGTGGTGAAAGAAAACCGGTTGTCCTTTTCCCCAATCTTTGTAATAAATTTCTGTTCTGTCTTTTAATGTAAGTGTGCTCATTGTTTCTTTTTTTAATAATTAATAAATAGTGTATTTGATTTTTTTATAATCACAAATGTAGATAGAAAATCTTCACAATATCTTGATATAAGATAATAATTGATTAAAAATTTATAAATGATAATAATATATGAATAAAATTATTTAAATAATGAATAGGCTGGTATTCTTTATCTTATGAGGATATACCAGAGTGAAAATTCAAAAACTGCTGGTCAATAATCTCTGGAAAATGATACCTATCCGATGAAATATAGCTGATAATCGGGATTGTCTTATTCTTTGATTCTTTCTACTATTGAGGATCAAATTCAGCTCTACTTGATGGTTTCTATAATTTCTTTCAGGTCTTCTGAATTCATATTTAACTTATAAACCTATATCATTATGCTTTCATCCGCAGATTTACAGATTGAAAGAGCCATATTCTTTGCTGTGCTGATTCTATTTTTCGGAGCAGGATTTTTGTGCACCCTTATTATTTTTATAATAAATTCTGTACAGAAGAAAAATAAAAGTGGAGGATATTATTTGCTCCTATTTCTCATTTCCGGAACTATTGGAGTCGCTTTAGTTGCATTTTATTTCTATACGGTGTTGCTGTAGTGTGTTTTGCGGGTTAGTATCTTAAGAGGTTTTCTCAGAAGATGCAAAGATGTAAAAACCCCTGTTATCAGGGATGTTTTTGTACAACTTCTATTTTTATCTTTGACTCAAAATTTACTAAAGATAAAACGGTTAAAATCTTTCATTTATAACTTTTATAGCTTTCTTTTTCATACCCAATTCAATGATCAATTCTTATTTCGAACTAACACACTATTAAAAACATGGGTAAAAACAATAACAAAATAGAATTGAGTGAAGAAGAAGCTGTAAAAGTATGAGATGATAGTTATTTTGCAACAAAATATGCATCTAACATCAACACAGATATAAAGTATTTTTTTTGGTAAGAATACAAGCCAACAATCGATTAGCAGGTATTTACCTATATTTACGTTCTTTACTATAATGCAACTTAATAAAGATAAGGGTTTGATGTACAGGTTATTATTTATATTTACTTTGTTGGTTTGTCCGTTTTTCATTCAGGCACAGGATGTTTTGAACAGATTAGAAAGAGAATATAATCAGGTTTCAAATAATACAGCTGAACGGCTGAATCTTGCTCCTAAATACGCTACTGCTTTATTTTTCCATAACCTTAAGCCTAAATCTTATCAGATTTTAAATACCAACATTTCTATTGCTGCAAAACAGACTGATGGAAAATATGCTACTATTTTGTATGCTGTACAGGCAATGAATTATCGCCTTGATAATAAAACTGCTGAATCTTTGAAAAGCCTGGACCTGGCAAAAGGATACAGTCTAAAAACCAATAGTAATGAGGCAAAAGGGTATTTCCATTATGCAAAAGGCTGGATTCTCACCCGTAATAATAAAACAACTGAAGCTGTTACTGCGTATTTAAAAGCGATTGAATATTATGAAAACTCACCCACAACCTCTACATTGTATGGGAGATTTGGTAACGTAGCGAAAGAATTATCTACGATTTATTCCAACCTTAATGAATTCCAGCTGGAAGAGAAGTATAGCAAACAGTTCTTGCTGCTGGCATCCAAACAAAATGATCCGAACCTTATCTTCGATGCCTATATGAGAATGGGATATGTATATGAACAGAAATATACCCAAAATCCATCGAATACAGAGTTTAGAAATAAGACAGAGCAATACTATCTGCAGGCTATAACAACTTTTAATAAAAACAAGAGTGTAATGCTCAACAGAAGCAGTCTTTCATATGCTGCGATCAATTTAGCCAATTTATATACTGAATTTGATAGAGATAAAGCAATACAGTATGCCAGCTTAGCCAATAATGTGAGTCTGGAGATAGGCGATCCTATTCATATTGCTTCATCATTTGGAATTCTGGCAGAATTAGCTTTACAGGATAAAAATTATGATTTAGCTAAATCTTATTTTCTAAAAGCTTCCATGGAGATTGGAAAAAGCCCGGTAAGGGATCATAATATAGAATTGTCTATTCTTGAATCTTTATCCAGAATTAGTGAAGAGCAGGGCAATTATAAAGAAGCCCTGACTTATTATAAAAGTTATGTTGATAAATATAAAAGTGTTTACGATCAGGAAAAACTTGATATTACCAAAAGATTAGAATCTCAGTTTGATAAAGAACGACAGGAGCAGAAGTATATCAAACTGCAGTTGGAAAGTGACAAAAAAGCACAGGAAATTAAGTTAATCAATATCCTTCGCGCACAGCGTGAACAGGTTTACAACAACTTAAAACTGGTGGAAGAAAATCAGCGTGAAAGACTAAAATTTTCAGAACTTGAATCAGAGAAAAAGGAACAGCAGCTTCGTTTAGCAAAACTGGAAACCCAACAGAAGAATAATGATATTGATAGCTACAAAAAACTATTAGCCTTCAAAGAGAAGATCAATACCTATTATGTCTTTTTTATTATTTTCTTTATCGTTTTGATCCTCTTATTGCTTTATGCCTATAAACAACGTGCTAAATCCATTAAGCGAAGAGACGAACTGCATGCTTTAGCCATGGAACAGGAGAAACAGAACTCCAAAATTTCTACGCTTACAGCCTTGCTTGAAGGACAGGAGCAGGAGCGTGGTCGTCTGGCGCGTGATCTCCATGACGGATTGGGAGGTTTGCTTTCAGGAACTAAGCATCAACTTTCTTATTTAAATCCTCATCATTCTGAAAATATAGAAGAAGGAATTTCAAAATCAATTGAACAGATTGATGGTGCGGTAGAAGAACTAAGAAGGGTAGCGCATAATTTAATGCCGGATTTATTAACAAAATATGGCCTGGAAGTAGCTATTCAGGAATTTGCTTCCCGAATTTCCAATAATGCTTTGGAAATCCACACAGGGTTCATCAATTACAGCAATTCGCTATCGAAAGAAAAGCAATTGATCATTTATAGAATTATTCAGGAATTAGTCAATAATGCGATAAAACATGCCGATGCTTCAGAAATTATTGTTCAGATAAGCGAAGAAGAAAATCTATTAAACCTTACAGTAGAGGATAACGGTAAAGGTTTCGATCATGCCAACTTAGACGTTAGAAAAACGGCAGGTTTTCACAATATAGAACTGAGAGTCCAATTTTTAAAAGGAACAATGAATATTACCTCCGAATTGAATATTGGCACCAGTATAGAACTTCAAATCCCTATTCATTAAACATGATAAAAGTAGCCATAACAGACGATCACCCACTTCTATTGGAAGGACTTAAAAATATTTTAGGAAACAGTGATACAATAGATGTTGTTGATTGTTTCAAAAATGTTTCGGAAATGAATGCAGGTCTTGCAAAACAGCCTGTTGATATTCTGTTGCTTGACATCAATCTGGTTGATACCAACAGTATTGAACTCATCAAACCTTTAAAGAAAAAGTATAACAGCCTTCAGATTATTATCCTTAGTGTTCATAATGAACTGCCCGTAATTAACAGTACTCTGGTTGAAGGTGCTTTAGGATACATTCAAAAAAATGCTTCAGTTTCCGAAATTATCGAAGGAATTAATGCTGTATATAGCGGTAACAGGTTTTTATGCTCTCAAACCAAATCTGTTCTGGAGAAAAAATCAACAGATGGATTAAGCCAGGTTCCGAAACTAACCCGAAGAGAAAAAGAAATTCTGGCGGAAGCATCGAAAGGACTTACCACCAATCAAATGGCGGAAAAGCTTTTTATAAGCCCTCACACCGTAGAAAGCCACCGAAAAAATCTTATTGAAAAATTTCAGACATCCAACCTGAGTTCAGCTATAAAGTTAGCCATAGAATATGGATTGATTATTGAATAAAATATTCATCTACAAAAAAGGCCTGCTTACATCGTAAAAGCAGACCTTTTTCTTATATAATCAAATAATTGGTGTGTTTGTTTTAATCTTTGAATTTCAACGCAGCCTGAAACAGGTTTTTCTTTCCTATTAAATCATATTCGTCATTATATTCAGGTTGATACATCAGGATGAAAACTCTGCCGTCAAAATCTTTTAAATTGATAGGCTGGTCTACCATGATATCATAAAACCTTGTTATAGTACGTGTGGCAGTCCATTGCTTTGCATTACCTTTAGGATTTTTATCAAATCTGTGATCTTTCGCATCCGTATAATACCAATAAGAAGGAGCAGAATCCATCAGAAACATTTCTTTATCCTTGTTATAAAGTTCCTCTGCCATACCTGTATTCTGAAACCATGGAACTTCAGCATTTAAAACACCCAAAGCTGCACCATAGATATCTTTATTTGTAGTAGCGCCCACTAAAAAACCTTCAAGATTGGTAGAGGTAATCTCAAACAGGAAAGGAGATTTCTTCAGTTCATAAACATCATTTACCGGCTGTATTACTTTTCCGTCCTGTTTAATAACTACTTTCAACGATTGTGCAAAAGTCATAAAACTTAATAAACAAAAAAGGACAGTCAAACTTAATTTTTTCATTGTATCTCTTTAAATTATTGCAGCAAAGATATTGGACTTTATTTCCCTGTACACTCGCTGATTTCAGGGGTTTTTTATTATTGAAATTGTTAAAATTTTTATCTAATAAACCATTAAGAAGAGTTTAAGAAATAAAGGATAGTTAAGATGAATCATTCTTATCTTTAAGCTTAAAGCGGAGCTTGTCTTAATACTCTCAACATCTTAATACGATCTTACTATTTCAAAATATAAAAGTTTACACAAGTTCATATTCCTTTAAATGTAAATTGTATTTTCATTGAGATCCTAATTCTCTCAGTTTCCTTACTAAAACAGATCAGCCTTCAGCTGGATTTTTATATAAACTGTTTTCTGCTTTTTACCATTGCCAGAAGCTGAATTAAGAGGATAGACTTCTGCATAAAAGGTGTCGTTATCGGTCCAGAATGCCTTCTTGTCATCAGCTATTTTGAACTTGGTGAAATTCACGTATAAAAGATTATCCTGTTTCTTGGTTTGTGGTAAGTATTGAGTGATGATAAAATCGCTTCCTACATCATTGTTAGATGAAATGCAGGTAACCCAGCTCTTGGAAGGAAGAATTTGTGGATAACCATTTGTGCTGAGTTCAAACAATACTGCATTTTTTATATTGAAAAAAGAATAGTAAGAATCTACAACTTTATCAGAGTTTTCTCTGAAAACCTCCATGTTTAAGTAAGGTGATCTTCCTACATATTCATTAGCCAGAGGTCCGGTTTCTGTGGATATATTTTCATGTTGGGTAATCACTTCTTCTCTGCCATTTTCTTTGTATACCCAGTTGCCTTCCTGTAGTTGTATATTCGGATTTTTTACCAATGCTTCACCCATTCTTTTTTTTGAATTGGCTTTAAATTCCTGCTCTGAAATCTCAGCAATAGTTCCAAATTTTTTAAAAGACTTGTTTTTAAAATCAGATGATTTTTTAAATGTGCTGCTTCGAATCTCATAAAGATCCACATCTTTTAAAGTCAGTTCAAAAGAAGGCGTGAATTCCGATTTCAAAACAAAAGCTTCAATGCTGTTCGAAATGTTATTATTAATGCTGTAGTGAATAGAATAAAAATCCTCAAACTCTTCGAATCCATAATAATTATCGAACTTATTGTAAGGCATTTTCAAATGGGCCGCATCCTTACTCGGCGTTACAAAAAACTGTATAGAATCCAGTTGGGTAAATAATTGAAACGGTACCTCCTGAACATTATCCACCCCTTTTATTTTTTTGAAATCACCAAGGGTTATTGTTTTTTGCTTAACTTCAGTTTCTGCTTTATCCGTTTCTGATTTTTTATTCTGCTGGTTGCATCCTGCAAGAACAACCATAGATGATATAAAAATTTGATTGAGTATTTTCATTTTCTATATTTTGGGGCAAATGTATCAGTATTCAGATCAGAAGCCAACAAAAACTGCCTGATATAGGGAATAAATGGCTGAAAACAGGGATATATTGAACGATGGATTTTGGAGAATTTTACAAAATAATAAAACCAATATTGTAATTTACTTTATAAAAATGAAAAACTTAATAATCAGCCTTTCAGTTGTGACTGCTTTATTAGCATCCTGTTCACCCGCTACAGACAAAAAAGTAGAAACAAATATTTCTCCGGACACCAAAAAAGATGTTGTAGCATCTAAACCGAAAGCAGTGAATAATGATCCGGAACCAGTAGAAATACCAGCTGATTTTTCAACATTGGTTCCGATTGATCTCTTGAACAACAAGAGTACAGACGTGTACGAAAAATATGGGATAGAATTTTCGGGAAACTGCTATTCATGCGATTTGACAAGTCTTTCTATAACAAAGAGTCAAATCAAATGGACCAATGTTTGTGATGAAAAAGACAGTTTTGAAATTAGTGATTTTTCATTCTCTAATGAAGGAGGTAAAACTATTTTTAAAACACCGGAGAGAACCTATATTTTAACTCAAATAGATAAAGCACCCGTTTATGAACTTGTGATAGAAGGCAAAAAGCTGGAATTAAAGAACAAAAGAATATCAAAATATTTTACCACAAAAAAAGCTTTGCCACTTTTCACAGAACATGACTGTGGAGATTTTGAAGGATAAACAATAGAGTAGTCCGGGGCAATCTCTTTTGAAAATGTAAGCATAAAAAAACCTCAAATTACTTTGAGGTTTTTTTATATAAAATAATGACTTAATTATTTTGCTGGTTTTTTAGGACTCATCATCATAATCATTCTTTTTCCTTCAAGTTTAGGAAGCTGGTCTACTTTACCCACGTGCTCTAGTTCCTGAGCAAGTTTTAAAAGCAAAATTTCTCCCTGGTCTTTAAAGATAATCGAACGTCCTTTAAAAAATACGTAGGTTTTTAATTTAGAACCTTCTTCAAGGAATTTTTCAGCATGCTTCTTTTTGAATTCGTAATCGTGATCGTCAGTCTGAGGTCCGAAACGGATCTCTTTTACTACCACTTTTACCTGCTTAGCTTTAAGTTCCTTCTGTTTTTTCTTTTGCTCGTATAAGAATTTCTTGTATTCCAATACTCTTGCAATAAATGGTTCTGCCTTGTCAGAAATTACTACTAAATCCAATTCCTGTTCCGCAGCAATTTGTCTTGCTTTGTCAATTGGGTAAATTCCTGGCTCTACGTTATCGCCCACTAAACGAAGCTCTCTCACACGAATTTTATCGTTGATCAAGTGTAAGTCCTCTTGTACCGGACGTCTCTGTGGGCCCCTGTTGTTAAATCTTTGTGCTATTGTATTATAATTTTATTGGTTAATTACTTAATTTAATTGATTTAAATATTTAAAATTGAAAGATTCCATTAATTATTTAATTTTTGAATCCTTCAATCTTTTAATTTAAAATTTATATGGCTGCTTCTTTTTTGAAGTAAGCAACGAAATCCTCCATCTTCATTACTCCAAGATCTCCTTCTCCACGTCTTCTTACAGAAATCGTGCCTTCTTTTTCTTCATTTTCTCCTACTACAAGCATGAAAGGAATTTTATTCAATTCCGCATCACGGATCTTTTTACCTGTCTTCTCGTTTCTGTCATCAATCTGACCGCTAATATCGTGATTTTCCAAAAATTGTGAAACTTTTTTTGAATAATCTACATATTTTTCACTGATTGGTAGAATAATAAACTGATCCGGGCTTAGCCATAATGGGAAATCACCTGCAGTATTTTCCAGCAAAATAGCAATAAAACGCTCCATAGAACCGAATGGTGCTCTGTGAATCATTACCGGTCTGTGTTTCTCATTATCATTTCCAATATAATGAAGATCAAATCTTTCCGGAAGGTTATAGTCTACCTGGATAGTTCCAAGCTGCCATTTTCTTCCTAAAGCATCTTTCACCATGAAGTCAAGTTTAGGACCGTAGAATGCCGCTTCTCCGTATTCTACTACTGTTTTTAAACCTTTCTTTTGAGCTGCATTGATGATCGCACTTTCTGCTTTCTCCCAATTTTCATCGGAACCGATATATTTTTGTTTGTTTTCAGGATCTCTTAATGAAACCTGAGTGACAAAATCTTCAAAACCTAAAGATTTGAACACATAAAGCGTTAAATCAATTACTTTTTCAAATTCTTCAGAAAGCTGATCCGGAGTACAGAAAAGGTGAGCGTCATCCTGAGTAAATCCACGAACTCTCGTTAAACCGTGAAGTTCTCCACTTTGCTCATATCTGTAAACAGTACCAAATTCTGCATATCTTTTTGGTAAATCTCTGTAGCTCCATTGTGAAGTTTTGTAGATTTCACAGTGGTGAGGACAGTTCATTGGCTTCAACAAAAATTCTTCTCCTTCGTTCGGAGTTTTAATCGGCTGGAAGCTATCTTCTCCATATTTATCCCAGTGTCCTGAAGTTACATATAATTCTTTTGCCCCGATATGTGGAGACATTACGAATTCATAACCTCCTTTTTTCTGAGCATCAGAAAGGAAATTTTCCAGTTTTCTTCTTAAAGCAGTCCCTTTTGGCAACCAAAGTGGTAAACCTGCACCTACTTTTTCAGAGAATGCAAAAATTCCAAGTTCTTTACCTAATTTTCTGTGGTCTCTTCTTTTAGCTTCTTCCAATCTTTCAAGATATTCAGTAAGATCTTTCTGCTTAGGGAAAGAAATACCATATACTCTTGTTAATTGAGGGTTCTTTTCATTACCTCTCCAATAAGCTCCTGCTGCATTTAATATTTTAACCGCTTTTACGATTCCTGTATTCGGGATGTGACCACCACGACATAAATCTGTGAAGTTATCGTGCGTTACAAAAGTGATTTCTCCATCATTAAGATTAGAGATCAATTCAACTTTATACGGATTGTCTGCATACGTTTTTAAAGCCTCATCTTTAGAAACCGGGTATAGAGAGAAGGTAGAACCTTTCTTCGCATTTTCTAAGATCTTTTTCTCAATCTTTTCAAAATCTTTTTCAGATAAGCTTTCATCCCCGAAATCTACGTCATAATAGAATCCGCTTTCAATAGCAGGACCGATGGTCAACTTAGCATCAGGATAAAACTCAAGGATTGCCTGCGCCAAAAGGTGGGCAGAAGAGTGCCAGAAAGCCTTCTTTCCAAGATCATCATTCCATGTCAAAAGCTGTACCGTAGAATCCGTGGTTATAGGTGTGGTTGTTTCTACTTGTTTGTCATTAACAATTGCGGAAATGGTGTTTCTAGCCAATCCCTCGCTTATAGATTTTGCCACATCTAGAGGAGTCACTGCTCCTTCGAATTCTTTGACACTATTGTCTGGAAGTGTAATTTTTATCATTGTTTACTAAGAAATTTTAAGATGCAAAAATACGGAATTTTTAGATAAAATACTATATTAGCACATATTTAGAATGAGAATTAATATTAAAAATGTAAAAGATGCAGATGGTTTTAGTCTCACTGAATTCCATATTTCGTTTTTCATAGAAAAATACCTTTGATTTTTTATTAATGATAATGCCAATATTAAGATCTTTATTCTTTTTGTAAGTCTTTAACAACAAATAAATTACAAATTAATATGAATGCTATAAATGTTGACTTGCATTGCGATTTATTATATTATCTGCTAAGATCCGATGCGGCTATTGATGACAAAGAAATTGGCTGTTCACTACCTTATTTACATGAAGGAAATGTAAAACTTCAGGTGATGGCTATGTACGCAGGAACAGGAGCGAATAGTACAGTTCATGGTCTGGAACAAAGCAAATTATTTTCAAAATTAATTAAAAATGAGAACTTTTTCCTTTTTAATAAAGGCAATCACAATGATTTGGAGAATAAAAACCGGGTAGGAGTTATTGCTTCTATAGAGAATGCTTCTGCTTTCTGTGATGAAAGCCAAAGTCTGGAATCCGGATTCAAAAATCTGGAAACCATTATTGAAAATACCCAGAAAGTTTTTTATATCGGAATTACCCATCATCTTGAAAATCGTTTTGGAGGCGGAAATAATGCCACGGCCGGCTTAAAGGACGATGGAAAAGTGCTGATCGATTATATTGCTGACCGTAAAATTGCTATTGATTTAGCTCATACAAGTGATCAGCTGGCCTATGATATTTTCACTTATATTGACCAGAAAAATTACTCAATTCCTATTCTGGCGAGCCATTCCAACTACAGGTCCGTTTATAAAAACAACAGAAACCTTCCTGATGAACTGGCAAAGGAAGTAATCAACAGAAAAGGCTTAATAGGTCTGAATTTTATCAAAGATTATGTGGATATTGATCATCCGGAAAGACTGTACGAACATATTCAATATGGTTTGGATCTTGGAGGAGAAGACAGCATTGCCTATGGAGCAGATTATTTCTATTGGAAGGATCATCCGGACAAATCCCGCCATCCTTTTTTCTTTCCGGAGCATTCCAATGCATCTGGATATCCTGTCATCAATAAAGAAATTGAAGAACGATTTTCATCAGAACTGGTTGAAAAAATCAGTCATAAAAATGCACTGAATTTTATAGAAAACCTGTACAAATAAAATCGTTTTTGTCTGATTAAATCAAAGCATAATTAACAGGTCGCTCCTACGGAGCTATAATAATTTTAAAACAAATACGTCCTATTAACCGTTAGCTCCTATTGGAGCTGGACTTTTTAATCCCATCGGGATTTACTGCTAATAGAAAAAAATGAAGTCCTCGTAAAATAAAGCTCCAGAGGAGCGACCTGTTAATACATGCTGTAAATATTAATATTTTAAATGTTTTTTATATTTCCTTATCGGAAAGTAATGAAATTAAAATATTGCGTTTTACAATTTTAGATGATTTTATTCTCTCGCAGATGTAGCAAATGAAGCAGATTTTTTATGTTGATCTGCGAAATCAGCTCAGTCTGCGAGAAATTATTTTTTTTAGAAATTAATTATTTTTAACATTCAATTTTACATTAAATAAAATGTGTTAAAATATTTAAATATAGTATTTTATGTTGTTTTAATTAATGTTTTCTTTTATACTTTACTTTCTGCTTGATAATTTCAATTACATCCACATTCTGAACTTTAGATTTAATCCATCCATGGATATCAATATAGAATAATGAACGTCTGTAATATTCATTATTGGAATACTCTTCCAGCTTTTTATCAAAACTTTCAAATGCTTTCTGTCTTTGATCCGGCACCTGATTATTCAGGTTCTTAAAAAACTGAATGCTTTCAAAATGGAATTCTTCCGGCTTCTTCATCTTTCGGGCAAACTTCAAGGTAGAAGCAATAAATTCATCATAATCTTCATCATTTCCAGACTCATATTTTGCCATTAAGATCAGGATTCTGGTATGAAACAAAAGATCTTCCTGTACATTTCCTCTGGATTCTATGACTCTCATAGAATACTCAATGGATTTTTCAAACATTTTACTGCCGAAAAACATGGCAGCCATTTTAAGATACAGAATCATAAAATGGTGCTCATCAATCCTTTCTCTAAGCTTTTCCATTTTTAATTCCACTTCAGGAATAAGCTTGGTCCCTGTGAAGAATTCTCCTTTTACAAAGTGAATATTCATCAGCGTATTGTACTGAGTAAGAAAAATAAGAGACTGAAGGTTCTCATTCTGAACAAAATTCTCCGCATGTACCATTTTATTGAAATTCTGAAAATGTTCTTCCAGAATATCAATATTTCCATATAAAAACAGGATTTTCAGCAAATAAGTATTCCCTTTAATATACCATACAGGATGGCTGTAGATCATTTCAGGTTTTTTATGAAAAAGATCCACCCACTGATAGGCATATTTCAACGTGTATTTATAATCCTGTAAAAGCTGGTTTTTCCAGACATGGGCTTTGTAATACCATAGTTTTTCGGTGAAATTCAGTTTCTCAGGGTTGATGTTTTTAATTTCGGAGTTAAAAACATCCAGCACTTCCTGTCGGTCTGCATCGTTTTTTACATAGCCATGGGTAAGCATCTCACTGTATAATTTCAGCGAAAGATTGGATAGTTTTGTCGTATAGCGGTTTTGTTTACTGATCTCCTGAGACTGCTTGATAAGCTCTTCGGCACGGCCTTCAATACTTCTTGTAATAAATTGGGATTCAATTACTTTTTCAAGGTCTATAATTTCCGAAGCGATACTTTTTTCATCCAGTTCCAGAGCTGTCTGCTTGGTCTTGTCCAATATCTTTAAAGCCTGCTTATAAAGCCCTTTCTGATACAGAATGTTTGCAAAATCCAACTGTTCACGAAGCTGGATTCTGTAGTTCTGATGACTCGGGTTCATACGGAGACTCACCAGAATCTGTTTGTAAAGGTGAGCCTTAAGGTTGGAAAGCTGCTGCTTGGTGGAAATTTTTTTCTCAATGATAATGCTTTCATCATATTCCTTCATCTTATCCATTTCAGAAAATAACAATAGAAATTTGGCATCTACATTAATTCCGAGACGGTTTACGTATAACTTAAACTGTCTTTTTTCAGAGGTGGTCAATGACTTTACCAGTACAAACAAAAAATCTTTCTGCAATTCTGCCATTGTAAATTTGGGGGAATTAAATTATTGATTAATAAATAAATACAATTGTTTTTCGAGCTGTTGAATATTGTAATTTTCAGAAAAAGTGAAAATAAAAAAATATCGCAAGTTGTAGTTTTGAGCCAAAATTAAGTAAAAAACTTCACTTATGAATTCCGAAAAAATCGAAATTTTTGATACGACACTGAGAGATGGGGAACAGGTTCCGGGATGCAAACTGAATACGGAACAAAAACTGATTATTGCTGAAAGGCTTGATGAATTAGGGATTGATATTATCGAGGCAGGATTCCCAATTTCCAGCCCCGGAGATTTTGAATCGGTTTCAGAAATTTCAAAGCTGGTAAAAAATGCGAAGGTTTGCGGACTCACAAGAGCGAACAAAAAAGATATTGATGTAGCTGCAGAAGCGCTGAAGTTGGCAAAGAAACCAAGAATCCATACAGGAATCGGAACTTCTGATTCTCATATTAAATACAAATTCAACTCCACAAGAGAAGATATTATTGAAAGAGCCGCTGATGCAGTAAGATATGCGAAAACATATGTGGAGGACGTTGAATTTTATGCAGAAGATGCCGGAAGAACAGATAATGAGTACCTGGCAAGAGTTTGTGAAGCGGTGATCAAAGCAGGAGCCACTGTTCTTAATATTCCTGATACCACGGGATATTGCTTACCGGAAGAGTATGGTCAGAAAATAAAATATCTGAGAGAAAACGTAAAAGGAATTGAAAAAGCAGTGCTTTCATGCCATTGTCACAATGATTTGGGACTGGCAACTGCCAATTCTATTGCCGGAGCAATTAACGGGGCACGTCAGATTGAATGTACGATCAACGGATTGGGAGAAAGAGCAGGAAATACAGCATTGGAAGAAGTCGTCATGATTTTAAAACAGCATAAAGACTTGAATCTGCATACGGATGTGAATTCCAGAATGTTAAATGAAATGAGTGTGATGGTGTCTGACCTGATGGGAATGTCTGTACAGCCAAACAAAGCTATCGTAGGAGCTAATGCCTTTGCTCACAGTTCAGGAATTCATCAGGACGGTGTGATTAAAAACAGAGAAACGTATGAAATCATTGATCCTGCCGAAGTAGGTGTGAATGCCTCTTCCATTATTCTTACAGCCAGAAGCGGACGTTCAGCATTGGCCTACCGTTTCAAACATATTGGCTTTGAGGTGACCAAAAATGAACTTGATTATTTGTATCAGGAATTTTTGAAAATCGCTGACCTTAAAAAAGAAATAGGAAATGATGATCTGAGCCTGATGATGGATTCTTTCAGTAGAAAAATAGGATAGGTTTGATTTAAATCAAGATAAAGTAAACAATGAACAACAGTAAAAAGACACTTTTTGATAAAGTTTGGGACGCTCACGTGGTAGAAACCATTCCTGACGGACCTCAGATCATTTATATAGACAAACATCTTATTCATGAGGTAACCAGCCCTCAGGCTTTTGCGGAACTTGAATCCAGAAATCTGGAAATATTCAGGCCGGAACAGATTGTAGCTACTGCAGATCACAACGTACCTACTTTACATCAGGAGCAGCCTATTAAAGATGAACTTTCAAGAAATCAGGTAGAGCAGCTTACGGAAAACTGTAAGAAAAACAATATTGAACTTTTCGGATTAGGACACCAATACCAGGGAATTGTTCACATCATCGCTCCGGAATTGGGAATTACCCAGCCGGGAATGAGTATTGTGTGTGGTGACAGCCATACCTCTACGCATGGCGCATTTGGATCTATTGCCTTTGGGATTGGAACCAGTCAGGTGGCTCAGGTATTTGCCAGTCAATGCTTGTTGCTGAACAAACCAAAATCAATGAGGATTACAGTCAATGGTAAATTGAATGAAAATGTTCAGCCTAAAGATGTGATTCTTTATATCATTTCAAAAATAGGAACAGACGGAGGAACAGGATATTTCTGTGAGTATGCGGGGAATGTATTTGAAGAAATGTCCATGGAAGGGAGAATGACAGTCTGCAATATGAGCATTGAAATGGGAGCCAGAGGAGGCATGATTGCTCCTGATGAAACCACTTTTGAATATGTACAGGGACGAAAATTTGCTCCGGAAGGAGAAGAATGGCATGAAAAAGTAGGGTATTGGAAAACGTTGAAAACAGACGAAGGAGCTGTTTTTGATGAAGAACTCAGCTTTGATGCTTCAGATATTTATCCAATGATTACATATGGTACCAATCCGGGAATGGGGATTTCAATCCGTGAAGTGATTCCGGCACCGCAAAATGAATCTGAAGAGAAGGCATTAAAATATATGGGACTGGAAGCCGGACAGGCAGTTAACAGTATCAAGGTTAATTATGTTTTCATAGGAAGCTGTACCAATGCAAGGATAGAAGATTTCCGCTCTGCCGCTCAGTATATCAAAGGGAAAAGCAAGTCTGAGGCTGTAAAAGCACTGATTGTTCCCGGATCTCAACAAGTGGTGAAGCAGATTTATGAGGAAGGTTTGGATAAAATATTCAGTGATGCAGGATTTCAGATCCGTCAGCCGGGATGTTCAGCATGTCTGGCGATGAATGATGATAAAATACCTGAAGGAGAATATTGTGTTTCCACCTCCAACAGAAACTTTGAAGGCAGACAGGGACAAGGTTCAAGAACAATTCTTGCCAGTCCGCTTACCGCAGCAAAAGCAGCAATAGAAGGTAAAATTTCAGCTTTTGAAAGTGTAAACTAAAAAGAATTTAACCACAAAGACACAAAAGATGATAACACTTAAGTAAGAAGAAGATTCCATTTGCTTGTAGAAAAAGAACACTTAAGCTTTTTGAAAATCTTTGATTTTCATTCTTATGTGAACTTCAGTTAAGTAAATTGAAAAGTAAAAAAGAAAACTTTTGTGCCTTTTGTGGTTCTAAGTCTAAACAATATAGAATAAATGCAAAAATTAGTTGTTTTAAAATCCCGCGCAGTTCCATTGCCGGCAGAAAATATAGATACAGACCAGATTATTCCGGCTAGATTCCTGAAAAGTATAGACAGAAAAGGCTTCGGAGAAAATCTGTTCAGAGACTGGAGGTTTAATATTCATACCGGAGAACCGAATCCGGACTTCGTTTTAAACAATCCTAAATTTGAAGGTGAGATTCTGGTGGCAGGAAATAATTTCGGTTGTGGAAGCAGTCGTGAACACGCAGCCTGGTCTTTGACAGATTATGGTTTTAAAGTAATTATTTCCAGTTATTTTGCTGATATTTTTAAGGGGAATGCCCTAAACAACGGACTTCTTCCTGTAAAAGTTTCAGAAGAATTTTTAAAAGAAATTTTAGAAGGAATCAAAGAAAATCCTGATAATGAAATTGCTATTGACGTAGAATTACAGTCGATCAGCTTTAAAGATACCACAGAAACCTTTGAACTCGATTCTTATAAAAAAATATGTCTGCTAAACGGCTATGATGATATTGATTTTTTAATCAGCAGAAAACAGACGATCACAGAATTTGAATTAAAAACACAAAAAGAAAATGAGCGACAGTTATTTTAAAATTGCGGTTCTTCCCGGAGATGGGATCGGCCCGGAAATCATCAGTGAAAGCATTAAAATATTAGATGTTATTGCTGAAGCTTTTCAATGTAAATTCCAGTTTGATTATGGATTAATAGGTGCAGAAGCTATTTTTAAGACAGGAAATCCTTTACCTGAAGAAACGTTGAAAATTTGTAAAGAATCTGATGCTGTGCTTTTTGGAGCTATTGGTGATCCGGTTTTTGATAATGATCCGGAAGCGAAAGTGAGACCGGAGCAGGGATTATTGAAGCTCCGTAAAGAATTGGGACTGTTTGCTAATATCCGCCCTTTGAAAACGTACGCATCTCTGATTGATAAAAGTCCTTTGAAAAGAGAAATTATTGAAGGAGCAGATATTCAGATTTTCAGAGAATTGGTAAGCGGAATCTATTTCGGTGAAAAATTTACAGATCCGGAAGGAGCTTATGCTTATGATGTCTGCAAATACAGTCGTGAAGATATTATTCCGATTGCGCATATGGCATTCCAGGAAGCTCAGAAAAGAAAGAAAAAACTTACCCTTATTGATAAAGCCAATGTTCTGGATACTTCAAGATTATGGAGAAAAACTTGTCAGGAAATTGCTCCTGAATATCCTGATGTACAGCTTGATTATATGTTTGTAGACAATGCAGCCATGCAGCTGATTCTTAATCCTAAGCATTTTGATGTTATTCTAACGGAAAATATGTTTGGTGATATTATTTCGGATGAAGCAAGTGTGATCGGAGGTTCTATCGGATTGCTGCCATCAGCTTCAGTAGGAGAGAAGAATGCTTTATTTGAGCCTATTCATGGGTCTTATCCACAGGCAAAAGGAAAAGGAATTGCTAATCCTATTGCTTCTATTTTAAGCGTAGCGATGATGCTGGATCATCTTAATTTAAAGATTGCAGCAGACAAACTAAGGCAATCAGTAGAACATGCTATTGAAAATAAGTATGTTACAGTTGATCTTAACACCAAGCAATATTATTCAACAAGTGAAGTGGGAAGCTTTATTGCTGACCATATCAGATATTCCGAAAAGTCTTATTATAATTTTGAAAATATCAAGATCGGAAAATCTACCATTGTATAGAAACAAAAGTTCAGTTAGATAGTTAGAAAGAGAAGTTCCGCCTCATATGAGACGGAACTTTTCGTTTTTTAGTGATCAATAAGCCTTAACAGCTCTTTTATTCCTTTGTATTATCCGTTTTTCCTGTCTTATTTTTAGAAGACTTCTGAATATCTTCTTTATCAATATCAGGTGGATTGGTGTTTTTGGATGCTGCAGGAATATTCTGGAAATCCTGATTTTGCTTTTGGGTTTCTGCGGTATTGGCAGATTCTTTCTTATTGGTTTTTCCTTTTTTATCCATGACTTTGATTTTTAAATGTCAACAATATGGATAGTATCATTCAAAGGGTTTGCCAAACAGAAATATTTTTCCTAAAGTCCCAGAATACCAATCTTTCCGGTTTTATCCTCTATTTCATAATTCAAAGCCTTCGCCAGAACAAAAACATTATTCAGATTTTCCATCAACTGCTTACGGCCTTCAGTTCTTAATTGATTCTGATCGATTGATTTTTCTGCCGTTTCTTTGGCTTTAGTTGTAACATTTTTAATGTCTTTTTCCGAGATCCTGTTAATAAAAGAATCATCCAGAGATTGAATTTCAACACTTGGAGTTATTCTGATCTCAGCATCAGGAAGCTCTGTAATAATAAGCTTCTTATTGATGGAATCTACTTCGATCTTCATTTTGTTAAGATCGTAAGAAACCTGCGCATTAGTCTTGGTGTAAGTAATAATGCTGTTGCTGGAAATTTCTTTTCCAAAAACTTCATAACCCATTTTGGTTTTCTGCATACTGGAAGTATTCTGCTCCAAAACCACCATCTTATTCATCTTGGAAATCTGATTGGTCAGGATATAATAATCCGATTTTTCAGTTTTATTTCCAAGGTTCAGGCAGGATTTCAGACCAAAAAATAGCAGCACCATCGCACCGGCACCGGCTACAAAGGATAATATTGTTCTATAATTTCTCAAAATCTATTTAAAAATTTCTTTGATGACAGATGAATCGTTCTTTTTAAGAATTTGAACCAAATCCCTTTCAATATATCCTGTAGTAGGCATTTCTATAATTCTACCTACTTCTTTTCCATATCTTTTCAGGATAATAGTAGGGACTTTCTGAAGATTGTAAAGGCTTTCGTCTCCGGTAGGAGATTCTTTCTTACGGTTAACAGCAATAATATTCAATTTATTTTCCGGATAACCTACGGCTTCCAATATTTTCATCAGTCTAGGAAAATCTCTGTGGCTGTCTTCACACCAGGTTCCCATGAAAACAATAATATCATAAGTCCCGATTTTCTCTTTTTTTAATTCACTGACTGCTTTTTGGTCAAGAGCATATTCATCATGTTCTTTTACATACCAATCTGCATAAGGAGCTTTTAAAAACTGCTCTTTCAACTGGTTTCCCAAAAGCATTTTGCCATCTTTCGTAGTTTCAACTTCACGGTTTACCACTACTTTTTGAGCGCTAAATTGTTGTGCTGCTAAGAACAGACTTGAAAAGGCAACAATATTGGTAATAAATTTTTTCATATTTTATTTTTCGATAATTGATTTTAAATCAGCAGGAGAGTAGTATTTGTTTTTCAATACTTTATGATCTGCCTGTCTGTAAACATTGAATTTTTCTCCAGACTTTTCATAAAAAGATTCTACTTCCTTCTCTTTGTAAAATTCAACAGTTTCTTTTGCCTGTTCTTCATTATCACATGCCTTCGACATATTGGAGCGCTGAACTTCGTTGAATAGCTCTACAAATTTGTTGCCAAGTCCGAATTCCAGTACCGCACCACTCAAAACATACTGAAGATCACACAATGCATCAGCAATTTCTACAATATTATTGTCAGCAATCGCCTGCTTCAGTTCGTTTAATTCTTCCTGTAAAAGTTCTACTCTCAAATTGCATCTTTCCGGAGAAGGAATTTGTGGGGTATCTAAAATAGGGGCTTTGAAAGTAGTATGGAATTCTGCTACTTGGTTCAGACTATCAATTTTATCCATGAATTTTTTTATTTCCCACAAAGATAGAAAAGGATTTGTAAAATGTGAAATGTACACGAGTAAAATATGAGACCCAAAAGCGCAGGCTGTCTAATGTTTTTATTTTACTCCCGCGAACTAAAGTTAATAGACATTCTAAACCATGATTTTACTGGTGTTCCATTCGTTTTTGCAGGACTCCACTTTCCTTTTATTTTTTTCAGAGCAAATTTTACATCCTCAAGAAGAATTTTATTGTTTTCTACTTTGGGTTCAATATCCACATTGGTGATCTCTCCATTTTCATCTATTGCAAAGGATATAAGAAATATTCCTTTTGGGTTGTAAGTTTCCCAATCCAAATAATTACTTAAGCTTTCAAGAACATCTTTTCTAAATGCTTTTATTCCACCGGGCATGGCAGCGGACTGATATGATTTTTCAATATCATAATCGGGTTTGTAATTTTCAAAAAAATCCTTGGGTTGAAATAGAAAATCGAAATAAGCGGCAACTTTCTTTCCGTTTTGCTCTGCAGGCTGCCAGTTTTTTAAGCTCCCTAAAGATTTGACAGCAAGAGTAAAAGCACATTTGTTCTTTTCTATAATAGGGTCATCACTCTTTTTCTTTATTAAAGCAGGTTTACCATTCTCATCAATCTTTAGGCTTACAAAATACATCTCATTTTGATCACATGGTTTTGAGCCGCTTTTCAGGAAATAGTCCTGCATATCTGAGAACAACTGGAGGGAACCTCCTTGGTAAGGAAACTGGCCATCAGGATATTGGGCAAGTGTTTTTTGTGAATATGCTGACTCAAAGAACAGCATGAAAAGAAGTAAAGTAATCTTTTTCATGAATTAACGTGTTTTCCTGGTTATTGATAATGTTATTAATTTCTTCGCTAAAGTAAGAAAAAAGTCCACAATCTGAAACTTGTGGACTTTTAATAGGATATAGATAGGATTTCAATTACTCATATTTCCAGATTCCGGAGATGGTCAATATCATCAATCCTGGCTGCTTTTCCCCATAGCTGAAAACGCCTATATATTTTGAATGACAGGAAGTGCAATCGGTACCAAAATATAAAGTAGGTAAATCATTAACTGTTAATTCTCCGAAATGCAACATTCTTTGAGAGGTTCCATTGGCAATTTTGTGCTTTAACAATTCATCTTTGGATAATACTTTATCATCATGGTACAGTTGTAGAATAGGAAATCCTGATTCATAAGGTGTTATTGCAATAGTATTTTTGTTTCCGCAATGGCAGCAGGTGAAAGTGGTTATTGCTGAAGGGAGAGTTTCATCGTTGATGAAGGTGCTTTTTTCAACAAAAACTTTTTCGGTTATGCTTATTTTTTCTGATATTGAATACATCTGGATTGATTTATGGCTGAATAACTGTGCCTACTAAGTTAGGGTATTTTCCGCTGGGACTTTTCTTAATGGTAACTTTTATATAACCTTCTTCAGCCAGCTTATTCCATGTTTTCTGATAACCCGTGTTGATGTCGATAGGGATTTTCCACATGGTTTGTTTTCCTTTTCCCGCCTGACTGAACCATGGAATAATGTCTGCGGTTTGGGTTTTAAACTGCATAGAGCTATTCAAAACATCAATTTCATAGTAAAAATCGTACTTGTCTTCAGGTTGGTTTAAAGCTCTTTGAGTAAAAGTATAAGTGTAACCATTGATAATAGGACTTGTAAAACTTCCTCCTAATGTAGGAACTCCCGTGCCGGTATAGTTGCCAACCGCTCCGCTGTATCTGTCAAATTTCTGTCCAACCTGTAAAGGAACATCATCAACAATATTGTAGCCTCCGTTAGCAGGCGGCCATCCGCCATTTAAATTATTGGCCTTAAAAAGAGATTCCAATTCACTCCATTTGCCTCTTTTATACAAGTCGTAAGCCTGATTTTTTATGGCTTGACTTACCGAATTACTGGGGTCATAGGTTACTGCCAATTCATCTGCGTTTTTGTAGAATACAGTGGTCACATCCGGATTGATGTCTATTACTTCATCATCGTCAGAGCTACAGGCAACCGAGAAAGAAGTGATGGCTAAAAAAAAGATGTACTTAAATAAATGTTTCATATAAAAAATTTTAAATTATCTTAAAATATTGAGGTATTAGAGGGAATTACCTTTTTGAAACATCATATTATTTACAAAGATCTTAAATGAATTACTGAAATGAGGATGAGTAATGATTTTCTGTTCAGTAAGAGAAATTTTTGAGACTGGAATTTGTTTTAATAATACACTTTTCTGACAGTAAAGTGTAGAAATATCAATTTACGCCAAAATAGAGTCAGAAGCAGCAGCTGCATGAGACGTCAAAAACGGCTTTGGAGCTCCCTTAAATACAATCTGGGTAAACGGCACAATAAAATATTGTTATGCGATAAATTTAAATTAAAAAACTCAAATTATAGTTATTTTGTTTTAAATAAAATGTTTTTATGTGATTAATTTCATTTGTAATTGTTTATTGTGATGATATTTTACATTGGAAAAAAATAAAACTGCTCCATAAGGAGCAGTTTTTTCACATCGTTTAATTGTAAAGGGATTAGTTTTTAACAAATCTCTTAGAAGATTCTCCAATCTGAATCATATAAGCACCTTTGATAAGGTTGCTTACGTTCACGGATCCTCTTTGTAGTTTTCCTGAGTCGATTAGTTTTCCACCCATATCGAAGATTTTGTAATCTTCAGAAGTTGTATTGGAAATATAAAGTATATCTCTTGCAGGGTTTGGATAAAGCTTCACATCGGTGATCAGATCTTTCGTACTATGAAGATCTCCTTTTCCGGAAGAAACAATATTAAGCGTATAATCTTCTACCTGTCCATAAGTGAATGCTTCACATGAAGAAGTAGGAATTGAACTATACTTCATCATTACTCTCATTCTTGTAGATCCAACAGTAGCAGTAGCCGGGATGGTAATAGATCCTGTAACCGGACTTGTTGTAGACCCTGCTTTTGTCCATGCCAGTTCTCCGCTGTCTGTAAAGTCTCCGTCTCCGTTGTAATCAATATAAACTGCGTAAGCTTCACTGTATTTTGTAGAAGTCCAAACCGGAGTAATGGAAATGGTGTAAGCACTTCCTCTTGTAACATTGGTAGAAACTGAAGTGAAGTTTTCATATCCTGCAGTTCCTGTAGATGTATTATTAATAGATCCGAAGGTTACATTTCCGATTCTTTCATCTGCTGTATTTGAGGCCGAAGAAGAACAGTAAGTAACAGTTCCTCCAGAAAGAGTTGTCACACTCACTGTATTACTGGATACAGAAGCATTTCCAGCTGCATCTTTTGCTTTCACAGAGAAAGAATACGTAGTTGCTGGTGAAAGTCCTGTTACAGTATA
>NZ_JAMZGF010000129.1 GCF_024158915.1 Chryseobacterium sp. S0630 | reverse complement strand
AAATGCCCGTTTCATAACGGAACAATGAAAAAGAGTGTAGCAGGAGGAGGAACCCAGAATTCTGATTGGTGGCCTGATCAGCTTAGAGTAGATCTTCTTCGCCAGCATTCTTCCCTTTCTGATCCTATGGATAAGGATTTTGATTATGCCAAAGCATTTGAAAGCCTTGATCTGGAAGCTGTAAAAAAAGACCTTCATGCATTGATGACAGACTCTCAGGATTGGTGGCCGGCAGACTTTGGTCATTATGGTCCTCTGTTTATCCGTATGGCCTGGCACAGTGCCGGAACATACCGTGTAGGTGACGGAAGAGGTGGAGCAGGAGCCGGGCAACAACGTTTCGCACCATTAAACAGCTGGCCTGATAACGTAAGCCTTGATAAAGCAAGAAGATTGCTATGGCCTATCAAGCAGAAATATGGAAGAAACATTTCATGGGCAGACCTTTTAATCCTTACAGGAAATATCGCTCTTGAATCAATGGGCTTCAAAACATTCGGATTTGCAGGAGGACGTGCAGACGTTTGGGAACCGGATTCCGATGTATATTGGGGATCAGAAAAAACATGGCTGGGAGGCGACCTGCGTTATGCTCACGGCTCAGAAGGAGTTGTAGAAGGACAATCAGCCGTGCTTCCTACTGATGATAATGCGGATGGTGATATTCATTCAAGAAATCTTGAAAATCCATTGGCTGCCGTACAGATGGGACTTATTTATGTAAA
>NZ_JAMZGF010000128.1 GCF_024158915.1 Chryseobacterium sp. S0630 | reverse complement strand
AGCTCCGGAGGAGCGACCTGTTAATTCTATTTAAATTTTATCGAACAAGAATGGTTTTTTATATAAAGTGTCAGATCCAAGGTTAATTCAAGACATTTATATGACTCTCAAACTCTCCTAAATCTATAACAACAATGCTGGTCATTATTTTCTATAAAGTGAAAGAAATATTATTCTAAAATATTATCTTTATATAAAGAATAGATTGTATGGAGAAGATCGTATTTGAAAAAAGTGATATCAGAGACTTTGTGAAAACTACCATAACAGAGAAAATTGAAAAGCTTAAAAACTTTATCGAATTTACCCTGGAAGCCAGCCGTGACATCAAAAAAACTCCGAAATATGACAGTATGAGAGAAGAAATGCAAGAGGAAATTTATCAGATGCAGCGACAACTAGGAGCTTTGAATGATCTTAAAAGAAATATGGCAAAAGTCCTGAATACGGCTACTGAAAGAGTACAGCTTGGTTCACTGGTCATTACCAATAAGGCAAGGTTTTATATTTCTGTGTCACTGGGAGAGTTCTTTTTTGAGGGAGACCGGTTCTACGCCATCTCTCCGGAAAGCCCCATGGCTAAAAAGATGATGGGTATGAAATCCGGTGATGAATTTACCTTAAACAAAATCCATCAGAAGGTGATAGAGGTTTTGTAAAAGTAAAAAGTAAAAAGTAAAAAGTAAAAAGTAAAAAGTAAAAAGTAAAAAGTAAAAAGTAAAAAGTAAAAAGT
>NZ_JAMZGF010000127.1 GCF_024158915.1 Chryseobacterium sp. S0630 | reverse complement strand
GAAGCCGTCTCATTTTCCTTGAGGCGGTTTTTGTTTATAAACTACCCATATTATTTTTTTAGGATGATTTTTTTGATTTGAAGTGTATTTTTATGCCACTTTTTTTCTTAAGTTGTGTGCTAAAGCATGTAAACCGAACTCAATTTCTACTTTTTTCAACGATTTTAGCATAAATCGCTTAAAATGGTGATTGTGTTTGAGGTTGGCAAACACAGGCTCTACATCGTAACATCTTTTTTTACGTTTTTCTATCCCTTCTTCACTTTTCAGTCGCTTTCGAGTGAGTTCTTTATGACGTTCCAGATTGTGATTTCTCTCTATGCTTCGGTTTTCTTTGGATTGATGGCACATGCTTCTTAATGGACACCCTTGGCAGTTTTTGGCCTTGTAATGCGATATGGTCTGCTCAAAACCGGTCTTGGTAGTTTTGCAGCTTTCGTGATTTTTTTCCATTCGTTGTCCCATTGGACAAACGTAAAAGTCTTTCTCCTGGTTGTAGTGCAAATGCTCTTTGCTAAAGGTTTTATTTTTACTCTGATAGTTTTGGTTCTGCTCTTTATCAAACGTATTGTACTTTACAAAAGCCTCTATTTCAAGTTTCTCTAAAAGCTCATAATTCTCTTCACTTCCGTAACCTGCATCGGCGGTAAGGGATTCTATTTCGTAGAATTTTTCCTGGCCTATATTGTCTTTAAAATTTTCCAGATGGAAAGCTAAAGTAGTAGTATCGGCGGGGGTTTGATGAAGGGTATAATTCAGAATAAACTGGTTCTCGGTGGAG
>NZ_JAMZGF010000126.1 GCF_024158915.1 Chryseobacterium sp. S0630 | reverse complement strand
ACTTCTTCGTTTCACTTTCTGTGTCGCGCTTCAGACAGTAGAATTTTCTTAACGTTCGTATAGCTTATTTTCTTAACGCCTCCGTTTCCTATGTCATATTTCCATAGTTGTCATTGATGGAAATTCTGGCCTTTTATTATCTTTTCATTCATGTGATTTAAATAAAAGAGGCAAGATTCGAAAAGACTTGTACAAGATCACTTTCATGACCTTCTGGAGTCGAACCAAATTAAACCGAAGCAGGTCTTCTCTACGGCACTCTTTTATAGCATCAGGGTAAAAGCAGCGGAATCTTTCTATGCCATCTATTCTTTCTTTTGAACTACATTCCGTTTACAACAGGAATGGCAGGAATTGAACCTACATCTGACGGGGGACTCGAAGTACGATTCCAAAACGACACCTGATTTTAATTTTTCCATTGGGTTTTTCTGTATTTCTTCCAGTTTCGTTGGAACTTTGTATACCTTGCATTCACCACTTCAACACCGTGTGGAAAACAATATGAACAACCCATATCATCCCCGTACATCAATCTTGAGATCTGTACGCCTGAAATTTTCTTTGGAAAGTCAATTAATCCATATTCATTGAATCCGAATTTTTGTCTTAATGTTTTAGCTTTTTTCATAAGTATTGAGTATTAACCTCAATACACTGCTTCTTTTAGATCTGATTTATAATTATTCATAGTTATTAGTTTTCTTTCTACAAAATTATATTCTTACTGCGCATTCTATTTACGCAGTTATTTTTTATTAAAACCAAGCAATGAATTATAAGAGCAGTTGATGTTCAATTGAAAGTTGACGATGAAACTCTTATCAAAGGCATTGGTTAGCTACCGGGCAATCTGGTGAAAGACTCTGTCAGTTTGGAATCGAAGGAGGTCTTTCTAACGGCACC
>NZ_JAMZGF010000125.1 GCF_024158915.1 Chryseobacterium sp. S0630 | reverse complement strand
CAAGCACTGTGCTGTACAGTAAGATAATCATTATTTAAAGTAACTCCCTGGCCTGTTTGTCCGCTTACCGGAAGAAGGTTACGGAAAGCTGCAAGACTACGTGCTGAAATATAATTCATTACAGGAGAAACAGGCTGCTGATAGTTCTTAGACTTTATGGATGCAATCGTAGCATCGATTTGAGCCTGCGTAATGGTAAGCTGCCCGATGCCGTAATCATCAACAGATTTGTTTATAGGCTTTAAAAATCCGGTTTTAGTAAAGAATCCGGTTAAGTCTTCCTGTACCGCATCGCAGGTATTTTTCACAAAATTCAGAATCAGTTCACCATTTGAGACCCCGGAAGAATTGGTGTTTCTTGCCTTGTTGGCAAGTGTTGCAAACCAGTGCGCATAATCTACTCCTGTATAGCTAGTTGGATAATTAAAGGAAAGAATCGGGGCATTTCTTGAAGCTCCCGCCAGCTGATAATAAAGTTCAAGCTGCCAGAAAGGTATCAGCACATCTGTATTAGCATTCTCTTGTAAAGCTTCCTGATTGATAGTAGTATTCAAAATAGTTTTGTTGAATCTTCCTCCTTCAATGCTCGCCATTCCTGGTGCCGGTTCTACAGGTTCTCTTTCCATACGGGACATTCCATCGTTTTGTGGATTCATTTGATAATCTACCCATACAGTGTATATATTATTAGTAACCTCTGTAGTGCCAATCCATTTAAGATCCGGGCTTATCTGATTAATATGCCCAAATTCATGTGCAATTCCCCATAAAGACAATTGGTTGATATCAGCTAGAGACTCTTCGCCCCAATCAGAATCCAAATTTATACCCAGTCCGCCTGCATGGTAGCCTCCGCCTTTATTACTATAGCCGAACATACGGTTTTTGGGAACTAAATTATATTTATACAATCCCATCACAAGCCATTCATTTTTTACAATAAGGTCATATTTTGAAACAAGCTCGGCAGGATTTGAAAGAGCATAATTTTTCAGCGTGCTTTTTTTATAAACCAAATGAAAATGCTGTCCCACAACATCAATCATATTATAAGCCGAATTCGTAAGATCTGCAACCCAATCACTTTGTGTAGATTTTTGATAATGATAAAGACCATTAACCTTACCGGAAACAATATTGATTTTGATATCA
>NZ_JAMZGF010000124.1 GCF_024158915.1 Chryseobacterium sp. S0630 | reverse complement strand
AAAACAAATCAAAATATATAAAAATTATTTACTTTTTAACAAGAAAAACCGCCTCAGTTGTGAGACGGCTTCTTCTTATGTTTAAAACTCAGAATTAAAATCCTAAGCTTGTTCTTACTCTTTTCAGCGTTTCCAGTGCAATAGGTCTGGTTTTCTCAGCGCCTTGCTGAAGTTTTGCTTCAAGTTCATTAAGATTGTTCATATAATAAGCGAACGTTTCTCTTTCTTTCTCAAAACGTACCAGGATAAGATCTAAAAGTTCTTTCTTAGCATGTCCGTATCCGAAGTTTCCGGCAAGATATTTTGCTCTTAATTCTTCAGTCTGTTCAGATGTAGCAATAAGCTGATAAATCTGGAATGTTTTATCCGTTTCAGGATCCTTAGGTTCTTCTAAAGATTTCGAATCTGATTCAATGCTCATCACCTGTTTTTTCAATTCCTTTTCAGGTAAGAAAATATTGATGATATTTCCTCTTGATTTAGACATTTTCTGACCGTCTGTTCCAGGAACATATTTAGTATCTTCCTGAAGTTCAGATTGTGGAAGAACAAGAATTTCACCCATCTGGTTATTGAACCTTGAAGCGACATCTCTTGCAAATTCCAGGTGCTGAAGCTGGTCTTTTCCTACAGGTACAATTTCCGCATCATACAATAAAATATCTGCAGCCATCAGAATAGGGTAAGTAAACAAACCAGCATTCACATCCTGTAGTCTGTCTGCTTTATCCTTAAATGAATGGGCCAATGTTAATCTTTGATAAGGGAAAAAACATGATAAATGCCAAGAAAGTTCACAGGTTTCAGCGATATCACTTTGTCTGTAGAAATATGTTTTTTCAGTATCTAATCCACAAGCAAGCCAAGCCGCAGCAATCTCGTAGGTATTTTGTCTTAAAGTCTGCGCATCCTTAATCTGTGTAAGCGTGTGAAGATTCGCAATAAATAAAAATGATTCATTTCCTTCCTGCTTGGATAGTTCGATAGCAGGAATAATAGCTCCCAATAAGTTTCCAAGATGGGGCGTTCCGGTGGCTTGTATGCCGGTAAGAATTCTTGACATTTGTTTAAAATTTATATTTAAAAATTAATGAATAGCAAATTTACGAGGTTTGCCGGGAATAACGAAAGATAAAAGATAAAAGATAAAAGATAAAAGATAAAAGATAAAAGATAAAAGATAAAAGATAAAAGATAAAAGATA
>NZ_JAMZGF010000123.1 GCF_024158915.1 Chryseobacterium sp. S0630 | reverse complement strand
ATTTGTAATAGCCACGACTTAATCTGACAGTTAGGGTTTAAAAATAATTGTCAGTTATCCAATACTGTCCTTACTTCCAAAAGTAAGGATTTTTTGTTCCTCTGCAAGAGTTTCCAATAATTTCTCTTTTGCCATAGGTTTACTATCCAAAAACGTCTGCATCGGTGTTTTACCGTAACAATGTTTTCCTGTATGTGTTCTTTCATTGTTGTAATATGACAGCCAGCTGTTCAGGTCTAATTGCAGTTCCTCAATGCTTCTGTAAATTTTCTTTCTGAAAGCTATGGCATAAAATTCTTCCTGAATCGTTCTGTGAAAGCGTTCACAGATGCCGTTGGTCTGAGGACTTTTAGCCTTGGTCTTCGTGTGATCGATATCCTCAATGGCCAAATAGAGCTGGTATTCATGCTGCTCTCTTATTCCATAGTACTCAGTTCCTCGGTCTGTCAAAATTCTGAGTAAACGAAGTTCCTGCTGCTCAAAGAAAGGAACCACCTGATCATTAAGCATATCAGCAGCAATAAGGGCATTTTTACGGTCATACAGCTTTGCAAATACTACTTTAGAATATGTGTCAATAAAAGTTTGCTGATAAATATGTCCGACTCCTTTGATATTGCCTACATAATAAGTGTCCTGAGCTCCTAAATATCCAGGATGATGAGTTTCAATTTCTCCATGAGCTTTTTTCTCCTCCTTAGCCTTCTCTAATGCTGAAAGCTGGGATTCGGTAAGAACTATACCATCTTGAGCCGATTTTGCTTCCAGAGCTTTTAATCTTAGTTTAAATGTATGTAGATCGTGTCTTAACCAGATACTTCTGACTCCGCCTGGAGACACGATCAAGCCTTTCTTTTTAAGCTCATTACTTACTCTAAGCTGTCCTAAAGCAGGGTTCTCAATGGCTATCTCAACAACAGCCTTTTCTATGGCTTCATCTACACGATTCTTTAACACCGGCTTTCTTCTGGAGATTTCCTGTAATGCCAATTCGCCTCCTTGCTCATAGAGTTCTTTGAATCGATAGAAACTGTCTCGGGAATACCCCATCACCTTGCAGGCTTTGGATACATTTCCTAAATGTTGTGCTAATTCAAGTACGCCTAACTTGTTTTTGATGATCTTTTGTTGTGTTGTCATAATACTTAATCTGTTTAAAGTTATTCAATTTGATTGTAACTGTCAGATTAAGTATTGACTAATTCAG
>NZ_JAMZGF010000122.1 GCF_024158915.1 Chryseobacterium sp. S0630 | reverse complement strand
GGTAGTATCTCACTAACTGTGTAAGTTAAAAAGTTATTCTGGAAAATTTTGAGCCCTTATAGCTCAAAAAATTTTACGGAAATAACTTTTTATTATTTTTAACCATTACATAGTTATGATCGACAAAGAAGAATTATTAAACAACAAGGATTTTTACAAGTCCTTTAAAAATGGAGAAGACTTAACTTCTTTCTTCAAAGAAATGCACAAGCGAGCTATAGAGCATATGCTTGATGCAGAATTGGACTCTCATTTGGATAATGATAAACATCAGAAATCTGCCACTGGAAATTACCGTAACGGTCACGGGACTAAAAAGATAAAATCCTCATTTGGCGAATCTGAAATTAAAGTTCCCAGAGATAGAGGAGGTAGTTTTGAACCAGCATTGGTTCCAAAGAGACATAATATTATCGATGGTTTGGAGAATATTATCATATCATTTTATGCTAAGGGAATGAGTGTAAGTGATATTGAAGAACAAATTAAAGAAATGTATGATTTTGATGTTTCTACCTCTACCATCTCACGAATCACCAATGCGGTTGCCAGTGAAGTTGTTAGCTGGCAGAACCGCCCGCTTGAAGATTTGTATCTCATTGTCTGGATGGATGGGATTGTTTTCAAGGTAAGGGAAAATTCCAAAGTCATTAATAAAACCGTTTATCTGGCTGTTGGATTAAACCGTGACGGGAGAAAGGAGGTCTTGGGAATGTGGCTTGGAAAAAATGAAAGTTCAGCCTTCTGGATGAGTGTTCTCACGGATTTAAAAGCCCGTGGTGTGGAGGATATTCTCATCACTGCTACCGATAACTTAAACGGATTTACCCAAACAATCCGTTCCGTCTTTCCTGAATCTCAAACCCAAATTTGCGTTGTCCATCAAATAAGAAATGCCTGCAAATATGTGGTCTGGAGGGACAGAAAAGAATTTTCTGCCGATATGAAGCATATTTACACCGCTCCAACAAAACAAGCGGCTCAAGCAGCTCTCAATGATTTTGCAGATAAATGGGAAAGCAAATATTCTTATGCTATACAATCCTGGCGAAACAATTGGGATGAACTCACTGTATTTTTTGAATTTCCTCTCGAGATACGAAAAATCATTTACACCACAAATTTAATTGAAAATCTCAACGGCAAAATCAGAAAATACACCAAAAATAAAATGTCTTTTCCTACTGATGATGCTGTAATGAAATCAGTTTATTTGGCATTAAAAGAAGCTACTAAAAAATGGACAATGCCTATACAGAATTGGGGTATTGTCCTCAACCAATTTATGCTTATTTTTGAGAAAAGGCTCAGATTATAAAATCTAAGCCCTGACTTTTTAACTTACACACTTTACGGGATAGTGTC
>NZ_JAMZGF010000121.1 GCF_024158915.1 Chryseobacterium sp. S0630 | reverse complement strand
ATTCCTGGAGTATAAGAATTTTTAATAGTGAAAAGATATCTGTAGTATTTTTTTCATCAAAAATAAAAATACTAAAATCTGCCTTCACTTAAAAGTGAAATATACAAAAAAGACCGGAGAAAGCTCCAAAATACCTTTGTCGAAAATTTTTTAGTCCATCAAAAGAAATAAAAAAATTTCGGGACTCATAAAGGATTGAAAATCAATGATGATTTTAATGTTTTATTCATTCATAAAAAAAATATTATTGATAGTTTTTATTAAAATTCCAAAAAAATATATATTTATTGCAATATAAAAACGTATTATATGAGAAAATTATCATTGTTCCTTTTTTTGTTATGTGGATTCCATGGGTTTTCACAATTTATTCCGGCTCCTGTGAGTTCGGTTACCTCTTCGCAACCACCCGAACCAGGCACAGATGTTACCAAGTTGATTGATGGCAACACTGCTACCATTTATCATACTAATTGGTCGGTGAACGGAATTCCGGATGAGTTGAATTTTTATTTTAATGCTAATGTTACCAGTATTAAAAAACTGGTTTACACCCCAAGACAAGCTTCAGGTACAAATGGGATTTGGACTAATGTAAGTATTTCCTATAGTACACAGGCGGCTCCCAATACTTTTATCCCGGTAAGCAATAATTTAATTTGGGCTCTCAGTGATGCGGATAAGGAATTTATTTTCCCTACCGCTATTCAAAACCCTTATATCATTAAGATAACCGCAAATGCAGGCTCTGGAAACTTCTCCAGTGGTGCAGAAATGAAATTCTTTTCTGAACTACAGCTCGTTCCGGCTTCTGTGAATTCGGTTACCTCTTCACAACCGGCACAACCAGGGACTGAAGTTGCCAAGTTGATTGATGGCAATAATGCTACCATTTATCATACTAATTGGTCGGTGAACGCAATTCCGGATGAGTTGAAATTTTATTTTAATCCTAATGTTCCCAATATCAGAAAACTGATTTACACCCCAAGACAAGCTTCAGGTACAAACGGAATTTGGACTAATGTAAGTATTTCCTACAGTACACAGGCGGAACCCAATACTTTCATCCCGGTAAGCAATAATTTAATTTGGGCTCTCAGTGATGCGGATAAGGAATTTATTTTCCCTAACTCTATCCAAGACCCATATATCATTAAGATAACCGTAAATGCAGGCTCTGGAAACTTCTCAAGCGGTGGAGAGGTGAGATTCTTTTCTCAACAACAACCTGCGATTGTTGACGGTATAGACTGCCCCATCAATACATCCGAATTAAGTATAAGCGGGAGCAATGATGTGAAGGCTACCATCTCCGCTTCAGGAACGACTGCGTCATCTTATCAGCCTGGAGAAGATATAGATAAATCTTATGATAATGATGTGAGTACGTTGTATCACTCT
>NZ_JAMZGF010000120.1 GCF_024158915.1 Chryseobacterium sp. S0630 | reverse complement strand
TGGACTGCCCCCAAAAAGTTAGACACTTTTTAGGGGCATTTTTTATGTATAAAAAAGAAAAATTTAGCGTTGCTTTCAAATTAGAGAGTATTAAACTTTACAAAAATTCTCATCGTTCGATTGAATCTATAGCAACAGAGAAAGGATTTAATGAAAGTAACTTGCGCAAGTGGATTGGTTTTTATAACAAGTATGGAATCTCTGGACTACAACCGAGAAAAAGCAGGAACTATTCCCTGGATTTCAAGATTAAAGTTCTAAAAACCATTGAAATAGAACGTATTTCACAAAGGGAAGCTTGTATCCGATTCGATATCGCAGCTCAGTCTACCGTTTTGAATTGGCAAAGGGATTACGAAAAAAGTGGTATTTTAGGGTTAAAGAATAAACCCA
Source organism: Chryseobacterium sp. S0630 (assembly GCF_024158915.1). Taxonomy (GTDB): domain Bacteria; phylum Bacteroidota; class Bacteroidia; order Flavobacteriales; family Weeksellaceae; genus Chryseobacterium. The sequence goes on along the minus strand of NZ_JAMZGF010000120.1, from coordinate 1,037 downwards.
AAGGAAGATCCTGCATTATGAGTGATTACAAGCGCAAGAAAAGAAAGTCCGATAAGCCATTGACCAGAGAAGAAGAACTTTTATTGGAAAACGAAAGGCTTCGAGCTGAAATTGATTTTCTAAAAAAGTTAGACGCCTTAACTCTCAAAAAGAACAAGCAGAGGCCATCGAAGGATTAAGGCAAAAATATGACCTGTCACTCCTGCTGAATTGTACAGGTATGGCCAGAAGCAGTTTCTATTATCATCAGAAAGTTCTTAATAAAAAGGATAAATATGAAGAAGTAAAAACTTTGATAAAACAGATTTATCATAGGCATAAAGGGCGGTTCGGGTACCGTCGTATTACTTTGACCATGAAGCAGCAAGGAATTATGGTCAATCACAAGACAATAATGAAACTAATGAAAGTTCTGGGACTCAAAAGCATCATAAGGGTCAAGAAATACCGGTCATATAGAGGCGAACAAGGCAACCTAGCACCCAATATTTTGGAAAGGAACTTTAAAGCAGACCAACCGAACACGAAGTGGGCAACTGATGTAACAGAGTTCAATGTCTCAGGGAACAAACTGTACCTATCCCCGATAATTGACCTTTACAATGGCGAGATTATCAGTTACGACCTATCGGAGAGACCTGTCTTTATTCAGGTTATGAATATGTTGAAGAAAAGCTTCAGGAAAATTAAAAATACAGAAAACATCATTCTCCACTCGGATCAAGGCTGGCAATATCAGATGAAAGCCTATCAGCATCTGTTAAAAGAAAAAGGTATCATCCAAAGTATGTCCCGCAAAGGAAACTGTCTGGATAATGCGATAATAGAAAACTTCTTTGGAACTTTAAAATCTGAAATGTTCTATACTAAAAAATTTAAAACTATTGATGAACTTAAAAAAGAAATAAAGGAGTATATTAATTACTATAACAACGACAGAATAAGACTTAATCTAAAAGGAAAGAGTCCGGTACAGTACCGAACTCTTTCATATAATAATATTGTTTAATTTTGTCTAAACTTTTGGGTGCAGTCCA
>NZ_JAMZGF010000011.1 GCF_024158915.1 Chryseobacterium sp. S0630 | reverse complement strand
TAAAATTTTTTGAGCTATAAGGGCTCAAAATTTTCCAGAATAACTTTTTAACTTACACAGTTAGTGAGATACTACCATCTTTAGTCTATTGTTTTACTAAAGATATTGATTTTTTATAAGGTATAGTGGGTTGATAACTAGGTGGACATTCTCCCCAAGTAATATCGGCATCTTGCAACATAAGTATACTCATTTTATTTGGTGTTTCTGGCTTAATTCTTAAATAAACAATACCTTGTTCACCACAAGCAAATTCACTATTGCCAATAAAGTACATCATGTATGCTTTTAAATCTTTTTGAAATCCTAGGCCATTAAATTTAATCGTTGTATCATTAGTTTCGTTAAAAGAATTATAAATTATATTTCCGTTAGCATCAGTTACTTTCATTCTACCAATTAATTTATCTCTTCTTATACCTATCTCCTCATAAATGCCTTTTTTGAGCTGAATCTCATAGGTTTTTCCATTATAAGTCCCTTTCCATGTACTGATATATTTATTTAAAGAATTATTAATATCTTTTTCATAATTATAGTTTGGACAATTAGGATTTGTTAGACATTGAGCTGCTTCTTCTAAAGAAATTACTTGTGCGTTACAAGAAATAGTAAAAAAGATTAAAGTAAAAAATAAGTATTTCATAAAATTTTTTTTTAGTTTGGACAATTTGTTTCTGTTGTATCTGTTTTATCAGCATTAAGGTTAATTTCTGTGGTTGTTCCATCTGTATTCATTCTATACAAACTTACTCCTTTTAAATTCATTCTGTCATTTATGAATTGAAGAAAGCCTAACTCTAGTTGTTTCTGTTTACCTATTCTACTTCTCATAAATTCAAAATAAGATTTTTTTAAAGCTATAGCATCAGCATCGGTGAAAGTTTTAATCTGATATTCGTTACCAGTAAAACGAATTTGATAATTTACCGAACTTGAAACCATTACAGCATAAACTTCTCCTAAATCATTGAAGTTATCTTTTGCATTTTTTATCATATCCATAAAATAACTTACATCAGCAGGAGAAAATATTTTTATACCATATCTTGTAGCATCTGCCCCTTCTGTAGTATCATAATATGTAAAATCATCTACATGCGTATGCATATACCCTTTAATATTTTTATTTTCTGGTAAACTAGCATTAGGAAGTCCTAATGAATTACTAGTCTCATTAGCAGTGGCATTGTCTTTATATTCGTAATTACCATCGTTTCTTTGTATAAATCCAGTTTCCATTTTTAAACCCGTATTAGATTCTAACACATTCATTTTACCATAAAAGTCAACATTTCTTCTTTGAACCTTTATTTTTCCACAAGGAGTGTTTCTTGGAAGCGGTAGCGTTGGTATTGTAGGAGTTCCTTCGTTTGGTCCACTTCCTAAACCTCCTCCGTCACCAGAACCTGTTCCACCTCCTGGTGCGCCGTCATCTCCTAAGGCTGTACTTGCTGTACAAACTAATGCAACTGTAGTAATGTGTAGAGGAGGATAACCTCCATCAGCATTCTGCCAATTACATCCACCCCATGTGCTTTCGTTACCTGAATGATGCTCGCCTGTATAGCAGGAAAAAACCATATCTACCGTTTGGTAAGAGCAGGATTCGGAACCTCCCATACTTCTATTAGAAATCACACCTCCATAAGTTCCTTTTGTTAGTTCAATAGCTGTACCTTTGCCAGCTGTTTTCACAAATTTTCCAGCAAGTAAATCTTTTTTTTCCTCTGATGTAAAATTGTAAGTTACTAAAAGTTCTTTATAAGTTCCGTCAGGTAGCGAAGATAATACCAAATTTTCTAATGGTGCATTTTCAGAAGCATTTTCTCTAACTAGATTAAATGTGTAGGTATGGAAAGTGGGTCCAACCTCAATGTAAGTTACATTATCTGTGTCAATGGAAACACCATTTGCATAATCAACTGATTTGCCAGATGAGTTGGTTTTGATTTCTTGTAAATTGCCTTGTGCTTTTTGTAATTCAGTTTTAAGAATTAATTTGTGTTTGCTTTGTTCTAAACTAATTGTTTTAGATGTTGGTTTGAATTGACTACTGTTGTTGTAGGTTTCTTGTTCTGATGTTAGTTCATTCCTACAGGAATATAACAAGACCATAATAGTTACCAAAGAGAGTAACCTCACAATAAATTTGTTTTTCATTTATGTGTAAAAATTTAAAAGTTATTTAGTTTTCTTGGCGGCAAAGATATAAATTCAATAATTAAGTCCTAATAAAGTGGAAATATCTTTTTATTTGTTCTTTACTACTTTGATGCAAATGTATACCTATAAAGCGACAAAACGTGTCGTATTATATTTTAAGTTGTGTATTTTTTCATTTTGGTTGGATTTATTTTTACTCAATTAGTGGGTTTAAATTGGTTTGTGTTTATAGAATATATAGAGATTACTATACAGCTTTTTTAGATAGTTTTTTTTTGTTTTGTGCGGTCTTGGAATGTGTTTTTGTTTTTATCAGTGGTTATTTGTGGGTTTTAGTTCTATTTCTACCTGTGTTTGATATAAGTGAGAGTTTTGACAGTGTTAGATAGTATTTTCAGGCTGTTTATTAAAACTTGTTGGTGTTTTATAGCTTGGAAGTTTTAAATTGAAATTTTGGACTTTGTGCAAGGGTTATGCAAATCGGGTGTGGAAAAAGATATTAAAAATGCTGAATTTTTATGCAAATTTTGTGCAAATAAAAAAGAGTTACAATAATTAAATATCGTAACTCCTTGATAATGTGGCTCCTCCTGCTGGGCTCGAACCAGCGACCCTCTGATTAACAGTCAGATGCTCTAACCAACTGAGCTAAGGAGGAATTTCCTTTGTTTTAAGTGGTGCAAATATAATAGGAATATCCGTACCAAGCAAGTTTTATCCTTTATTCTTGATGATTTTTGACTAAATGTGTTGAAATTCAATAAGAAATATTTTGTCTTTTTAAATTGATTCCAGAAATATTCTTAGAAATATAGAAGCCAAAATGGTTTAATTAGAATAATAACTTACATCTTCAGGGTTTTTAGCTTTAATCTGGTTCTGAAATAACGGTGAAAATAACCGCTATTTCAGCATCAGATATATTTGTCTGCAGTTTTACAGGACTCTATTTATTTCTTTAAATCTTTAAGAATTTCCTGAACAGCTCTTTCCAGTTGTGGATCATTGTTCTGAAGACGGTCCATAAAGGTATTTTTAACATAAATATCAGGTTTTACACCTGTTTTTTCCAGGTTCTGCCCGTCTAATGTGTAAGTTCCCCATGAAGGAAGTCTATAAGAAGATCCGTCTACCAACCCTTTTGCTGAAGTGAAAATAATCCATCGATAAGTATCCTGACCGATAATTTTACCCAGCTTTAGAGCTTTGAACCCGGCTGCTGTCATTTCAGCATCACTTAATGAAGCTTCGTTGATCAGAAGAACAATAGGTTTTCCGGAAGGAGCGAAGTTCGGTTGTGTGGTTATTTTTCCTTCACGGTATTTCCATTGCAGATAAGGTCTCTGAGAAAGGAAATTCAATACTTTATCATGAACATTTCCACCTGTGTTGTAGCGTAAATCGAGAATAACAGCGTCCTTTCTGTTCTCCTGTTCTACCATATCCAGAAGGAATCGGTCCAGTTCATCAGTAGACATGTTTTTCATGCAAGAGTAGGCAATACGGTTGTTGCTAAGCTTGTCTACACGCTGATGATTGTTATAGATCCAATCATCGTAAAGCAACCCTTTTAATTCCCCATTAGAAATCGGATGTACTTTGGTTGTTACAGTTTTACCATCACGGTTGAAGGTAAGAACAAGTTCATCCTGTTTTTTAGGGCTTGTGAAATAGGTTTCGATATTTTCGTTTTGATCAATCTTTTTTCCGTTTACAGAAGTCAGTTGATCTCCGGGTTTGATGTCAACTCCTGAACGGTAAGCGGGAGATTTTCTTACAATGCTTTCTACCGTGTAAGGCTGGTCTTTTTTGAAGATAATTCCGGTTTCGTTGGTGAAATAGTTCAGGAATACAGTTTCCTCTTTTCCAGTAGATGAAAATCCGGTATGTGAAGAATTAAGCTCACCCAGAAGATCATTCAATAAAATTCGCAGATCATTTCTGTTATTTACATACGGAAGATACTTTGCATACTGCTCCTTTTTGGCTTTCCAGTCGATACCATGGAATTTTTCGTCGTAGAAGTTTTCTTCCACACCTGTCCATGCTTCAGCATACATCTGAGTAAATTCTGATGCCAGATCTTTATCAAAGCTATATTGGATATTGATTTTCTCAGGCTTTAATGCAGCAACAGTTGTTTTGTAGATATTACCTTCTATCAGAGCGAATAGGTTTTTCTCATTTTTGGTTAAATAATAAGCTGCTTTATCAAATACTTTTTCAGATTTGGCAGGCTCAAAATCGGTGAAAACCTTTTTGTATAGTTGTCTTTTTCCATTATCCTGATTAGAATTAAATAATAGAATCTCTTTTTTATCATCGGCAAAAACGGTCGGATCATCCTGATATCCATATCGGTCGGTTACCAGTTCAATTCTGTCCAGGGTATCTTCAGGATTTACTTTCAGCTCTTTGATTACCGGTTCTTTTTCTTCTTTTTTCTCTTTGTCCTCTTTATCCTTGTCTTCCCCTTTTTTGTCCTTCTTATCTTTATCCTTTTCTTTATCCGAAGATTTTGTTTCCTTCTTTTCTTCAGTGAAAAGACTGTCGAATTTTTCAGATTTAAAAGGTTCATCAAACCAATCCAGAGCCATGCGGTAAATGTTAGATTTCTGCATGCCTAGAGGGTAAGACGGATTGGTTCTGTCACTTGCGAAATAAATATACTTGCCGTTTGGAGACCACACAGGATCTTCCTCTGAAACTCCAGTGTTGGTAAGGTTTAAAGTCTGTGCTTTTTTGATATTATAGATGAAAATATCGAGTTCGAAGTTTCTTTTTGCAGAAAATAATACATATTCATTGTTTGGCGAGAAAGAAGGTCTTGAGTTTTGGAATGCCCAGATTTCATCTTTTACAATGGTAGTGGATTTTAAACTTTTTAAATCCAATAATCTTACTTCATCTCTTCCGCTTAAGTAAACGGCTTTTGAAAGGTCGTTGTTCAGGGTGATGCTGCGGTTATTTCGTAAATCTTCCGTTAATTGCTTTGGCTGTCCTTTTCCGTCTGCCTGAATCGTAAACCAGTTTTGATATCCGTTATAAGTCTGATTGTAAAGTAAAGTACGGTTGTCTTTCAGCCATTTTACTTCCATAGCACGTTCTTTACCGTCAGAAACCTGCTGGGCAAACTTTCCTTCAATGTCAGAAACGAATATGATACCACGGCTTATGAATGCCATTTTTTTACCGTCCGGAGATACATCATAATAGGAAATATTATTTTCCACATTGAAATTCTGAGCTTTTTCCAGGGTTTTATTGGTATTCAGACTGATGTTGAGTAGAGTTGTTTTTTTTGAGGCTACATCATAAGTATAAAGCTGATAATCCTTTTCAAAAATAACTTTGGATCCGTCGGCTGAAACAAAAGGTTTTTTAATAGAAGTATCAAATTGCGTTAAAGCAGTTTTTTTACCATTTTCAATTTTATAAAGATTGTATTCTCCATTGTTCTCATCAGAAATAAAATAGATAATACCATTTTTATCTACACTTGGATTGAAATCTTTTCCTTCATAGTTGGTGTACTGTTTGAAAGAATTGCTTTTTGGATTGTATCCGAGAATATCAGGATTATTTTCTCCCTTATAACGTTTTCTCTGTACCTGATGGGCGCTTTCAGATGAGCTTGTGAAAAGATATTCTCCTGCAGGAGTTTCCACAAGTCCATTGGTATAGTTAAAGTAATTATTGAAAAGTTTTTCTGGAGTTTTTCCTTCAATTGTGGTTTTAAAACTTCCGAAATTATTATTTCTGGTGGAAGTAAAATAAATCGTTTTACTGTCCCATGCCCAACTTTCCATTTCGTCTCTTCCGGTATGGAAAGTCAGCTGCTTGATGGTTCCGCCTCCTGCGGGCATTAGATAAACATCATAATTTCCGTATTGGTTAGAACTGAATGCAAGCCATTTCCCATCCGGAGAAAGTCGGGGGTTGATTTCTTCTCCATCCAGTGCGGTAATTCTTGAAGCATTTCCTCCATTGGAATCTGCTTTCCAGATGTCACCGTCATAAGAGAAGTAAGCTGTTTTTCCATCAGGACTCAATGAAGGACTTGATAAAAAATAAGACTTTTCCTGCGCCGAAATTCCTATAATAGAAAATGCTGTGAATAACGAAATAATAGTTTTCTTCATGGTACAATTGGGTATTTATTCAATACTATATATTGGTTTTTATTATTCTTTGCCGTTGTAGAGCGTATTGTGAGGATTTTCTCGATCCGTATTACTCTAAAAAGAATAGTCGGATTATTAACGAAATAGTTACAGGTAAAATGCTTTAAAAGCTGAAGTTTTTACAGCTATTATAACATTTGTTTTGTCTTCAATACCAGCTTATAAATTTATAGATAGTGTTTGGGAATCATTATTATTTATGCTTTCTTTAGCAACAGCTCTTTCAGTTTTTGTTACTTTAATACTATTTTCTACTCGAGATTTATATAAAATATGGTATGCCTATATACCTGTTGGTGTTTTGGGGGCGTTATCTTTTTTTGGATATCTTAATTTAACACAGTTTGAAAAACAAAAATTAATTGTCAATAAGAATTTGAAAAAGAATATTGATTCAATTTCTGCGAAAAAAGTAGATTCAATTATTAATTATAAGATGAAAGAAAAAACAATTTCTCCAACGGTTATAAATCGGCCTGTAAGATAATTTGATATAGTTTTCTGGTAATAGGGGTCATTATTTTTTTTTAAAAGTTGTCGATATCTGTATAATCAAATTTTTGATAATATTTCTAAAATAAAAATGATTGGCTTTACCTGTCGGTGGTATAACCAATCATTTTTTTATTTAGCTTAAAGACTTTTATATTATCTTAAAAGAAATTGGTAATTAATCTTATGGAATAGTTTCTATAGAAGATATTTTTAAATTTCCATTTTCTTTTTTTAATGTAACTATAGCAGATGCTCCTTCAAATTCTGTTTTTTTATTGGGATTGACTGTTGAATATGATAAAACAAAATTAGTTCCTTGTTTAGTAAAAGTTGAATGAGAATTTTGCAATAATTTATAATCTAGTAACTTGATTACTTCTTGAAGATTATTTTGGACGAATTTTTTGTTTTCTATTATGTATTGATTATCATATCCATTTTCAATCTCACAAATACTGCACTGAATATTATTTGCAAATAAAGAATTTAGTGTTTCATCCTTTTTTAAATATAAAGAATCTAATTTTTTAATCAGTTGAATTGCTTCTTTCTTTTCCTCTAAATAATTTTCTTGAGATTGCACTCCACAAGAAGTCAGGATGATAAGAATAAAAAATATCTTTTTCATTTTTTTATTTTTAAATTAACTTTAAGGTTTAAATTCCCAAATTCTGATTGATTTAATCCCGCCAGGAACATTAGTAGCATTTGCACCCCCAGGTATATGTCCATTTTGGATTAAATCAACATGCCCTGTATATCCAGCAGTAGTTGAATTATTATTAACAATAACATATATTCCAGTTTTACCTTCCAAAAACTTTGCCACTTTATCAGGATTATTAGCATCTGTACCTTCTAATATATGAGTTGGATTTCCAAATATTTTTGACATAAAATCTCCTGCCGTTTTTGCTTGTAAATAATAATATCTTGGTTGTCCATTTTCACGTGCCCCCTGTCTGCTAAGTGAATTATTGGGTATATAAAATCCTAATCTGTTCATAGCTAATGAAAATCTTACTGTACATGCGTTTCTATATGGACCAGTATCCTGACCTGAACTATTATATAAATATTCAAGATTACCACCCACCATAGGGTAGATTTGAGAAGCTGGCATTTGCTTGAAGTAACCTGGATAGCCTGGATAATCCAATTTTGGAAAAGCTCCAACAAATTGAGAGTATGTTGGCATTTGCTTATTTTGGTAGTTTATGGTATTAAGAACATCATCAAGATTATCAATAGGTTCTCCGTCAGCTCCTTCGGACTTGGTTAAAAACCAGTTCTCAAATTGACGCCAAGAAATGGTTGGATTATTTTGTTTGAATTGTAATGCCCATGTAATAAATTCTTCAACTTCCACACTTCCATAGTTAACATCATAGTAAGTTTTAAAACCGTCATAAAACTCAGTATTTGCAGTATCATTAATAATAGCCTTCAAATCTACTGGAAGTTTTTTAACGTAAAAAAAGAATCTGCTAAGAGTTGGAATTGTGGGAGTTTCTGTATTATTTCCACCTCCCAAACCACCTCCATCACCAGAACCAGTTCCACCTCCTGGTGCACCATCATCTCCCAAGGCCGTACTTGCTGTACAAACTAATGCAACTGTAGTAATATGTAGAGGGGGATAGCCTCCATCGGCATTTTGCCAATTACAGCCACCCCAAGTACTTTCATTACCCGAATGATGCTCGCCTGTATAGCAGGAAAAAACCATATCTACCGTTTGGTAAGAACATGATTCGGCACCTCCCATACTTCTATTAGAAATCACCCCACCATAAGTCCCTTTTGCAAGTTCAATAGCTGTAGTTTTACCAGCTGTTTTCACTCCTTTTCCTGCAAGTAAATCTTTTTTTCCTGCGAAGTGAAATTATAAGTCACTAAAAGCTCTTTGTAACTTCCGTCAGGTAATGAAGATAATACCAAATTTTCTAATTGTGCATTTTCAGAAGCATTTTCTCTAACTAGATTAAATGTGTAGGTATGGAAAGTGGGTCCATATTCAATGTAAGTTACATTGTCTGTGTCAATCGAAACTCCATTAGCAAAATCAACTGATTTGCCTGATATGTTGGTTTTGATTTCTGTTAGATTGTCTTGTGCTTTTTGTAATTCAGTTTTAAGAACTAATTTGTGTTTGCTTTGTTCTAGACGAATTGTTTTAGATATTGGTCTGAATTGACTACTGTTGTTGGTTTCTTGTTCTGGTGTTAGTTCATTTCTACAGGAATATAACAAGACCATAATAGTTACTAATGTGAGTAACTTCGCAATAAATTTGTTTTTCATTTATGTGTAAAATTTAAAAGTTATTTAGTTTTCTTGGCGGCAAATATATAAAAATCATTAAATCATTTAATATGGGAAATCATATTTTGTTTGATTGATAATACAAATATATACTGTCAAAGCGACAAAACTTGACGCATTATATATAGATGTAGATTTTGTATGGGATTTAATCTATGTATCATCTAAAATCATGTATTCCTCATCTTTTGACAGTTGGTCTGGAGTATTGAAAATTCCTGTTACTATTGTAGATTCTTTTCCCGAAGTATTTATCTTTCACCTTAAGACCGCAAATGAGTGCTTTATGGCTGTTTTATACTTGTTTTTAGACAGTTTATTTGTACTGTTTAAGTTGATTTTTGCGGTGTCTATGGGTCTTATACAGTTTGTTGTTGGTCTTGTTTGTTTTTATCACAAATCCGAACCCTCAATCATGAGTTCGCTACACATCATGCCATTTGTAGACAAATCTATTTTAGTTCCGAAAGTTGTAATCTGATACAATGTAGCTGCTGGTGTTGTAGTCGGGTCATACGTCCCACTCAAAATAATCTTTCCGTTATTGTCAGTACTTGGTATATTCAAATTGGGGATATATGAAAATATACTAAAGTGTTCAATTGCAAACACCGTCAAATTGCTCATAGTAAGGCATAAAAAAAGACCTACATTTCTGTAAGTCTTTTTGCTCCTCCTGCTGGGCTCGAACCAGCGACCCTCTGATTAACAGTCAGATGCTCTAACCAACTGAGCTAAGGAGGAATGTCCTTTGTTTTAAGTGGTGCAAATATAGGACGAATATTTATACCCTACAAATATTTTTAAGAGAAATTTTAAAAAATTTATAATTTACCCATAAATACTTTGAAGATGTCGCTTCCAAAGATCAGTAACATCAATCCTAACAGGAAGATAACTCCAATCATCTGTGCGTTTTCCAAAACTTTCTGCGGAACAGGTTTCCCTACAATAATTTCATATAAAGTAAATAAAACGTGTCCACCATCAAGTCCCGGAATAGGAATAAGGTTCAGGAATGCCAACCATACGGAGAACATTGCTGTAAAGCTCCAGAAAGCAACCCAGTTGATCTTAACGCTTCCATCCGCATCTTTATCCACAGGCATATTCTTTACAATAGCAATAGGACCTCCAACGTTCTTATAACCCTGAACTTTAGAGTTGAACATAATTTTGAACTGCTTAACCTGAGTTGTTAATGCTTCAATAGTTCTTGTAAATCCTCTTGGAATAGCCTCACCGAAAGAATATTTTTTATTCGTTACAATATTTTTAGCGATGCTTTTTGTGTCAATTGCGATACCTAATTTTCCGTTTTTATCTACAGAAACTGCCGGTAATGTTTGTAGAGCTCCGTTTCTTTCAACGTCTACAGAAATTGTTTTTCCTTTATTTTCACTTAAAAGAGCGCTTACTTCATCAAAGAATGCTGCTTTCTTACCATTGATTCCTACAATTTTATCACCTTTTGCTAGACCAGATGCCTGAGAAGAAGGAGTCGCTAATGAATCAACAACCATAGAAACTCTTGGGGTGATATATAGTCTTGCTTCTTTCTGTTTAAGAACATCTGCTACACCATCTGCATTCACCGGGAAAGTAACTTCCTGCCCGTTTCTGTTTACGGTAACATGATCTCCTAATAGAATATTGATTGAAGTATTTTCAAGTCTTTCCGCAGGTTTTCCGTCTACGCTGATGATTTTGTCACCATTCTGGAATCCCATTTTCTTTCCTGCTGAAGTCGCTTCAATACCGTTGTTGAATTTTGTGATATCCGTATACGTTTCTCCGTTAAAGAAAGAAAGACAGCTGTAGATTAACCATGCAAGGAAAAAGTTAACTGTAACTCCTCCCAACATAATGATCAGCCTCTGCCAAGCCGGTTTTGATCTGAATTCCCATGGTTCTGCCGGTTTTTTCATTTGGGCAGTATCCATACTTTCATCCACCATTCCGGCAATTTTTACATACCCTCCAAAAGGAAGCCATCCGATACCGTATTTCGTTTGCTCTGGGTGTTTTCTCCAGTCGTTATCCGGAAGTTTTGATATATCGATAGGAACTTCTTCCTTCTTTCCGTTCACTTCTATTACTTCAGAATCCGGTAAGTTTTTTGATAAAAATTTATACTGCCATTTTCCGTTGATTTTCTTCATGGAGAATATGGAGAAATAAGGATCAAAAAACAGGAAAAACTTCTCTGCTCTGGTCTTAAACCATATTGCCGGTAAGAAATGCCCAAGTTCATGAAGAAGCACAAGTATAGAGATGCTCAGAATGAACTGAAAAAGTTTAATTGCTATTTCCATTAATAAATTTTAGATTTTAATTTGCAAAGGTAACAATTATCAAAACTATGCCAAATAAAAAAGCTCCCCGAAACAAGAAGCTTTGTCATATTTAAAGACGATTTGATGATAAGATTATAAATTGAAAGAAACACCAAGGCTGCCATTATTACCAACCTCTGCAAAGACTCCAATTTTCTCTGTGAAGAAATAACGGGCTCCGATGTGAGCTCCCACTCCAAAGTCTCTCCCAAGAACTCCAAGGTCTACTCCAGGGTAGATATCCCATTTGGAGGGCAAGTTTAAAGCTTCCTGTAAGTGAAAGTTCAATCTTCCGAAAACAAAAACACGATTATCTTTATCGTTGTTTTTATAATTGTCGAAGTAGCCATTAATCCCGGCTCCTACAGAAATAAGTTTGTTGAGTCCATAGTCGTAAGTTCCCGTGATTCCGGTTCCATATCCCCATGCGCTCAGTCCCAGTTGTATTTTCTGATCTCCCTTTCCTGTCCAGGCCTGAGCATTAGCCATAGCACCAAAAAAGAAGATCGCCACCATAAAAAACAATTTCTTCATAAATTTTTAATTTTAAGGGTAATAATAAAAAATATCTCTATCAAAAATGAAACCGAAAGAATGGGAGTCGTATAAAAATGATTGACTTTAATAAATTATTAAGAAATAGTACCCTGTTTTTGCGTGAAAAACCATCTTTTCAACCATTTAATTCTCCTTTTGTAAAGATAAAAGCTGTATTTTTATACTTCACATTTGGAATAATTTAAAAAGAATAAAAGATGAAAGTTGTAGGGCTTAATTTAGATATCATCTGGAAAAATAAAACTGAGAATTTTGCACATATAGAAAGTGAACTACTGAATGTAGAGGCAGATCTGTTTCTTCTTCCTGAAATGTTTTCAACAGGTTTCTGTATGGATGCTTCTGAAGTTTCGGACAGAAATAATGAATCACTGGAGTTTTTGAAAAAGATCTCGAAAGAGAAAAATGCAGCGTTTTGCGGAAGTGCTCCGGTAGAACAAAACGGAAAATTTTATAACAGAATGTTTTTTATAAAGCCGGATGGTGAAACATCTTTTTATGATAAAAGACACCTGTTCTCTTTTTCCGGAGAAGATAAAGTGTACACACCAGGAAAAGAAAGAGTAATTGTTGAATATAAAGGAATACGTTTCCTGCTTCAGGTATGTTATGATCTTCGTTTTCCTGTCTTTGCAAGGAATAATGATGATTATGATGCCCTTTTATATGTTGCCAACTGGCCTGAGAAAAGAGTAGGAGCATGGGAACACTTGCTAAAAGCCAGAGCTATTGAAAACTTATCTTTTGTATTTGGTTTAAATAGAATCGGGACCGATGGAAATGATTTGTTTTATCAGGAAAGTTCTCACTGCTTCTTTGGGGATGGAAAAGAAATTTCTCAGAAACAGGGAAGTCTTGTAACTGCAGAACTCTATATGGAAGAATTGAACGATTTTAGAAAGCATTTCCAGTTTTTGAATGATAGAGATTCCTTTTCTATTGAATTTTAAGATTTTCCCACAGATTTCGCAGATCTTCACAGATTTTTAATTTCTATATAAAGAAAAATAAGCATAATTATCTGTGGAAATCTGTGCGATCTGCGGGAATTATAAAAAGCAAAAAAACTGTGAAAAATCACAGTTTTAAGCGTATTCTTGTAAAAGTTGTGTGAGGGTATTCACATCATGAACACCACTTTCCTTCCATAGCATTTCTCCTTTTTTGAAAATCGCCAGTGTAGGGACTCCACGAACACCATACTGAGCTGCCAGTGCAGGATATTGATCTACATCTACCTTTATAATTCTGGCTCCTTCGCCAATATTTTCCTTTACTGTATTTAATACCGAAGACTGTACTTTACAAGGCTGACACCATGTTGCGAAAAAATCGATAAGTACTGGTCTTTCGGAATCTATGATTTCCTGAAATTTTTGTGACATAGTTTTGGTTTTATTAGTTTGCTTTTTTGTTTGTTTCATCCTGGATCGCTTTTACATTCTTCCAGGTTGTTCCATCATAAGCTTCCACACCATTTTTCTTCAGAATTTCCATGGCCTGATCTGCCTGGATTCCTTTATTGCAAAACACAACAACTTTTTTTCCTTTTAGAGTTTCTATATTGTTTTGAATCTCTGCTAATGGAATATTGATAGCATTTTTTGCTGTTCCTGCAGCATATTGCTCCGGAATTCTGACATCTACTAATGTTACATCAGGGCTGTTAACCACTTCTTTGATGTTGGCTGTAGGAACTGTAGCTGTAGGGTTTGTCTTACAGGCACTTAATGTAAATGCTAATGCTAAAAATAATCCGAAAAACTGAATTTTCATGTCTTACAAGGTCTTAGATTGACATACAAAATCTGTAGTTGGAAGTTTTTCCGTTTTTTTGATTCCGTTAAAACCACCTTCTATTTCAGTAAAATTTCTGATTCCGTGTGAGTTAAGGATGCTTGCGGCAATCATGCTTCTGTATCCGCCGGCGCAGTGCAGGAAGAAGTGTTCAGAATCATCAATGGTACGTGCCCAGTCGCTGATGGTATCCAATGGTTTGTTGTAAGCGTTGTCAATGTGTTCTGCAGAGTATTCAGTCAGTTTTCTTACATCAATTACAGTAGCGTCTGCTGTAAACTGCTCTGCAAATTCAGACGGAGTAATTCTTTTAACTTCGTCAATTTCCTTACCAGCTTTTTTCCATGCTTCAAAACTTCCTTTCAGGTAACCAATCACATTGTCAAAGCCTACTCGGCTCAGTCTTGTAATCACTTCCTCTTCAGTTCCTTCATCAGTAACTAATAATAAAGGATGCTTTACATCTACAATAAGGGTTCCTACCCATGGGGCAAAATCTCCTTTCAGTCCTATATTGATAGAGTTGGGAACAAATCCTTTATGGAAGTCCGCAGCTCCTCTTGTATCTAAAATTAATGCTCCTGTTTCCTCTGCCAGTGCTTCAAAATCTTCAGGTGCAACAGGCTGTAAGCCTTTGTTCATCACAACGTCCAGGCTTTCATAGCCACCTTTATTTAAAGCAACATTCATCCCGAAATATTTTGGAGGAGCGGTTAAGCCATCAAGAACTTCTCTGATAAAAGAAGCTTTATCCGGTTGATTAAGAGCGTAGTTTGTTCTTTTTTGGTTCCCTAAAATGTCTACCGTTTCCTTCTGCATATTCTTCCCACACGCAGATCCTGCTCCATGAGCTGGATAAACTGTGATGCTGTCATCCAACGGCATAATTTTGTTCTGAAGACTGTCGTAAAGGATTCCTGCAAGGTCTTCCTGAGTAAGGTTAGTCGCCTTCTGTGCAAGATCCGGTCTTCCTACATCTCCTAAAAACAGGGTATCACCTGTGAAAATTGCAGTTTCAACACCATTTTCATCGATTAAAAGGTAAGTACTGCTTTCCATCGTATGTCCAGGAGTATGCATAACCTTTATTTTCACTTTTCCGATCTCAAAAACCTGATTGTCTTCAGCAATGATGGCATCAAATTCAGGAGCAGCAGTAGGTCCGTATACAATAGGAGCACCTGTTTTTTTGCTTAAATCCAAATGTCCTGATACAAAATCTGCATGGAAGTGAGTTTCAAAAATATATTTTAAAGTGACATTGTCTTTTTCCAGACGATCCAGATAAGGTTTTACTTCTCTTAGAGGATCAATAATGACAGCTTCATTCTCTGATACAATATAATAGGCACCCTGAGCCAGACAGCCCGTATATATTTGTTCAATTTTCATTGGGGTCTTTTTTTAATGAGTTAAAGATACAAAGTATTAGATAAATTCTAAATGAAATGTTAAATCCCATTGATAGTTTCTTTCAATACTTTGTTAAACGTGTGTTTAGTATGTTGTTTTTAAGCAAAAAGAATGCCTTACATAATGTCAATTGGCGAATGCTGTTTTATATCATGTTTAGTTCTTATACGCTTCCTGATATGAAAAAAAATAATCGTGGTTTAAGATTTGATTATCAAAGGGCAAATTTATTTTCGAAAGGAATAGAGAGAAGTTCTTCTGAAAATATCTTTACATATTTTACAAAAAATTTTATATTTATAAGTTTAAAAAAGCAATCAAATGGCAGACAAAACACAATTTATTGAAGAACTTAACACGAGATACACTCCAAAAGGAGAGCATATAATATTAGGAAAAGGAATGTTGGACGGAGAAGTAGTTACAGAAGTGAACGTAACTATACCTCTGAAAACCATAAACCGTCACGGTCTTATTGCCGGAGCTACCGGAACCGGTAAAACAAAAACATTACAGGTGTTTGCAGAACAGCTTTCTCATGCAGGAATTCCCTCTTTGGTTCTGGATATTAAAGGAGACTTTTCCGGGATTGCAGAAGCGGGACAGATGAATCCTATCATTGAAGAAAGGTATGGCAAAACACAGCTTCCTTATAATCCACAAGGCTTTCCGGTAGAACTCATGAGCATTTCCGGAGGAAAAGGTGTAAAATTGAGAGCTACGGTTACAGAATTCGGGCCTGTTTTATTAAGCAAAATCCTTGAATTGAATGATACACAGCAAAGTATTATGTCCATTGTCTTCAAATACTGTGATGATAAAGGACTTCCATTGATTGATCTTAACGATTTAAAAAAAGTACTTCAGTATGTGACGGATAATGCACAAGGAAAAGCCGAGCTTGCAGCCAATTACGGATCTATTGCCCCAGCGTCTCTCGGAGCTATTTTAAGATCTATTGTGGCCCTGGAGCAACAGGGAGCAGCAGGATTTTTCGGTGAATTAAGCTTTGATGTTCATGACTTACTGGAAACAAGAGACGGAAAAGGAGTCGTTAATATTTTAAGAGTAGCAGATATCCAGAACAAACCACAGCTTTTCTCCACGTTTATGCTTTCTCTTTTTGCAGAAATTTATATGACATTTCCGGAAGAAGGAGATAGCGGAAAGCCGAAATTGGTGTTATTCATTGATGAAGCCCACCTGATTTTTGATGAAGCTTCCAAAGCGCTTCTTTCACAAATTGAAACAATGGTAAAACTGATCCGTTCCAAAGGAGTTGGGATCTATTTTATTACACAGATTCCTGGTGATGTCCCTGAAAATGTCCTTTCCCAATTAGGGTTGAAAATACAGCATGCACTGAGAGGATTTACTGCGAAAGATAAAAAAGAAATTACCAAAGCCGTTGAAAATTATCCTACCACAGAATACTATAATGCTTCCAGTCTGATCCAGAATTTAGGAATTGGAGAAGCATTTGTTACAGCTCTTGATGAAAAAGGAATTCCAACCCCATTGGTACATACTTATCTGATCTCTCCGGAATCAAGAATGGATGTTTTGAATGACGCAGAAATTTCTGATCTGACTTCAAGATCAGCACTTGTGGCGAAATATGAGCAGGCAATTGACAGAGAATCTGCTTACGAAATGCTTACTAACAGGATGGAACAGGCTGCACAAAACCCGTCACCTACACAAAAGACAAAACCGGTAAAAGAAGAGCCCGGAATGTTTGAACAGGTATTACAGAGTAAAGCTGGCCGTACTTTTACCTCTACATTAATGAGAGAAGGAGCAAAAGCCATTCTGGGAATGTTCGGTTTGGGAGGCAGAAGAAGATAATTTTGAAAGACAACCTGCTGTATTTTGATATATTTTTTGTTATTTTAGCAGGTTATCTTTACTTAACAAAGAAAAGTAAGACCGTATTTTATTGGGGAATAAGAGATCGGTTTTAAATATTAAACTAGAAAAACAGCAGTTAACACACATTCATGTATTCAATTATAGATATAGAAAGTAATGGTGCAGGTTATAGAAATGAATGCATTATAGATATCGCCATTTACAGATATGACGGTCAGAAAATTATAGACCAGTTTATATCTCTGGTAAACCCTGAAGGTGATATTACCCCTTTTGTACAAAAACTGACCAGTATTACCCCGAAAATGGTCAAAACTGCTCCGAAATTTCATGAAATTGCCAAAAGAGTGATAGAAATTACTCAAAATACAACTTTGGTAGGTCATAATATTGATTTTGATTACAGGATGCTTCGCCAGTCATTCAAAAGGCTTGGTTATGATTTTAAAATCAACACTTTAGATACAATTCCGTTAGCGAAAAAACTGATTCCTGATGAGGTAAGTTATTCGTTGGGAAAACTGGTGAAATCATTGGGTATTCCTTTGACGAATCATCACAGAGCAGAAGGCGATGCAAGAGCTACCTTAGAACTTTTCAAACTTCTGATTTCAAAGGATACAGAAAATGAAATCATTCAGAAGCAGCACGATGAGTCTAATGCCAAAACGTATATCAATAAGATCAAAGAACTGACCCAGGATCTTCCTAATGATAAAGGATTTGTATACTTTCAGGATGAAGCTGGTCGTATCATGTTCTCTGATTATGTTCAGGATATCAACAAATTTTCCAAAAAGGTTTTCAATTCCAAATCAAAAAAATGGGAACAGATTCAGAAAGATGTTGAGCAGATTAATTTTGAGCTTACCGGAACAGATATTATTGCCAAATTGATCCTGAATTCCAAGAATATTAAAAAGAAAGAAGTTTTACCTTTCGGATTATATTTCAGGAATAATAAATATGTGGTTGAGAAAAATAAACTCAATAAAACTGAGAAACCGGTCTTGAAATTCAGATCATTTACTCAGGGGACAAAAGCTGTTCAGTTCATTGGTTCTCAGGAAGAATTTAAAGATTTTTCTGTCCTGAAACAAAAAATTGAATTCAGAAAAAGGAATGAACTTTGGCTGGGGCCTGGAAGAAAATTAGGAGAGAAATTATTTTTAATCATAGAAAACGGGAAGGTGGTTTCCTTTGGATTCTATGAGCTGTTTACGCAGATTCAGACACTGAGTAAGCTGGCTAAGTTGAAAATTGATCTTCCGCTATCTTCCACAGATCTGAATAACGAATTGCAGTTGGCGCTGCTTCGTGGGGATTTTGAGACATTACCGTTACCGAAGTAAAAGAGTGTCTATATGTTACAAGTTATCTTCTGAACACAATACTTGTAAAATCAATTTTTAAAAAGTAAAAAATAAATAGTATTTTTGCAAAAAATAAATACAAGCAATGCAAAATTTTAAACAAAATAAAACTGGAAAAAAGGGAGCTGTAAAGTTCTCTAAGGTTTGGAATATTTAAAAGAGTTGTCTTGCATAAAAAATAATCAATGTGGCAGGCTCTTTTCTGAAGAATCTGCCTTTTTTTATGTTAAAATGAAATTATGAATTCAAAAGAATTATTAAAGATTGCCAATGAGTTTGGCACACCAGTGTATGTTTATGATGCGGAGTCCATCAAAGTTCAATACGAAAAACTTACCTCTTCATTTTTAAAACATACGAAGTTCTTCTACGCTGCAAAGGCTTTGACAAATATCAATATTCTTAAGTATGTCAAGAACCTGGGGGCATCTTTGGATTGTGTATCTATTAACGAGGTTAAACTGGGATTAAAGGCAGGATTTTCGAAAGAAAAGATATTGTTTACTCCCAATTGTGTTGATCTGGCTGAAATAGAAGAAGCAATGACTTTTGGAGTTCATATTAACATTGATAACATTTCTATTCTTGAGCAATTCGGGAATAAATACGGAAACACCTATCCTATTTTAGTAAGAATCAATCCGCATATTTTTGCTGGCGGTAACTATAAGATTTCAACAGGGCATATCGACAGTAAATTCGGTATTTCCATTCACCAGGTTCGTCACATCGAAAGAGTGATGAAAAGTACCAACCTGAATGTTGAAGGACTTCACATGCATACAGGAAGCGAAATTAAAGATCCTGATGTATTCCTTCAGGCCTTGGAGATCATGCTGGAACTTTCTGAGCATTTCCCGAACCTGAAATATCTGGATATGGGAAGTGGTTTCAAAATCCCTTACCAGGACAGTGAAGAAGAAACTGATGTGAGAACATTAGGTAAAAAAGTAGAAAAAGTAATTTCTGAATTTTCAAAATCTACAGGGAAAAAATTTGAATTATGGTTTGAACCCGGGAAATTCTTAGTTGGGAAAAGCGGATATTTATTGGTGAAAGCTAATGTAATCAAGCAGACAACTGCTACCGTTTTTGTAGGAGTGAATTCAGGATTTAATCATTTGATCCGTCCGATGTTCTACGATTCTTATCACATGATTGAGAACCTGTCTAATCCGAAAGGAGCAGAAAGAATTTACACGGTAGTAGGAAACATCTGTGAAACCGATAC
This sequence comes from Chryseobacterium sp. S0630, assembly GCF_024158915.1. GTDB lineage: Bacteria > Bacteroidota > Bacteroidia > Flavobacteriales > Weeksellaceae > Chryseobacterium. The sequence goes on along the minus strand of NZ_JAMZGF010000011.1, from coordinate 86,748 downwards.
ATTCGCATGGGACAGAAAACTGAATGAAGTAAGAGAAGGAGATATCCTTGCTTTCCACAATGCAGGAGCATATGGTTTTGAAATGAGTTCAAACTTCAACTCAAGATTAAAGCCTGCTGAAGTTATGTTCTTAGATGGAAAAGCTCATTTGATCCGTAAAAGAGATGAGTTTGAAGATTTGTTGAGAAATCAGATAGAAGTAGTGATGTAAAATCCGAAACATATCATATAAACAGCCACCTTTTTTGGGTGGCTGTTTTGTTTTGCTGGAGACCTAAACCTCACAGGTTTTCAAAACCTGTGAGGTTTAAATAGAAAAAGAATTCAAAATTAAATTACAAGTTTTTAACATTGAATGAGAGATGGAGTCTCAACTTTATTAGCTAAATTTGATAGAAATAGGAAGATTATTATCCTTTTCAAGTACTATTTTCACCCAAAAACAACCACCAAAACAGAGTAATTATGGCAAAAAACATCGCAGAGCAGATTGTTGAAATGCTCGAAAATGCCAATGTGAAAAGAATTTATGCAGTAACCGGCGATAGTCTCAACCATTTGAATATTGCGGTCAAAAAAAGCAGTATTCAGTGGATTCATGTAAGGCATGAAGAAGTAGGAGCTTATGCTGCTGCTGCAGAAGCTGAGCTTGATGGTTTGGCAGTGTGTGCCGGAAGCTGTGGCCCTGGGCATGTCCATCTGATTAACGGAGTTTATGAAGCGCATCGTTCTCATGTCCCCATGTTGGTGATTGCTTCCACGATTCCAAGCGACGAAATGGGAATGGACTACTTTCAGGAAACCAATACGATAAAACTGTTTGACGACTGTAGTTACTATAATCAAATGATTACCCGGCCAGAGCAGGTACAAAGAACGGTACAGACTGCTATTCAACATGCAATTTCCAAAAAAGGAGTTGCGGTGATAGGACTTCCGGGAGACGTTTCTGAACTGGATGCTGAAGAAGGCTCTACCTCCACTCAAATCTTTAAAACCAATCCTGTGATAAGACCATCTGATAATGAACTAAAAAGCTTATCGGGACTTATAAATAAAAGCAAAAAGGTAACACTGTATTGTGGAATAGGAGCAGCTGAAGCCCGTGATGAGGTGATTGCTTTGTCTAATCTGTTAAAAGCGCCCGTAGGATATTCATTTAGGGGAAAAATGGCTATCCAACCCAATAATCCTAATGAAGTAGGACTTACAGGATTGTTAGGATTTCCTTCGGCGTATCACGCCATGCACGAAGCTGATCTCGTCATTCTTCTGGGGACGGATTTTCCCTATCAGAAATTCATGCCTGTAAAGAATAAAATTGTCCAGATTGATGAAAGTCCTGAAAGATTAGGAAGAAGAGCAAAATTAGAGTTAGGACTTGCTGGAGATGTCAAAGAAACCATTAAAGCACTACTGCCCTTACTGGAAGAAAAAACAGATGTTCATTTCCTGAACGAGCAGCTGGCATTTTATGATAAAGTGAAAGAAAACCAGTTGGAGTATGTTAAAGATTCTGGAAAAGAGAATGCTATTCAGCCGGAATATGTGGCGCACACGTTGGATAAACTTGCTAAGCATGACGCGATTTTTACGGTTGATACCGGAATGTGCTGTGTTTGGGGAGCAAGATTTATTACAGGAACAGGCGAAAGGAAAATGCTGGGTTCATTCAATCACGGATCAATGGCGAACGCAATGCCAATGGCTATCGGAGCAGCTTTAGCTCATCCTGGGAAACAGGTGATTGCCATGTGTGGAGACGGAGGATTATCTATGCTGTTAGGAGATATGGCTACTATTTTTCAGTATAAGCTTCCTGTGAAACTAATTGTTTTCAACAACAGAACGTTGGGAATGGTAAAACTGGAAATGGAAGTTGGCGGAATGCCGGATAATGAAACAGATATGATTAACCCGGATTTTGCAATGGTTGCACACGCTATGGGCTATCCGGGAAAAAACGTTCATCTTCCGGAAGATGTAGAAAGTGCTATCAAAGAATGTCTGGATCACAACGGACCTTATCTTCTGAATATTTTCACCAATCCTAATGCGCTGGCTCTTCCTCCTAAGATTGAATTTGACCAGATTATGGGAATGACCAAGTCTATGGCTCAGTTGATGCTTGGTGGTAAAATGGATGAGGTTTTTGAAACTGTAAAAAGTAATTATAAACACATTAAGGGTCTGCTATAAGATTAAGAAGCAATGAATTCAAAACTTGCTTTGAATTCATAATATTTAAATTCTAAAACTTCATGCTTTGCGTGAAGTTTTGTTTTTTATAAATAAGCTAAATATTTACCTTTGTTTATTATTTGTAAACAAAATTATGAGAACAATACTTTTATTTTTGGCTTTATGTGCAGTTAATTTTTCGTTTGCACAGGATCAGGAAGAGCGGGATGATTCTTTTATCAGGGAGAGTAATAAAAATGTTCTGAAAATAGACATCAAAGAACCTTTTATGCAGGTGGCTGTAAAATGTAATGATTTTAAACCTGCGGCCTATGAAGGAGGTGTTGCGGCTTATAAAGAAATCCTAAACAAATATATGTATGCATACCTGAATTCTGATTTCTATGCTCTTACAGGTGATTTTACATTTACCTTAGTGCTTGATGCTAAAGGAAAAGTAGTAGATGTGAAAGGAATGCCCAAAGTACAGAACAGTGAAGTTTTTTTTGATGATATGCAATATGTAGTAAGAAGAATAAAGAAAAACTGGACTCCGGCCTCTTGTGGCGGACAGCCTGTAGCTTCACAGATTAAAGTTAAAATGAACTTCTCTTCAATGTCTGTGGATATCGATTAGATATAAAGGTTTTCTTTTCAAAATTTAAATGCAGGGAGATATTTATTAAAGGGATAAAATAAGCTCTGGAAAAAATAAAAATCAAATGGAAACCATTATCCAAAAAAGGAGTTTCAGTTGATTGTACAACAATAAATAAAAATCAGTTCTGTTAACAATACCTATAATCATGATTAAGAAATTTTTGTTGCTCATCACTTTCTTTACAACAAAATTAATTTTTGCTCAAAATGAAGTTTTGGATAAATATCCTTATGACCAAGACTTTTATGCTGGTGGGTTGAATCAATTAAATAAGGAAATGGTAAAGGTTGTTAAAGAACAAAAGCTGCTGCCTTGTGAAAAAAGTGAAGAACGGTATAGTGTACAGATTCTTGTGTTTGAAAATTCAACCATCAATTATGTTAAAGATTTTGACACTGTAAATATTCAAAAAAATAAATGTGCATTTGATTTCAGCCGTAAAATTATTCCCCATCTCAAAAAATGGATGCCGGCAAAAGTGAACGGGAAATTTATGGGAGCAATTGCCAAAATTGAAATAAATCCTTTTTATTTAGTTAATTCCAAAGATGATCCAAGTAAAAACGAAAAGAAAGGCCCAACTTTTAAAAAAGGAATAAAAGCTTTTGGATTTGAGGTTAAGTCTATTTTTGAAAGATTCGTAAAGAAAAACGAGGACAAAAGAGCCTTGTTGACATTTGTTGTCAATGAGAATGGCGAAATGGAGGATTTCAATATTGAAGGTGATTTTTTTGACTATGAAAAGAAAGATATCATCAATAGTCTATCTAGAATAAAAGGAAAATGGAATCCTGCTACATTTAATAATATTCCAATGAGAGCTAAAATTAGCCAACCGATTTTTCAACAATTTGATCTTCAGAAAGATTTGGAAGATCAGGATAAAATAATGGATCAAAATTTCCATGATAACAGATACAGATAATCTCCTGACATTCTGTCACAATATTTTGTATCTTTGCAAACTTATTTGTTCGTAATTTAAAATTGCGGGCCTTAAATCGATTATCGTGCAGGAAAAATATATAGACGAAACAAAACAGGGCGAAGCTTTTGCTATTGCAGAAAGACCGGAGAACTCTAAAAAACTGTTTTTAGAAAGCTATGGTTGTCAGATGAATTTCTCTGACTCTGAAATTGTTGCATCCATTCTTAATGAACAAGGCTATAATACAACGATGAAAGTTGAAGAAGCCGATTTGATTCTTTTAAATACATGTTCCATCCGAGAAAAAGCTGAACAGACGGTAAGAATGCGTCTTTCTCAGTTCAAAAATCTGAAAAAAGAAAGACCGAATATGACGGTAGGAGTTCTGGGATGTATGGCGGAAAGGCTGAAAACCAAGTTTTTAGAAGAAGAGCAATTGGTTGATCTTGTTGTAGGTCCGGATGCCTACAGAGACTTACCAAATCTTTTAAAAGAAACCGATGATGGAAGAGATGCGATTAACGTAATTCTTTCCAAAGAAGAAACTTATGCAGATATCAATCCTGTTCGTTTAGGAGGAAACGGTGTTACCGCATTTGTTACCATTACCAGAGGTTGCGATAATATGTGTACATTCTGTGTAGTTCCTTTTACAAGAGGAAGAGAAAGAAGCCGTGATCCACACTCTATTATTGAAGAGTGTAAAGACCTTGCCAATAACGGATATAAAGAAATTACCCTTTTAGGCCAAAACGTAGACTCTTACCTTTGGTATGGAGGAGGTCCTAAAAAAGACTTTGCCAAAGCTTCTGAAATGCAGAAAGCAACAGCCGTTAATTTTGCTCAGCTTCTTGATTTAGTGGCTAAAGCCGTTCCGGAACTGAGAATCAGATTCTCTACTTCAAATCCTCAGGATATGAGTCTGGATGTATTCAAAATGATGGCAAAGCATCACAACATCTGTAAATATGTTCACCTTCCTGTACAAAGCGGAAGCAATAATATGCTTGAAGCGATGAACAGACAGCATACCCGTGAAGAATACCTTGATCTGATCAGAAAAGCCAAGGAAATTGTTCCGGAAGTAGCATTCTCTCAGGATATGATCGTTGGATTCTGTAATGAATCTGAAGAAGATCACCAGGATACCTTAAGCTTGATGAGAGAAGTAGAATATGACTACGGTTATATGTTTGCCTACTCAGAAAGACCGGGAACACCGGCTCACAAGAAAATGGAAGACAATATTCCGGCTGATGTGAAACAGAGACGTCTTGCTGAGGTTATTGCTCTTCAGGGTGAGCTTTCAAACCAAAGAATGAAATCTTATGTAGGCAGAGTACATGAGGTGCTGATTGAAGGAATTTCCAAGAAGAACAAAAACCAATGGAAAGGAAGAAACTCTCAGAATGCTGTATGTGTTTTCGATAAACTGGAAGGACAGAAAATAGGTGACATTGTGAACGTTTTTGTACATGACAATACACAAGGCACACTTTTAGGGAGAACAGTAGAACAAAATTAAGCAGTGATCAAAGCAGTTTATCTTTTTGCAATGCTTTCGTTTGCTATGGTATTTAGCCAGACAGAAAAAAATGTAAAAAAATATCCTGCAACCGTAGGAGATATCAAATTCGATGCGAAATTGGATAATGCTGATTTTAAGAAGTGTGGCTCAGAAAAATGGGGACATTTCAGTTTTCAGTATTATCAGGGTTCAAAGGAATTTAGCTATAAGGGTGAAAAGATTGCGATCACTGAAAAACTTAAAAAAGAAAATATATATTCTGAAAAAAAGATCAACGGCTATATTACCGTGAGATTTTTAGTAAATTGTGAAGGAAAGACAGGTCTCTTCAGATTACAGCATATGAGCCCGGATCTGAAAGATTCTGTACTGGATGAAGAATTGGAAAATAAACTGCTGCAGTTTACAAAATCACTCAATGGCTGGATGCCGAAAGAGATAAAAGGTTTAAAAGTAGATTATTATCAGTATTTAACCTATAAAATTGAAAATGGAAAAGTTTCAGAGGTATTACCTTAGCTTTTTGTTACTTATCGTTTACACCAATACTATTGCACAGGTCAACTGTAATGCAGTAGAGGGTGAGAACTGTAAAAAAGCGTGTGAGTTATACAACTGGGCTTCAGATTTACAGGGGTTCGCAGAATCTCAGGAAGGCTTTGATAAAGCCATTGAATTGTGTCCCGATTTCTCCCATGCTTATATGGAAAAAGCAGTTCCATATCTTAAAAACGGAGATTTCGTAACCTGGAAAATTTTAATGGATAAAGCGGTTGCTTTAGACCCCAAAATGCACCTTGGTTACAGAGGCTGGACGAAGTTTCAGTTCTTAAGAGACTATAAAGGAGCAATTCAGGATTTAGAATGGTTAAAAAAATATGAGCCCGGAGACTTAGGAAGATCTCAAAACGGGGACTATAATCTGGACGTAGTAAGAGCTATGTCCTACAGTGCTTTAGGACAGAAAGAAAAAGCCGCAGGGATTATAGAAAGACTTCTGGCTACCAGAGGTTATGTGAAGGGAATGTTTGATCATTATCAGCTGGGAGTTACCTATTTCGAGCTGGGAAGATATGACAGAGCCCTGGAAAATTTTGAAAAACAAAGCAAAGAGTACGACTTTGCTGAGAATATATACTTTAAAAGTAAAGTTTCTAAGATCAGAAACAAAGATTATTTGGATTTAAAAATGTTAGCCTTACAAACGTATGATGAAGGAAAGACCATGAAAGATGTCTACACTCATCACTTTAACAAAGTCTACAGAAAAGAAATTGAAGAGCTGTAGAAGATTAACATTCAGTCAATAATCAAAAATTTACTTATGAGCAACGAGCTACAAAACATAAAAAACCGTTTCGGAATTATCGGAAACTTTCCTGCACTCAATCGTGCCCTCGAAAAATCTATCCAGGTGGCACCTACAGATATCTCTGTATTGGTGATTGGAGAAAGTGGAGTAGGGAAAGAATTTATTCCGAAAATCATTCATTCAGAATCCAGAAGAAAACATCAGCCTTATATTGTTGTAAACTGTGGAGCAATTCCGGAAGGAACTATAGACTCTGAATTATTCGGACACGAAAAAGGAGCTTTTACAGGGGCTACAGCTACAAGAAAAGGATATTTTGAAGTAGCAGACGGAGGAACCATCTTTTTGGATGAGGTAGGAGAACTTCCTCTACAAACTCAGGTTCGTCTTTTAAGAGTGCTGGAAAGTGGTGAATTTATGAAAGTAGGTTCTTCACAGGTACAGAAGACCAATGTGAGAATTGTGGCTGCTACCAACGTTAATATGATGAAAGCCATCCATGACGGAAGATTCCGTGAGGATTTGTATTACCGTTTGAATACCGTGCAGATTGATATGCCGCCTTTGAGAGAAAGAAAAGGAGATATCCATTTGCTATTCAGAAAATTTGCAATAGACTTTGCAGAAAAATACAGAATGCCGGAACTGGAACTGGAGCAAAGCGCTGTTCATTACATAGAAAGTTATTCCTTCCCGGGTAACGTCCGCCAGCTAAGAAATTTAGTAGAGCAGATGACCGTTGTGGAAAGGAACAGAAATATCACAGCTGAGAAGCTTGCCGAGTATATTCCTATGGAAACACATCTTCCAATGGTTGTCAATACTCAAAGCACTCCAAAACAGAGCGATTTCGGAAGTGAAAGAGAAATCATGTATAAAATTCTATTCGATATGAGGAATGATATTAATGATTTAAAATCCTTAACTTCGGAACTGATCAAGAACAGAGGAACATCAGATCTTAGCAACCATGAGAAAAACCTGATCAACAGAATCTATACTCCTGAAAGTCAGCCACAGGTGAACTCCGGATCTTTGTTATATTTTGATAATAATAATGATACTCCGGCAGTGCAGACTCCTACGATTATTTCGACGCCTGAGGACAGCTATGAAGATATAGAAGATATTGAAATAGAAGAAAACAGACCAGAATCACTCTCTCTTCAGAATAATGAAAAAGATTTGATTATCAAAGCTTTGGAGAAGCATAAAGGACGTAGAAACAGAGCTGCAGATGAGCTTGGAATTTCACAAAGAACTTTATACAGAAAAATAAAACAATATAACCTGGAAGATTAGCAAAACATAAATAATGAAAGTCAATTTAACACCTAAGCCGATCAATTTTAAGCTCGGAGAATACATTAACAAAGGTTTCGAACTTTTAAAGAAAGATTTCGGGAATATTTTTGTAGCATTTTTAGTATGCTTTGTGATGTCTATTATTCCGTTCTGCGGACTGCTTGCAATGGGTAATTTATACAAATACCTTCAAAGGTTGAACAGAAATCAGCCGGCAAGTCCTGGAGATATTTTTGATTTCAAAGACTTCATGCCTTATTTTATGTTGCAGTTAATTGTTTTTGGTGGTGTTTTATTGCTTTACATTCCTTTATTTGCTGTGCTGGGTATATCAGGTGCATTATCTGAGGGTAATGAACCCAATCCAATGGTAGCATTTTTTGGGTTTCCCTATATGTTTTTATTGATTGGCGCGATATATTACTTTGTATTAAAAGGTTTTTATATCATACCATTAATCAGTCTTAAAGGAATCAAAGAAGTAAAAGAAGCCTGGAATATTTCAAAAATAATGAGCAAAGGAAATCTATTGTCAATTTTTCTTTTCTCATTGGTAGTGAGTATTTTGTCCCAGATTGGTATTATTGCTTGTGGGATAGGAATTTTTCTTACCTTACCATTCTTATACACAGCAAATTATTTTGCTTATGAAGATGCTATTCAACAAATTGAATATGATGAAATTATTGAAATCGGATCTAAAAATGAACTTTAAAATTAACAATATCAGCTTGAAACAATCACTGTTAACGGGAATGCTTTTTGCATTGCTGGGAGTTTTAAATTCATGCTACAGCTTTACGGGATCGTCCCTTACAGACGAGAAAACAGTTCAGATTAATGAATTTCCCAATAATGCACCTCTTGTAAACCCTGCATTATCCCAACAGTTTTCTACAGCAATACAAAACAGATTCCTTCAGAGAACCACTTTGAAAGGAACAAAAGAAAATCCGGATATCCTGATAGAAGGAGAAATTACTGACTATTCCATTACCCCTACCACCATCAGTTCCAATACCCAGACCAACCCTTCTGGAGGAGTGATTCAGCAGGCACAGAATAAACTTACGATTACAGTAAAGGTACATTATGAAAATAAAATTCATCCGGATGCAAGTTTTGACAGAACATACTCTGATGAAGCTGCTTTCAACAGTGATGTATCCCTAAGTCAGATCGAAGACCAGCAGGTAAAACTGGTAACAGATAGAATTATTAATAAGATATTTAACGACATTGTAGCGAATTGGTAAGATGAATCCGAGAGTTTTAGAATTAATAAAAAATCCGAAAAATATTCAGTTAGAAGACCTTGGTCTTTTGAAAGAAGAGATTCACACTTTTCCTTATATTCAGAATATCAGGGCGCTTCATCTGTATGGAGTGCATCTGTACGAAAAAGAAAACTATCAGAAGGAGCTTTCTATAACGGCTGCATATACTACTGATAAAAAGATTTTATATCAGCTGATCAACGGAAAGATCAGACAGGAGGTGAAACCTGAAATTGTGGAAGAGAAGAAACCTTCTAAAACAATTGAAAAACCTGTCCAATTTACTCCAAAGATCCAATCCTTTCCCATCAGGAGAGAAGAGGAAGTTTCTTTGGAAAAACCTTTGGAAGAGGAGAAAAGTACTTGTGTTTTACCAACCGCACAGGAAGTTAAACACATTTATATAAACGGTGAACGAAACAGAATTTTATTTGAAGGAGAAGAAAACTTCCTGGATGAAGAAAATTCTGAGACAATAGATATTGAATCTACCCTTGAATCTGGAACTCTGGTAATCCAGAAGACTGAGACTATAGTTGAAGAACCGGTTCAGGAGAAAGTGGAATCTGTACAAGTTGAAGCGGAGGAAAATGGCGGAGAGAATTTTACACCGGAAACTGTTATTCCCGAAGAGCAGATTTCTTCAGCAAAAGAGGAAGAAAAAATTGAAGAAGAAGATAATACCAGCTTTCATGAAGTTGCACCTTTAGTATCGGAAGTAAATAGTGAGGAAGCAGTAGCAGAAGATTCTGTAAAGGAGGAATCCGCTCATGAAACTGAATTGGTTTCTGAGGAAGAAGTACAAGCTGAAACAGAAGCCGGAGAAAACTTTACACCAGAAACCATCATTGACGAAGATCAGATTTCTGTTGAAAAAGAAGAAGCAAATGGGCATGAAGAATTGCCGTCAGTGGAATTATCTGATGCGGAAGTAAGTTTCCATGGAACAGATTCATTTATGCCGGACGTTAAAATCCAGGCTAACAACGAAGAAATAGCGGAAACCGCAGAAATTTCCCAACCGAATGTCAATAAACACGAGGAGGAAATGAGACGCCTGATTGAAGAGGTGGAGAAAAAAATGAAGGAAACTAAACTTGTTCCGCAAGAAGAAGAAATAGAGCCTGAAACAGTTGAAGATCATGAAATTAGCTTCGCAGATACTCAAAACTTCCATTTCTGGTCAACAAGTGAAGAAAAACCTGAAGAAATAAAAGAAGAACCTGTACAGGAAGAAGTTGTTGAGAATCAGATATCTCTAGTTGAGGAAACTAAACCTGAAGTTACTGAAGAAAACATAGAAGAAGCTCCTGAAGTACAATCTGCATGGAAACCAATGAGTGTGGAATCCAATATGCCGGATTCCTTAATCAGTAAACCTGAACAGGTATCAGCTCCAGAAATAAAAACCCCAACAGAGAAAATAACGCCAGCTGTAGAACCTGAAGTAATTATTGAAGAGGAACAAACGTCCGAAACTGTTGCAGGAACCACTCAGGAAGAAGTTATTTCAGTACTAGAAACATCACAAATTGAAGAGGATCATTCTGAACCCACTGAATCAGTTGATGAAGAAAAATCTAATACTGAGACTTTAAAAGAAAATGTACCTGTAATGAATGTTTCCTTCTTTGGAACTGATATTTCTACCCTTAAAGTTGAAGAAAAGCAGGAGGAAAAGAAAGAAGAACCTGTAGAAAAAGTACAGGAGGTTACTATGAAAAATACGACTCAATCATCCATAGACAGCAACGTTCCAGGTTTTATCAACACATGGCAGAGCTGGCTTAAGATTGACAGAACAGAAGAGATTGAAAAGGAAAAATCAGAAATCAAAGAAAAGGCTATTGAGAACTTTATTGAGAACAATCCTAGAATCAGTCAGTTAAAAGAAGAAAGTACCTATGTTGTAAAAGAAAAGAATGACGATATCTCACATTTGATGACAGAGACATTGGCTAATCTTTATTTTGAACAGAAACTATATACAAAGGCCATAAAAGCGTTTGAAATACTTATCAAAAAGAGTCCCGGGAAAAAAGAATATTTTGAATCCAAGATTAAAGATATTAAGGACTTCAGAAGTAAAAATTAAAAAGAAAAAGGTACTGATTAAAACAGTACCTTTTTTTATTTTATAACTCCTGAGAATTGCTTTTAGTGCTTCTTAATTTTTTCCAGGCCTTCCGCCCAAATACAATAACAACAATTAAGGTAATGATGGCAAATATGGCTGCTATTACCGGAGCTGCCATTGCAAGAATAGACATGATACCCGCACCGGCTGTCTCTGTTGTTCCTACCACCGAGTTTCCTAAACCTCCGGTCGTCGCAGTAGAAGCAGCCCTTATTCCTGCAAATCCAGAGCTGATGGTAGCTGCTGTACCTCCACCGGCAATTAATGCCAATGCCCATTGTGGGAAAGTTCCAAGATCAGCAAACTGACTTGCAAATAATATGGAACCAGCCACTGTTGCCATAGGAATAGAAACAGTATCCAGTAAATGGTCAACAAAAGGGATGTAATAAGCCAATATCTCAATAATAGTGGCTATTCCTGTCGTAATAAGTGTAGGAAGACCAGCAAGCCATTCAAAATGCTCATTCATTGGAATCCAGTTGAAATAAGAGGCAAGGCTTACAATAAACATAGGAAGAAATACCCGGAAACCTGTAGCGGCTGCCAATCCAATCCCAATAAATGCACTGATTATATAAGAAAAATAGGGAAGGTTGTCTAACATATTAATTTTCAGATTTATTGTTTTCCCTAAATTACAAAAACTATATGATATTTGGAGCGTTGTTGATTTTAGAGTTCCAGATACGGGATGCGGGGTACGAGGTTTTGAGCTTTACTATTTGTGATTTGCCAGAAAGTAAAAAGAAGATTTTATCTGTGTAAGTCTGTGCGATCTGTGGGAAATAAAAAAATCTGCAAGAAAATGTCTCACAGATTTTTATTATTTTATCAGAAAAGATGATTACTTTTTCTGAGCTTCACAAAGCTTGATAAACTGAGCCTCCACATCCTGAAATTTAGGAGGCATCTCAGGAGAAACCCAAAATAGCATGGCCATAGTTTTTTCTCCAAAGGCTTGCCTGAAAAGATCTTTATTCAGACGATAGCATTCTCTCAGTAACCTTTTGATACGATTCCTGTGTACTGCTCTTTTAAAATATCTCTTAGAAACAGAAACTCCAAATCTTGCAGCTTCTACAGAAAGGTTGGGTTTATCCTTTAGAATAATAATTCTCAGGTTTCCGCTCGTTCTCCATTTACCTTTCTCAAAAAGCAAACTGATCTCTGTGTTTTTTTTGAGCTTTTCCGCTCTGGGATATTTGGAATTTGTCATTTACGAAGTGTAAATATATTTTTTTATTTTTCTCCCACAGATTTCAGAGATTAAGACATGAAAATCGTTTTAAAAATCTGTGAAATATGTGAGAGAATATTTTAATCCTGATTTAATAAATGATTAATCACTTCTGAAGCCGTATACAATCCGAAAATGGCAGGCATATAACTTATTGTTCCGTAAAAAGATCTTTTATAGTTGGTTCCGTCCGTCATTTTCAAACTTTCTTCATCCTGAATATCATTAGCAAAAACACAACGAACACCTTTGTCAATTTTTACTTTTTTCAGCCTTTTTCTTACCTGTCTTGCAAGGTGGCAATGTTCAGTTTTGCTGATGTCTCTTACCATTACCTTGCTTGGATCGGTTTTTCCACCGGCACCCATTGAACTTACGATTTTTATCCTTCTTCTTTTGGCCGCAATAATCAGACAAAGTTTTGGCGTTACACTGTCAATACAGTCTAAAACATAATCAAATTTTGCAGAATCCAGAACTTCATCCATTCTTTCAGGATTTAGAAACTCATTGATTTTGGTTAAATTAAGATCAGGGTTAATATCTAAAAGTCTTTCAGCTACAACTTCTACTTTATGTTTTCCTACAGTAGAACGTAAGGCAGGTAACTGTCTGTTGATATTAGTAATATCTACTGTATCACCATCCACAATCGTCATATTGCCAACTCCGGCTCTTGCAAGAAATTCAGCTGCAAAAGAACCTACGCCGCCTAAACCAACAACCAAAACAGTGGCTTTGTTCAATTTTTCCAAGCCTTCTTCTTTTACCAGAAGCTCCGTTCTTTCCAACCAGTACTTATCCATTTTTTATTGAGTGTAAATTTTCTAAAATTTGTTCATTGAGCTGCTCCAAAGAAATACCTTTTATTTCCGAAACTTTATCATACAATTCTTCGATGCTAAAATCTTCATTGTCAGTTTCTAAAAAGAATTTGTCTAATGGAGTGTTTTTTAAAATATCCTGCAAAGATAAATTATACAAAACAGCTTTTCCAAAACTCAGATAAAAATTATTGGCAAGAAGGTCTTCAGCAATTTGACGTTTTTTATTAAAACCATGAATGATCATGGGCTGTTCGGCTTTCTTTTTAAAAGAAATGACCTCATAAAATTTTCTGACACAATGAATAATCATAGGTTTTTTGACTTCATTGGCGATTCTGATCTGTCTTAAAAAAACATCTTCCTGAATTTTCTGATCTATAGAAACTAAAGAATCTAAACCACATTCACCAATGGCAAAACAATTTTGAAACATCATACTTTTCATCCATGAAAACTGTTGTTCGAGATTATTAGCATCAATATCTTGGGGATGAATTCCAATAGAATAAGGGAAATCAGGCGGAATTTGCTCAATGTTCATATTGTAAATTCCGTTTCTGACATATTTCTTATGATGATGAAAATCAAAAAAATCCATGTTCAAAAGTAAGTATTTTCAGAATTAATTTAAAATTATTAAACGATCGTTTATAAATGTGTTAAAAATTTCTTAACTTTACTCAAAGTGCACTTCATGAAAAAAAAATTTACAGAAAAACAGATTCACATATTGGATATTGCAGAAGAGCTCATCGCCAAGAAAGGATATGAGGGAACTTCTGTAAGAGATATTTGTTCTAAAGCAAATATCAACGTCGCCATGATCTCTTACTACTTCGGTTCTAAAGAGAAAATGATGTCCTATCTCTATCAGTACAGAGTACTGAAAACCAGAGAAAATTTTTCAGAATTTGCAGATACCATCAAAGAAGGTAAACCTGAAATGCAATTGAGGGAAATGATTAAATATATCGTTTCTCAGCTTTTCAAGTATAATTATTTTCATGGTTTCGTGACCCAGGAACTTCGTCATACAGAGAACCTGAAAGATGAACTGCTGGATTTCTATCAGTTATTTGTGAAAAAACTGGATGAAGTCATTAAGAAAGGGGTTGCATCAGGCGTTTTTACTTTTACTCCCAAACCTGAAGATATTCTTACCATGATCATTGGATCCACTTTATTTGTCATCAGAAATAAAAATTTCTATGAGCTCTATGTTCCGAGCAAAAATGAGGAAACCTATGCAAAAGAAGCGGAGAAAAAGGTGAGAATGAATCTTTTATTAAGTGTTTTTGCAATTTTGGGATACGCTGCAGACTAAAATTACGTTAAATATTCATAAAAAAAAATCTATTGGCAAAAAAGTTATATTTTTGCAAATTAGTAAATCGGCTGTATAATCCGAAAACTGTTGAATTTTATATATGAAAAAATATATTTTAGGTCTTTTTGCTGTAGCGGTGGTTACATCTTGCGTAAGCCAGCAGGAAAGAGCAATGAGAAGTGCTGATAAAGAATTTATCTTGAAAGCAGCTAATGAAAATTTTGCTAAGAAAAAGTGGAAAAATGCATTGGCTCTTTACGACAGGCTTGCCAATCTTGTGGCGGGAACAGATGATTTTCCTAACGTAGGTTTCAACACAGCTTATGCCAACTATTATGACAAAAGCTATAAGCTGGCAGGTCACCAGTTTAAAAATTTCGCAGTAAGTTTTCCTAAAGATCCTAGAGCAGAAGAAGCAGCATATATGTCTGCATTATGTTACTATGAAGGATCTATGGATTATAACCTGGATCAGTCAAGTACAGAATTGGCCATCAATGAGCTTCAGGAGTTCCTGAACAATTATCCTAACTCTGAAAGATCTAAAAATATCAGCCAGTTAATTGATGAATTGTCTTATAAGCTAGAATTTAAAGCTTATGAAAACGGAAGACAATACTACAAAATGGGCGAGTATAAAGCAGCCAATGTAGCATTTGAAAATGTTTTGGAAGATTTTCCAAGTACAAAACTTCGTTCAAAAATCTATGACTATATCATGAAATCACGTTATGAATTGGCGATGAAATCTATATATGGTCTGAAAGATGAGCGTATTGAAAGTGCACTTACTTATACAAAACTGGTAGAAAAAGAGCTTCCTAACACAGAATACTCTAAAACGGCAACCGATCTTAGAGAAAAACTGGAAAAAGAAAAACAGAATTTCGTAGGAGTTAAAAAAATAACTGAGGCCAGAATTGCGGCTTTAACTGCGAAACAGAAAAAAGAAGCTGAAAAACTGGCAGATAAAGATAAAACAGAACAGCAAATCAAGGATCAAATTAGTAATGAAAAGAAAGCAATGCAGTTACAGAGGGACAGTGCAGCACTTAAGACACCTCCTCCTGCGGCGACTTTCAAAATTCAAAGATAATTCGTAAATTTGCCATCTTAAAATAAAAATAATTTTCTCAAAATGAGTGTAAAAGATACAAAAGCAGAAGTAAATACAATTACTTACGACAAAGATAAGATTGAAGATAAAGTAGGTTCAATCTATGAAGCTATTGTTATCATGGGAAAGAGAGCAGAGCAGATCAATGCGGAGATCCGTACGGAACTTCACAACAAATTGGATGAATTTGCCGTTCACAATTCTACATTAGAAGAGGTTTTCGAAAACAGAGAGCAAATTGAGATCTCTAAACATTACGAAAAGCTTCCAAAGCCAACTTCAATTGCTATTGAAGAATGGTTAAACGAAGATGTTTATTTCAGAAAAACAGAAGAAAGAAAGTAATCTTCTGTATTTTAATAAATCAAGGTCATAAAGGAATTCACTTCTTTTATGACCTTTGTTGTTTTAAAGCCTCATTGTGTGGGAAAAAATAAGTACTTTAGTATTTCAAAAAATTAGAACTAAATGAGTGTTTCCGGTAAAAAGATACTTATCGCTGTCTCTGGAGGAATCGCGGCTTACAAAATCCACTTTCTGATCAGAGACTTTGTGAAGAAAGGTGCCGAAGTACAGGTTGTTATGACTCCTGATGCAGAAAACTTTGTAACGAAACTAAGTCTGTCTACATTATCCAAAAAACCAGTGTATTCGGATTTTTATAGTGATAACGGAACATGGAACAGTCATGTGGAAATGGCTCTGTGGGCGGATGTTATGATCGTTGCTCCATGTACAGCCAATACACTGTCTAAAATGGTTCACGGAATGTGTGATAACCTTGTTATTGCCACTTATATGTCTGCAAAATGCCCCGTATTCATAGCTCCTGCAATGGACCTTGATATGTATGCGCACCCTTCTACAAAAAAGAATCTGGAGCTGGCAGAAAGTTTTGGACATATTATTATTCCTGCGGAAAACGGAGAGTTGGCCAGCGGACTGATCGGACAGGGGAGAATGGCAGAACCGGCAACAATTTTTAATACTGTTGAACATTATTTTAATTCAAATATCCATTCACGAAGCCTCGAAGGAAAAACGGTTTTAATTACTGCCGGGCCTACCTATGAAGCTATAGATCCGGTAAGATTCATCGGAAATCATTCATCTGGAAAGATGGGATTCTCTCTTGCAGAAGAAGCTTCAAAAAGAGGGGCAAAAGTAATTCTGATTTCAGGACCGAGTTTTCAAACCATTAATGATCCGAATGTTGAACTTCATAAAGTGACTTCAGCCAAAGAAATGCTGGCTAAAGTATTTGAATTTTACGACAGCATAGACATAGGAATTGCCAGTGCAGCAGTAGCAGATTATGCACCAAAAGACGTTGCCAAGGAAAAAATCAAAAAAAACGATGAAAACCTGACGATTGAATTGGTTAAAAATCCGGACATCCTTAAAACAATGGGCGAAAAGAAGACCCACCAGTTTTTGGTAGGATTTGCGCTGGAAACTCAAAATGAAGAGGAAAATGCAAAAGGAAAGCTGGAAAAGAAAAATCTGGATATGATTGTTCTCAATTCTCTTCGTGATGAAGGAGCCGGTTTTAAAAATGATACCAATAAAATCAAGATATTTACCAAAGCAGAGAAGAAGGAATTCAATCTGAAATCCAAGGATGATGTAGCAAAAGATATTCTCGATTTTGTTGAGTCTCAACTTTTAAAATAATTTTAATAAATTTCCGTTCTCAATTTTTAATAGACAATGAAAAAAATTATAAGTTTATTTTTTCTGTTTTTTCTATATACTCAAAGTTTTTCTCAGGAGCTGCTGTCTACGGTACAGGTAAACTCCCAACAGCTGGGAGGAAGTAATCAGCAGGCCTATAAAGCATTGGAGAAAAGTCTCAGGGACTTTATCAATAATACCAGCTGGACAGGTAAGAAACTTCAGAATTTTGAAAAAATAAAATGTGCTTTTTCTATTGTTATTGCAGAAAGAGATGTTAACAAATTCAAAGGATCTATTGTTATTCAGGCAGTAAGACCTGTGTATAATACAACCTACGAATCGCCTTTAATTAATCTTCAGGATCAGAGATTTGCTTTTGAATATATTGAAAATGAGAGTCTTATTTTTAATGAAAGACAATTCTCCGGGAAGAATCTTACCGATGTAATCAGTTTCTATATTTATGTTATTTTAGGTCTGGATGCAGATAGTTTCCAGTCTATGGGAGGATCACAATGGTATGCAAAAGCACAGCAGATTGCACAGAATTCCCAAAACAGAAACTATGAGGGCTGGAATACCATCAACGAGCCGAGAAGCCGTTCTATTTTGATTAACGAAATTATGAATCCTAACTGGAGTCAGTTACGTTCTACCATTTATACTTATCATAGAGCTGGGTTAGACAATCTTTTCAACCAGGATCAGACTGCCGGGAAAAAAGTGATTTTTGATGCCCTGATGCAATTAAAAATGTACGAAAATAATTTCCAGCAGGCGTTTTTCTTTAACCAGTTCATGGATACTAAAAGCGATGAAATTTTCAATATTTTCAATTCCGGAAATAATGGAGGATTGATTCTTAATGATCTTAAACAGACAATGATCATCCTTTCACCGAAGAATATAGAGAATAAGTGGAATAAATGGAAAGTCTAAAAATTGGTGGATAAGTTGAGAGATCGCCGGCTGATTATTAAAGGGTCATCAAAAAACATTTTCTTGCTTCAATAAGAAACATTATTGTCCGATAAAAAGGATTCATACATTTGAAAATATCAATGTTTGCAACATGAATTAGCAGTTAGTTCCCACAGGAGCTGGATTTGATCCCATCGGGATCTGCTGTTAGAAAAGAAAAATGAAATCCCCGAAAAAATAAAGCTCCGTAGGAGCGATCTGTTAATTATGCTTTAATTTAATCGGACAAGAATGAAAAAAAACTTATTTTTACAGTTCAAACTCAAATTGGATTATAACACGGATTATCAATGCTTTCGAGAATTTACATTAAAAACTTTGCCCTGATTGATACCCTTGAAGTATCATTGAAAAATGGTTTACAGGTGATTACCGGTGAAACGGGGGCAGGGAAATCTATTATCCTAGGCGCTCTTCGACTTATTTTGGGCGAAAGAGCAGATGTAAAATCAATCGCCAAAGCTGAAGAGAAAAGTGTGGTGGAAACCGAGTTTTCTCTCAACAATCAGTTTAAGAAATTCTTTATTGAAAACGATCTGGACTACGAACTTCAGACGATTATCCGAAGAGAAATACTTCCCTCAGGGAAATCCCGGGCATTTATCAATGATGTACCGGTAACCTTAGATATTCTTAGAGAGCTTTCCTCACAGCTGATTGATATCCATTCCCAATTTGAAACATCCAATCTTTTTACCTCAGAATATCAGTTTAAAATTATCGACGGGCTTTCTGAGAATAAAAAAATCATTGAAGACTATCAACAGGAGTTTTCTGAATTTCAAACGCTGAAATTGTTGTTGAAAAAACTGAAAACCCAACTTTCAGAATCCAATAAAGAAAGCGATTATAAAGAATTTTTACTCAACGAATTGGAAGAGCTGAAGCTTGACGATGTTGATTATGAGGATATTCAGAATCAGCTTTCTATCCAGGAAAATGCAGGAATGATCTCTGAAAATGTAGGCCAGATTCTGTCAAGGTTTCATCAGGAGGAAATTGGAATTCTGTCATTCTTTAATGAAGCGACCAACAAGCTTTCAAAAATTTCCGAAATTTCTACCAGTTTTGCTGAACTTGATTCAAGGCTGGAAACCTCTTTTGTAGAGCTTAAAGACATTATCTCTGAATTGGAACATGAAGCGGAAAGAGTAGAAATCAATCCTGAAAATCTGATATATCTTACCGATCTTAATAATAAAATCAACGCTTTATTCCTTAAACATAATGTTTCAGATCTTAATGAATTGATTGAGATCAGAAATCAGCTGGCTGGAGATCAGAAAGGAGCCTCAGATCTTGAATTACAGATTGAAGAAACAGAAGAAAATATCTCTCAAAAAGAAAAAACACTTCTGAGCCTTGCTTCAAAACTTTCAAAGAACAGACATAAGAATATACCTGTTTTCATCAAAAAAGCAGAAAGTCTTCTCAAGAAATTAGGACTGGAAAAAGCAAAGGTGGATATAGAATTACAGGATGCTGATGAATTTAACCAGTTTGGAAAAGAAAATATTCAGCTGTTGTTTCAGGCTAACTCAGGCTTTCCTTTAAAACCGATTCAGACTGCTATTTCCGGCGGTGAAAGATCAAGAGTAATGCTTGCTGTAAAGAAAATTATTGCAGAAAGTGATGAGTTGCCAACCCTTATTCTGGACGAAATTGACACTGGTGTTTCAGGAAAAGTAGCTGAAGAAATCGGTAACCTGATGAGAGAAATGTCCGAAGACATGCAGTTGATTGTTATTTCCCACCTTGCACAGGTTGCTGCTAAAGGAAACGACAATTATAAGGTAGTAAAACAAGATATTTCCGGCAGAACACAATCTACCATTATTCCATTAAGCAGTGAGGAAAAACTGAACGAAATTGCTCAGTTACTTTCCGGAAGTAAAATTACGGAAGCAGCCTTAGCACAGGCAAAAGAGCTTATAGGATAATTAAATAAATCCACTTTTTTCTTAAAAAGTTGTAACATATTTTACATTATATTTACTAATGTATAAAAACTAAAATATGTTTCTAAAGTTCCTTAGGCTTGAAATCAAAAGCTTTTTTCGTGGTACATCTTTAGGGATCAATCTGACCATGAAAATTCTCCGTTTTATAGGAATTCTTTACTTTATAGGATCCCTTTTAGGAGGAGCATTTATTGCCTTTTTCTACATTCAGGAGGAAATGCACCAGGATCCTTTAAAGGTGGTTTCAAAATTCATGATTGTTGCCTGGATTATTGATCTTGTTCTTAAATATCTCTGGCAGGAAATCCCTACACAGAATATTAAGCCGTTTCTCACTCTGAATATCAGGAAGAATACATTGGTCAATTATATGCTGGCTAAGACGTTTCTTTCAGCATTCAGTTGGCTGAGTTCCTTATTCTTTATTACATTTTCACTTATTGCGTTATTCAATGGATATAGTATTCCAGGAGTATTATTATGGCTTATAGGGGCGGTTTCATTACTCTACATGAATAATTTTATCAATATCTTCTTCAATGGTAAAGAAACGCTGGCAGTTATCATAGGAGTATGCTTTCTGGGTATAGGAGCGCTGGGGTATTATAATATTGTTCCGGTTTTGTCCTATTCTGAATTGGTTTTCTTCAGCTTGTATGAAAAACCTTACTTTGCATTGATTCCTGTTCTATTGTTTGTGATATTTTGGTGGGTATGTTTCCGCTATCTTCGCAATGAATTTTATTTGGATCAGGGGCTTGAAGCCAAGAAAACAGTCGGGAAAACAGAAAATATTGCCTTCCTTAATAAATACGGTGTTATAGGAGCATTTATCAATAATGATATCAGAATGCTGAGACGCAATAAAGTTACCAAAGGAATTCTTTTTGGAAGCTTTATGTTTCTGTTCTATGGATTGCTGATGTTTAGCTCTGCACTCTACAAAACCCCTGCAATGATGATGGTTATGGGACTTTTTGTAACAGGAGGTTTTCAGTTTCTGTTTGGGCAGCGAGTACCTGCTTTTGACAGCTCATATTTTCCATTGATGATGACCCTGAACGTTCCCTACAAAGAATATCTGAAAGCAAAATGGTGGCTGATGAATATTATAACAGCTGCTTCTGTGATCATTGCTCTCTGTTATGCCTACTTTGGCTGGGAGATCTACGTTACATTCTTCGCAGCAGGATTATACAATATAGGTGTTAACTCTCAATTTACGCTTTGGTCCGGAGCTTTCAATAAAAATCAGATCGATCTGAATTCAAAAGAGAAAAGAATGGGACAAAAAGGAAGTTTTAGTTTAATGACAATGCTTCTGCTGATTCCTAAAATGCTTCTCCCAATGGGAGTATTTGCCCTGACAAAATATCTATGGGGAATTACTGGTGGAGTAATAAGTATTGCAATTATAGGAATTATCGGCTTTTTTCTGAGAGAGAAAATCTTCGATATCATTGTAAAACAATATAAAAGAGAGAAATACAGCACATTGGAGGCATTTAAAAATATAAATTAAGCCATGATCAATATACATAATCTATCAAAAACATACGGGACAGCAACGGTTCTTAATATCGAAAATCTTGACATTCCTAAAGGAGAAACATTTGGCCTTGTAGGAAATAACGGAGCAGGAAAAACAACCCTTTTCAGCCTGATGCTGGATTTGATTCAGGCAACAACAGGATTTGTAAGCATTGATGGCATTAAAGTCAACGAATCTGAAGCCTGGAAAAATAAAGTATCAGCATTTGTAGATGATACCTTTCTCATTGGATATCTTACTCCGGAGGAATATTTTTATTTTCTCGGGGAGTTGAGAGGTCAGAATAAAGCATCTGTAGATGAATTCCTGAAACCTTTTCATGATTTTTTCAATGGTGAAATCCTGAAATCCGGGAAGTATGTCCGTGATCTTTCAAAAGGAAATCAGAAAAAAGTAGGAATTGTAGGAGCTATCATCGGGAATCCTGAAATTATTATTCTTGACGAGCCTTTTGCCAACCTTGATCCGTCCACCCAAATCAAACTTAAAAATCTGATTAAAGAATTATCAAAACAGGATGGCGTTACTTTTCTTATTTCCAGGCACGATCTTTCCCATACCACAGAAGTCTGCAACAGAATTGTGGTGGTGAACAAAGGTCTCATGGTAAAAGATATTCAGACTAATCCGGAAACATTGAAAGATTTGGAACAATATTTTGCAGATCAGGTTTCAGTTTCGGATATTTAATACCACAAAAATAGAGGTATGAATACAACAGAATCGCAGAATGTAACAGATTATCCCAACAGCAATACTATTTTCATGGTCTGGAAACTTAATGACAGTCCACAGCTGAAAGATGTTTTTCAGGAATTATGCGCGTTGGTGTTAAATCTTAACAATTCGGTGTTTAACCGTTTTCCGGACAGCAGAGCAAGTTGTGTCATGGGAATTGGTGCAGATGCATGGAGTAAACTGGAACTACCAAAGCCTCTGCCAAAAGAATTAGTCAATTTTAAAGAAATAAAAGGAACAAAACATACTGCTGTTTCTACTCCCGGAGATCTTCATTTTCATCTGAGAGCAGACAACAAGAGCCTTATTTTCGATATGGCGGTTGAAATATCCGGATTGTTAAGTTCTGTAGCTGAAAGTATTCTGGAGATTCATGGATTCAAATATTGGGATGCACGTTCTATTCTTGGTTTTGTAGACGGAACGGAAAACCCTCACGGGGACGATCGTGATTATTTTGGGAAAATAGGCGATGAAGATTCTCAGTATAAAGGAGGAAGTTACCTTTTTGTTCAGAAATATCTTCACAATATGGATGCCTGGAAGAGTTTGTCAACAGAAGATCAGGAGAAAGTAATTGGAAGGTCAAAGGAAAATGATATTGAAATGTCTGATGATGTAAAACCTTCGAATTCACACATTGCTTTAGCCAATATAGAAGGCGAGAATGGTGAAGAATTGAAAATCGTCAGAGATAATATGCCTTTTGGGAATCCTTCTACCAATGAGTTTGGAACTTACTTTATTGCCTATTCAAGTACATTTGAAACAACAAAAAAAATGTTGACGAATATGTTTATAGGCGATCCTCCGGGAAATTATGACAGAATTTTAGATTTCAGCACAGCAGTTACCGGAACACTTTTCTTTGTTCCTACCAGAAATATGCTTGATGAATTCTCAGGATAAAATAAAAGGCTGTCTCATTCAAGGCAGCCTTTTTTATCAGTTTTTTTAGAGGAATTATGTCAGATTATCAGGATTGTATGAATCACACATTCCGTTTTCCACCAGACATTCCCTTTTTTTCAGTTCACAGGGATTGGTAGTAGGTACACTGCAACACGCATAATATCCGTTGTAATGTACCAGATACATGTCGCATAGTGGTGTGTTTCCTCCCTTAATTGTTTTCAGGTTCTCTCTTTTTAACTTTTTTAGTTGTTTCATGGTACTGTCTTAATTGAGCTTAGAATTAAGCTGGACCGCCAGTATCACACATACCCACAGGAGTCAGACAAAATGCAGAAGAGTTGCAAGGATCTACATCGGGTTTTGTACAGCATGCAGAATAGCCGTTAACCTCTATTAAGTAAAGGTTACCAAGGCATGTAAAGCCACCTCCTAATACTGCTTTTAGATTTTCTCTGTCTAATTTTTTTAGATTTTTCATGGATTTAGTTTTAAATTAATTATATCCCTAATATAGGAAAAAAATGAATACAGAATATCTTTAATTAAAATATTGCTATTCAGTTTTTTATTTAAAGGTTTTTCTTTTGTTTCTCGAAATAAAAAAGTGTGGGAATTTGTAACTCTGGACAAAAAAGATCAACTTATTGTAGTAAATAATAAAATATTTTTTTTCAAGTTGTAACCTTTTTTTGTTTTGATTGTCTTTAGTATAGAAACAGCATAAGCATGAAACTTTTGTTCGGAAATAAAAAGAATGATTTGTTAAGCCTCCTGAAGAAACAGGATCCGGCTGCACAGAAGATTTTCTATGAACAGAATGTAAAGAGATTCCTGAGTGTAAGCAAAAGCTATGTAAGCGATTTGTATCAGGCCGAAGATTGTCTCATTAAAGCATTCTGTAAAATTTTTAAGCACATAGAAAGCTTCAGAGGAGAGTCGAACCTGGAAAGCTGGGCAAGAAGAATTGTCGTAAATGAATGCCTGAATTTTATCAAGAGTCATAAAACTGTTTTCTATCTGGACGAGATTAACCAATCTTTTCATGAAGATATCCATGAAGCAGAGATTGATTGTGATTTTAATGCACAAGAGCTTTTGGATCAGCTTCCCGATGCCTACAGAATGGTTTTTAACCTGTATGTGCTGGAAGAATATTCTCATCAGGAAATTGCTGATAGTTTGCAGATTTCAGTGGCTGTCAGCAAAACACAACTGTTCAGAGCAAAAGAAAAATTAAGAAAGATCTACTTTCAACAACAAAAAAAAGTGAAAAATGAAAATGTCTAAAGATAATATTGAATTTCAGATCAAAAAGCAGATTGAGGAAAGAGAAATTGCTCCATCAAGAGATCTGTGGTCCGAAATTGAGCTTCAGAATAACAATAATAACCGTTCCAAATCAAAAATGAACTGGTTTTTAGTAGCAGCATGTTTGATTTTGACATTCAGCTTGGGAAGCGTTCTTTTTTTCCTGAATCAACCTTCCGAAACTCAGCCGGAAATTGTAACGCAAACCGGAAAAAATACTACAGAAGAAATGGTAAAAGATCCGGTTCAGAATCATGTCCCGCTGGCAGTTGAAAATAACGATAAAAAGGAGGTGAAAAAAACTCTTTCTCAGGATAAGCAAGAAGCGATTTCTCCTATGGCAATGGACCAGAATAAACTTATCCCTAAAGAAACTCTTCCTTTGAAGAAACTGGATATCACTCAGATTTCTAATCCTAAACTCATGGCAAAAGCCGATTCTATAAAAACTCCGGTTAAAAAGAAAAAATATGTAGACCCATCCACACTTCTTTTCTCAGTAGAGCATAAAGATGTTATCGAAAAAACAAAGGATGGAAGTAACGTGGCTACTATTGATTTGAATGCCAGATAACGTATCCGTAAAAATTTAAAAATTAATAATATGATCAAGAAATTAATCGTAATGGGATTGCTGTGCTCTTTTTCAGCATCATTCTATGCACAAAAGACATTCAATATTAACCTGTCTTCTAAAAAAGATACAGAGGTAAGTCCTATTGTAAAAGAAAAAGTAGAAGAATATGCTGCAAAGATCAATAACATCATTCAGGAAGAAAAAAAGCTGATGGAAGATGAACTGGTTGTTTTGCAGGCAAGAAATCTTGATAAAGCAGATTTCGACAGAGAAAAAGCTCAGATTGCAGACCGTTATTCTGAGAAAATGGATAAAAGAATTGAGGAACTTGGATTTGATCTGGATGATGTTATTCAAAAGCAGGTAAGATATTCCCTCTTGAATACCGATGTTACCTCTAAAGAAGAGCTTAAAGAAAAATTATTGAAAAAATTCCGTCCCAGCAGAAGCTTTACAGGATATTTCTCTTATGGAATCATGACACTTACAAACAGTGCACCCGATAATGTCCTGGATAAAAACATTGGATACGCCAATAACCTGGAGTTTGGTTTGAAACTGAACTATCAGCTCAGCAGAACAAGCCCGTGGGCGGTAATTTCCGGATTAGGATTTTCCTGGAGAACGGTACGGGCAGATAATAATATGCTGTTTACAAGAAGTGCAGATCAGGGAGTCGCTTTGGCGCAATACAACGGAAACCTTGATAAAAGCAAATTGAGAACCGGATATATCATGGTTCCCCTTGGGATGCAGTATAATTTCTCAAAACTTAAAAATGCCGGAATGGATATCCAGTACAGAAGCTATTATACTGGTTTTAAAATTGGAGCCAATGTTTATGGAGGGGTAAAAATGTCTACGAACAATATTGTAAAAGGAAATGATGGTGAAACCAGAGACCGCGGAAACTATCAGGTGAATCCTTTTGTGTATGGAGCGCAGATAACTTTCTCATACAACAGTTTCAGCGTGTTTGTGAAAAAAGATTTCAGCAACTTCTTTAAAGACAGTTATTTCAAAAATGATAAAGCACTGATATTTGGCTTGGCCATTGGATTAGATTAAATATATTTTGACAGTAAAATGAAAAACTCCGGAAATAGTTCCCGGAGTTTTTGCTTTGTATCAGTTATAGAATCATTATTTTAAACTTCCCACCATGTCTTCAGGTTTCACCCATTCGTCAAACTGTTCAGCAGTTAACAAGCCAAGATTAATGGCTTCTTCTTTTAATGTTGTCCCATTTTTATGGGCTGTTTTTGCAATCTTAGCTGCATTTTCATATCCGATATGAGTATTTAAAGCGGTTACAAGCATTAAAGATTTGTCTACCAGCTCTTTAATTCTTTCATGGTTTGGCTCAATACCTACAGCACAATGATCGTTGAAGGAAATACATGCATCAGCAATCAATTGGGCAGATTGTAAGAAGTTGTAAGCCATTACCGGTTTGAAGACATTCAGCTCGTAATTCCCCTGAGTTCCGGCAAATGAAATGGTCGTATCGTTTCCTAAAACCTGTGCGCAAACCATGGTCATCGCTTCATTCTGAGTAGGATTTACTTTCCCCGGCATAATAGAAGATCCCGGTTCATTCTCAGGAATATGAATTTCCCCGATTCCGGAACGTGGACCAGAGGCCAGTAATCTCACATCCTGAGCAATTTTATATAAAGAAACAGCCAGTTGCTTTAATGCTCCGTGAGATTCCACAATCGCATCATGCGCAGCAAGGGCTTCAAATTTATTTTCTGCGGTAACGAAAGGATGATTGGTAAATTGGGCGATATATTCAGCTACTTTTACATCATAACCGTTAGGCGTATTTAATCCTGTACCTACAGCAGTTCCTCCTAATGCAAGCTCAGAAAGGTGAGGTAATGTATTTTTTAAAGCTCTCAATCCGAATTCCAACTGAGCTACATATCCTGAAAATTCCTGTCCAAGAGTAAGTGGAGTGGCATCCATCAGGTGAGTTCTACCAATCTTTACAACATCTTTGAAAGCTTTTGACTTTTCAGCCAACGTATTTTTTAATTTTTCCACGGCTGGAATAGTTACTTCCACCACTTTTGTATACGCAGCGATATGCATCGCAGTAGGATAAGTATCATTGGAAGATTGGGATTTATTCACATCATCATTCGGGTGAATTTCAGATTTTTCACCTAATGTACCTCCGTTATTCACATGAGCTCTGTTGGAAACAACTTCATTCACATTCATGTTCGACTGAGTTCCGGAACCTGTCTGCCAGATTACCAAAGGAAACTGATCGTTAAGTTTTCCTTCCAGAATTTCATCACATACCTTAGCGATCATATCTCTTTTTTCTGCAGAAAGTACTCCCAGATCAGTGTTGGTATAAGCAGCAGCCTTTTTCAGATAAGCAAAAGCTTCGATAATTTCATGTGGCATTGAACCTTCAGGTCCTATTTTAAAATTGTTTCTGGAACGTTCCGTCTGTGCACCCCAAAGTTTATCTGCAGGTACCTGCACTTCTCCCATGGTGTCTTTTTCAATTCTGTAATTCATAGTGGTTGAAATTTGTATGATCTTTTTATTTTAAGCCATAAAAATTGTAAACATTATTTATGTTTGATGAAAAAAATAATGTTTTGGCTTTGTTTATTTAGCTTCTATAAAGGTACTTATAAACTCAGAAACCTCCAATTTATAATCATTATAAATATCAATATAAATGACTGATTTTACTCATATTTTTTTAAAGGAGGCGTACTTTTGTACAAACAAAAATTGAATGGATTTTAGATATCAGGATCCGTATCCTATTCAGAAAGATGATACGGTGTACAAGAAGCTTACATCAGACTATGTAAAGGTTGAAAAACTAGGTGAGAGAGAAATTTTAACAGTAGACCCGAAAGGATTGGAACTGTTAGCTGAAGAAGCGATGGCAGATGTTTCTTTCATGCTTCGTTCTTCGCACTTAGAAAGCCTTAGAAGAATTATTGATGATCCTGAAGCTACAGATAACGACAGATTTGTTGCTTACAACCTTTTACAAAATGCTGCAGTAGCTGTAGAGGGAGCGCTTCCTTCGTGTCAGGATACTGGAACAGCTATCGTAATGGGAAAGAAAGGAGAAAATGTATACACAGGAGTGGATGATGGAGAATACCTGAGCAAGGGAATCTTCAATACGTATCAGAAAAGAAACCTAAGATATTCTCAGGTAGTTCCTTTGACGATGTTTGATGAGAAGAATTCGGGATCTAACCTTCCTGCACAGATCGATATCTATGCTAAAAAAGGAGATTATTACGAATTCTTATTCTTGACAAAAGGAGGAGGTTCTGCGAATAAGACATTCTTATATCAGAAAACGAAATCCTTATTGAACGAAAAATCTCTTGAAGCATTTGTTAAAGAAAGAATTTCAGACCTTGGAACAGCTGCATGTCCACCATATCACTTAGCATTGGTAATCGGAGGTACTTCAGCAGAAGCCAACCTTGCAGCAGTGAAAAAAGCATCTGCAAAATATTACGATAATCTTCCGACAGAAGGAAATGAGGCCGGACAGGCATTCAGAGACCTTGAATGGGAAGCTAAAGTTCAGAAAATCTGTCAGGAAAGTGCTATCGGAGCTCAGTTTGGAGGAAAATATCTTACACACGACGTAAGAGTGATCAGACTTCCAAGGCATGCTGCATCTTGTCCGGTAGGAATGGGTGTTTCCTGTTCCGCAGACAGAAATATCAAAGGAAAAATTACAAAAGAAGGAATCTTCCTTGAACAATTAGAGCAGGATCCAAAAAGATTCTTACCAGATACTCCTCCACATTTAGAAGAAGCTGTTGAGGTTAACCTGAACAAGCCAATGCCTGAAATTCTTGCTGAACTTTCCAAATATCCGATCAAAACAAGATTAAAACTGAACGGAACACTGATCGTAGCGAGAGATATTGCTCACGCAAAAATCAAAGAAATTATCGACAGCGGGAAACCAATGCCTGAATATTTCAAAAATCACCCAATCTATTACGCTGGACCTGCAAAAACTCCGGAGGGAATGGCTTCAGGAAGTTTCGGACCTACTACTGCCGGAAGGATGGACGTTTACGTAGACGAGTTCCAGAGCCATGGTGGAAGTATGATTATGCTGGCAAAAGGAAACAGAAGTAAAGATGTTACCAATGCATGTCACAAATACGGAGGTTTCTATCTTGGATCAATCGGAGGACCGGCTGCTATTCTTGCGAAAGACAATATTGTGTCTGTAGATGTAGTAGACTTCCCGGAATTAGGAATGGAAGCGGTAAGAAAAATTGAAGTAAAAGACTTCCCTGCATTCATCATTTCCGATGATAAAGGCAATGATTTCTTCGCAAATCTGGCCCACTAATTAGTTTAAAATTAAAATAAATAAGAAAATAGAGCGCTGATCTTTTGTGTAAAAAGGAAAAAAGTTCTATTTTTGCCTAAAATCTTTAAGAGAATGATAACGATATTATCAGCATTTTGGCCGTTCTACCAGTTCCTTTGGACTATATTCTTCATTACTATGTTCTTAGTAGGATTCTGGTGTATTTTTATGTTCTTCGGATTAGTAATCCCAATGTGGCTAACTGAAGGTTTGAAAGAGTATTTCGGAAAAGTAAAGCCTTTCGATCCTGAAGATATCAGAAGAAAGCTTATTTCTGAGCAGGAAGGTGTAGAAGTTATCTATAGCGAGCCTAAAGGAAACGGACCTTTCCTTCACGATCACGGACATCATCATTAATTGATTGTCATTGCTTTTTCACCTGAATTCTGAAAAAGTAATATCAAAGCAAAACAACATATATAAACCGCTTAAGCAATTAAGCGGTTTTTCTATTTATTATTCCTCAGACTTTCAGGAGATACCCCAAATTTCTTTTTGAAAGCGCGTGTAAAGTTCTGGAGGTACTCATAACCGCATTCAATAGCAATCTCTTTGATCATAATTTCTTTATTAGTGATCAGTTTCTTTGCTTTCAACATTCTGAGCTCCGAAATATAATGAGCAATCGTTGTATGGTACTGAGTTTTAAATTCCTTTCTGATGATATTCTGGTTCAGACCAAAATATTTTCCTATTTCTTCCGCTTTTATATTCCTGTGATAATTCTCATCAATGAATTTCCTGATCATTTCGGGAGTCTTTGGAGTATCCTCGAGAATGTTTTTCTCATTAAATTGCTCAAAGATCAGGATAAGAAGTTTGATAATCTTTGCTTCTATAAATAACTTCTGCATGATTCCTTTCTTATTATAATCCAGAATCTCTTTTACAATCATATGCATCTCAACCGTCATATCCGGCGGAGTTTCTTTATGAAGGAATATAAAATTATTATGGATCATGTTTTCCAGAATCTCAGCATTCTCACGATTTAGTTCCGGATTGATGAGGTTAAAAATATATTGATAATTAATCTGAATCTGGAGATACCTCAGAATTTCCTGATTTTCTGTCCATAGTTCAGCAATACTTTCTTTAGGAGAATAATGGAGGATATATTGATTTTTCTTGAATAAAAACTGGGTGCCGCAATCATGGCCTTCTAAATTAATGCCATCACTCAACAGGAAAATAAGATTAAAACTTGACTTCCCCTCCAGCATATGAGACTTGAAGGATTGATCAGGACACAGGTCTTCCTGCATGATGATTTTGATGTCCTCGGATATGAACAAATGTCCACTTTTTGATTGACTCCTCATACAACACATTTTTACAGCCATGGTACAACTTCTTAAGATAAAAGTCCTTCGCAGGATAACCAAAAGTTCGAAAATGATAACTCGGGGTTAATAATGTGAGGTACTTTTGCGCAAAATTAAATTAAATTTAGAATAATTAAAAATAATATTTCATATGTTTAAAGATTTACATTTTGCAATTCAGAAAATCAGAACGGGATTAGTGCTGCTAACCGTTGCTGGAAGCTATATGTATGCCCAGCAATGGGAAAATGTAGGAGGCATTCAGGATGTATCTGCAGGAGGAAGCAGTTTTAACAATCTTGTTATTGATAACTCAGGAAACTATTATCTGTCATATTATGATGTTTCAGTAGCTAAAGGCTCCGTTCAGAAATTTAACGGGAACTCATGGTCTTACTTAGGGGGAACACCCGGAGTTACTACAGGAACTGCCACTTACAATTCCTTATCTATAAGTCCAAACGGAAACAGTATTTATTATACCAATCAGCTTGGTTATCCAGGCTCCGGGATGGAAGTACGTTTATTTACAGGCTCTTTATGGTCTCAGCTTCCTAATGCTACAGACAGCTCGGTAAATTATCAGGCTTCTGCAGTATCCTCAGATAATATTATATTCACTTATGGATCTTACGGTTCCGGAACAGTAAAAAAATATTCCGGAGGTGCATGGGAACAGGTAGGAAATGCAGGTTTTTCAGGAGGTGCTGAATTTGCTGAAATGGTAATAGGAACCAATAATACGGTGTATACCTGCAATGTTTCCGGAGGGATAAAAGTATATCAGAACAGTACGGATGCAAGTTCAACACAAAACTGGAGTTTGGTAGGAGGAGCGGCAGCTGATGCTTCTTCGTCAGGGGAACAGTACAATGCTGATATTGCTTTGGATGGGGCGAACAGAATCTATGTAGCGTATGTATCCAACTCTTGGGGAGGAAAAAAAGTGAATGTCAAGAAATTTGACGGAAACTCCTGGGTACAGGTTGGAAATGCCAACTTTTCAGAGGGAAGAGTACAGCATGTTGCGTTAGCCGTAACAGAATCCGGAAAACCTTATGTAGTGGCCAGTCGTTTTGAAAATGATAACTTCCTGAGAAATACGGTTTATAAACTAGATGACACTCAGAACTGGGCTCCATTTGGAGGAGATTTTGTTTCAGATGGCGAAGCAAAATACAATGATTTGGCAATAGATAAGGCACAAAATTATCTTGTTTTGGCTTATTCTGACAATACAACAAAGGTGAAAAGAATTTCTCTGAACCTTAATCCACAAACATGCAGCAATACAGATCCAGGAGCCAATGTAGGTGATATTGGTTGTGTAAGTTTTATGTATCGCGGACAGCAGGTTGCTTATACGACGGTAAGAGGAGCAGACGGAAAAATCTGGCTTCAGCAGAACCTTGGAAGTACGCAGGTGGCTTCATCAGTAGCGGATGCGAATTCTTATGGAGACCTTTTCCAATGGGGAAGATGGGATGACGGGCATCAACTTAGAAGTTCTCAGATCGTGCAGGCACCATCACCTAACACTCCGGAAGGAACAAGTACCACCGTGGGTGGCTATGTTGCAGGATCTCCGGCATGGTGGGCAAATTTTGCAAGTGGAGATACATGGAATGAGACATCACTTGCAGATGTAAATGCTTCTGCAGGTATAGATCCTTGTAAAGCAATAGGTGCAGACTGGAAAATGCCTTCTCAGGCAGACTGGACAACTTTAATAGGAGCAGAAAGTATTTCTAACCCTACAGCTGCTTATAACAGTCATCTTAAATTACCTGCAGGAGGTTATAGAAGCTCCAGTGATGGGAACTTTACTTTTGTAGGGCAAAGAGGGTATTTCTGGAGCTCTGATACATCAAGTTTAGGAGGGAAATATCTGTATATCGGATCCACGATTGCCAATCCATCTGCTGGTGCTATGAGAGGGCAGGGTGCTTCAGTAAGATGTATCAAGCCTACCTCTTCTTTGAGTACTTCAGAAACCAAACTGAATCAATCTGTAATTGGAATGTATCCTAACCCTACAAAAGGAATTCTTATGGTTAAAGCTGATTCAGGAATTGAAAAAGTAAATGTTGTCAACGCAGTAGGACAAAGAATGAATGTACAGTTCTCAGATAATCAGATCAACATGACTGAACTTCCTTCAGGATTGTATATTGTAGAATTAAAATTAAAGAATGGACAATCCATTTCTAAAAAGATTATAAAAAATTAAGCGAAATTCAATACCAAAGATTTTTGCCAAAAGGAATTAGTTCATTACAATTACTTTTATTGGAAGGCTCATGAAATTTCATGAGTCTTTTTTTATTTTGTTTTTCCCGAAAAATGGAAATATTTAACAAAAACTGGCTCAAAATAAAGGTTATGAATAAAAAATAACACTATATTCGATAAAAAATAAGACATGAGAAAATTTTATTCCGTTGTTTTTCTGCTGATTACAATGTACGTTTTTGGGCAGATTAACTATACAATTTCTCCTAATCCATTCAATGAAACAGATGCCATTACGCTTACGGTTCCTGGGGATCAGATTGATGAATCTGCATGGGGAGTTTCCAATAATGCCATTTATATGTGGACCTGGTCGTTTGATACCAATTATCAGAATAGTCAGAACTGTCCTACTAATGGCAGCTGGAATAATTCCAATGATTTGAATAAGCTGAATTATAATGCTGCAACAGACAGCTATTCACTTACTTTTACTCCAACAACATTCTTCGGAAGAACAGGAATCGGAAGATTTGGATTTTTATTAAAAGATAAAACAGGTTCCCATCAGACTTCACCTGACATTTTTGTAAACGTAGGGACTTTAAGTTTAAGCCTTACCAATCCACTGGCCAATAGCCTTACTACTGTTCCTGTTGGGAATTCTATCAATATTACAGCTACAGCCAATAACAATGCTATATTTCAGTTAAAAGCCAACGGAGCTGTTATTAATTCTACAACAACTCCTTCACAATCTTATTCTTATAATTATACAGTCACTCAGGATGCCAGCATGGAGCTTGTAGCAACACAGGGAACCAATTCTAAAACGGCAACATTTATCTTACAGGTTCCTAGAAATGTGGTTTCTGAAGCAATACCAAACTGGATCAGACAGGGAATCAATTATCACCCCACAGATCCTACCAAAGTGGGATTAGCACTATATGCTCCGGGCAAAAGCTTTGTACATGTCATCGGAAGTTTCAATAACTGGGCGGTGAATGATACTTATTTAATGAAAAAAGATACCACAAATCCTGATCTGTACTGGATTGAGCTCAATGGAATCACTCCTCAGCAGCTGTATACCTTCCAATACAGAACCAATGATTTGAGGAAAGTAGCAGATCCTTATTCTCCACAAATTCTATCTTCTTACGATGATCAGTGGATTTCAGCTTCTACTTATCCGAACTTACCAGCATTTCCTGCCGGACAGGGTTTTGAAGTCTCAACATTTAAAACCGGACAGACCGCTTATAACTGGCAGGTAACCAATTTTCAGAGACCTGCAAAACAAGATCTGGTAGTCTATGAATTATTATTGAGAGACTTTACACAGGAAAAGAACTGGCAGTCGTTGATTGATAAAATCCCGTATTTAAAGAACTTAAAAATCAATGCTATAGAATTGCTTCCCATCATGGAATTTGATGGAAATCTTTCATGGGGATACAATACTTCTTTCCATTATGCCTTAGATAAAGCGTATGGAACTCCGGAAAAATTCAAAGAATTTGTAGATCTATGCCATCAGAACGGAATTGCAGTGATTCTGGATGTGGCTTTTAACCACGCTACAGGACGTTCTCCTTTAGTAAGACTTTGGAATGTAGATCCGGATGGCGATGGCTATGGCGATGTTGCACCGAACAATCCTTACTTTAATCAGGTTCCGAAACATTCTTACAATGTCTTCAATGATTTTAACCACACAAGCCCTTCAACGCAATATTACGTTGAAAGATGCCTTCAACAATGGCTGACAGAATACCACATAGACGGCTTCCGTTGGGATTTAACCAAAGGGTTTACGCAAAGCTGTTCTGAAAACGATGAGGCCTGTACCAATGCCTATCAGCAGGACAGAGTGGATATCATGAAAAATTATGCTGACAAACAATGGGCCATTGACCCCAATTCTTATATGATCTTCGAACACCTGGGAACAGATGCAGAAGAGCAGCAATGGGCCAACTACAGAATTGCAGAAGGAAAAGGAGTTATGCTTTGGAATAAACAGACAGACCCTTACAATCAGAATACAATGGGATATCAGGAAAATAGCAATTATGACCGCATGAATCACAGTCTTCACGGCTTCACCAATATGAGTGCTGTAGGCTATGGAGAAAGCCATGACGAAGAAAGATTGATGTTTAAAAACCTTGCCTATGGCGCAATCAATGGAAGTTATAATGTGAAAGATCTGAATACCGCTCTTGAAAGAATGAAAACTTTCGGTGCAACCTTCTTTACCATTCCTGGTCCGAAAATGATCTGGCAGTTTGGAGAATTAGGATATGAATTCAGTATCAACAGATGTGCGAATGGTACTATAGACAATGGATGTAGAACCGATGAGAAACCTGTTGCATTCACTTTAGGATATGATACCAATGCAAACAGAAAGGCAGTATATGATACATGGGCAAAAATCATCAATATCAGAAATACCCATCAGGTTTTTAAATCTAAAACCTACAGTATAGAATCCAATAACCTTACGAACGATCCTACCGGCCTGATCACAAGAATTTATGTGTATGATGCCGCTATTACAACAGGAATAAAGAATGTGGTAGTGTTGGCCAATTATACTACTTCCGCGCAGAATGTTGTGCCTTATTTTCCTTACACAGGTCAATGGCAGAATCTGATGGACAACAGTATTTCGAATATAGCTTCCACAACAACTCCGATCACTTTACAGCCAGGAGAATTCAGGATCTTTGGAAATTATGCTGGCGCTCTATCAACTGTAGATACCAATGCGGCCAACAAATTATCCCTTCAGATTGCAGATAATCCGGTTCGAAACGGAATCGCTAAACTGGTTTTCAGTAAAGCAAAAAATGGTGAGATTTCAATTTTTGATATGACCGGTAAAAGAATGGATTCTTTTAAACTGGATAAAGAGAACGGAGCTTATAATATGAAAGTTAGTTATCCGGCAGGAACCTATCTGGTACAGCTGAAATCAGATACAGGAATAGCCATTCAAAAGATGATGATTCAATAAAAAAAAATTATAAAGTTGTTGATTTATAGTGTATTGATCCATTAAGAGCTATTTGAGAAATAAAGTATCGTTAAGATGGATCATTCTGATTTTTAAGCTTAAAGCGAAGCTTATCTTAATACTCTTAAACTCTTATTAAACCTTAATGGTTCAAAAATAAAAGTGTAAACAAGTTCTATAAAATAATAAAAGGCAAATTTGCAGCAGAGCAGATTTGCCTTTTTTTGTACATTTAAAAAAATAGTCTACTTTTGCAGTAGATTTATCAAGAAAGGTGGAGGGATTTGGCCCGGTGAAACCTTAGCAACCTACACGTTTCCAGGAGTGTAAAGGTGCTAATTCCAACCCTTTGGGGGAGATAAGTGAAGTCAATACTCTATATGAATTCCATTTCTTGATGTCTTGTGTATCTGCGGAAAGATCCGTCAGATTCGTATTATTAATTGGCAAGAACAAAAATGAAAAAATTAAGCACAGCTGTATTATTGCTTGGAGCAATTCTGGTCGCTGCTCAGGAAAGTGAGGAAAAAGGAAAAGAGATCGAAGATATTATCATCGTCGGAAACCGTAATGTCAAAAGAACAAAACTGGAGACACCAGTTCCTGTAGATGTAATCAACATCGATAAAATCCAGAGAAGTTCTCCGCAAATGACTGCTCAGGATCTTCTGAATTATGTGATTCCATCGTTTAATGCAGTGAGACAGTCTGCTTCAGATGGTACAGAACATATTGATCCCGTAACTTTAAGAGGAATGGGACCCGATCAGGTTTTGGTTTTGCTTAACGGAAAAAGAAGGCATTCTACGTCTTTGGTAAATTATCAGAATACGGTAGGAAATGGCTCTGTAGGAACAGATCTGAGCACTATTCCCGTAATTGCAATTGATAGGATAGAAGTGTTAAGAGACGGAGCAGCTGCACAATATGGTTCTGATGCCATTGCAGGAGTAATCAATATAATTCTTAAGAAAAATACGGGAGCTTCGGCAAGCCTTACCTATGGATTAACCGGAAGAAATGATGGTGATACTTACCAGGCAGGAGTTAATTATGGAGCCTCATTAGGAAAGAAAGAAGGCTATATTAATCTTTCATTACAGCTAAGTCACAGAGGAAAAACCACTAGAACGCAAAATCACGACCTGGATATTTTCGGAGATAATTTTGCCTATGAATTTGCAGGGGACGCAGAAGCCATAAAAGCTGCCAGAGCCGCAGATGATGCAGAACTTGCAAAAAGAGGATTAACGCGTGATGATTTTAATTTTCAGATCGGAGATGCCCAGATCAGACAGGGACAGCTGTTTTTCAATTCAGAATATCCTTTTAATGACAATTTTAAAGTGTATTCTTTTGGAGGATTCAGCATCAAAGAAGGAAATGGTTTTGGTTTCAGAAGACTTCCGAGCGAAAAATCTAATGTAGTTTCGTCCATTTACCCGAACGGATTTCAGGCTACTCTGGCCTCTCAGGTATACGATGTTTCTTATGCTGTAGGAGCAAAATATAATGTTAACGACTGGTTTTTTGACCTTAGTAATACCTTTGGAAGCAATACCTTCAATTATAATGTAAACAATACGAATAATGCTTCTTTGGGAGCAAAATCTCCAACCCGTTTTTATGCCGGAGCGCATAGCTTTCTTCAAAATACTATTAATCTTGATGTTTCCAAAAATATAAACCGTTTCAATATTGCATTTGGAGGAGAATTCAGATTTGAACAATACCAGATCAAGGCAGGTGATGAAGCTTCTTATACCCAATATGACATCAATGGAAACGTTGCCACTGAAGGATCAACAGTGCTTGGTGCGGGAGGATCTCAATCTTTTATCGGATTTTCTCCCAATAATGCATTGAAGAAAGACAGGCATTCCACCGCAGTATATGCAGATGTTTCCTATGATTTAGATAAAAAATTAAATATTGATGCGGCGGCAAGATTTGAAAATTATTCAGATTTTGGAAATACACTGAACGGAAAACTTGCGGTACGATATGAATTTGTAAAAAACTATGCGGTAAGAGCTGCGGTAGGAACAGGATTCAGAGCACCATCATTGCAACAGCAGTATTTTAATAACTCTTATGCTGATATTTCTACTTCAGGCGAGAAGATTGTCACAAAGGGAATCTTTAGCAATGACAGCAAAGCTGCTGAAATTCTCGGATTTGATAAACTTAAACAGGAAACCTCTGTAAACGGAAGTGCCGGATTTACTTTAAAACCTGTAAAAGGACTGTTGATAACCGTAGATGGATATATCATTAAAGTAAAAGACAGAATCGTTATTACCGGAAATATAACAGATCCAAGATTGTCAGATCCAGCGATAGTAGGACAGGGAAATGAGGTAGAGAGCGGAAGATTTTTTGCCAATGCTATCGATACCGAAACAAAAGGAGTTGATGTCGTAGTAACCTATGACTGGATTCTTGGCAATGGAAAATTAAATATCAATCTTGCTGGAAACTATACTCAAACCAAAATCACAGATTTCCATTTTCCGGAAAACTTAGGAACTCCGCAGAACCAGTTTTTTGGTCCGGATCAGATCAACATCATTGAAACCCTTTCACCCAAAACAAAAGCTTCATTAGGATTAAATTATGGAATCGGGAAGTTCAATTTTCTCGTAAGAAATACCTATTTTGGTAAAGTAATAAGAGATGGCTATCCGTTTGGAGACGTGCAGGAATTCTCACCAAAGATAGTTACTGACATTAGTGTTGGGTATGATTTCACAAAAAACATCAATTTTACGGTAGGAGCTAACAATGTATTTGATGTCTTCCCGGACCGCCAGATTTATGAAAATTCATATTATGGAGTATTCAAATATGCACCGGTCCAGATGGGAACACTGGGGAATTATTTCTTCGGAAGGCTTAATTTTAATTTTTAATCAGTAAATGAGTACTACCTCACATCAGATTGGCTGGAAAACAGCAGCAGCCATCGTCGTTTCCAATATGATCGGAACAGGGATTTTTACCACCCTGGGATTTCAGTTATCCGATATCACCAATACCTACAGCATATTCCTGCTATGGAGTATAGGAGGAGTTCTCGCTTTATTTGGAGCATTTTGCTACGCAGAATTGGGCTCCCATTTTAAAGGAAACGGAGGCGATTTTATTTATCTCACAGAAACCTATCATCCCATATTCGGATATCTGATAAGCTGGGTTTCACTCATCATCGGGTTTTCCTCTCCGGTAGCGCTGGCTGCATTGGCCATGTCGAAATACCTTTCCGTATTTGAGTATTCTTTTGGAAACGGATTTGCAATTGCAGCTATTTTCCTGGTTGCCATTGCGTTATCGTTCAGCCTGAAAACATCCAGCAGATTTCATAACTTTTTTACATTCATTAAGATAGCCTTTATTATTGTACTGGTTATTCTTGGGGTAGGAATTTCAGATTCACCACAGATAGGCAACAGTATCAATTTCAGTGACAGCTGGCAGAATGAGATCATGCTTCCCGCATTTGCTACGTCTCTGGTATTTGTAACCTATTCCTACACAGGCTGGAATTCGGCATCTTATATCGCTGGAGAAATAAAAGATGTTCAGAAAAATCTTCCCAAATCACTCATCATCGGAACTGTTTTCGTAACGGTAAGCTATATTCTGGTGAATTATATTATGCTGAAACATGCACCTGTAAGTCAACTGGCAGGAAAAGAAGATGTAATGGGAGAAGCGGCTGTCAATATGCTGGGACCGGCTTTTGGAAAGATCGTCAATATTTTTATTGCGCTGCAGCTCATTGCAACCATCAGTGGTTATCTGTGGGTAGGATCAAGATTAACACAGGCTTTTGCAAAACATACCTCCATTTGGAGACCATTATCCGCCGGAAATGCAAAAGGAATTCCGGTAAGAGCTATTTTCGCTCATGCTGTCATTGCAGCTGTTATTATTCTAACCGGAAGTTTTAAAGAAATTTTTGTCTATACAGCCTTTATTTTGCAGCTTTTTGCAAGTCTGGCGATTTCAACTGTATTCTTCCTGAAGAAAAAAGACAGGAAAATCTTTAAGTCGAATGCATTCCATATTTTTCCGGCAGTTTTTCTATTGTTCAGTTTTTATATTCTCTATTTTACATTCATTCATAACCCTAAAGAAAGCTTGATAGGATTGGGAATTATTGCGGTAGGAATTGCTTTATATTTAATAGACAGAAGACTTTCTAAAGGATCTCAAACTTAATTTTGATGATTCAGAAAGGGGAATAAACAGATTGGCAAATCTGTCTTTTTGTGGTTTTGCATCCTTTATCCCTAATGCTCAAAAATTTATGATGATTCGGAATTTTAATTTTGAATTAATAATCCTTATCTTTGCACCCACAAAATTTCTACAATGTCTAAATCATTAATTCCAAAATTAGAAGCTATAAAACAAAGATATAATGAGGTTGCAGACCTTATTATACAGCCTGATGTCATTTCAGACCAAAAAAGATATTCTTCTTTGAACAAAGAATATAGTGATTTGGGGAAAATTGTAAGAGTTTACGATCAGTACAAAGGCGCTTTGGATAGTATCGCAGAATCTGAAGAAATCATTGCAGATGGTTCAGACAGAGACCTGGTAGATCTGGCTAAAGAAGAAAAACTGGAAGCTCAGGCTAAAATTCCTGGTTTGGAAGAAGAGCTGAAAGTATTACTGATCCCTAAAGATCCTGCAGATGACAAAAACGTTATCGTGGAATTACGTGCCGGTACAGGTGGTGATGAAGCAGCTATCTTTGTGGAAGATGTGTACAGAATGTATACCATGTATTTCAAAACAAAAGGATGGAGACATGAAGTAACAGATTCTAACGAAGCCGCAAAAGGGTACAAGGAACTGATCATGAAAGTGGAAGGAGAAGGTGTTTACGGAATTATGAAGTTCGAATCCGGAGTTCACCGTGTACAACGTGTACCTGAAACTGAATCTCAGGGAAGAGTGCATACTTCCGCTATCACTATTGCTGTTCTTCCGGAAGCTGAAGAAGTAGATTTTGAACTGAATCCTGCAGATATTGAAATGCAGACTTCCCGTTCAGGAGGTGCCGGTGGTCAGAACGTAAACAAGGTTGAAACTAAAGTTCAGCTTACCCACAAACCTTCAGGACTTGTTGTAGTTTGTCAACAGGCTCGTTCTCAGCTTGCTAACCGTGAATTGGCAATGGAAATGCTAAGAACAAAACTATATGATATTGAATTACAGAAAGTACAGGGAGATATCGCTGCACAACGTAAATCTATGGTATCTACAGGAGACCGTTCTGCAAAAATTAAAACGTACAACTATCCACAAGGTAGAGTTACAGATCACAGAATCAATAAGTCTATGTACAACCTTGATGCTTATATGAATGGTGATATTTCTGAAATGATTGACGCTGTAATCATGGCAGAAAATGCAGAGAAGATGAAAGGGGAAGAAGAGAATTATTATAATTAAGATAAATAAAAACAAAGCCTCTGACTTTTCAGGGGCTTTGTTTTTCCCAATAACAAAACAAAATATCAACTATGAAAAACTACAAAATTATTTTCCTGCTGTTGCTTACCATGATGGGACAGCAACTGATGGCTCAGACAGAAGTAAAGAAACCTAAAGAAGCCTTTGAACTCTTTTTTGGTACGTTTGTGAGCAATGATGATGCAGCATTGAATAAACTCAATGATTATTTAAAACCTACAGTAGACGGACAGATTGCTTATCAGGTAGATTTTAAAGAAACGTCACAGGAAATGATCAATGGCAGTGTAGAGAATTTTCTTGCTGCTTTCCCTAAAGCTACGGCAGCAGCATGTAAAAAAGAAGCTGAAGATTATTTCAGAGCTATGTTTGGAAACTTTAAAACGGGAAAACTTACCGTTAAAGATGTAAAAGTAGTGCCGAATGAGCATGTGGAAGGACAAAAAATTGCTGAAATAAGCTATTCTGTAAGCTTCCTTGTTCCATCAAAACTGACTTCCGGACCAAAAGGAGATCTGAACAAAATTAAAACGGAAGACCTTAAAAAATATTTAATTCAGGCCGTTCAGGATTTTAAAAATGCCAATAAGACTGTAACAACAGATCAAAACTTTAGTTTATATGAACTTAAAGAAGGAGATAAAATATACTATTGGAATGGAAGCCCTGATGAGATTGTTTCCAATCTTACCGATTTCTATTTTG
Source organism: Chryseobacterium sp. S0630 (assembly GCF_024158915.1). Lineage (GTDB taxonomy): Bacteria > Bacteroidota > Bacteroidia > Flavobacteriales > Weeksellaceae > Chryseobacterium. Next base: position 44,026 of record NZ_JAMZGF010000011.1, on the reverse strand, counting down.
AAAGCTTCGGAGCTAATGAATAATTGAAAAATATCTTCATAAAGAATAAAAAAGTCCCAATATAACGGGACTTTTTTTATTTCATATACTTTGCGTATTTTTGAGAAAAACCGATCAGTATGAATTTTAAACCTATATTGTTAACCGCTGGAGTATTATTTTCAGCATCTTTTTACTCTCAGAAAATGATTTATCCTAAAGCATTAAAAGGAAGCCAGACAGATACCTATTTCGGAAACGCTGTTTCTGATCCTTTCAGAGATCTGGAAAACGATTCTGAACCTACAAAAAAATGGGTAGATGAAGAAGTCGCTTACAGCCAGAATTATCTTTCAAAAATTCCGTTCAGGGATAAAATCAAAAGCCAGCTGAAAGATATCTGGAATTATGAAAAAATTTCAGCACCTTTCAAAGAAGGAGATTATACCTATTATTATAAAAATGATGGTCTACAGGCGCAATCTGTTTTGTACAGAACCAACAATAAGACCAATGCTACAGAAGTATTTTTAGATCCTAATAAATTTTCAGAGAAAGGAACGACCTCTCTTTCCAATCTTTCATTCAATAAAAAAGGAAACCTTGCTGCTTACTCTATTTCTGAAGGAGGAAGCGACTGGAATAAGATCATCATCATTGATGCTGTTACCAAAAAACAGATTGATGAAACGATACTGGATGTAAAATTCAGCGGAATTTCATGGCAGGGAGATGAAGGGTTTTATTATTCAAGCTACGACAAACCTAAAGAGGGAACAGTACTTTCCGGAATGACGGATAAGCACAAAGTATATTTTCACAAGTTGGGAACAAAACAGTCTGAAGATAAATTGATTTTCGGAGGAGATAAAACCCCAAGAAGATATCTTAGTGCCGGAGTTTCTGAAGATCAGAGATACCTTATCATTTCTGCTGCTAATGCTACCAATGGTAATGAATTGTATATAAAAGACCTTAAAAAAGGAGGAGACTTTGTACAAATTATGAGCGGATTTGATATCAATGCCAACATTGTAGATACACAAGGTGATGATCTTTTCATTTTTACAGATAAAGATGCTCCCAATATGCGTCTAGTAAAAACAACAATTGCCAATCCGTCTCCATCAACATGGAAAGACGTGATTCCACAAACTGAAAACGTATTAGGGATCTCTTCAGGGGGAGGATATTTCTTTGCAACCTATATGATTGATGCCATAGATCAGGTAAAACAGTTTGATAAAACCGGAAAACTGGTGAGAGAAATTACTCTTCCTGGTAAAGGAAATATCTCAGGATTCGGAGGAAAAGAAAAAGAGAAAGATGTTTACTTCTCTTTCAGCAATTATATTACACCGGGAACGACCTATAAATTCAATGTAGACTCAGGAAAATCTGAAGTCTATCAAAAACCTAAAGTGAAGTTTAATCCGGATGATTATGTTTCGGAACAGGTATTCTATACTTCAAAAGACGGCACAAAAGTTCCTATGATGATCAACTATAAGAAAGGAACTAAACTGGACGGTAAAAATCCTACTATTCTTTACTCTTATGGAGGTTTCAATATCAGTCTGCAGCCGTCATTCTCTGTAGTAAACGCTATCTGGATGGAAAATGGTGGTATTTACGCTGTTCCAAACATCCGTGGTGGTGGAGAATATGGTAAAAAATGGCATGATGCAGGAACAAAGCAGCAGAAGAAAAATGTTTTTGAAGACTTTATTGCTGCCGGAGAATACCTTCAAAGTAAAGGCTATACTTCAAAAGAATATATGGCGCTGTCAGGAAGATCAAACGGAGGATTATTAGTAGGAGCAACAATGACAATGAGGCCGGATCTTGCGAGAGTAGCCTTCCCTGGAGTTGGAGTTTTGGACATGTTGAGGTATAATAAATTTACTGCCGGAGCAGGATGGTCTTACGACTATGGTACTGCCGAGGACAGCAAAGAAATGTTTGAATATCTGAAATCCTATTCTCCTGTACATAATGTAAAAGCAGGAACTTGCTATCCATCTACAATGATCATTACCAGTGATCATGATGACAGAGTGGTTCCGGCACACTCATTCAAATTTGGAGCAGAACTTCAGGAAAAACAGGGATGTAAAAACCCTATTCTTTTAAGAATTGAGAAGAATGCAGGCCACGGAGCAGGAAGATCTACAGATCAGGTGATCAGTGAGAATGCAGATCTTATATCATTTGCTTTATTTGAGATGGGAATAAAGAAATAATTTAAATTGATACCAATAAGAAAGGTCGGGCATTTGCCCGGCCTTTTTCTTTTGCTAAAACTTAGAAAAACAGAACGTTAACATAAGTTTCATGTTTCGCTCAAAAAAATTAACTTTACGGGGACAAAAATAATTGGAATGCGAAAGACAATTTCTGTGAAAAAACCGGATTTTAGTGTATCATCTCAGGAAAGAGAGATTTACAATTTTGAAAAAGACGGCCTTGAACTCAAATCATCCTATGAAAAAAAAGATGTAAAAGATGAATCATTAACGCAGACTTCTCCAGGAATTGCTCCCTATCTGAGAGGACCGTATTCCACCATGTATGTTCAGAAGCCATGGACAATCCGTCAGTATGCCGGATTTTCTACCGCTGAAGAATCCAATGCTTTCTACAGAAGAAACCTTGCCGCAGGTCAGAAAGGACTTTCCGTAGCATTTGACCTTGCGACGCATAGAGGATATGATTCTGACCACTCAAGAGTGGTGGGAGATGTAGGAAAAGCAGGAGTTGCCATAGACTCTGTGGAAGACATGAAAATCCTTTTCAATGAAATTCCATTAGATCAGATTTCAGTTTCCATGACCATGAACGGAGCTGTACTTCCTATTTTGTCTTTCTATATTGTAGCGGCAGAAGAGCAGGGAGTAAAGCAGGAATTGCTTTCCGGAACCATTCAGAATGATATTTTGAAAGAATTCATGGTAAGAAATACTTATATCTATCCGCCGGCACCTTCCATGAAGATCATTGCAGATATTTTTGAATACACTTCGCAAAATATTCCCAAATTCAATTCCATTTCCATTTCCGGATACCATATGCAGGAAGCTGGTGCAACGCCTGTACTTGAAATGGCTTACACATTGGCAGATGGTCTTGAATATGTAAGAACAGGGATAAAAGCAGGAATGAACGTAGACGATTTCGCTCCAAGACTTTCTTTCTTCTGGGCAATCGGAATGAATCATTTCATGGAAATTGCGAAAATGCGTGCTGCAAGATATATCTGGGCAACCCTTTTAAAACAATTTAATCCTCAGAATCCAAAATCTCTGGCGTTAAGAACCCATTCTCAAACTTCAGGATGGTCTTTAACAGAGCAGGAACCTTTCAATAATATCACAAGAACAGCAATAGAAGCGCTGTCTTCAGCATTAGGAGGAACACAGTCTCTTCACACCAACGCACTGGATGAAGCCATTGCCCTTCCTACAGATTACTCTGCAAAAATTGCAAGAAATACACAAATCATTCTTCAGCAGGAAAGCGGAATATGCGATGTAGTAGATCCAATGGGAGGAAGTAACCTTGTAGAAAGCCTTACTCAGCAAATGATCGAGGAAGCAATGAGGTATATTGATGAGGTAGAACAGGAAGGCGGAATGACGAAGGCGATCGAAGCCGGAATTCCAAAAATGAGAATTGAAGAAGCCGCAGCAAAAAAACAGGCTAAGATCGACAGTGGTGAGGAATTCATTATTGGAGTCAATTCATTTAAATCCTCATTGAAACAGGATCAAATAGAAATCCTGGACATTGACAATACAGAAGTTCGTAGAAAACAGATTGAAAGGTTAAATACGATCAAAGCAGAAAGAAATACAGAAGCTGTCGAGCAAATCCTGAATGACATCCGCGAAAGCGCCAAAACAGGAAAAGGAAACCTTCTGGCTCTATGTATTGAAGCCGCAAGAAGAAGAGTTACCCTTGGTGAAATGAGTGATGCCATGGAAGAAACCTTTGGAAGATATAAAGCAAACATTAAAACAATCTCTGGTGTATACGCAATGAATGCCGGTAAAAACGAATACTTTGAAAAAGCCCTTAATCTGACTCAGAAATTTGAAGAAGAAGAAGGACGCCGCCCAAGGCTAATGGTCGCTAAAATGGGGCAGGATGGGCACGACAGAGGTGCGAAAGTAGTAGCAACAGCATTTGCTGATATGGGATTTGACGTAGACGTTGCTCCATTGTTTCAGACACCGGAAGAAGTAGCTAAGCAAGCGGTAGAAAATGATATTCACATTTTAGGTGTTTCTTCATTGGCCGCAGGACACAAAACATTAGTTCCTCAGGTAGTGGAAGAACTGTCCAAACTGGGAGCAGACGATATTACCATCGTTGTAGGAGGAGTAATTCCACAACAGGATTATGAGTTCCTTTATGCCAATGGTGCTGACTTTATTTTCGGACCTGGGACCAACCTTCCGAAATGCGCAGTGGAAATTCTGGAAAGATTTTTAGAAAAATAAATAAAAAAGTTTTAATTTCAGGACAGAGATTAAAAATATATCCGTGAATTTTAAAAATATAAAGCCTACGAGGAAAAAACTGTTTCTTTTCGTAGGCTTATTTGTTATTACAGGAGTTTTTTTGCTAGGTTCAATAAAGAAAAACAGATCAGTACCCAGTTCCACAATAATTGCGGATACCAGTCTTGTTAAAAAACATTTGACGGCACTTACCCAAACTCCACAGTTTAGAAATCATAAAAATATTGATCAGCTAAATGCTGTTGCAGATTATATTCATCAGACGTTTGCTACTTATGGAGACAGTACCACTTTTCAGGAATATAAAGTTGACGGTAAAGTATATAAAAATGTAATTACTTCTTTTGGTCCGGAAAATGCCAAACGGATTATTATAGGTGCTCATTATGATGTTTGTGGCGATCAGCAGGGAGCAGACGACAACGCAACCGGAGTTACTGCTCTTCTGGAGCTTGCAAGAATGCTCAAAGGACAGAAGCTGAAGTACAGAGTAGATTTAGTTGCTTATACGCTGGAAGAGCCACCTTATTTCAGAACCGAAAATATGGGAAGCTATATCCATGCAAAATATTTAAAAGACAACAAAATTGATGTCTATGGAATGGCAAGCGTAGAAATGATAGGTTATTTCCGTGATGAAAAAGGTTCTCAGAGTTTTCCTATAAGTATTCTTTCCTGGATATATGGTGATCAGGGAAATTTTATTACTCTGGTTAAAAAAATAACTGGCGCAGGACCTTTTGTAAGAAACTTTATAGGAAACTTCAAAGATTCCCAACAGATCAAAACAGAAACGTTCTCAGCACCCAAATTCGTAGCAGGAATAGACTATTCTGACCATCTGAATTATTGGAATTTCGACTTTCCTGCACTCATGATCACCGACACATCCTTCTTCAGAAACAAAAACTATCATGAACCTACCGATACTTTGGAAACGCTGGATACAAAACGAATGACGAAGGTAATTGATGCCATTTTTCTCAGTATTATTCACCTTAAGTGAAAAAAAATATTTTGATTATCAGAAAAATGTATATATTTGCACCTGAAAATCAAGTTTAACCAATAAAAAACGACGAAGCAATGTTCAGAACAAAACAGAATTCTACAGTTGGATTGCCACTTATGGTGGTAAGGCTTCGCGGTTTGGTACATTCTTAGAATAACAGTACAATGAAATATCAGAACCCGAAGTCGTAGAGATTTCGGGTTTTTTATTGCGCAATATTTCAAACTTCAAGTTTCCCCGAAATCTTTTTTAGTGTCATTAAAGGCAAAATAGGATGAGGTTCATTCCTCAGAACTATTCCGTCTATTATTAATCCATTCAACTAATATTTTAGTTGATTAAAAGTTGTGTGAGAAAAAAAGAACCTGGTTTCTACGATCTCACATCAGACTTCTGTTCACAATGGAAAATGATAACCTTCTGCATTTCCGCCTGAGAAGCGTAAGAAGCAGAAAAAGAACAATTAGAAAAGATGTAGAAAAGCAGATAAGAACAAAATACAAACGTAGTAGAGAACTCTGGAAAATGAGAAGAAATCTTCCGTTGATACCATTGGATAAACCCTATCAAAAAGGATTTGTAAGATTCTTTGTTGTAAGAGAGGATGTAAAACAATCCAAAGACGGAGATTTTTTCGAAGGTATTTTAAAGAAGATAAATACCTATATGTATTCTGATAACCGAAGATTTCTGAAAAAGAAAAGAAAGTTCGGAAGAAAGATATATGTAGAAAGAGAGCAGAAGCTCAGGTATATTACTTCATTTTCCTGGAATTATCCAAAATTAGAGTTTACCGACAGAGAAAGACAATATTTTGAAAAGAAAGAAGATTATTGTCCTGTCAATAAGATATTCGGAATCTACTACAAATTTACTGAACCATGGAGGTTTACTTTGAGGGTAAAACCCAATATGATTACCCATTACAAACCCTTGGATTTGGAGCTGGAAAAAGAATATGCAGCGCTGGATTCCTATTTGGGACAGTATAAGGTGATAGGGATTATGCACAAGACTATTCTAGGTAAGTCGAATCCATGGAAAGAAAAGTATCAAAGAAAACTTATCAAAAGCAGGAAATATGCAACCTGCACAATGTCTGCAACAGAAATTGCAGAAAGCTTACAGGACGAATAAGTCCAACTGTTATTTAAAACAAAAACAATGGGAAATTTAAAACTAAAAGGAAAAGATATATTAAAACTGGGCTATCCCAATAACCAAAGCGTAAACGTAGCATTGGAAGTCATGAAAAGAAATTTTGCAACGAAAAATATTCACCACGTAAAATCTCTTTTAAAGGAAATTCTGCTGAATCCGGAAGAATTTGAAAAAGATCTGACTTTCGGACAAATCGCAGAAACCCTGCTTTCATCCAAAAAAACAGAAAAAAGAATGCTGAATTCACAGCGTGCTTCCTTTCAGATTTTTGGAAACAATATTTCAGAAGAGGCAAAAAATCAGTTATACACAGCTTTGAAACTGCCTATCTCTACTCAGGGAGCATTAATGCCGGATGCCCACAGCGGGTATGGGCTTCCCATAGGAGGAGTTCTGGCCGTAGAAAATGCCGTAATCCCTTATGGAGTAGGAATGGATATTGGCTGCAGAATGAGCCTCAGTATTTTGGATACACCAGTTTCATATCTTGAAGGAGCAAGAGATAAATATGAAAAAGCGCTTGCTGAACATACAAAATTTGGAATGTATGAAACTCATAAATCTCACATAGATCATGAGATTTTCGACAGAGATACATTCGATATGATCCCGATCCTAAGAAGATTAAAGGGAAAAGCCATCAAACAGATGGGATCCTCAGGTGGAGGAAATCACTTTGTAGAATTCGGGGAAGTGGAAATCACTGAAGAAGACGAACAAATTGGCCTTCCAAAAGGAAAATATCTGGGAATACTTTCTCACAGTGGCTCGAGAGGTCTGGGAGCAGAAATCGCACAGTATTATTCAAGAATGGCAACGGAACAATGTCCTTTACCGAAAGAAGCTCAAAACTTCGCATGGCTGGACCTTAGTACCCATCTTGGACTGGAATACTGGACCGCAATGAACCTTGCCGGAGATTATGCTTCAGCCTGTCACGATGATATTCACAGAAGGCTTGTAAAAGCAGTCGGTGGAAGAGTAAAAGCGAGAATTGAGAACCATCACAATTTTGCGTGGAAAGAAATTCATAACGGAAAAGAAGTGATTGTTCATCGAAAAGGAGCTACTCCTGCTAATGAAAACGAATTGGGAATGATTCCAGGATCGATGACTGCAAAAGGATTTATCGTTCGCGGAAAAGGAAATCCTGAATCTTTGAATTCAGCATCACATGGTGCAGGAAGAGCCCATTCAAGAGGAGAATGCAGAAGTCTTTTCACTCAGCATGATATCAAAAAAGAACTGAAACTGAAAAATGTCACATTGATGGGCGGAAATGCAGAAGAAGCACCAATGGCCTACAAAGACATTAATGAGGTGATGAATGCGCAGAGTGAGCTGGTAGATATTCTGGGAACATTCCAGCCGAGAATTGTGAGAATGGATAAGTAATTAGCCTTATACTTTACAACCTTATAGGTTTCAAAAACCTATAAGGTTTAACAAAGAAATATTTTAAAGTCTATAAGGTTTTGAATATTCAATTTAAAAAAACAAAAAAATGGGAGCACCACATAACATAAAACGATATGGTGAAGTCTGGCCGGAATTCAGAATTCGGTTAGGGCTCGAAATTTTAAATATATTAAAAGATAAAGTCATTATATCAGGTGGCTGGGCTTGGCATTTCATGTCAGAAAAAGAACATACAGAATACAAACATGCCCATGACCACAAGGATATTGATGTTTTTGTAAAAAAAGAAAATGTTGCAGAAGTAGTGATCATTCTTCAGCAGGAAGGATTCCAGAAAGTCTGGACCCGATATGACCATCTGCCGAGTGAAGAAAACTTTCGCAGATATGAAAAGACTGTTGAGCTGGAAAATGAAAAATTCCACAGAATTACCATAGACTTCTTTGAAAGAGATGATCTAAAGACAATTGAAGCCAATGGTTTTACCGTTGTGAGGCCTGATATTTTACTTTCTTTTTACAGAAATATCCACTCCAGTGATAAGTGCTGGGCAGTGATGGCCGCAAAAGAACTATTAGAAAAGGGAATAAATCCGGTAGGAAGCCCTTTATTAAGCAAAATGCCAATATAAAAAATGGAAAAATTAATACAGATCACTTCAGGAAGAGGTCCTTTAGAATGCCAGTGGGTAGTAGCCAAGGTTCTGAAGACCTTTCTTGAAGAGGCAAAACACAATACAATAGAATACGAAATCATACATCGGGAAAACGGGGATGAAAATCTGACACTAAAATCAGTTACCCTTCTTTTAAAAGGAAAAGACTTGACCTCGTTTTTAAAAAGCTGGCTGGGAAGCGTTTGCTGGATAGGAAAAAGTACATTCAGGAAACTTCATAAAAGAAGCAATTGGTTTATCGGAATTTTTGAACTTGAAAATATAAAAATGATTGATTTCAATGAAAAAGATATCCGGTTTCAGACCGCAAGAAGCCAGGGAAGCGGAGGACAAAACGTAAATAAGGTGAATACCGCTGTACGTGCCACTTATATCCCTACCAACGAGACTGTTTTTGTACAGGATTCCCGTTCACAGCTGGATAATAAAAAACTATCCATTATCAGACTTAAAGAAAAGGTAATGGCAGTTTATATCCAGCAACTGGAAAGAAAACTGAAAGAAACCTGGTCTCTCCAGATGCAGGTAGAGCGCGGAAATCCGGTTCGTACATTTTCAGGAACAGATTTTAAAAAGAATTACGAAGACAGGACATTCAAAAAACAAAGAAATGCCTTGAAAAATGAACTCAAAAACTACAGAAATGACCTTAACTAAAAGTAAATATTATTTTGAAGCGCTGGACTACTTCCCATTCAATCTTTCTGAATGCATGGATGCGCTAAACTATGCTTTATCCTACGAACCAGAAGATGCAGACAGCCTTTGTCTGATGGGAAGAGTGTATTCGGAGGAATTGAAAGATTATGAAACTGCAAAAAGATACTTTGATGAAGCCATGCAGAGTAATATCGGAAATATCAATACTCCTAAATATTACATTGAGTGTCTTTTGAGTAATGAAGATTACAAAGAAGCAGAAAAATTAATTGAATTCGCTTTAAAGATAAAAGGAATTGATAAGTCGGAAATCCTGAACTGTCTGTCCCTTCTTCAGGAAAGAAAATTTGAATACAAACAGGCTTTGGCCGCCCTTAAAGAAGCTAAAAAATTTGCTTATAACAGAGCTGCACTTGAAATCATTGAAGACAGGGAAAAATTAGTCAAAGGAAAAGTAACCAGAACAAGAACCGTAAAAAAGACAGAATAATCTGTTTTGAGTTACTTAATTAAAAGAAATAAGCTTTCGTTAGAAAGCTTATTTTTTATTCACAGAGATCAGATAATCATACACCATTTGATGCTGATCATCAGTAAGCTTAGCCTTTGGAGCCATTCGGCTTAAAGTGTTGATCCATCCCTTATCGTCATGCTTGGTTGGTTCTGGAAGCTTATGACACTTTGCGCAGGAGTTCTCAAAAATGGTCTTTCCTTGTGTTAATTGCTCAGATGAAGTATACTTTGGGCCTGTTACAGCCACACTTTTTGGTCCGCATGACACCAGAAATGCTGATGCTGCAATGCCGCTTAAGATAAGTTTTTTCATACCTATTTTTTTGTTTGATGGTTATTTCTTCACAGAAACAATGTAATCATAAACCCATTGGTGCTGTTCATCCGTCAGTTTTGCTTTTGGAGCCATAGAATTCATGATTCCTACCCATTGTACAGGATTGTGCGAAGCAGGATCCGGAAGTTTATGACATCTTCCACAGGAGTTTTCAAAAATTGTTTTCCCCTGAGCAATCTGTTCTGCAGTAGATGTAGAGGTTCCTGCAGTAGCAGCGGATGTAGAAGCTTTCGGCGTACAGGAAACCAGCAAAATAGCAGTAAACGAAGCCGCAGCGATGAGTTTTTTCATGTTTCTTCTTTTTGAGATATAACAAATGTAATAAATTCCTTAAGCCCTTGATACAGGGCATTCTAGTTTTAATTTAGAAGAAATAAAAATTAAATTCATGAAAAATTGATAATATCAAACAAAGACAATTTAGGTCTTTTGTATCATCATTATGATCGAAGTATTGACCATTCCCTTTTTAATTATTAATTTTGAATCAATGAAATTTTCTACAGAAGAGCTAATAGACGGAATACAGTCAGGAAACAAACGCCTGATTGCAAAAGCTATTACATTGGTTGAAAGTAAAAAAGCAGAACACAGAGTACAGGCAGAAGAGCTTCTTAAGAAGATTATGCCCCTTACCGGAAACTCTGTGAGGGTAGGAGTAACGGGAGTTCCCGGAGCCGGAAAATCCACTTTTATAGAAAATTTCGGACGATTGGTTATTGCTCAAGGCAAAAAAGTAGCGGTTCTGGCGATAGATCCAAGCTCTGCAATCAATAAAGGAAGTATATTGGGTGATAAAACCAGAATGGAAGAATTGGCCAAAGAAGAAAACGCATTTATACGCCCTTCTCCAAGCTCAGGATTTCTGGGAGGAGTAGCCAATACTACTTTTGAAACCATGATGATCTGCGAAGCTGCAGGCTATGACTATATTTTAATTGAAACTGTGGGAGTAGGGCAATCAGAAGTTCTGGTAGCCGATATTACCGATGTTTTTTTGTTCCTTAAAATCATTGGAGGAGGAGATGAACTTCAGGGAATAAAACGAGGGATCATGGAAATGGTAGATCTTATATTCATCAATAAAGTAGACCAGGACAATCTTCAGAAAGCAAAAAATACAAGACTTGAATTAAAAAGAGCCCTAGACTTTATTCCGCCTAAAGAAAAAGGATGGAAGATTCCTGTTTTACTAGGTTCTGCACTTCATAATCAAGGATTACAGGAAGTCTATGATACAATATTCGAATTTATTGATCTGAAAAAGAAAAGCGGCCGTTTTGAAGAAATTCGTGTTCAGCAGGCTGAAAAACGATTTGAATATTGGGTTCAGGAATATATTTTATCCCTGATGAAAAAGAGCAATGCTATAGAAGAAGCTTATCACATGCACAAAAAAAATGCTTCAGCCATGGTTTCTAATCCAAGTACTGAAGCAAAATTATTTGTTGAAAAATTTTTATCGAACGAAAACAGGGATTAAAGTTTCTCTTTTTCCTTTTTTACTTCAGTTTTAGAAATGTATCCATCATAAGTAATCGGCTGTCTGTCATTACTCCTCATAGAAACGAAAGCTTTTCCGTTTTTAAATACTTCAATATTAACTTCGTCTACGTTTCTTACATCTTTAGGTTTGAACTTAAAAGTCCAGGTTCCTTTTTTATTCTGAGTTTTAGTTACCGTAAAATCTTTTGAAGTAAATCGGTAGCTGTTATCACTGGCACTTCCAAAAGTTGGATTGAACATCCTTCCAAAATAAGGCAACACTACATCCAGTGTATTTTTACTGACATCAATGGTATAATCTCCATTCAGATTAAGTACCCTCGTTGCAGTAGAATTAGGCATTGAGTTTAAAACATTAATGACATCATAATTTGTAGGATTGGCTCTTTGTGCATAAAAAGTAAACTCCTGAGAATCTACCAAAGTGTCCACTGTTTTCGGATCTAATGAACCTTGTGAAGCACAGCTCTGAAAGAAGAACAGGAATCCAAACATCATCAGTAAAGAAATATACTTTTTCATAATGAGATAATTATTAAATTTAGATAGCAAAATGTATGCAAATATATTCTTTCCGAAATATTTTGGAATAAAAATTGTTAAGGTTGAATTATTAACACTCAAACTATGAAAGTTACACATCTATTTGGAATGGGAGCTATTGCTCTGTCGGCTGTTGCCTGTACTACAAACCCGATTACGGGGAGGTCTTCTTTACAGCTGGCCAACAATTCGGAAATTTTAACAATGTCTTCACAGGAATATAGAACGACATTGTCTAAAGGTAAAGTGATTACCGGTACAGCAGATGCAAAGAGAGTGGTAAATGTAGGAAACAGAATTAAAAATGCAGCAGAAAGATATTATCAGAGTATTGGAAGATCAGCAGATCTTGCAAGCTACAGCTGGGAATTTAATCTTTTGCAGAGCAACGAGCTAAACGCCTGGTGTATGCCTGGTGGAAAAGTAGCAGTCTATACCGGAATATTACCGGTAACAAAAGACGATAACGGACTTGCAGTAGTAATGGGACATGAAGTTTCTCACGCACTGGCAGGCCACGGAAATGAAAGAATTTCTCAGGCAATGGTAGCTCAGTATGGAGGGGCAATCCTGGGAGGAACAATCTCAAATTCACAATGGGCAAGTGTTTTCCAGAAGGTTTACCCTATCGGTTCACAGGTTGCTTTATTGAAATACGGAAGAGGCCAGGAATCTGAGGCAGATGAAATGGGACTTTACCTGATGTCTATGGCTGGATATGATCCAAGAGCAGCAATTCCTTTCTGGAACAGAATGGAAGCAGCATCTACAGGATCAAGACAACCTGAATTCTTATCTACCCACCCGAATCCGGAAACAAGAATTTCAGATATCAATAAAGATCTTCCGAAAGCTTTAGAATATTATAAGGCTGCGGGAGGAAAAATATAATTAGAATTTTAATCTTGAATATAGCCTTATTAAATTTTTAGTAAATTTGGTAAGGCTTTTTTTATGTAACCACCTAAACACAATATTATGAAGAGTTTATCAATTACCGGACTTATACTTTTGGCTGTTTCTGCATTACTTTTCTATTTGACAACTGATTTTGCCGTAGAGCAGATAAAAATTTCTCATATTATGGGAATCATGGCGGGAGTTGGAATAGGGCTTATCATTGGAGGAATGGTAGGCTATGTAAGTAAAGGAAGCGCTATAAAAGAAGAGCAGAAGAAAAAAGAATTCAAGCAGTTACAAAAAGACAAAGAAGATCTTGAAAAACAGGCTGCAGAAATTGCAAAACGTCAGGCTGAACTTGAAAATCAAAATAAAAACCCTCAAATTTAAATTTGAGGGTTTAAAGTTGTTATTTTCGATAATTTATTAGAATTTATATCCTAAACCTACCATAAACAGGTTAGGTCTGTTATCATATCTGATTTCTGAACCAGAAACTTTGTTGATGAAGTTTCTTTCGTCTTTACTGAAAGCACCTTCATATCTTGCATTTACAATAAGCTTTTTAATTTCAAGCTGTGCCCCAAACTGGTATCCTACTGTAAAGTCATTTTTAGCATTTTCTTTGAAATCGTTGTAAGTATTGTCTTTGTTTAAGTTAAAACTTCCTACAGGTCCTACAAAAACTCCAAGCATATTCCCTAAAAGATTATATCCTAAAAGAACCGGAACATCAATACGGTTGCTTTTTACGTCAAAAGTAGTGTTCTCTGTCGTAAACTCATTTTTGAAATGAGTATAATAGATTTCCGGCATTACAAACAATGAAGTAGGAAGACCTACTTTTAAGGAAAGCCCTACATTGAAACCTACATTATTTTTACCTGTTCCTGCAATAGCATCATTCACTGTTCCTTTAATATTGGACCATGAAGGTGAGCCTGTTGGAAAAATTAAGTTGGCTTTACCTGCCAGTGAAATCTGTGCAGAAGCCCATATTGAAAACCCTAATAACGCTATACTAAGTACCTTTTTCATTATCGTCTATTTTTGTATTTGTCGTTTCAATCGTTTTATTATTCTCAAGTAAATATTCTCTCAGCTCTTTAAACAGTTCTGAAGAATAAACGAAATCAATCAGATTTTTATTGCCTGCTGTAATCAGAATGTCTTTGTTACCTTCCCATTCTTTAATTCCCAGTCTTAGGTATACAATTTTCTCGCCAATCGTCATTACAGAGTTCATATCATGGGTATTGATGATGGTGGTAGTATTATATTCTTTTGTGATTTCGTAAAGAAGATCATCAATAATCTTAGAGGTATAGGGATCCAGCCCGGAATTGGGCTCATCACAAAACAGATACTTAGGATTGTTGACAATAGCTCTTGCAATAGCCACCCTTTTCTGCATACCTCCTGAAATTTCGGAAGGATATTTTTTTTCTGCTTTATCAAGATGTACTCTTCCTATTACTTCAAAAACTCTTTTCTTTTTTTCTCTGTAGGTAAGATTGGTAAACATGTCAAGAGGGAACATGATATTTTCTTCCACTGTTAGAGAGTCAAATAAGGCACTTCCCTGGAAAACGGTTCCGATTTCTGAACGGAGATGTTGTTTTTCATCTCTGGTCATAGTATTGATATCTTTTCCGTCAAACAGAATTTCTCCTGATGAAGGCATATAAACATTCAATAAACTTTTTAGAAAAACGGTTTTCCCGGAACCACTCTGCCCAATGATTAAGTTTACTTTTCCTTTATCAAATGAAGTTGAAATTCCCTTAAGCACTTCAACATCATCAAAACTTTTCTTAAGATCTTTTACCTCAATCATCAGCTTAATATTAATTGGGTTAAAATTAATTCAGAGATAATAATGAACACCATTGTCCATACTACGGCCTGTGTACTGGCTCTACCTACTTCCAAAGATCCTCCTTTTACATTGTATCCGAAATAAGAAGGTACGGTTGCAATGATAAAAGCAAAAACGATTGTTTTGGTAAATGCATAGTAAATGAATAAATTCGGCATATACATTTGAATACCAACAATATAATCGTTCTCTGTCCAGTTTCCTGTTAGAATCCCGGCAATATAGCCTCCACCAATACCAAATACAATACTGATGGCAATAAGGAGAGGATTAAACAGCATACAGGCAATGATTTTAGGAAATATCAGGAAATTGGGTGAGTTTACTCCCATAATATCCAAGGCATCAATCTGTTCTGAAACCCTCATTGTTCCGATACTGGAAGCAATATATGATCCTACTTTACCCGCCAGAATAAGGCTGATAATAGTAGGTGCAAATTCCAACACCAATACCGCTTTTGTAGCATATCCTACAAATGATGGCGGAATAGGAAAGGAAGAAGCATCAAAGTTATTGAACATCTGAATAGCAACTACAGCTCCCACGAAGATGGATGTGAAGATGACAAGCCCGAAAGAATTTACTCCCAAATCATTAATTTCTCTCATGAACAGCTTCCAGAACACTCTCATTTTCTGAGGTTTCTGCAGGGATTTTCCCAAGAGGATAATGTATTCCCCTATCGCTGTGAAAAACTTTTTTAACATACTGCTAAATTAGACTTTTTTATTTAATTGGACTACAGTCAAGAATAAGACCGAAGCTTGGTTTTGTGTTAAAATTATTTCAATATTTATCTTATTCCGCTCTTTATTTTGCGTTTTTATCTCCTCCAATCACCAATAAAACGGTTTTTAAAATAATAACCACATCAAGTACGAAACTCCAGTTTCTTACATAGAAAGCATCTGCCAGAACTCTTTTTTTCATTTCTACTTCCACATCTCCGAAGTCACCACGCAGTCCATTCACCTGTGCCAGTCCGGTAATACCCGGATTAACCATACTTCTCAGACTGTATCTTCCGATTTTGGGTTTGTAATAATTGTCAACAGCCAGCATATGTGGACGCGGACCTACTACAGACATTTCACCTCTCAACACATTAAGGAATTGAGGAAGTTCATCAAGACTGGTTTTTCTTAAAAATTTACCCACTCTGGTAATTCTGGAATCATTTACAGAGGTGGTTTTGGTTGTAGATTCATCATTAACAACCATTGTTCTGAATTTAATACAATTAAAAACCTCTTCATGAAAACCGTATCTCTTCTGAATGAAAAATACCGGACCTTTAGAAGTTGTTTTGATTAAAATGGCAATAATTGGAAATACCCATGAGCAAATGAAAACCAATATAATAGCAGAGAAGAAAATGTCTAATGTCCTTTTCATCAGGAAATTAGAATAATAATCTAACGGATATCTGGCCTGATTAAGTACCGGCTGGGTTTGTATATATCCAAGATCATAAAGGAAAAAATCACTTTGTGTAATGCTTGGAATCAATGAAATATGAATCTTATTATCCTCAGCCAATCTGAAAATTTCAGTTTCCATGGTTTCATCATAAGAGTTTTCTGTAGATAAAAACAAGGTATGAATTCCGTTCTTTTTCCAGAATGCAACCAGTTCATTAATCTTAACCTCAGAATAATCGTATTCAAATATTCTGTACCCATAATCTTTACGTTCTGTAAAGATATTCTTAAGAATCTCTGTAGAGTGGCTGTCTCCCAAAAACATTACGTTTCTGTAGTTGGCTCCAAGAGATCGCAGGTACTTGATTGCGAAATAGACTAATGATTTCGCCAGGAAAATGGCAATAAAAAGATAAAGTGAAAGCCAGTAAATATCCGAATTGAAAAATACATTATTACTTACCTTTCCTATAAGCAGTACTCCCAGTATAAAAAAGAGGAAATGGATTAAGAGGCGTTCAAGAAACAGGGTATAAGTAAGGTTCCTCGGAATATTGTATATTTTTGTCCTACCACTTAATAGTACCCAGAACAAAAACAACAGAACCAGAGAAAAACTATTCTGATACCAGGTTTCTTTATTGTATTTTAAACTTTCGTTTCTGCTTATAAAAAAGAATATGAAGATAGATGCAATAACCATGAGGTCAAGCAACATAATGATTGATTTCAGGTATCTAGAGTATCGAATTCTCTGCATCTATCGGTATTATAGTGGATAAGCCCGGCTAATTTACACTTTTTTACGGGATATTCAGATATTTGTGCGTCTGAACAGAAGCCTGCCATTCAGGGTTTTCCAGGATGAAATCTGTAATCTTAGGATACATATCATCTCTTTTGCTCCATTCACTCTGAAGATAAAGCTTACAGTTTTCAGAAACTTTTGCAGCCTGTTCCTGAGCAAATGTAAAATCATGCTGGTTGAAAATAATGACTTTAAGCTCATTGGCCTTTTGATAAATCTCTTCTTTAGGAAGCCCTGTTTTCTTTGGTGAAAGGGTAATCCAGTCCAGTTGACCGCTCATCGGATAAGCTCCGGAAGTTTCGATATGTACTGTACACCCTAGTTCTTTTAGTTTGGATGTCAGGATATCTAAATTCCACATTAAAGGCTCACCACCAGTCAACACAATTGTTTTACAGTGTTTAGCTGCAGTTTCTGCAATTTCTTCTGCATTCATCAGGGGATGAAGTTCCGGATCCCAGCTTTCTTTTACATCACACCAGTGACATCCTACATCGCACCCTCCCAGCCTGATAAAGTATGCGGCTTTTCCTGTGTGTGCTCCTTCTCCCTGTAAAGTGTAAAAATGCTCCATTACAGGGAGCATTTTACCTTCTTTTAATAAAATATCTTCTTCTTTATTCATTTTAAAATTAGTCGTTATAGACCGAAGTTTTATAAGCAATGATGGTATTTTTCATCAACATCGCTCTTGTCATTGGGCCTACTCCTCCTGGTACCGGAGTAATCCAGCTTGCTTTTGCAGCACAGCTGTCAAAATCTACATCACCTGCAAGGTAATATCCTTTTGGAGAGTCATTATCTACTCTTGTAATACCCACGTCCACAATTACGGCTCCTTCCTTGATCATATCTCCTTTTAAGAAATGAGGATCTCCCAAAGCGGTAATAACGATGTCTGCTTTTCTTGTGTATTCTTCGATGTCTTTTGTGTATGAGTGTGTAAGGGTAACGGTAGAGTTTCCAGGGAAATCTTTTCTTCCCATCAAAATACTCATTGGTCTTCCTACAATTTTACTTCTTCCGATAATTACACAGTCTTTTCCTTTCGTTTCAATATTATATCTTTCCAATAATGTTAAAATTCCGAAAGGAGTTGCCGGTAAGAAAGTATCCATTTCAAGAGCCATTTTTCCGAAGTTTTCAGGGTGGAAACCATCCACATCTTTTCTAGGGTCAATAGCATTGATGATTTTCTCCTGATCAATCTGATCTGGTAAAGGCAGCTGAACGATAAATCCGTCTACTGCTTTAGACTTATTAAGCTCGTCAATTTTTTCCAATAGTTCAGATTCAGAAACAGTGCTTGGAAACTTGATTAAGCTGGATTGAAATCCTACTTCCTCACAGTCTTTCACTTTAGAGTTTACATAGGCCTTGCTAGCTCCATTATTTCCTACAAGAATAGCCACCAAATGTGGAGCTCTTCTTTTGCTTGCGAGAATCTTTTCTACTTCAACCTTGATCTCTGCTTTAATTTCCTTGGATACTTTAAGTCCGTCAAGAATTTCTGCCATTTTTACTTTTTTACTTTATAGATTTACTTTTACTTTCTTTTTACTTACTATTTGTTTTCCTTATAGTAATTGATCAATCCATTGGTAGAGCTGTCATGAGAGCTTATTGCCTCATTGTTTTCAAGCTCCGGAAGGATTTTATTGGCTAATACTTTTCCTAATTCCACTCCAAACTGGTCAAAACTGAAAATATTCCAGATTACCCCTTGAACGAAAATTTTGTGTTCGTAAAGAGCAATCAGCTGGCCTAGTGAAAAAGGAGTTAATTCTTTGAATAATATAGAGTTAGTTGGTGTATTTCCATGGAAGACTTTGAAATTGATCAGTCTGTTTATTTCTTCATCAGATTTTCCGGAATTTCTAAGTTCTTCTTCCACTTCTTCTTCCAGTTTTCCGAAGGCAAGTGCTTCAGTCTGAGCGAAAAAGTTAGCTAATAGCTTGTCCTGGTGATCAGAAACATGGTTCGGGCTTTTTGCATAGGCAATAAAATCTGCCGGAATCAATTCTGTTCCCTGGTGGATTAACTGATAAAATGCGTGCTGGCCGTTTGTTCCAGGTTCTCCCCAGATGATCGGCCCCGTTTCATATTCTACGAATTCGCCGTTTCTGTCTACACATTTTCCGTTACTTTCCATATCTCCCTGCTGAAGATAGGCTGCAAATCTGTCCAGATATTGAGAATAAGGTAAGATAGCATAAGTAGTTGCTGCATAGAAATTACGGTACCAGATTCCCAAAAGTCCCATTAATACAGGAACGTTTTCAGAGAATTCTGCTGTCTGGAAGTGCTGATCTGTATCAAAAGCACCTCTTAAAAGCTGTTCGAAGTTTTCATATCCTACAGAAAGTACGATACTTAATCCGATTGCGCTCCAAAGAGAATATCTTCCGCCTACCCAGTCCCAGAACTCAAAAATATTTTCTTCTGCGATTCCGAACTTCTTAACTTCTTCAATATTAGTAGATAAAGCAACGAAATGCTTGGCTACATCTTCCTGTTTTCCTGCTTTCAGGAACCAGTCTTTAGCTGAATTGGCATTCGTCATTGTTTCCTGAGTCGTAAATGTTTTGGAAGCAATGATGAATAAAGTAGTTTCAGGATTTAAATCTTTCACTACTTCTGCAATATGATTTCCGTCCACATTGGAAACAAAGTGAGCGCTTAATCTTGTTTTAAAATGCTTTAAAGCTGAACAAACCATTACAGGACCTAAGTCTGATCCTCCAATCCCGATGTTGACTACATCTGTAATCTCTTTTCCGCTGAAACCTTTATGTTCTCCTGAAATAATCTTTTCAGAAAAAGATTTCATATGCTCAAGAACTCTTTTAATCTGTGGTTTGATGTTTTCTCCATCTACGATAATTTCACGGTCAGAAAAATCTCTTAAAGCTGTATGAAGAACTGCTCTTCCTTCAGTTTCATTGATTTTATCTCCCGAGAACATTCTGGAAATAGCATCTTTTAACTGACTTTCTTCTGCCAATTGTAATAAAAGATCCTTGGTTCTTGAATCAATCAGGTTTTTAGAATAATCAAAAAGATAGTTGTCCTTTTGTAGAGAAAACTCATTAAAACGGTTCGGGTTGTACTGGAAAAGAGTTCTAAGATCAAAGTCATTTCCACCGAAGTGTTCGTCAAGTGCTTTCCAGCTGCTAGTTTGTGTTGGATTTATTTTTGATAGCATATTACAGAATTTTTATCGCTCAGAAGATCATGTATCGGATGAGAAGAGCTCATAATCCATAATGATTTATTTCTGATTTGCAAATTTACGGAAAAATAAAACCTCAGATAAATTTGAAGATAATAAATAACGATTTTTTAAAAAACAAAACCTCAGAGTTTATCTGAGGTTGTATGAAAAATGTTTTGTGACAGGAGTTTTCAAGGTTATTCTTCCATTTCGTTCAGAATTGTTTCCAGTTGTTTGGCACTCCTTCCATAGACGTATTTTGTCCATAGAACGATGCTTGTTATCAGTCCTAAAGTTCCGATAAGAACTGCAATGATTAAACCTTGTTGATGAGCAGTGGTAAGTTCTGTTAAAGATTTTCCATGTTCTTTCATCGTATTATAAATCACCATACCTATCGTTACAAGGAAATGAGGAAGTAACAGAAATCCGAAAGACTGGTATCTTTCCATATTCAGCCGAAGTTCATGGTATATTTTCCAAAGGCTGTTTTTGGTGTTTCCGGTATAAAGTTCCGTCTGTTTGTAGAATTTATAAAATCCTAGCAGATAGTACGAAGATATAACGACCATCATCGTATAGGATACATAATAAATAATGTATTGTGAATGAGGAAATTTAAACTGAAGAGGGAAAAAAGCGATCAGAATGATGGCCAGAACCTGCATAGGAAATTCTTTCTTCATGTTTTTCTGGATTTTTTCTATAGGGTGCTTGCTTTCCTTTAATTGTTCTATCGTATCAGGAATATGGACGTCGCTGTCTTCCTTATTCCACTGTTCTTTTAATTGATCAAAATTCATAACCTGATTTTTTTATGATTTGCTGTATTTTTTCTTTTGTTCTGTTGAGTTTTACACGGGCATTACCTTCACTTAGGCCTAAATTATTTCCAATTTCTTTATGTGACATCCCTTCCATGAAATAAAATATGACGGCTTTTTCTAAAGAATTAAGCTCCTGAACGGCACTGTAGAAAATTTCCAGCTGCCTGTCTTTTGTGGGATTATAATCTTCCTGCTGTACTTCAAAATGCGAAGGAGCATCTGTATGATTATTGGATCTTTGCTTTTCCTTTTTTAAATATGTAATTGCAGTATTGATCGCAACCCGATACATCCACGTGGAAAACTCACTGTTTCCTTTGAAATTCTGGTAGGACTTCCAAAGCTGGATAAGAATTTCCTGCTGAAGGTCTTCCCGATCTTCTACGGAATCGGCATAGATCCGTGAGGCTTTGTATAAGATACCTTTGTGCTGGTTGACGAGCTTTAAAAAAGCAGTTTCAGTTGGATTGCTCACAATCGTTTCATGGTTTGGTTATTATTATAAGCTTGATACAGGTTTTACCGTGTAGCCTTTTGCCTGTAGAAGAGGAATAATTCCGTTTTCACCCATAAGATGAGAGCCGCCAACGGCAAAGAAAGAACTTTCTTTTTTCATCATGTCCGGCATTACTTTTACCCAGTTTTGATTTCTGTTGGTAAGCATAGCCTTTTCCTGCTGGGCATTCATGAATCTTTCATCCTTAAAAAGACTGTAAAGAGATTGTACATTTTCATTTTTAAAAGCATCAATCATCTGTCTGAACAATACTTGATACTCCTTGTCCATTTTAAGCTGAGAGATCGTGCTTTTCAGATCATACGCTTCATTGATTGATTTCATCTGATCTTCTACTTTTTCGAGTCCTTTGATGCTTTTTTTATCTTTCATTGCTTTCTGAAGAAGTTCCATTTCGTAAAGTTTTACTTCGGTCTGAGGACAGGGGATTGCTTTGGTAGAAAGCAGTGCATACAGAGCCTGAGGGCTTGAAGAATCTATACTTTTCAGATCTGTTCCGTAATTGGCAAGAATAGTATTCAGTTCTTTAGCTTCTTCGGGAGAAAGCTGATCCGATATTTTTTTATCTGCTTTAAACATTTTCTGTAATGACATCATTTCAGCGGGATCTGTATAATTGATTTCCATAACAAAGTTGTCAGATTTCTCAAGTGCTTTTAATACCTTCGGTTTGATCTCAAAATCTTTACTGCATAAGATATGAAAAGTTCCGGTAATATAAGAAGGCTTCGAAAGTCCGTTTCCGGAGACTTCCCAAAGCAGACTGTTTTCCTTGTTGTTACTTTTACTTTGTGCGTTGGCAGTTATGGAGTTCAGTGATAATAATGCTGCGAATCCAAGTTTTATTAAATTTTTCATAGTATTGATTTTTTTGATTTTCTGTTCTTTTAAACAGTAGGTAAAGCAGGCATTACAATCGTTACAGTTTTTTTTCAAAAAAAATAAAAACCTCCTGAAAACAGGAGGCTGTAAAATCTAAAATTATGATGATAACCAATTGGTTAGGATGGTTTTTTTATTCCTGATTTTTTGAATACTCAGGTTTTGTGATTTTTCTTTTTCTTAAAAAATAGATGATTGCAGCAGCAATTAATACAAGAGGCCATACATTGATAAGGCCAACGATAATTCTCTGAATCAGGTAGAATCCGTATACAAACCCGTCTTTTGCATCATAGATGAAATTGTATTTGTACTTATTATCAATATTTGTAGTGTTGGTAACAGCAATTTCAGCAATGCGCAACTGAGGCTCTTTGATGTAAATGTCAATCGTGCTGTATTTTAAATCATCTGTCATGTTCATGCTGGACAGCTTTTGAAGATTTCCTTCAGACATATTCTCGTCATCCAACGTTACTTTATCTTTATTTGTTTTCAGCTTACTGATGTTCTCGGAAGTTTTTTGATTTCTTTTTCCTTCCAGTTCAGAATACTTGATGTTGGCTGTTACATCTTCTGCATTGATAGCTCTTGAATTAAGAAATAATTTGTTTGTATTGATGGCAGTCAATAGTTCACCAAGCTTTTCCGTAGGAATACGTACCTGCATTCTGTTCTCTGTCTTGTATTTTTTAACCAGCATCGCCTCTTCATTAGATGTGTTATAAGTGTTCTCAGAAACCACGTTGCTTTGAAGATTACTATTGGTAACAAAACCTCCAAGCTCCTGTACAGATTTTTCAATAGCAATCGTTGCATTATACACATCTTTTACTTCCATATTCACATCTGCAGTCTTGATAAACTGCTTGTCTTTTACTTTCATGTCTGCAACAGATGAAATACTATCCGAAACTACAACAGCAGCTGAATCGGTAGTGGCATACGCTTCAAGATCTTTAGAGGAAACTTCTCCCTTTTTACACGAATAAATTCCTAGTAAAAGAACAGCAGCTAGTGATAATTTAATGTAAGTAGTTTTCATAACGTTGATTTTTAATGTTTTTGCTTGAGTCAAAGTTCAGTCAGGATCTTTTGTAACGCTTGAAAATCAAAAGTAAAAAGCTTGTAAACGGAATTTTCAGTTTTAATAAGTTGAATTTGAGTGTTTTGTAAAATGCGCTTGAACCTCAGTCATAGCTTTCGGAGCAATTTTTGCTTATCTTTTACAAACCAAAACTACAATCTATCACTATGTCGAATACTTTTTCCAAAATCAGAAACGCAATAGAGTTATTTAGATCCATAGATTTTGATCAGTTGAGCACTATTTCTCAAAAGGTAGATCTGCCAAAACTGATGCAAAATTTCTCAAAACTGGATGATAAACAGCTTTCCGGGCTTATGAAAATGCTTGATCCGGAAAAGAAAAAGAAAGAACTTCCGCCCATTGACGGAGATTTTTATGATATCTACCATACTCTTACTCCGGAACAGCGCGAAATTCAGCTGAAAGTAAGAGCATTCATGGAAAAAGAAGTCAAACCTCTGGTCAATCATTACTGGCTCAGAGATGAATTTCCTTTTGAGCTGATTCCAAAATTTCAAAAACTGGATATTTGTGGTGTTACTTATGAAGGCTATGGCTGTCCGGGAATGCCTTTCCTGATGGAAGGTGTTATTGCTATGGAAATGGCAAGAGTAGATGCTTCTATTGCTACTTTTTTCGGAGTACAATCCGGACTGGCAATGGGTTCTATTTATATCTGCGGATCTGAAGAACAGAAGCAAAAATGGCTTCCGCAGATGCAGAAATTTGAAAAAATTGGTGCCTTTGGGCTTACTGAACCGGAAGTTGGATCCGGAGCAGCAGGCGGACTTACAGTAACCTGTAAAAAAACACCGGAAGGCTGGGTCCTGAATGGCCAGAAAAAATGGATTGGAAATGCTACTTTCGCTGATCTGATTATTATCTGGGCCAGAGATCTTGATAGCGGAGAAGTAAAAGGATTTATTGTAGAAAAAGACAATCCTGGATATTCCGTAGAAAAAATTAAAGGGAAAATGGCGTTAAGAATTGTCCAGAACGGATTGATTACCTTAAAAGATTGTCTCGTTACCGAAGAAAACCGTTTGCAGAATGCTAATTCCTTTAAAGATACAGGAAAAGTGCTGAGAATGACAAGAGCTGGAGTAGCATGGATGGCTACAGGCTGTGCACGCGGAGCTTATGAAAGCGCGTTGGATTATACCCAAAAAAGAGAACAGTTTGGAAGACCTATCGCCTCATTCCAAATGATTCAGGGACATCTGGTGGAAATGTTGTCTAACCTTACTGCCATGCAGACGATGGTTTTCAGACTGTCTGAAATGCAGGATGAAGGAATTTTAAAAGATGAACATGCTTCTTTAGCCAAAGTTTTCTGTACCCTCAGAACAAGAGATATTGTTTCCAGAGCAAGAGAAGTAATGGGAGGAAACGGAATTCTGCTCGAGTATGATGTGGCCAGATTTGTTGCCGATGCAGAAGCCATTTATTCTTACGAAGGAACAAAAGAAATCAACTCGCTCATCGTAGGACGATCGATTACAGGTTTCAGTGCTTTTGTATAGGAAATAGGTGGCAGGTAGCAGATAATAGGTTATGGGTAGTAAAAAGCAGAACTAGACTACTGCAACCTGCAATCTATTGCCTGCTACCTTACGAAACTAAATGTTTATATTTTTCCTTGTTGTCAATAATCATCCAAAGGTTGATCAGAAACATCACGCCGGCGATACCCATTCCCATAGGAGATTTATCCATTGTGAAAACATGGGTAACAATTCCTACCATGACAGGTAAAATAACAATGGCGCCCAACGCTCTTGTTTTTGGGAAAATAAATAATAATCCGCCAATGACTTCTACAATCCCCACTAAAGGCATTAGCCAGCTGATTTCTCCAAAAGCAGCGAAAAGTTTCATTTGTTCAGGAGTAGGTTTTTCCATGGGCATATAGTTAAAAAACTTGTTTAACCCGGCATTAATAAACATAAGCCCGAAAAGTAAACATAAAATGAATTTTACTGTTTTCATGATTGATGATTTTATATCAAATGTAAAATAAAAATAGGATTCGTTGATTGTGTTTTTATAAAAAATATATAATTAATGTTAATGATAGGTTAATGTTGTGTTTTGAATAATTTCATTGTTTATATTTGAAATTCAAACTAAACTAATAATATTATGTTGAAAAATCTTAAAAAATTAAACCGTACAAATTTGAGAGAAATCCAGGGAGGAATTGAAAAATGTGATATTGGACCCATAGATTGTCCATGTAAAATTCCTGCAGGTCATCCTTGTATTGGAGGTGGAGGAGGAACTCCGGAGCCGGATAAAGGATACTGTCCGGATAGCCAAACTTATATCCTGTGCACAGATACCTGTCCAAATGGAATGAGTCCTTGGTGCGCTGCGTCATAACAATAAAAAAAGACTGTCTCTAAAAAGGCAGTCTTTTTATTTAAAGTTTAATATGTAAGCATTCAAAGTTAGGATTAGGTCAATTATTACCCATTACCCATTGCTTATTACTCATTACTCATATTCTAGTCCATTTCCTTCAAAGTGATATTCTTGGAAATTTTGTAGCTTTTTTTCTTCTTATGAGGTTTGGGCTCTTCTCCCAGCAATCTTCCCCAAGGTTTGAGATCATCCACTCTTTCACAGATGATTTTTATAATCGCAATGGCCGGAATACACAGGAACATTCCTGCAATTCCCCAAAGATGTTCTCCTAAAAGGATTCCAATAAAAGAAAATAAAGCGTTGATTTTAACTTTAGAACCCACCACAAATGGTAGAACAATATTTCCATCTACAGCATGAATGGCAATATACCCTAAGGCAACATAAATACAGGTTGAAGGTGTAGAAGTAGCAAATGCTATAAAACAGGAAATGAGAAGAGAAATAAAGATTCCCAGATACGGAATAACATTTAATAATCCTGTCAGAACTCCCAGAAGAATAGCATATTTCACTCCAAGAATGGTAAGGAGAGTGGATGTTAAAACAGAAACAATAATCACCTGAAGGAAAAGCCCAAAGATGTATTTCTTAGTCATGATCCGAATCTCGTTCACAGCTTCCTGTACACTGGCTTTATGTCTTTCGTTGAAAACAGTAACGATAAAATTATTTAAAAGTCTTCTGTAATTTAAAATAAAGATAAAAAACAGGGTGAAAAATATAATGAAGCCGAATCCCGTTGAAAAAATTCCAAAAGTAAATCCTAAAATTACTCCCGAAGAAGACAGAAGTTTAGTTAATCCTTGGTTAATGTAATCCACCTGTTCATCCACTTTCACATTAAATGTTTTGGAAACCCAATGCTGAAGGCTGTTAAAAACAGTGGTAAACTGTTCCTTGAGATGCGGAAGATCCTTACTGAAATCAGACAGCTGATTGGTAAAGAAATAAATAATACCGCTTAAAATCATCAGCATAATAAATACTGAAGTCATGGTAGACATAGATCTTGGAAATCTTAGCTTTCTTTCCATAAAAGTGGCTGCAGGCAAAAACAGCATCGCCATCAGGAATGCCAGGAAAAACGGAGCTAAAATACTCTGTCCTAATGCCAGAAGGTAGCCAAGTCCAATGATGGAAACTACCACGAGGGTAAGCTTGACAAGGAAAGGAAGTCTAAGGAAATTCATAATCTAAAAATATGCAGTGTGGAATAAAAATAAGAAAACCCTTCTGAATTGAAAAATTTTTTATTCAATCCTTCAGGATTTTCCTGGATAGTATCAAATTTTATTCCACCCAGCCAGGTTGATTGTGATTTTTTTACCTAAAACAGAAACACGCCCTGAATATCAGAACGTGTTTCTTTATTGAGAAGTTAATATGTTATAAATTGTTTTATTCTTCAATGGCGATGTCAATGACTTCTTCCATTCTGTTAACGTAATGTACTCTCAGATTTTTCAGATAATCTTTTTTGATTTCCTCCACATCTTTTCTGTTAGCCTCACAAAGAATAACATCTTTGATCCCTGCTCTTGTTGCGGCAAGAAGCTTTTCTTTGATTCCCCCTACAGGTAGTACTTTTCCTCTTAATGTAATCTCTCCGGTCATTGCCAGGTGAGGTTTTATTTTCTTGTTTTTAAACGAAGAAACCATTGATGTCAGCATAGCAATACCAGCAGACGGTCCGTCTTTAGGCGTTGCTCCTTCAGGAACGTGTACGTGAATGTTTTTCTTATCCAGGTCTTCTTGTGGTATTCCCAGCTCATCATGTTTCGCTTTTATATATTCCAGCGCAATAGTAGCCGATTCTTTCATTACTGTTCCCAGGTTTCCAGTCATCGTTAATGCCCCTTTACCATTGCTTAAAATACTTTCAATATAAAGGATATCTCCTCCTACGCTTGTCCATGCAAGACCGGTTACCACACCCGGAACTCCAGTGATTTCAGATAAGCTTTTAGGTCTTGGAACTCCAAGGATTTCATCTACTTTTTCCACTGAAATTTTTGGGTCATATTCTTTTACCAAAGCTGTCTGTAGTGCTACCCATCTTCCAATGGCTGCAATTCTTTTTTCCAAAGTTCTTACACCACTTTCAGAAGTATGTGCTTCTACAATATGCTTAAGTTCTGCATTTCCAAGTTTGAATGATTTTGCATCCAGACCATTTTCTTCCTGTTGCTTTTTGATTAAATGTCTTTTGGCAATCTCAATCTTTTCCTCCAAAGTATAACCGGCAATCTGAATGATTTCCGTTCTGTCTAAAAGAGGAGTCTGTATCGTTGAAAGTGAATTGGCTGTAGCAATGAACATTACTTTTGAAAGGTCATAGCCCATCTCCAGGAAATTATCATAGAAAGACTTATTTTGTTCAGGATCAAGAACTTCTAAGAGTGCTGAGCTTGGATCCCCATGAAGACCTTGTCCGATTTTATCAATCTCATCAAGAACAATTACCGGATTTGAAGTGCCGGATTTTTTGATAGATTGTAAAATTCTTCCCGCCATAGCACCGATATACGTTTTTCTATGTCCGCGGATTTCACTCTCGTCATGAAGTCCTCCCAATGATAATCTTACATATTTTCTCCCTAAAGCATCAGCAATAGATTTTCCTAAAGAGGTCTTACCCACACCCGGAGGTCCTACCAATAATAGGATAGGAGACTTCATGTTGTTTTTTAATTTTAAAACAGCCATGTGCTCAAGAATTCTTTTCTTGATATCTTCCAGACCGAAGTGTGCTTTGTCAAGTACTTTTTCAGCCTTAGCAATATCAAAAATATCTTTTGTATAAGTTTCCCAAGGTAGATCTGTAAAGAAATCCAGGTAGTTTCTCTGTACGTTATAGTCCGGAGAATTAGGATTCTGACGCTGAAGTCTGCTGATTTCTTTCTGGAAATGGTCTTCTACCTCCTGACTCCATTTTTTTGTTTTAGCCTTAGCAATAAGATCTTCCACATCACTTTCAGGTCCACCGCCCAGTTCTTCCTGGATTGTTCTGATTTGTTGATTCAGGAAGTATTCTCTCTGCTGTTTATCAAGATCCTTTGAGGTTTTCTGATGAATCTGATTTCTCAGCTCCAGCTTCCTGAAATCCTCATGCATCATCTCATAGCACTGATTGGCTCTGATCATCAGGCTTTTCTCTTCAAGAAGTTTTTGTTTTGCAATGGAAGAAAAATTAGCATTCGTGCAGATGAAATTCAGAAGATCATCATTATTGTTAATATTTTTGATCGCGAAATTTGCAGCATTAGGAATATTGGGATCAAGTTCAATGATCTTTAAAGCGAGATCTTTGATGTTCTCCAATAATGCTTCATACTCTTCCTGATCTTTAGGTCGGCTGTCTTTTAATTTTGATATTTCTGCTTTGAAGTAAGGTTTATTATCTATGATTTTTTTAATCTTAAATCTGTGGAAACCTTTAGTGATAGCAGTAATATTACCTTCTGGCAGTTTAATAATCTTAATGATTTTTGCCAAGGTACCGGTAGAATAAATATCTTTTTCGGAAGGTTGTTCCAGATCCGAATTTTTCTGGCTTACAATTCCAATAAAATCTCCGTTCTTCTGTGCTTCTTCAAGAAGCTGTATAGAGGTTTTTCTCCCTGCAGTAATAGGAATTACTACATTGGGGAACATAACCATATTTCTTACGGGAAGTATAGGGAATATTTTCTGTTCGGAATTTTTATCAGTCTCTGCGAAGTCGGAAAGATTGATTTCTTCAGTTACGATATCAAATCCGTCACTGATCATTTCTTCTAAACTAATATCTTCAAATTCTGTCATAGTCAATCGAATGACAAATTGTCATTTTCGTTTTTTATCGTTAAAGGGATTTTTATATAATATACTCTGAAAACGTGCGGCATATTATAATGTTTTAAAAATGCACAATACTTATGCCATTTGTTTTTTACTTAAAAATACGGTCAAAATTTCCTTTTTTAGATAATCTTTGCATTAAAAATCAAAATTAAGCAGTTCTGTTTCTGTAATTTCTTAAAAATGTGTATTTTCGCAAACTGATAAAAAACTATAATTTATAAAATGGCAATTTTAGGACAGATTAGGAGTAAGCCTTGGCTTTTAATGGGAGTAATAGCCTTAGCGCTTTTGGCGTTCCTGGTGAACCCAGATAGTATCGACAAGGTTTTTGGTAAGAATCCTGACGTTTTAGGAAAAGTAAACGGTGAGAAAATCACCCGCGAAGAGTTCAATGATCAGCTTTTCGTGTTGCAGCAGCAGGCTGAACAGCAAGGTCGTCCGAAAAACGGTCTTGAAGAGCAGGCTTGGCAGTTACTTGTACAATCTAAACTTATCAAACAACAGTTTGAGAAATTGGGCTTTGAAATGACTGATGATTATTTCTGGAATCAAATCCAGTACGATCAGATGTTTGCTCAGAATCAACAGTTCTTTGATGAGAAAGGTAACTTTAAAACTCAAGAGCTTAAAAAAGAAATTGAAACATTACAAAACACCAATCCTCAAGGATATACTCAATGGTTGAAAACGAGAAAGACTATCGAGTACAGACTGATGGCAAGACAGGTGTTTACTAATCTTTCAGCAGGTATCACTACAGGTAAGAAAGAAGCTGAAGAATTGATGAAGCAGAGAGATCAGCTTGCAGACATCGACTTTGTAAAAGTAGATTACGCAGCTTATCTTCAAAAAACAAAGATCAATGTGACAACACAGGATCTTGCTGATTACATCAAGAAGCACCCTGTAATGTTCAAAGCTGAGCCTAGCAGAAATATCGGTATTGTATTTTTCCCATCTAAACCAAGTGCAGCAGATGATGCAGCAGCCTTGAAAGAAATTACAAAATTATATTCAGGAGGTACAGATGCAAGTGGAGGAACTGAAAACTTCCAGAATACTAAAAACGATTCTATGTTTGTAGCGGCAAATTCTGATGCACCATTCAATCCTCAGTATTTGAATCCTGCTCAATTGCCTCCAACAATCAAAGATCAGGTCGCTGCAGCTGCAGTAGGTCAGACTTTTGGTCCTTATAAAGAACAAGATGTATATGTAGTTTCTAAATTGGTAGGTAAAAGACCTTCAGATTCTACTTTATCCAGACATATCCTAATTGCATTCAAAGGAAGCCCTGCAGGTGAAGGAGTAACAAGAACTAAAGAGCAGGCTAAGAAATTGGCAGACTCAATTGGTGCAATTGTAAAAGCAAGTCCTGCTAAATTTACAGAATTCCTTAAGCTTTCAAGCGATCCAAATTCTGCAGCTCAGGGAGGTAGCCTTGGTTGGACAACACCAG
The DNA here is from genome assembly GCF_024158915.1 of Chryseobacterium sp. S0630. Lineage (GTDB taxonomy): Bacteria > Bacteroidota > Bacteroidia > Flavobacteriales > Weeksellaceae > Chryseobacterium. Next base: position 12,424 of record NZ_JAMZGF010000011.1, on the reverse strand, counting down.
AGACGCCTTTCGTTCCTGAATTCCTTGCTTATCTTGCAAGCAATCCTAAAGGAGCTACAGGGGTAGTAGAAACACAGTTTGGTTACCATATCATCAATATTGAAGATAAAAAATCAGGATCAATGGGGTATAAAGTTGCTAACCTTGTGAAAGCAATCAAACCTTCAGATGCTACTGAGGCTGAGACAGACAAAAACTCTAGAAAATTCATTCAGCAGGTTCAAGGAAAATCTTTCAACGATTTCGTGAACATTGCTAAAAAAGGAAACTATCAGTTCTCCAATCCAAAAGCAGCGAAAAGATTTGAAGGTCAGCTTCAGGGCTTAGGTACTGAAAAAGATGCTGATATCCTTACATGGGCTTTTGATAAGAAAAGAGAAAAAGGAGATACTGAATTATTTACAGTAGACGGAACTGGTGATAAAATTGTAGTGTATCTGAACGGAAAACAGGAAGCAGGTCTTGCTGATCCGGAATCAGTGAGAGATCAGATCGAAGTTATCGTTAAAAATAAATTGGCAGCAAAACAAATTTCTGATAAAATTGCAGCAGCAAAAGCTTCCAGCTTAGATCAGATTGCTAAATTGTTTGCCGCTCCAAAACAATCTGCTCAGGTGAACCTATTGAATCCTTCAGTAGCAGGTGCTATGGAACCTAAAGTTGCCGGTGCAGCATTCGGTGTTGCAAAAGGTAAACTTTCTAACCCGGTTGAAGGTGGAACAGGAGTTTATGTTTTGATCAAAAAATCAGAAACTGTAAACAAACAGCCTGGAGATCTTAAGCAGTTTACAGAATCTCTTACTCAGAGAAGTGCTGGAATGTTCGGACAGGCTTGGATGAAGAGTCTTCAGGACAACGCAGATATCGAAGATTACAGAATCGAGATCTGGAACAAGCTGGGAAATCAGCAACAATAAGAAAATCATTTCAATGATATAAAAAGCGACAAATTTTTTTGTCGCTTTTTTTGTATTTAACGCAGAACAATAAAGGAAAAGATTTATTTAAAATGTATTATATTTGCTTATTAGAAAAAAATTAGCAAGTGAAGTTCAGTAAAGAATTAAAAGCTGGTGTGATTGCACTTCTAGCTATCGTAGGCTTTGTGGTGTTGTTTCAGTTTATGAAAGGGAAAAGCCTTTTTACTACCGACAATATATTTTACGCAAAATATGACAATGTGGAAGGTCTGGCGCAGTCTGCGGCAGTCTCTATTAATGGATTGAAAGTAGGGCAGGTAGATAAAATTATTCCTATCACCTCAAAAGATGGAAAAATTAATTTCGTCGTAAAAATTACCGTTGATAACAAATTCGAATTTTCAAAAAACTCATCACTGGAGATCTTTGAACCGGGATTAATGTCCGGTAAAGAAATGAGAGTAAACCTTATGTATGGAGGACCGACTGCAAAAGACGGTGATACCTTAAAAGGAGCTTTTAAACTGGGAACATTGGGAAGTCTTTCTTCTCAGGTTGGTCCGGTAAAAGATCAGCTACAGGTGGTTTTACATAGAGTAGACTCTTTAATGGCCAATGCCAACCAGGTTTTTGATGCTCAGAACAGAGCGGAAATAAAAGCTTTATTAGCGAACCTTAATAAAACAGTTGGAGCATTACAGACTACAGCAGGAAGTGTAAATACACTGGTAGGGCACAATGATCCAAAACTGCAAAAGGTGCTGGACGATGCAAGTCTTACCATGCAGAGTGGAAAAGTTACTCTGGATAAATATGGAAATCTGGCTCAGAGCATTGATACGAAACAGTTGAATGCTACGATTGCCAATTTGGATGCTACCGTAGGAAAATTAAATCAGGTGATTGGTGGTATAGATAAAGGAGAAGGAAGTTTAGGTAAACTGATGAAGGATGAACAACTTTACAACAACCTGAATTCAGCATCTTCCAATTTGAATTCATTGATTGAAGATATGAAAGCGAATCCGAAGAGATATATCAACTTCTCGGTTTTCGGTAAAAATAACAAAGACTAATACGCCTTATGCAGTACATCGATAACATTATTTTCCTGATTTTATTAGTGGCGGGATTTGGGCTGTTTGCCAAAAGTCTCCAGAAGATCTATAGAAATATCAGGTTAGGTCACGAAATCAATAGAAACGACAGAAAAGGAGAACGCTGGGAAACGATGGCTCGTGTGGCCATGGGACAGAGTAAAATGACAGCACGTCCTGTTGCAGGAGTTTTACACCTTTTTGTATATGTAGGTTTTGTGATTATTAATATTGAATTAATAGAAATTGTTGTTGATGGAATATTTGGTACACACCGTTTTTTATCAATCATTTTCGGGCATACATTTTATAATTTCTTTACAGCAACATTAGAAGTTTTAGCACTTCTAGTAGTGGTTGGGGTTGTCATTTTCTTTATTCGTAGAAATTTTTACGGAGTGAAGAGATTGACGATGAAAGAACTTTTCGGTTGGCCAAAAAATGATGCCAACTGGATTTTGATTATTGAGTTCGCCTTAATGATGGCTTTCTTTATGATGAATGCTTCAGATTTTATTTTACAGTCAAGAGGAGTTTTACCAGAGCATGGAAGCTTCCCGATCAGTGAGATGACATTTGTTCCGTTCTTGGAAATCTTCAGCTTTGATAGCGGATTTTTGATGTTCACAGAGAAAGCTGCTTGGTGGTTCCACTTTGTAGGGATTCTTTTCTTCATGAACTATCTTTATTACTCAAAGCATTTACATATTATCCTTGCATTTCCAAGTACATGGTATGCAAATCTTGATAGAAAAGGAAAATTCAATAACCTTGAGTCTGTAACAAAGGAAATCAAATTAATGATGGACCCTAATGCAGATCCATATGCTGCACCAGCTGAAGGAGCTGAGGCTGATGTACCGTCTAAATTTGGAGCAGAAGATATCTTCGATCTGAATCAGGTACAATTGCTGAATGCTTATTCATGTACAGAATGCGGACGCTGTACTTCTGTTTGCCCGGCTAATATTACCGGTAAAAAACTTTCTCCGAGATTGATTCTGATGAAAACCAGAGACCGATTGGAAGAAGTAGGAAGAAATATTGATCAAAACGGAAAATTCGTTGATGACGGTAAAAAACTGTTGAACGATTATATCACGAAAGAAGAACTTTGGGCTTGTACCACTTGTAATGCATGTACAGACGCTTGTCCGGTATTGCTTGACCCGCTTTCCATTATCTTTGAAATGAGAAGATTCCTGGTGATGGAACAGTCTGCTGCTCCACAGGAACTGAACCTGATGATGACCAATGTGGAAAACAACGCAGCCCCTTGGCAGTATAATCAGGCTGACCGTCTGAACTGGGCATCGGAAAACTAGATAATTAATCAATTTGAAAATTTGAAATTGATTACAGTCTACATCACTTTCAAATTTCCAAATTCTCACATTTTCAAATTGAAAAAGAAATGGATTTCACTATAAAAACAATGGCAGAGTATGCTGCCGAAGGAAAAGCTCCGGAAGTTTTATTCTGGGTTGGATGTGCGGGAAGTTTTGATGACCGTGCCAAAAAAATTACAAAAGCATTTTGCAAGATATTAAATAAAATAGGGGTTGAATTTGCAGTTCTGGGACAGGAAGAAAGCTGTACCGGAGATCCTGCGAAAAGAGCAGGAAACGAATTTGTATTCCAGATGATGGCTCTTACCAATATTGAAGTATTGAATGCTTACGAAGTAAAGAAAATCGTAACGGCTTGTCCACACTGTTTTAATACGCTTAAAAATGAATATCCAAGCCTTGGCGGGCACTTTGATGTAGTACACCATACTCAGTTCCTTAAAACCTTAATGGAAGAAGGAAGACTGAAGATTGAAGGAGGTGCATTCAGAGGGAAAAAAATTACTTTCCATGATCCATGTTATCTGGGACGTGCCAATGACGAATATGAAGCGCCAAGAATGCTTCTTGAAAAGCTGGATGCCGAACTTGTAGAAATGAAACGTTGCAAAACCAATGGTCTTTGCTGTGGAGCAGGTGGTGCACAGATGTTTAAAGAACCAGAAAAAGGAAAGAAAGACATCAATATTGAAAGAACAGAAGAAGCTTTATCCTTTGAACCTAAGGTAATTGCTACAGGATGTCCTTTCTGTAATACCATGATGACGGATGGCGTAAAACACTTTAACAAAAATACAGAAGTTGCCGTAAAAGATATCGTTGAACTTCTTGCTGAAGCAGAAGACTTATAATTGACATCTTATACAGGTTTATGAAGCTGAAATGGAGACTCTCCTTTTTGTTTATCATTTCGATACTTGCTCTTCTTACATTCTGGAATTATCAAAACAGAGTATATGATTGGGACATGCCAGGGTATCTGGGATGTATGTATACTTCGGAATTTCCAGATTCTCCGGATAAAGTTCGAATCCTTACCTATGAGGAAATAAAAAAAGAGGCTCCTGCAGAACATTATACAGACATTATCGGAATAAAGCAGTGGGACATTCCCAGGCAGTATTTCGTAAAAAATACACAATCTTTTACAGAACAATTACCCTATTTTCAGATCAAAGTAGGGTATATTCTTGTAATCACACTTTTTTATAAGCTTGGTTTATCATCGCCAATGGCTGTACTGTTTACCAGTCTTATTTCTTACTTTTTTTCTGGAGTATTATTATTTTATATTCTGAAACTCCTGTTTCCAAAGAAATACTGGCTTGCCATACTATTAACGATTGCCGCCATGCTTTTGCCACCAATGACCTACATGTCCAGGGTTTCTACGCCGGATATGTTCATCTTTCAGTTTATGCTGATCTTTATGATTGGCTTAATTAAAAAATGGAGCAAATGGGCCATATTTGTACTTCTGTTTGGGATTACCTTTATCCGGCCGGATTATATTACATTCACGCTTACTTATATTGTCGCTGTTTTCTTTTTCCAATATTTTCAGGAAAAGAAAATTGATGTTTCTTTTATTGCACAGGGAACAGTTCTTCTGGTCATGTATCTGATCATTATTAAGTTTTATCACTATCCGGGATGGAAAGATCTCTTTTATGATACCTTTATCGATAGAAGACCGATTATTTCCACACATCCGATAAACGTTAGTTTAATGGACTATCTGAGTATCATTTACATCAAGATTATTTATTTCAAAAAGGTCACTTTATCGGTAGCCATTATGATGGGAGTAATTTTCTGGCGTTCCAAAGATGTATGGGTAAGAATGATTTCCGTTCTTTTCGTGGTGAATCTTTATATCAAATTTTTCTTCTTCCCGCAGTCGGCAGCATTAAGGTTTTTCTTCCCTTTTATCTTCCCGCTTTTCATTATGATGCTCTATGTGCTGAGCAAAAAATACAATGATCTTAAACTCGAGAAAATTGCGTAATTTTGTATTCAAGATGATAAGGATATTCAATCACCGTTAAATTAATATTCTGGTCAGTGATCAGAATTTATTTTGTTTGATAAATCCTTGATAAATAAATATTTACATTATGAAAATCGAAGAATCTAATATTGTAGAAACCAACGACTACAGAGTCATTATATACCCGGCTTCAAGACCTTTTGAAACAAAAGAAGCAAAAGCTATTACTGAGAAACTATTTGATTTCCTTGCAACATGGGCAGCTCATGGAAAACCGCTTTCTTCTTCATTTAAAATTGAGAAGAATCAGTTTATCATCGTGTGTGTAGATGAAGAAAAAGAAATGGCTTCAGGATGCAGCATTGATGCTTTAGGAAAGGTAATGAGAGAAATTGATGAAGAATATCAATTAGGCCTTTTTGATAGAATGAAGGCAAGCTTTGTTGAGAACGGTGAAGTGAAAACTTTAAAATTAATTGATTTTAAAACGAAGTTGAGAAACGGAGAACTTGCAGAAGATATCCAGGTTTTTGACTTCTCTAAAAATACGTATCTGGACTTTTTAAGCCACTTCCTTCTTCCTTTGGAGAAAAGTTGGGCGGCTTCTATAAAATAATCGCTGTTAAGCTGATACAAAAGAATAATCATAAAGTGGAAAATATATTTCCACTTTTTTGTTTTAATGTATATTTGTATAGATTCGAGCAGTGACTAATGCCTAAAGTACTTTTTTTAACGACTTCCCACAGCTATAATGATGACCGCATTTTTTATCATCAGGCGAAAGCTCTTAGAGATAATGGGTATGAAGTGAAAATATGCAGTTTATATGCAGAGTATAAAGGTTGTATTGATGGGATTGAAATAGAATCTTTTGCCGTTCTTGAAGAAAGTATAGAAATGAAAATGGAAACTTTCAGTAAAGTTTGCAATACTTTTCATCCCGAATGTATCATTTGTTCTGAACCATTGGCCGTTGTAGCAGTAAAGAAATTTGTAAAAGAGCATAAGATAAGTTGTATCTATGACGTTACAGAATGGTATCCTTCCATGTCAATGCTTCAAAAGTATAGATTTCCGGCTACCATTTTTCAGGCTATAAAGTTTTCTCTTATCCAGCTGTATACTGGATTTTTAAGTACTCATTTCATTTTTGGTGAAACCACTAAGAAGTTTCCTTTAGCTTATTTTTTTGGATTCAAAAAACAGACCGTTGTTCCTTATTATCCAGATTCTCTTTACATCAGGGAAAGTATAAAACAGCTCGATCCGAACGTTATCAAGGTATGCTATACAGGTCAGATTTCTAAAGATAAAGGAATTGAAAACTTTTTCAATGCAATAGATAGGCTTCGTCAAAAACTGCCTGCACTTCATATCAGGATTCTGATTATTGGTTCAACGGTACAGGAAAGCGATGAATTCTACTTTTCATCATTATTGAAGAAATATTCTTTTGATGATATTGAGATCAGAAAACCAACGAGTTTTGAAACATTTACAGAAGCATTTGCAGATGCAGATTTATGTTTTGATCTCAGGGAAATTAACTTTGAAAACAACCATTCTTTGCCGATAAAGCTGTTCTATTTTATGGGAGCGGGAAAACCTGTTATTTACTCAAATTTAAAAGGTATCCGAAAACATATGAAGGAACTTTCATTTGGAAGTCTGGTAGATCCTCAGAATGCTGAAGCAGTCTCGGATGTGATCATTAACTATATTAGAAATCCTGAATTGTATCGTTCTCATGCGCTCAGTGCCAGAAAAGAATTTAAAGAAAAATATAATTGGGAACTTATAAAAGATTCCTTTGTTGATTTTGTAAAAAAATCTATTGATAAATAATCACCATGCAGCTTACTATCATTAAAACATTTGTCTCACGCTTTCTTATTCTGATCCTGAGTTTCGGCCTGGTGATCTATTCTACGAATATGTGGGGAAGTGAAGGTAAGGGAACCATTTCTATTGTGGTTGCCAATGCAGCAGCAGTAAGTTTTTTCAGTAGTATCTTTTCCGGAAGCAGTGCTTCTTATTTCGCCTCGAGGTTTAAAATAGAAAAGGTTTTGTTATATGCCTATCTGTGGTCTCTCTTAACAGGGCTTTTAATCCCTTTTTTATTCAGTATAGCTTCTATCCAGAGTGAATATCTATTCTATCTGATCGGGATATCTGTTTTTTCTTCACTTTTATCAACCAATATCAGCTTGTTTATTGGAACACAGAATATTAAGAAGTTTAATGTTTATACTGTTTTACAGCAGCTGGTTCATATTATCTTTATAGGAATATTGGTGTATCTGTTCAGAAAGAAAGATGTTTCAGTGTATTTTCTTGCCCAGATTGGATGTCTGGCACTTCTTTTCCTTACCAGTTTTTTTCAGATTATCAAAAAATGTAATCTTTCCGAAATATCATTCTGTAAAGAGGTGGGTAGAAATATGTTTGAATATGGCTGGAAAACTCAATTGAGTGCTTTTGTACAGTTTCTCAATTACAGGCTTTCATTTTATTTCTTAGAATATTTTGAAGGCATTGCCAGTGTAGGAATATTCTCCATCGGAGTTACTTTCTCGGAAGCTATATGGACTATTACCCGCAGCATTGCTGTTATTTTATATTCAGATGTGGTGAATAGTAAAAGCAGGGAAGAATCCATAGGAAAAACCAAAGAATCTTTAAAGCTGACTTTTTTTCTGATGATAGGTTTTGTGCTGGGAATCATTATTATACCTGCTCAGGTTTATGAGATGATCTTCGGAAAAGAGTTCAGAGACACCAAAGAAATCATGCTCCTTTTATCACCGGGAATTTTTGCCATTGCAGTAAGTGATATGGTGGGACATTACTTTTCGGGAATGAGAGATTTAAAAATTCTCAATATAAAATCTATTGTTGGATTGGTGGTCACAGTTGTATTTTCTTTTATTGCCATACCTAGATGGGGAATTTTAGGAGCTTGTATTGCCACTACATCATCCTATTTTGTTTCATCTTTCCTGTTATTCAGAAAATTTTACGCTTCTACTCCCTTTAGTTTGAAAGACTATATGGTTACAAAAGAAGAAATCCAGGTTTTCAGGCAAAAATTTTTAAAGAAATAATTGTTTCGGACACATACAGAAAACAAAGTCATTTTCCTATTTTTACAAATCTATTAAGTCTTTACTATGTGCGGAATCAGCGGTTATTATTCATTCCATAAAAGTATTTCCTCTACAAATATTCTGGAAATGAATCAGGCAATCAAACATCGCGGTCCGGATGATGAAGGGTTCTGGTTATACAATGCCGGCGAAGGAGTTTCTTTTTCAGGGGGCGATTCCACACAAAAAATTAAAGACCAGTTTCCGGTTTTAAAAGATGGAAATTCTAATATTGCTTTAGGTTTCCGCAGATTATCCATTATAGATTTGTCTGAAAAAGGGCACCAGCCTATGCTCTCAGAAAATGAACAAATTATTATCACGTTTAACGGAGAGATTTATAATTTTAAAAAATTAAGGAAAGAACTTGAATCTTTAGGGTACTCTTTCCACAGTACTTCGGATACAGAAGTTATTCTCAAAGCGTATCAGGAGTGGGGAAACTCTGCTTTTGCAAAACTGGATGGGATGTTTGCGATCTGTATTGTAGATCTTATCTCTCAAAAACTGATACTGGCAAGAGACAGAGTAGGGATGAAGCCTCTTTTCTACCATCAAAATGAAGAAGGGTTGGTTTGGGCTTCAGAAATAAAAGCATTATTGAAAAATGAACTGGTAAAACCTGAAATCAACTGGGATGGAGTGTATACCAATTTTCTTTTTCAGACAACATTAGCACCTCAAACCTGTTTTCAGCATATTTTTTCCCTAGAACCTGCTTCCTTTATGACCATTGATTTAAAAGATCAGAAAATCACCACAAAAAAATTCTGGAAACTTCCTTCACAGCCTGCAAAAAGTATTTCTGAAGAAGAAGCAGTAAAAAAAATAGATGAACTTCTTTCTGAAAGTATTTCAGAACAATTATTTGCCGATGTTCCTGTTGCTATTATGATGAGTGGTGGAATTGATTCGACGTTAATTGCTTCAAAATCAAAACCTTTTAACGCTGATATTAATGCATACACTATCTCTTATCCGTTTTCTGAAGAAGAAGTTACAAATGCCGCTATAGCCGCCAGACATTTTGATGTTTTGCATGAGATAAAAGAGGTGAGTGATGAAGAAGCACTGGAACACCTTACAGAAAATATCCAGCATTTTGAAGAACCTTACAGCAGCTTTGAAGTCTTAATCAATGCAGCAAAATACGCTCATGATAAAAACTTTAAAGTCGTATTAAGCGGAAACGGTGCCGATGAACTTTTTGCCGGCTATTCCCATACCCTAAAGCTAAATAAATGGCTGTTGATGCGGAACTTCAATTTTGTAAACCCTCTTATTTTTACAAAAGATAAATTTTCACAGCGGGTAAAAAACTACTTTTCCCAGGATCATATGTTTGATTTTTTCAGACAAAGCCAGATCAGTATGAGACCGCTGGAAGTTAAAAGTCTTATAAACCCAGATATTTACAGTAAAATTGATTCGGACCTTTCAAATTATCATCTTTCAGAAGGAAAAAATTATAGCGGGTATTTTGAATATGATATGAAATATTCACTTTCTTCCCATCACGTTTTCCGGGATGATCTGAGTGCGATGAAGTATAGTGTGGAATTTCGTTATCCTTATCTGAGTAACAGCCTGATAGATTATGTATCAGCACTTCCGCAGAATATTAGATTTAATGGAGTTCAGAATAAACCTTTATTACGTAAAACAGCTGAAAAATATCTTCCTCAGGAAGTTTTGAATATGCCCAAGAAAGGATTTTCATTTCCGGTTAATTATTTCATTAAAAATGAGCAAAAAGTAAGAGACTTTATTACTGAAAATCTTGAACGCTTGAAAAAGAGAAATTTCTTTAATCCAGCCGTAATTGATGAGTGGTGGAATCATCAGGAGTATGAGTATGATTGGGTGAAAATATGGCAGCTGGCTACCTTTGAGCTCTGGTATCAGAAATATTTTGAAAAATAAAGAAGCAGTCTAAAGATTAATATTTTACCTTTGTATTTATGATGAAATATTTTTGGGGCATTTTTGTAGCGGTTTTTGCACTCATCAGTTGTAAAAGTGATGATGATTCTTTGCAGAGAATAGATCAGGTACTTAATATCTATATGAAAAACAGTGCTGGTCAGGATCTTCTGAACAGTAAACTTACAGGATCTTATACAGGATATTCCGTGAATGATATTTTTGGAACGAAAGATATTGCTCCGGTAAGTATTTCGTTAAAAACATCACCCGAGTCATTATACTATATGGAATATCTTGCAGGAGCAAAAAGAAGAAGACTGGATTCTATCAGCCCGGATCAACCAGGAACAGGAACTTCTTTCCATTCCAAAATGTTGATTACCTTTACAAAAAGTACCAATGTTAGTGATAATGTTACCGGGACATTGGAAGTTCAATATCGTAATACACCTACTGCATTTCAGGTTTCAAAGGTATTGTATGACGGAAATGAAGTGTTTTCAAAAGATGCTGATGCACCTACTTCAATAAATACCGTTACGATCACAAAATAATTTTTAAATTTGTACAATTGTTAGCTTATTATGAGCTAAACATCTAATATTTAACATCTAAATAAAATGTTACAAGTCAATTTTTTGCGCGACAATAAAGAACGCGTTTTAGAAGGTCTTAAGAAAAGACAATTCAAAAATCTTGAGTTGGTAGACGAGGCTATCGCTGCCGACGAAGAAAGAAAAAGAATCCAGTTTGAACTAGATTCCCAACTTTCCGAAATCAACAAAATTTCGAAAGAAATCGGACTTTTGATGAAAGAAGGGAAAAAAGAAGAAGCGGAATCAGCAAAATCTAAAACAGCACAATACAAAGAGTCGAGCTCAGAATTGAAATCCCAGCTAGAAGTTAAAGAAAATGATTTACTGAATATTCTGTATCAGCTACCCAACATTCCAAATGAATTGGTAAAGAGTGGTGCTTCTGCCGATGATAACGAAATCATTTTCCAGTCTCATCCTGTAGAAGGCCTTGGTGAAGGTGCAATCCCTCACTGGGAACTGGCAAAAAAATACAACCTGATTGATTTTGAATTAGGGGTGAAAATTGCCGGAGCAGGTTTTCCTGTTTATTTAGGAAAAGGAGCGAGATTACAGAGAGCTTTGGTTCAGTATTTCTTAGATAAAAACGTAGAAAAAGGATATACAGAAGTGAATCCTCCTCACGTTGTGAATGAGGCTTCAGGTTTTGGTACCGGGCAGCTGCCAGATAAAGAAGGACAGATGTATTATATCAACGAAGATAGATTATATCTTATTCCTACAGCAGAGGTTCCTGTAACGAACCTTTACCGTGATGTATTGCTTGAGGAAAAAGACCTTCCGATTAAAAATACAGCATTCTCTCAGTGTTACAGAAGAGAAGCGGGAAGCTACGGAGCTCACGTAAGAGGATTGAACCGTCTTCACCAGTTTGAAAAAGTAGAAATCGTAAGAATTGAAAAACCGGAAAATTCTTATGCTGTTCTGGAAGAAATGGTAGAGCACATCAAAGAAATCCTTACCGATCTTGAGCTTCCGTTCAGAGTATTAAGACTTTGTGGAGGTGATACAGGTTTTGCATCTGCAATGACGTATGACTTTGAAGTATGGAGTGCTGCTCAGGAAATGTGGTTAGAAGTAAGCTCTGTATCTAACTTTGAAACCTTCCAGGCTAACAGATTGAAATGCCGTTACAAAGGAGATGGTAAATCTCAGTTGGTTCATACCTTAAACGGATCAGCAATGGCATTACCAAGAATTATGGCTGCATTGCTGGAGAACAACCAGACAGCAGAAGGAATTAAGCTTCCTAAAAAGGTTGCAGAATATGCGAGATTTGATGTTATCAACTAAGCGAATCTTTTGATTTAATATATAAAAAGAAGCCGTCTCACAACTGAGGCGGTTTTTCTTGTTAAAAAGTAAATAATTTTTATATATTTTGATTTGTTTTTTTT
>NZ_JAMZGF010000119.1 GCF_024158915.1 Chryseobacterium sp. S0630 | reverse complement strand
AAAAAAATCATCCTAAAAAAATAATATGGGTAGTTTATAAACAAAAACCGCCTCAAGGAAAATGAGACGGCTTCTCTCTATTTTTATCTTGGTAATCTGCTTGCTCTTTTCAGAAGTTCCTTATTGATTTCGTTGATCAGTTCCGGACCTTCATAAATAAATCCTGTGTACAACTGAACCAGTGTAGCTCCTGCATCTAACTTCTCCATCGCATCTTTAGCAGAGTGGATTCCTCCTACTCCAATGATTGGGAATGCTCTGTTGCTTTTATCAGCAAGGTATTTGATCATTTTTGTACTTCTCTCACGGATAGGTTTTCCGCTTAATCCACCATTTCCGATCTGTTCTAAAACTTCCGGAGAGGTTTTCAGACCTTCTCTGTTCACTGAAGTATTGGACACTACGATACCATCAATTTTTGTTTCTGCAATCAGTTCAATGATTTCATCCAATTGATTGTTATTCAGATCCGGTGCAATTTTCAGGAGTATAGGTTTCTGTACAGATTTTGACTGGTTTATTTTTTTCACTTCTGTAATCAGCTCTCTCAGATAGTCTACATCTTCCAGCTTGGCGTGGCTTCCAACATTCGGGCAGCTTACATTCAGGACAAAGTAATCTACATGAGGATGAAGACCTTCAAAGCAGTCTAAGTAATCCTGGGTATAATTTTCCGGGCTTGTATCTGTATTTTTCCCGATGTTTCCACCGATGATTATTTTCCCTTTATTGGATTTCAGTTTTTCAATAGCTGCTTCAAGACCATCATTGTTGAATCCCATTCTGTTGATGATTCCGCCATCTTCAATAAGACGGAACAATCTTTTCTTGGGATTTCCGGCCTGCGCTCTTGGAGTTACCGTCCCGATTTCTACAAATCCAAATCCAAGGTCTCCCAATTCGTTAAATAACACTGCATTTTTATCGAAACCGGCAGCCAGTCCTACAGGATTTTTAAATTTCAATCCGAAAACTTCTCTTTCCAGACGTTTGTCTTCAATTGGTTTTGGTAAAAACAGTTTGGTAAGAAATCCAAAATTTTTAAGCATTGAAAATGTAAAATGATGAACTTCTTCAGGATCAAATTTGAAAAGGATCGGACGAATGAGCGATTTGTACATTGAAAAAAAGTTTTACAAAATTACTCATTTTAAAATTAATCGCAGATTATCCTATGATATTTTATCAAAATATCTGATCTACAGTATCTATAAGCTGGAAACAAATCTATGTACGTTGCAAATGAGTAAGTTATTTTAACGCTACGATCGCAAAGAAATATCACCATCCTGAAACATTTGGATTCGCAAGGGCGCTTCACTAAGCGAAGTGCACATTATAAATCCTTGCTGAACGAAGTGCCCTTGCGATCGGAAATAAAAACCATGTATTAGTTAAACTTTGCGAGCATTGCGTTAAAACAATAGAAGCAGAGAAATACCTTCCCCAACCTTGTCAAGGTTATTTAAAATCTTA
>NZ_JAMZGF010000118.1 GCF_024158915.1 Chryseobacterium sp. S0630 | reverse complement strand
AGTTTTAGAGTTTGAGAGTTTCGGGTTGCGGGATTCGAGTTTTTGGGTTTGAGAGTTTGTGAGTGAGAGGGTTTGAGTGTGGGAGAGTTTGAGAGTTTCGGGTTGCGGGATTCGAGTTTTTGGGTTTTTGGGTTTTTGGGTTTGAGAGTTTGGGAGTAAGAGGGTTGGAGGGTTAGAGAGTGGAAACACTTTGGGCTCGGGATGACGAGATTCGGGATAGTATAGTTTGAAAGTGTAGGAGTTAAACTCATAACTTATAATTCATCATTCATAATTAATTATCCAGCCTATAATTTCTAATTTCTTCTCATTAAAAACTCATAAATCACTAATTTTGCACTACAGAAATCATTCATCAATTATCATTAATCCATAATCATCCAACTCATGCTCTCCAACTCTCCAACTCTCCAACCCTCCAACGCTCCCACCTACTCAATCAATTGCAACGGCCGGTTAGTACAACTGGACACCCCAAAAATTATGGGAATCCTCAATATGACACCGGATTCTTTCTCGGATGGTGGGGAATTCAATAATGAAAAATCAGCATTGAAACATGCAGAAAAACTATTGAAGGACGGAGCAGAAATATTGGATATTGGTCCTCAGTCTACACGCCCCAATGCCGAATTTTTAAGTGCTGAAGAAGAAATAAACAGACTTGGAAATCTGATTTCTCTGATTAAAAAAGAATTTCCGGAAGCCCTGATTTCTATGGATACTTTTTACGCAGAAACAGTAAGATTCGGATTCAATGAAGGAATTGATCTGATCAATGATATCTCTGGAGGTCAGTATGATGCAGAAATGTTTGATACCGCTGCTGAAACGAAGCTGCCTTATATCCTGATGCATGTAAATCCTTCTTATGAAACCATGCATGATAAAATAAAGTTTGAAGATATTACACTGGAAGTGAACCAATATTTTGCTAAAAAAACAAAAGAACTTTTAGAAAAAGGAGTGAATGATATCATTCTTGATCCCGGTTTTGGTTTCGGAAAAACAGTAGAAGATCAAATGAAAATGATCCATGAAGTTGAATATCTGGGATTCGGAAAATTTCCTCTTTTAATAGGTATTTCCAGAAAGTCATTTATTTACAAACCACTTGGGAAATCACCTCTGGATATCAATGAGGAAACACAGAAACTCCACATGGCTGTACTGGAACAGGGAGCAAAAATTTTAAGGGTTCATGATGTGGCTTCAGCAAAGGAAACGTTGACTCATTTTTTACGAAAAAAATAAAAAGTGTGAAAAAAACTTGTGAGTAATTAAAAAGTTTATACATTTGCAGTATGAATTTTACGAATCAGAAAAATATTATTGTCATTTCTATTATTGCTGTTGTCATTAACAACAGTAAGGAAACGGCATTTTAAATAGATTTTAATTTAAATTATATATAAAACCGTTTCAAATTATGAAACGGTTTTTTTTTGTTTTTAATTTTTTATAGTATAAGAATATGTATCAGTTATTATCAGTAATTATTATCGTCATTATTATTCCCTTGCGTCTGTGAGAAGGAAGGTGTATGACTGTACATATATTGAGAAGCCGTCTCACAACTGAGGCGGTTTTTCTTGTTAAAAAGTAAATAATTTTTATATATTTTGATTTGTTTTTTTTG
>NZ_JAMZGF010000117.1 GCF_024158915.1 Chryseobacterium sp. S0630 | reverse complement strand
AGGAGCGACCTGTTAATTCATAGCGTAAATATTAATATTTTCAATGTATTTATACTTTTTATCGGACAGTAATGGGTCGTATAAAAAAGACTGTCCTTTTTGGACAGCCTTTATTCCTTTTATTACTGCTATTATTAAAAACTTCTTTTAAAACTGATCACAAACATTGCCTCCTAAAGTAGCTCCTGCATTAGCCGTTACATCTGCCTTTACATCTGCTACGTTAAGTTTTGTGATACTATATGGCGGAGTGAATGCTGTTCCGCTTCCTGCTGTATTTCCGGTAACATTGATAAAACTGCTTCCGGATTGAGTTACCGCTGTAAATCCACTCATCAGATTGATAGGTTCTTTTACATTTTCAAAAACATTTCTTTCTACCAGAATATTGGCCTGAACCCCTGCTGCAATACATTTGTTGCTTACAGAACTGTTGAAATAACTGTTCAGGATATGAATTTTACCAAATCTTACTCTTGGCATACGTTCTCTGCATCCAGGTGCCCACCAGCATCTGACAAAAGTTACATTCAGTTTTCCTGCATCAGCAGTGGCACCATCACTGGATCCGATAAGGTTTGAGAATCTGTGATCATCCGTCCCTCCCGAGCCTCCAGGTTTTGGAGCTTTCAGATAATGGAATTTCGTATAAGAAACGGTAATATAATCGGATTTATTCTTAATGTCGAAATTTCCATCCACTCCATCTCTGAATTCACAGTGATCTATCCATACATTTCGGCAGTCGTCCAGAATGGCATTGTCCCAACCATCGGTGTCATAAGCACCAGGACCTTCAAAAATCAGATTCCGGATAATGATATTATTACATCTTTTAATATTGATAATTCCTGAACCGTCTTTCGTCTGATCTGTAGAAACCAGTTTGGCTCCGGTAGTTCCGTAAATTGTTTTTCCTGTCTGGTCCTGGAAGGATAAGCGGGTCGTGATGGTGATTGTTCCTGTTACTTTGATCACTTTTACGGCTGTATTTTCAATAGCTGCTTTTAATTGTGCGTAAGTAGAAACGGTTGTTTCTGCTGCTGTTCCACCACCGGTAGTTCCACCATTTTGAGAAGCCCATCCCGGAGCTATACAATTGGCCAGAGGAACAATCTTTTGCGATAAAGAGTTTTTAATGCTGAGTTCGCTTTGCGCCAGATCATTGTTGATTTCCTCCCGACCACATCCGGTTAAGGCAAAAGCAGAGCTTAGAGCGGCTGTTAATAAGGCCGCCTTGAACGTTGTTTTCATAGTTTATATTTTGTGATTTGTTCTTGGTGTAAAATTATTGTATTAATATTAAAGTATTTTATATTTTAATATATTAATATTTATATAATTATAATGTTGTATATTTAGTTTGGTTAATCGGTTGCATTTTATGTTTTGTTTAAAATTTATTTATTGTTTAAAATTTGTCGCTAAAAATGGCAGTATTTGGTTTTTTGTTGGATTATCGAAATGGCGCAAGAATATTTTGAATTTGTTGGAGATAAGTTTTTTCAAATAACCCATATTCATTTTTCCCACAGATCTCACGGATCTTTTCGTGTTTATCTGCTTATTTTGCTGAAGCTGGAAAACATTAAAAAATAGGTAGAATTCAATTTTATCGGAGATAAAATCTTTGCGCCTTAGAAACGGGATAATACTTCAGAAATTTCTTTGCGTCTTAGCGTTTTTGAAATCTATTTATAGTGTCTTATTAAACAAAAAAATCCTCCCTGACAGGTGTAAAAGCATCAATTAACTTTCATTCTTCAAGACATAACCCGTATTTATTTTTCCCACAGATCTCGCGGATTTCACAGATTTTTTTGTGTTGCTGCTTATTTTGGTGTCGCTGTAAAAGATTAAAATAGGCAGAACTCAATTTTATCGGAGATAAAATCTTTGCGCCTTAGAAACGGGATAATACTTCAGAAATTTCTTTGCGTCTTAGCGTT
>NZ_JAMZGF010000116.1 GCF_024158915.1 Chryseobacterium sp. S0630 | reverse complement strand
CAAGCACTGTGCTGTACAGTAAGATAATCATTATTTAAAGTAACTCCCTGGCCTGTTTGTCCGCTTACCGGAAGAAGATCACGGAAAGCTGCAACGCTACGTGCTGAAATATAATTCATTACAGGAGAAACAGGTTTCTGATATTTCTTAGACTTTATGGATGCAATCGTAGCATCAATCTGAGCCTGCGTAATGGTAAGCTGACCCAAACCGTAATCATCAATATTCCTGTTTATCGGCCTTAAAAATCCGGTTATTGTAAAGAATTCTGTTAAATCTTCCTGGACTGCATCACAGGTATTTTTCACAAAATTCAGAAGCAAATCACCATTTGAGACCCCGGAAGAATTGGTGTTTCTTGCCTTGTTGGCAACCGTTGCAAACCAGTGCGCATAATCTACTCCTGTATAGTTAGTTGGGTAATTAAAGGAAAGAACCGGCGCATTTCGTGAAGCTCCGGCCAGCTGATAATACAGCTCAAGCTGCCAGAAAGGGATTAATACTTTAAAATTATCCGAATTTACACTATCTTGTAAAGGTTGCTTATTGACGGTTGTATTCAGAATACCTCCGTTTATTCTTCCTCCTGCCACGCTGGCCATTCCTGCTGCTGGTGATTCATCAAATCTTTCCACACTGGTCAGTCCATCTTGTTCTGTACTCATATTATAATCCACCCATGCACTGTATATATTATTGGTAACTTCTGTAGTGCCAATCCATTTAAGATCCGGGCTTATCTGATTAATATGCCCAAATTCATGTGCAAATCCCCATACAGACAATTGATTAATATCAGCAACATAGTTATCATTTCCGTTAGCATCCATATTAATACCCAGTCCGCCTGCATGCCAGCCTCCGCCGTCATTACTATAGCCGAACATACGGTTTTTGGGAACTAAATTATATTTATACAATCCCATCACAAGCCACTCATTTTTTACAATAAGATCGAGTTTTGAAACAAGCGCTACCTGATTATGAAGAGCATATGCTTTCAGCGTGCTTTTTTTATAAACCATATGGACATGCTGTCCCACAACATCAATCATATTATAAGCCGAATTCGTAAGATCTGCCTCCCAATCACTTTGTGTAGATTTTTGATAATGATAAAGACCATTAACCTTACCGGAAACAATATTGATTTTGATATCAGGTAATGCCGCATTGGTATTATAATAATTGATATATCCCAAGCCACTGTTGGTTACAGGAAATACATTTAAACCATTATGAAGTTCATAATAGGAGTCAGTGCCATATAAAGAGGTAGAAAAATCTTTCACCTTCAGAGAAACAATTACTCCTGCTGGGATATTCTGAGCAAACAAAGCTACTTTTTCCCCCTGTGCAAACACAATACCTGTAGGATTCTCAAAAGTGTTATAGCCACTTCCCACCTTTAAATTACCTGTAGTAACAGAAACAGGAGGGTAAACACTATAATTCTGAACCCTGTATTTTTTTACATAAGTTCCGTTAAATAGACATTGCGCTAACCCTTTATAGAATGGCGATGTCATATTATTTATATCCGTCTGAGTAACAGAAGACTTCAATGCTGAATAAAGATTGTCTGTAAAAATATTGCTGTAAGGATTATTAACCCCTGAAGAGCCTGATTTATAAAAGCCCATTTCAGCACAGCTTGCAAAACTGTTCTTCCCATCGTTTACTGTAATTTTTACATTCAAAGGGGTAATCTGATTTGGAAAGTAAACCTTCACAGGAGAAGAAGAATACTGAAAATCAAATGTCATTAACGGAACATATGTGCTGTTTGTGCTCGTATTATAACTGATACTCACGCTTCCAAGCAGTCCGTTGTCTCCACTGGGCCTAGGCGTATATTTTAGATAATCGATAGGGGTAGCACCATCTAATCTGTAATTTAACACCACTGGAAAAGTAGTACCGCCATATGCAGAGTGATACAACGTACTCACATCATTATCATAAGATTTATCTATATCTTCTCCAGGCTGATAAGATGACGCAGTCG
>NZ_JAMZGF010000115.1 GCF_024158915.1 Chryseobacterium sp. S0630 | reverse complement strand
CAAAGACGCAAAAGAAATTTATAAACTTTATGTTGTAAGGCGCAAAGATTTTATCTCCGATAAAATTTTATGCAGCATACTTTCAAAAGTTGAAAATATACCTTAAAACTAATTGGGAGTAAGTCCTTTTATTTTTAAACCATTAAGAGTTTTTAAGTGGTGAAGAATTATTAAGGAATTCGCAAGCGAATTTTAAATCGAATTTTAAAGCTTGACGGCTAAAAAAATCACAGATTTTCTTAACTTCCCTTCAAGTCTTTATTTTCCTTAATGGTTCAATTTATCAATCATCAAAGTCAAAGAGCGGAATTACAATCAAGCCATTAAGAATTGATCTGGAATAATTCTTCTATTTTAAACTCATTATTAATTCCTATTTCAATTGCTGAAAATCTTTGATTTTCTTGCGTCTTGAAATAAGATGAATCATTATTATTTTGCGCCTTTGCGTTTTCCAACAGACTTTTTTCTGATCTTTTATTTTATTAGAAAAACGCAAAGACGCAAAAGAAATTTATAAACTTTATGTTGTAAGGCGCAAAGATTTTATCTCCGATAAAATTTTATGCAGCAGATTTAATCTCAATTTCCAACCATAATCATTTTAAAGATCAATCATCAAAGTCAAAGAGCGGAATTACAATCCAGCCATCAAGATCACTTAAGCAATTAAGATTTATTAAAGATTAAGGTTCACAACGAAAAGACAGCAGGCTAAAAAATTATTTTTAGAACTTCTACTGATATTGCCTAAGTTTTGATGACCTTAATGACTTAGATTCTAACCCAATAATTTATTTTTCAGTTTATTGAACTGATATTCTATTTTATCCAGGCAAAGATTTCCGATACTTCCCTGGTGGGTATGTTCAAGATTTCCAGGCTCAAATTCAAACTCGTTGTTTTCAATTTCCTGCCCCACTTTTACATAAGCATCACGGAATGAACTTCCGTTTTTCACTTCTTCATTGATCTTTTCTACACTGAAAAGATATTTATACTTTTCATCTTCCAGAATTCCGTCTTTTACCTGAATATTGGGTAAAGTATAGCTTAAGATTTCCAGACATTCCTTTAAAGAATCTATTGCCGGGAAAAGTATCTCTTTCGTCAACTGTACATCTCTGTGATAACCGGAAGGCAGATTACTTGTCAAAAGAATCAATTCGTTGGGAAGTGACTGGATTCTGTTGCATCGTGCACGAACCAACTCAAAGATATCCGGATTCTTTTTATGAGGCATAATGCTGCTCCCTGTGGTAAATTCCTTTGGAAAGCTAATAAAGTCAAAATTCTGACTTAAATACAGGCAAACATCATAAGCAAATTTTCCAAGCGTTCCTGCTAAAGTAGCCATTGCCATTGACAGCATTTTTTCCGACTTTCCACGGGTCATCTGAGCATATACCGAATTATAATTCATCGACTGGAAGCCTAGATTATAAGTGGTACTTTCACGATTGATTGGAAAAGATGAACCATAACCAGCCGCCGATCCTAATGGATTTTTATTAATGATATTCTTTACGGAAAACAGCATTTCCACATCATCCAAAAGCGCTTCGGCATAAGCTCCAAACCACAATCCAAATGATGAAGGCATCGCAATCTGCAAATGGGTATATCCCGGAAGCAGAACGTTTTTATGCTGATCTGCCAGTTGAATTAAAATCTGAAAAAACTCGTCTGTAAGCGCTGTAATTTCACGGATTTCATCCAATAAGTACAATTTTATATCCAGTAAAACCTGATCATTTCGTGATCTTGCTGTATGGATTTTCTTTCCTGTATCGCCTAATTCTTCAATGAGAATGGCTTCTACCTGAGAATGGATATCCTCAGCATCTTTATCAATTTCAAAACTACCTTCTTCAATTTTATTTAAAATACTGTTCAAGACAGATAACATCTGTTCTGATTCTTCCTTTGTAATAATTCCGGTTTCTGCCAGCATTTTGCAATGGGCCATAGAACCTTTCACGTCATATTTCGCTAAACGTTCGTCAAAGTCAAGGTCTTTACCGACTGTAAAGTTATTGACTAATATATTGGTGGCAAGGTCATCCTTCTGCCATATTTTTTTCATATTCTCTGATTTAAAATACTGATGGGTTTTGACAAGCCCGGCAAGGCAATCCTTATTACTATTAACTATAAAAAAACATTTCCTTATGTAAAGCCTTCATTTCTAATTTTCTTTTTGCATAAATCTTATTAAAAACTAAACTTATAGTGCCTGCCGGGCGGAGTCAAAACATATATTGGGCTGAAAGCCTGAGGCTGGAAGCCGGAAGCTAATAACATACTGCAATAA
>NZ_JAMZGF010000114.1 GCF_024158915.1 Chryseobacterium sp. S0630 | reverse complement strand
GGGTTATTCTCAAACTCTCTCTGAGGAATACTGAATAAGTAATAGTTACTATTGGGTGTAAAAGCAGATTTATCCGGGAAATCAAGAACAGGAACATTCTACAACTCTCCTATTCATTCGATGCTATCAAAATCAACTGAAAAGCAGAACTACTGGAGGAGATTTTAACATTATTGAATCTTTTGATTATGAGAATAATGACTCTGTATTCATGATGGATTGAAGGGTGATGCCGCCTTCCAATATGGACTGACTGCAATGAGACAAAGAGTTACTTACGGAGGTAATTTTAATGCCGACGGAAATGGAAAATTCACTAAATTTTACAGTGAAGACGGAAGTTTCGAGGTAACAAAAGACAATATCACAGGTAAAGAAAAACATATTCTTTATATTGGTGGATCTCCTTACGAAAGTTCTATTATTTATGTTAAGAATTATAATGAAACATCTGCTTCCTATAAATTCTTGCACAAGGATTATTTAGGCAGTATCTTAGCCATTAGTGATGAAGCTGGAAACAAGCTGGAACAAAGACACTTTGATGCTTGGGGTAACCTAACTCATCTCCAGATTGGCAACGGGCAGATAATAACTGATGTAAATAAAATACAGGAAATTGTAAACGCAGGAGGGTTATTATTGGAAAGAGGTTATACATCTCATGAGCACTTTATGGAAGTTGGAATCATTCATATGAATGGAAGATTATATGATCCGTTATTGAGGAGATTCTTAAATGCAGATGAAAATATTCAGGACGCTTACAATACACAGAGTTATAACAAATATGGATATGTAATGAATAATCCATTAATGTTTAATGACCCTAATGGGGAGTATGCACTTCCTGCCGCTATGCTTGTTGCATTTGCCGCCGCAATTGTTACTTCCATCACTGGTGATTATATTATGAACAGACCAGTTAATATTGGAAGTCTATATCAATCAGTAACTCTTGCTGCTATGACCTCTTATTTAACATTTGGTGTCGGTGAACTTTTTAGAGCAGGAGGACAGATAGCAAATTCCTTAAGCCAGACAAGCCTGATTATTGCTAGAGCCGGAGCCCATGCTATAACCCAGGGAACACTTTCCTACATGCAGGGCGGAAACTTCTGGAGTGGAACTTTAAGTGGCGCCTTTGCAAGCGCGTCTAATGATTTATTAGATCTGGCTGCAAAACATGTAGGAGAAAATAATATACTAAGAAGCGACCGTTTTGCCCTCTTCAATGGAGCAGTAAGCGGTGGTGTCGGTTCTGTTTTAGGAGGTGGAAATTTCTGGATGGGAGCAGGACAGGGATTGATGGTTACTGCTTTTAATTTTCTTGCGCATAAATTTAATGTGAATAGTAAATATAAAAAGGAACTTGATGATGCAGGATTTAAACCAAGCGATCCAGCTAAATTTTCTAATGCGGAACCAATGGTTGAAAAAGTTAAGACTTTAAATAGATTAGCAGATGGTGATAAAATAGTTTATACCGACAATGCACCCGCAAGTGATTGGGCACAATATGAGCCTGGTAATGTTAAATTAAATATGGAGCGAAATAAAACAAATTGGGACATGTTTTTGAGCTTATTTCACGAATTAAATCATCACTATTTTATAAAATATTATTACACCCCTTTCAGAGATCATTATTTCACAGGTAAGAAAAGAGGTTGGGAGGTAAGAGAATTTTATAATGAGTATTATGCCAACTATTTACAAAACCAAATAGACAGTTCAAGAGGAATAAATTATAAATATTTTAAATTGCGAATTGAGCAACTAGGTTATGATTTAAATGAGTTAATACATTTCCACCAAAATTATAAAATTCAATCAAAATGAAATTATTACGATGTCTTTTAATATTAATATCATCTTTATTTAATGCGCAAAGTTTTAACATAAAGATTGAGAGTTTTGACTATAAGGAAAGTAAATTAATCATCAACTATAGCATTCAGAATTTACTGAATAGGGCTCAATACTTAGTAGTTAATCCCAAAGGATTTGAAACCTATTTTGATATTGATGAATACTCATACAATTTGGAGAATTTTAATGAGAAGAGAAAAAATTTATTATCCCCTAGAATTGTTCTATACGATGAACATAATAACATTGTGAAAGTAGACCTTTTCTCATTATCCTCCCCTGTTGACTCTATCGAAAAAAAAATGATCAATGAATATAATTCTCAACTAAAAAAAAGAAAGAATACTATTTACCTTTTAAAAGGAAATTCAAAAAACCCTTTGGTTGGATTGAAATACATGAAACAATAAATAATAATATACTAAACTTTGAAGCATTTGAAAAGAAAACATTCATAGGCGCTGTAGATTTAGATAAATTCATTTATGATCCTATATTTAAGTCAAATGAAACATTTAATATGAAAGAAAATGAAACGTATTCATTTTCTTTAAAATTAAAACAGGATGCTAACTTTCTTAAAGAATTTATTGATAATAAAAAAGTCAATATTAAAGATTTAAATATAATCAGTGAAAAGCAATCTTTTATTTATAGAAAAGTAATTCATAATTAAATAGAAGACTAAATATTTGTTATTTCAATCATAGATAATAATCCATAATTCAATCCCCTGATTTTTGGACTGCACCCAAAAGTTTAGACAAAATTAAACAATATTATTATATGAAAGAGTTCGGTACTGTACCGGACTC
>NZ_JAMZGF010000113.1 GCF_024158915.1 Chryseobacterium sp. S0630 | reverse complement strand
CCATAGATTAGGAATCCTCAATAGAAGGGCTGCCGGCATGAGCAGCGTCATGTTTGTGTTTTTCATTTTGTGTTTTTGTGTTTTTAAATTTTGATCATGAGACCAAACGATGTATATTCACTTGGCGGTATTGATCACTATTGATTCAATGCTTTAGCAGGCAGCAGAATACTGTGTGTCTTGCTTTTATCAATCGTCTTCACGCTGTGGCATATAATCCTCAGCAGTTGTTCCGTCAGCTGTTTTATGCAGTCCTTTATAAAAGAGTTTCGGAGACGTATTGTAGATTCCCATCCGGATATGGATCCGATTCCCGTAAAGGGAATGATAAGTTTAAGTCCTCATTATTTTCATGTGCATTTGTATTACTTTTTAAATAATTCATATCGAATTACGAGAACAAAACTATTCATAGCATACTAATAATCAAAGGTCATCGATGTCATATTATGTATATCATCTTGTAATATGTTTATGACAAATTATTAATATTTTCACTGTAATTTTTACTAAAATAATAACCTCCACCCTCTTTCTTCCTGCTTCCCGCCTGCAATCTTAGTTTACTTAACCCGAAATCAGATTATTTAATAATAATTGCATGAAAATTTAGAAATTGAAACGCGGAGATCGCTACGTGACACACTATGATACATTATTTTTTTGTTCGCAATGGCACTTCGTTCAGCAAAGAATAGCGACCCTTGCTGAGTGAAACGCCATTGCGGACATTTTCAATCAGCAATTTTATTCTTTGCGGACATCGTGTTAAAAAGATCTCTTTTTACCCTGGAAATATATTTAAATCATTAAGGAGGATTAAGAAATAAAGTATAATTAAGATAAATCATTCTGATTTTTAAGCTTAAAGCGAAGCTTATCTTAATACTCTTAAACTCTTATTATATCTTAACGGTTCAAAAATAAAAGTTTAAAATTGAAACGCGGAGATCGCAGGTGACTTACTATTGTACATTATTTTTTTGTTCGCAACGGCACTTCGTTAAGCAAAGAAGAGCCAACCTTGCTGAGTGAAACGCCATTGCGGACATTTTCAATCATCAATTTTATTCTTTGCGGACATCGTGTTAAAAAGAAGATCGTCATTCGTTATTTTTCTGTGCAGCTCTTTTTACCCTGGAAATCTATTAAAACCATTAAGAAGGATTAAGAAATAAAGTATAATTAAGATGAATCATTCTGATTTTTAAGCTTAAAGCGTAGCTTATCTTAATACTCTTAAACTCTTATTTCATCTTAATGGTTCAAAAAGAAAAGTTTAAAATTGAAAGGCGAAGATCGCAAGGTGACCTACTATGGTACATTATTTTTTTGTTCGCAATGGCACTTCGTTCAGCAAAGAATAGCGATCCTTGCTGAGTGAAACGCCATTGCGGACATTTTCAATCAGCAATTTTATACTTTGCGGACATCGTGTTAAAAAGAAGATCGTCATTCGTTATTTTTCTGTGCAGTTCTTTTTACCCTGGAAATCTATTAAAACCATTAAGAAGGATTAAGAAATAAAGTGTAATTAAGATGAATCATTCTGATTTTTAAGCCTAAAGCGAAGCTTATCTTAATACTCTTAAACTCTTATTTCATCTTAATGGTTCAAAAGAAAAGTTTAAAATTGAAAGGCGGAGATCGCCACGTGACCTACTATCGTACATTATTTTTTTGTTCGCAACGGCACTTCGTTCAGCAAAGAATAGCGATCCTTGCTAAGTGAAACGCCATTGCGGACATTTTCAATCAGCAATTTTATACTTTGCGGACATCGTGTTAAAAAGAAGATCCTCATTAGTTATTTTTCGGTACAGCTCTTTTTACCCTGGAAATATATTAAAACCATTAAGAAAGATTGATGAAATAAAGTATAGTTAAGATCAATCATTCTGATTCTTAAGCTTAAAGTGAAGCTTATCTTAATACTCTTAAATTCTTATTACATCTTAACGGTTCAAAAAAAAATTTAAAAATTGAAACGCGGAGATCGCCAGGTGACCTACTATGGTACATTATTTTTTTGTTCGCAATGGCACTTCGTTCAGCAAAGAATAGCGACCCTTGCTGAGTGAAACGCCATTGCGGACATTTTCAATCATCATTTTTATTCTTTGTGGACATCGTGTTAAAAAGAAGATCGTCATTCGTTATTTTTCTGTGCAGTTCTTTTTACATTGGAAATATATTAAAACCATTAAGAAGGATTAAGAAATAAAGTGTAATTAAGATGAATCATTCTGATTTTTAAGCCTAAAGCGAAGCTTATCTTAATACTCTTAAACTCTTATTATATCTTAACGGTTCAAAAAAGTTTAAAATTGTAACGCAGAGATCGCCACGTGACCTACTATGGTACATTATTTTTTGTTCGCAACGGCACTTCGTTCAGCAAAGAATAGCCACCCTTGCTGAGTGAAACGCCATTGCGGACATTTTCAATCATCATTTTTATTCTTTGCGGACATCGTGTTAAAAAGAAGATCGTCATTCGTTATTTTTCTGTGCAGTTCTTTTTACACTGGAAATATATTAAAACCATTAAGAAGGATTAAGAAATAAAGTATAGTTAAGATGAATCATTCTGATTTTTAAGCTTAAAGCGAAGCTTATCTTAATACTCTTAAACTCTTATTTCATCTTAATGGTTCAAAAATAAAATTTTAATATAAAGAAAAACAGTTCAGGA
>NZ_JAMZGF010000112.1 GCF_024158915.1 Chryseobacterium sp. S0630 | reverse complement strand
TAGAAGGTGATAATCCTGTACTCGAAAGGCATATTAAGATGATAAATGAGTAGGGCGGGACACGTGAAATCCTGTCTGAATATGGGGGGACCATCCTCCAAGGCTAAATACTCCTGAAAGACCGATAGTGAACAAGTACTGTGAAGGAAAGGTGAAAAGCACTTCGAATAGAAGGGTGAAATAGAACCTGAAACCGTACGCCTACAAGCGGTCGGAGCAGCATAAAGCTGTGACGGCGTGCCTTTTGCATAATGAGCCTACGAGTTAATTTTACTAGCGAGGTTAAGGTATTAAGTACCGGAGCCGGAGCGAAAGCGAGTCTGAATAGGGCGCATAGTTAGTAGGATTAGACGCGAAACCTTGTGATCTACCCATGGGCAGGTTGAAGCTCTGGTAACACAGAGTGGAGGACCGAACCGGTTGACGTTGAAAAGTCTTCGGATGACCTGTGGGTAGGGGTGAAAGGCCAATCAAACTGGGAGATAGCTCGTACTCTCCGAAATGCATTTAGGTGCAGCGTCGTATATAAGTTTATTAGAGGTAGAGCTACTGATTGGATGCGGGGGTTTCATCGCCTACCAATTCCTGACAAACTCCGAATGCTAATAAATGTTCTACGGCAGTGAGGGCATGGGTGCTAAGGTCCATGTCCGAGAGGGAAAGAACCCAGACCAACAGCTAAGGTCCCAAAATATATGTTAAGTTGAAACAACGCGGTTGGACTGCATTGACAGCTAGGATGTTGGCTTGGAAGCAGCCATTCATTTAAAGAGTGCGTAACAGCTCACTAGTCGAGCGGTCCGGCATGGATAATAATCGGGCATAAACATATTACCGAAGCTATGGATTTATATTTTAGATATATCTGGTAGGAGAGCATTCTATTTGCGCCGAAGCAGTACTGTGAGGTATTGTGGAGCGGATAGAAAAGAAAATGTAGGCATAAGTAACGATAAAGCAGGCGAGAAACCTGCTCACCGAAAGACCAAGGCTTCCTCAGCCATGCTAATCAGCTGAGGGTTAGTCGGGACCTAACGCGAACCCGAAAGGGGTAGTGGATGGACAATGGGTTAATATTCCCATACTTGCTCACAATAAAAGGGGACGGTTGGATGTAGCTGCTGGAGACTGACGGAATAGTCAAGGCCTAGCCTTCGGGCGAAGCTGCTGTAGTGTAATCTGATCCAAGAAAAGCCGAAGTGAAGCAACCCGTACCAAAACCGACACAGGTGGTCGAGGAGAGAATCCTAAGGTGCTCGAGTGAGTCGTGGCTAAGGAACTAGGCAAAATAGTCTCGTAACTTCGGAAGAAGAGACGCCAACAGCAATGTTGGCCGCAGTGAAGAGGCCCAGGCGACTGTTTATCAAAAACACAGGACTCTGCTAAATCGAAAGATGCTGTATAGGGTCTGACACCTGCCCGGTGCTGGAAGGTTAAGGAAGGTGCTTAGAGTTAAATCGAAGGCATTAACTGAAGCCCCAGTAAACGGCGGCCGTAACTATAACGGTCCTAAGGTAGCGAAATTCCTTGTCGGGTAAGTTCCGACCTGCACGAATGGTGTAACGATCTGGGCACTGTCTCAGCCACGAGCTCGGTGAAATTGTAGTATCGGTGAAGATGCCGATTACCCGCAATGGGACGAAAAGACCCTGTGAACCTTTACTATAACTTCGTATTGACTTTGAGTAAGTAATGTGTAGGATAGGTGGGAGGCTTTGAAGCAGGCACGCTAGTGTTTGTGGAGCCAACGTTGAAATACCACCCTTTACTTACTTGGAGCCTAACTTCTTTTAGAAGGACATTGCGTGGTGGGTAGTTTGACTGGGGTGGTCGCCTCCAAAAGAGTAACGGAGGCTTTCAAAGGTACCCTCAGCACGCTTGGTAACCGTGCGTAGAGTGTAATGGCATAAGGGTGCTTGACTGTGAGACCTACAAGTCGATCAGGTGCGAAAGCAGGACATAGTGATCCGGTGGTTCCGTATGGAAGGGCCATCGCTCATAGGATAAAAGGTACTCCGGGGATAACAGGCTAGTCTCCCCCAAGAGCTCACATCGACGGGGAGGTTCGGCACCTCGATGTCGGCTCGTCACATCCTGGGGCTGGAGAAGGTCCCAAGGGTTGGGCTGTTCGCCCATTAAAGTGGCACGCGAGCTGGGTTCAGAACGTCGTGAGACAGTTCGGTCTCTATCTATTGCGGGCGTTAGATGTTTGAGAGGGCTTGATTCTAGTACGAGAGGACCGAATTGAACAAACCTCTGGTGTATCAGTTGTACCGCCAGGTGCACCGCTGAGTAGCTACGTTTGGAAGAGATAAGCACTGAAAGCATATAAGTGCGAAACTCGCCTCAAGATGAGACATCTTTTAAGGGTCGTTGTAGATGACGACGTTGATAGGCTATAGGTGTAAAGACAGTAATGTCATAGCCAAGTAGTACTAATTACCCGTAGATTTATAGTCTATGGTTACTAATAAACCAAGTGCTTTATGCGCAGTGAAGGTTTTGTCTTTGTGAAAGTTTTTATCGCTTAAAACAGGTAGCAGATGGTAGCTATCAGGAAGCAGGTACAACCTGCAACCTATTACCTACATCCAGCAACCTTATATACAACCTTTAGGGTGGTTTTAGCGGTGGGGCTCACCTGTTCCCATTCCGAACACAGAAGTTAAGCCCACCAGCGCCGATGGTACTGCTAACGCGGGAGAGTAGGCCGCCGCCAGTTTTTATTTTATTTTTAAAAAACCTTTATC
>NZ_JAMZGF010000111.1 GCF_024158915.1 Chryseobacterium sp. S0630 | reverse complement strand
GTTTCAATATGAAATTTATGTTAAATAAAGTTGCGTAGTGTGTGTGAAGTTTCTATCTTTGCCCCACTGAAAAACGAAAGACATTCAGTAGCGCAGAAGAGCCTTTAGATGGGCAGAAACAAAGAAATACTTCATAAGATAAGGACGAAAAAAAACTTTAATTTTTTTTATAAAAAAAGTTGTCAGTTAAAAAATAGTTATTATCTTTGCAGTCCCAATTAGAGGGAGCGCAGGAGTAGAGAGATTGAAGGTTTAGGAAGAATTAAGGTTACTTTAAAAAACTTTAAAATTTTCTTCAAAAACATTTGGTCAATTCAAAATAAAGTTTTACTTTTGCACTCGCAAATACGGAGCAACACTGACAGAAAGATTGTTTCGTTAAAAAGCGAAAGATATAAAGATCATTGACATACAATATAACAACCAAGTAAGGAAAAACTAAAGCGTTAAAAACTTTGAGTGAGTCAAACAAACATACAATGGAGAGTTTGATCCTGGCTCAGGATGAACGCTAGCGGGAGGCCTAACACATGCAAGCCGAGCGGTAGAGATTCTTCGGAATCTTGAGAGCGGCGTACGGGTGCGGAACACGTGTGCAACCTGCCTTTATCAGGGGGATAGCCTTTCGAAAGGAAGATTAATACCCCATAATATATTGAATGGCATCATTTAATATTGAAAACTCCGGTGGATAGAGATGGGCACGCGCAAGATTAGATAGTTGGTGAGGTAACGGCTCACCAAGTCTACGATCTTTAGGGGGCCTGAGAGGGTGATCCCCCACACTGGTACTGAGACACGGACCAGACTCCTACGGGAGGCAGCAGTGAGGAATATTGGACAATGGGTGCGAGCCTGATCCAGCCATCCCGCGTGAAGGACGACGGCCCTATGGGTTGTAAACTTCTTTTGTATAGGGATAAACCTAGATACGTGTATCTAGCTGAAGGTACTATACGAATAAGCACCGGCTAACTCCGTGCCAGCAGCCGCGGTAATACGGAGGGTGCAAGCGTTATCCGGATTTATTGGGTTTAAAGGGTCCGTAGGCGGATTTGTAAGTCAGTGGTGAAATCTCACAGCTTAACTGTGAAACTGCCATTGATACTGCAAGTCTTGAGTGTTGTTGAAGTAGCTGGAATAAGTAGTGTAGCGGTGAAATGCATAGATATTACTTAGAACACCAATTGCGAAGGCAGGTTACTAAGCAACAACTGACGCTGATGGACGAAAGCGTGGGGAGCGAACAGGATTAGATACCCTGGTAGTCCACGCCGTAAACGATGCTAACTCGTTTTTGGAGCGCAAGCTTCAGAGACTAAGCGAAAGTGATAAGTTAGCCACCTGGGGAGTACGAACGCAAGTTTGAAACTCAAAGGAATTGACGGGGGCCCGCACAAGCGGTGGATTATGTGGTTTAATTCGATGATACGCGAGGAACCTTACCAAGGCTTAAATGGGAAATGACAGGTTTAGAAATAGACTTTTCTTCGGACATTTTTCAAGGTGCTGCATGGTTGTCGTCAGCTCGTGCCGTGAGGTGTTAGGTTAAGTCCTGCAACGAGCGCAACCCCTGTCACTAGTTGCCATCATTAAGTTGGGGACTCTAGTGAGACTGCCTACGCAAGTAGAGAGGAAGGTGGGGATGACGTCAAATCATCACGGCCCTTACGCCTTGGGCCACACACGTAATACAATGGCCGGTACAGAGGGCAGCTACACTGCGAAGTGATGCAAATCTCGAAAGCCGGTCTCAGTTCGGATTGGAGTCTGCAACTCGACTCTATGAAGCTGGAATCGCTAGTAATCGCGCATCAGCCATGGCGCGGTGAATACGTTCCCGGGCCTTGTACACACCGCCCGTCAAGCCATGGAAGTCTGGGGTACCTGAAGTCGGTGACCGTAACAGGAGCTGCCTAGGGTAAAACAGGTAACTAGGGCTAAGTCGTAACAAGGTAGCCGTACCGGAAGGTGCGGCTGGAACATCTCATTTTAGAGCGTCTTAAGACGTTAAACAAAATCAGTATCGTAAGATACAATATACTTACTTAAAGCAATAGCTTTAGTTTTTTGTTTGGTTGCTATATAAAAATACAAAACCCACTAGAAATTAGTATAGGGAAAGAGATTTAGAAAAGAAGTTAGAAATTAGAAGTTAGAGATTAGTCTAACATCTAGTATCTAAAATCTAACATCTAAAACAAAGTCTCGTAGCTCAGCTGGTTAGAGCGCTACACTGATAATGTAGAGGTCGGCAGTTCGAGCCTGCCCGAGACTACTAATTAAGGCGGATGGCGAATAGCTTATAGCAGTTGGCATTTAGCCAATAGCAATAAGCGATAAGCTAGAAGCAACTAGAGGGGAATTAGCTCAGCTGGCTAGAGCGCCTGCCTTGCACGCAGGAGGTCAAGGGTTCGACTCCCTTATTCTCCACAGTTTTGGAAGACTGATTTAAAAGTTACGAATGGAGCCAAAAACAACATTTGTTCATCAGTTTGAAAGAAAGAAATTAAGATCATTGACATTAACGGTAAAGACATCACAAAGAGAAAACCGAGCGCATAAAGCGCTTGAGTAACCAATAGGAAAGAAATCGTTAAGGGCGTATGGCGGATGCCTAGGCTTTCAGAGGCGACGAAGGACGTGGTAAGCTGCGAAAAGCTGCGGGGATTGGCACACACGAATTGATCCGCAGATATCCGAATGGGGCAACCCGGCATATTGA
Organism: Chryseobacterium sp. S0630; assembly: GCF_024158915.1. Lineage (GTDB taxonomy): Bacteria > Bacteroidota > Bacteroidia > Flavobacteriales > Weeksellaceae > Chryseobacterium. The sequence continues at coordinate 157 of NZ_JAMZGF010000111.1, read as the reverse complement.
AGATATGTCACCTCGTAAGAGGAGCAAACCCGGAGAACTGAAACATCTAAGTACCCGGAGGAAAAGAAATCGAAGAGATTCCGTAAGTAGTGGCGAGCGAAAGCGGATTAGCCCAAAAGTCTTTTTATGTTTAGAGGAATGTTCTGGAAAGAACAAT
>NZ_JAMZGF010000110.1 GCF_024158915.1 Chryseobacterium sp. S0630 | reverse complement strand
AAAAAAATCATCCTAAAAAAATAATATGGGTAGTTTATAAACAAAAACCGCCTCAAGGAAAATGAGACGGCTTCTTCAAATTACCACCTTTCATTTGGCTTAGCCAAAACTTAAAATCTGCGTAATCCTGTATAATCTGCAAGAATCATTTTAAAAATAAAAAAAATCAAAGAAAAATTTTCTACGCAAAAAGATTGCGCAATACTGTTTTTACTTTGCATCAGAAATCAGAGAGGAAGTATCAACCTTCCCATGTTTAACAATAAAAACAGTAACCATGAAATTTAATTTTTTAAAAAAAGAAAATAAAAAAGTAGTACAGAACTACGAAGGTGCAAAAGCATGTGCCATGACGCCTGCAGAAGAATTGTATAGTGCTGTTGTTACAACAGGACTGTCAGATGCCAACTACGAAAAAGGAAATGACAGATTGGCGAGAATCCAGTCTCTGATCAAAAAAAATGATCCTGAATTTGTGGCAAAGCTGGCCGTATATGCAAGAAAAGATATGTACCTGAGATCTATCCCATTGGTTTTGACAACTGAATTAGCAAAGCAGACTTCGGGTACAGACCTTGTAAGCAAAACAGTAGATGGAGTCGTTCAGAGAGCAGATGAAATCACAGAATTGCTGGCGTATTACCAGCTTGCCAACAAAAGAACAGATACCAAGAAACTGAACAAACTGTCCAAACAGATTCAGAAAGGTCTGGTAAAATCCTTCAATAAGTTTGATGAATACCAGTTTGCAAAATACAACAGAAAAGCAGAAGTAACGCTGAAAGATGCATTATTCCTGGTTCATCCGAAAGCTAAAGATGAAGATCAGCAGACAGTTTTCAACAAAATTGCTAACAATACACTGGAAACTCCTTATACATGGGAAGTGGAGCTTTCCGTTTTGGGTCAGACGAAATTTGCAAATGATGCAGAAAGAAAACTGGCTTTCAAAAATAAATGGGAAGAATTGATCTTCAGCAACAAACTGGGGTATATGGCAACCATGAGAAACCTGAGGAATATCCTGGAAGCTAAAGTATCATCTGATGCGATGAGCAAAGTGTGCAGATATCTTTCCGATGAAAGAGCCGTAACCAATTCAAAACAGCTTCCATTCCGATTCCTGGCGGCTTACAGAGAATTAAAAAGCTTTGATTCTCCTTATCTGTCATCAGTACTGGAAGCATTGGAAAATGCTGTTGTGGTAAGTGCCAGAAACATCAAAGGCTTTGGTTTTGAGACATCAGTGGTGATCGCGGCCGACGTGTCAGGTTCTATGCAGAAAGCAGTTTCCAGCAAAAGTAAAATTTTACTGTATGATATCGGTTTGCTGATGTCTATGATCTTGCAGTCACAGTGTAAAAATGTGGTAACGGGTATCTTCGGTGACCGTTGGCTGAGAGTTCCAATGCCGAAAAACGGTATTTTAAGGAATGTAGATGCATTCTACAAACGTGAAGGTGAAGTAGGATATTCCACCAATGGTTATCTGGTAATTGAAGATCTCATCAAAAGAAAAGAGCAGGTGGATAAAGTAATGCTTTTCACCGATACTCAGATGTGGGATAGCACAGGAAACAGAAACTCTTTTGAAGACGTGTGGAAAAAGTACAAAGCCATCGCGCCTCATGCAAAGCTGTATATTTTTGACCTTGCAGGTTATGGTACGCAGCCGCTTGATATCAGAAAGGATGATGTACACCTTATTGCAGGTTGGTCAGACAAAATTTTCGATGTATTGAATGCTTTGGAAGACAAAAAATCTGCAGTGAAAATGATTCAAAAAGTAGTGCTGTAACAGGCACTGCTTTTAAAATATAGAATAAAACAATCAATATATTCAGGAGCTTAATCCCGCTTTCCACTTTATCTTTTTCGCCAAAGCTTTCTTCAAGCCATTCAGAAAAAGGATGCCGTTGCAATCGGGGCTATAATTAAACAATATACTATGAAACTCATTAATACCATTGAAATTAGTCCGTTACGATATTCTAAGGAAGAATTCGAATTGCCGGAAATTTCAGATTATCCCGATCCCGAAGAATGGTTTGCCAAATGGGAAGAAGTAGTTTCTCAGCTGAATTTTAATTTTGAAGCTATTGAGAAAGGATCTTCTCTGGTGGATATTGAAACTATCGATGATGAAAATCTTAAGATGATTATAGAAGCCAAAATGGAAGATACGGAATCAGACGAATCTGAAGAAGATATTGGTATCATGGCCTTTGACGGCGGAATTGTATTAAAAATAGAAGATAAAATACTGATACAACCTAACTGTTGTGGTGATATAAGTAATATTGAAGATTGGGAAAATATTTTTAAGACACCAACTTCAGAATGGAGAATGCTTTGGATAGGACATCCGTGGGTGTTTTACAAAAGAGAAAATGGGAAAGTCTTCTTCTCAGAATATACAGAATCCAATGTGGAAGATGTTGAAAATATAAAAATTGTTGCAGAAGTAGAAGAATCCGAACTTAAAACTGAGTTGGAAAAAGTAATCACGCAACAAATCAATTTAAAAAGCAGAATATTATCTGTTTTAAAAACGATGAATTATAAATATCCCGAGAAAATTTCAAAACAATTGGCTGGAATTAAATAATGACATAGGAAACGGAGGTGTTAAGAAAATAAGCTATACGAACGTTAAGAAAATTCTACTGTCTGAAGCGCGACACAGAAAGTGAAACGAAGAAGTAATAGTAAATTCGCGCAAGTTTTAGAATTTTTAGAAAGTGTAGGTTATTTTTAGCCGGAGTTTCCAGGTCTTGAACTTTTGGTTCTTTTGCTTCAAGGCAAAACGAACAAATATTTAAATAAAGAATAAAACTGTTTAAAAAGCAATGGGAAATCTATTTTACAGAATTGAAAAGGATCTTAAAGAAGGCAGAAAGAAAAAGGCATGCGACAGATTAAGAAATATGATCAATCAGTTTCCTAATGATCTTTCCCTAAGAAAAAAATTAGGACAGATTTATTTTGAAGCAGGATTTCTTGATGAAGCAGGTAAGTTCTGGATTCTGTCTACACCTGAGAATAATGAAATGGAAAATGCAGTAGAGATTTACAGAAAGTCTTTAAGCAATTCAGGAAATGCTATTTTAAAAGATATTATTTTCAGAGGAGATAAAAATCTGCTTGATGAATATGCATGGAAAGTAATTACTGAACTTGAACAACATAGTCTTAAAATCACAAAATATATTCCTGTTTTCAAAGCCAAAACGAGAGAGAAAGAAAACTATTCAGAAAACAAAACAGGCTTTTTTAGTAAAATCGGAATTTGTTTAATCATAGGATTTATTATATCGCTTCCTTTATTAGGTATTTTTAAACTTTTTGAAATGATTTCATCATTATTTTCTTAATAAATTTAATCTACGTAAAAAGATTGCGTACTCACAATATAATTTTGCAGTGTTAATAATACTGGTGCCGTTAGAAAGACCTCCTTC
>NZ_JAMZGF010000010.1 GCF_024158915.1 Chryseobacterium sp. S0630 | reverse complement strand
AAAGAGTCCGGTACAGTACCGAACTCTTTCATATAATAATATTGTTTAATTTTGTCTAAACTTTTGGGTGCAGTCCAATATGAGACGGATTCTTTTTTAATATTCTTTCTTATAATTCCGGAGCACAAACTTTATTCCGGTTTCTATAATATCTCCCATGGTTTTACAATATTTGAAATTAACATCGTAGGTGAGTTTTTGTAAAGCCGTCCTTAGTTCTATGACATTGGCTTCCGGTGCAAGATTGTCTTTTTTCATAATAGAAATGAGTTCATCAAATCTGTTTTGACTGCTAGTTACTCTTTTTACAATTTGTGAACGCACCTCCTTACGGTATTGTTCTATAGAACTTGGCTTCAGTTTTTCCAATACCATGGTCACCATTTGATTATTTTCTTTGAAATACTGTGGAAGATAAACTTTCAGATTTCCCTCATACGTTTGCTGATCAAAATCGATGGGGCGGATTCTGTAAATTACCTGGTCAAAATCATGAATGGGAATCACCACATAATTATAAGAACGCATATCACCAAGAAGCCCGATAAGGCAGCGCTCATTGAATTTCACAAATTCCTTGGAAATCTGTGCCTTTTCAAGTTCTGAGCAGTTGGATAAATGTTTCTGAATAAAAACATCTCCGGGAATTCCTAAAATATGCTCTTCAATCAAAGTATTTTTATAAACCAGGAAGTTAATCCGGTTAGGAGAAAGCAGATCTTCAAGCTCTAATCCGAAGATCCGGGAAGCATCGGCCTGTTTAATATAGAAATAAGTATAATTGTCATTCAGTACATTTCTCACCCGAATCCGGAAAGGTTTAGAATTTCCGAAAGTACAAAAGTCTATCGTATCCACTTTCAGATAGGGTAAAGTAGCAGTATCTCCATCAGAATGAAGAAGGGTATAAATTTTATTTAAATTGGCCTCTATTTCTTTAAACTCATATTCAGAATACAGAACTCCAAGCCACAAAGTATCTTTGCCATCTTTATCCAGAATTCTCACATTATCATTAAATCTTAAAAGGTCTTCATACAGGAACTTAATCTTGGTAGTTCTGTTATATTTTTCCAAATATTGTTGTAATGCTTCTGAAACGGGAAATATCGGTTTTCTGAACGCTATTTTTACATCTTTCATGACACGGTTCACTTTGTTTAAATATAAAGAATATTTTTTTGTGAAATCTTAGGAATTCTTATTTTAACATTCATCAGGCATGTTTATAAAAGAGTAAAGCGAACAAAAATTTTATTTTATTTTTCTTGGAAGACTTTATTTATTTTTTCATAGCTTAGTGATATCGTAATGTGATGATTTTATGTTGAATAAATGTAAACAGATTTAGATGATTCAAGAAAAATCTTAGTAAAATTTTGTATGTTACAGTTTTTTTTTAAATTTAAACATTGGATTGGTAATTTATTTGATTCATCGGTAAATTATTCAAAGACAGATCCAAACCAAAATAGTAAATCTCAAAATAACAATAATATGGCAATGTTTAATTATGGTGTTGGCGGAAACGAGGTAAAAGTAGACGCTAATGAAGCTATTCAGGAAATACAGGAAAATAAATCACTGATAGTAAGCCAACTTACAACAGACGAGTCTTATACCCCTGAAATCGTAACAGGATTAAAAACAGTGGAAGACGTTTTCAAACATTTTCAGCCTTCAGTATCGGTACAACACGAAACAGAAGATGGTGGAATGGTAGAAGAGGAATTCCGTTTTCAAAACCTTGGAGACTTTACCCCTAAAAGCCTTACTCAGAAGTCAGATTATCTGCAGCAATTGAGCATGGAACAGGAGCAGTACAATAAAATCGTACGTCAGCTGAAAACAAACAAAATTCTACGCAACATGCTGGAGAATGATCAGACAAGAGCAGCGTTTATAGAAGTATTGAAAGAAGTGGCACAAGAACTTGAAAAATAATTAAAGACTTACATTAAATCATGGATAGCAAATTACAGGCACAAGAGAGCCAGCAGCAGGGGCAACAGCAACACGCAGGGCAGCCGAAGGGCAACCCGCTTGCAGAGCTCAATAAAATGGGAGGATTTGGCTTTGTTGAATCCGTTGTAGACGGTATTGCCAATATGAACCCAACAAGAAAGGCAAGAAAAGAAATCTTCCTGAACGACAGCAATAAATCCGACGAAAGAAAAGAACTTCTTCAGAAGATCAATCTTTGGGTAAACCTTCTAGAAGGTAGTGAATCTGCAGATAAAATGGCTGATACGTGCAAGAGTAAAGCACAACAGGCCGATCAGAATTTAAAAACAAACTTAAAAAATACACTGGATGCCGTTCGTATGTTGGAAACCAACTACAGAACAGTAGCGCAATTCTACAAAAATACAGAATTGGATAAAGTGGACAACGTAAGTATCGTGAATGCAAGCCTTGATCAGGTTTCCGATCTGGATAATCCTTTGTTCATCGATGCCATCTCAGAAGAATTCAAAAACTATTACGACCGTCTTGACCTTAGAGATAATTACTCAATCCTTGCAATACCAGGATATTTAGGATCCAATAAGGTCATCGAGAAATGGGCAAAAATCTGTAACGAAAACAAAGTAATGATGGTTACAGACTTCGCCAACCTTGATAAGCCGGATGATGTGGTAGACTTATTCCACTCTGCAAACCTTACAGGTGGTGAGCTTCACAGAAGTAACGTTATCATGACGTGTAACTGGCTGGTAGGACGTGGTAAGGCTGAAGAAGTAGGCGAAGAAGAAAACGTAGAACTTCCACCTTCCACTTCATTAGCAGGAAAAATCCACAAAACACTGATGTCTCAGGTAGCAGCAGGTAAAAAGCATGGTAATATCAACGAAGTAGACGCTGTAAAATTCGAATTGAAGAAAAGTGAAATTTCTCAATTGGAAAAAATGGGTCTTGTACCAATGGTAAACGAATACGGAAAAATTATGGCTTTCTCTGCGAAGACCTTATTTACAGGAGACAATATCGGTCTTCAGACGTATTCCGTAGTTCGTGTTTTCGACTATGTTACCAAAGTACTGCTTGACTTCCTGAACAGAAGAGCTTTCGAAAACTGGAATGCCAAGAACGAAGACGATTTGAGAAGACAGATTGTAACCTTCCTTGACAATATCAAAGGACCGGACAAATTGATCGAGAAATTCAAAATTGTTCGTTTCGAGCAGGATAGAGTAAACAAAGACAGAGTATGGCTGGATATTCGTATGACACCTTATTTCCCTACAAAAAGTTTCGTTATTAAATTGGACGGACACAAAGGAGATGATGGTAACGAATGGGATGCAGAATACACTCAGGAGTAACATAAACGTACTTTATATAACAAAAACCGATGCAATATTACATCGGTTTTTTTTCAACCAACACCTATGAAATTGAATATGAATAAAACACTTATTATTGGATTACCCTTTATGCTGATCATCCTTTTGATAAGTTGTGAAAAAAAATACCAAAGTCCGGGCACTTATGAAAATGATCTTTTCGCACAGGAACGTCAGGAAGGAAAAGCATACATCATGAATAGAGATGAATGTTTTGATGGAAGTGAACTTGTACTGGCAAGTTCAGAGGTAAAACTGGCAGACAGTTCTAAAGGCCGTGGAAAATCATTCTACCTTTATAAAGTAAGATCAGGAAAAGTATTGAAAACAGTGAGAGATTCTGCTGTAGAAATGCCAATGATGTTTTTGTCTCAATACAGACTAAAAATCAAAAATACCGATTCCATGTATGTGTATCTAAAAAAGCTTGAAGGATACCGTTTTATAGCCAAAGATAGAAACCTAAAATATCAGTGGCTGAAAGCTGCTCCCGTATATTCTGTAGAGAATAAATAACTTTTAATTTTAATTCAATTTTTTTATATCACTGTGTTATGATTTTTTTTATTTTTGTTTTTGAAACAACACAAAAACACAATGAAAAAAAATGTAATCCTATATGAGGGTATACTCCTTCATTCTCCCCTGCAATCTGATCATAAAAGTAATATCTGTCTAAATAGTTTCCAGCCGGAAGTTATTTATAAATTCTGTTAGCCATGACAGGAAATATTACCGGGGATCAAAATCCTCAGGTAGGAAAAACATATTCCTACGAAGTAAAGCCTTCAGGACTTTCATTTGTACTGAAGGAGGACTATGAATGGTATCTTTATAAGAAACAGAAAAACGGAAGCTGGAAAGATATCACCGGAAAACCAAAAACCGGTGAAAAAGTAACTTACAAATTTGGAGAAATAGCGCTGGGAATAGAATTTCAAATGAAAGTCTATGAGATTAAAAAAGGACTTTTACCTGGTCTTCCTTCTACCAGAGAAATGAAAGGTAGTCTTACAATTGTTCCTATCAGCAACAAGGTTTCGAAGATTGATAAAATAGTACTCTTTAACAGAGGAGCAAAAGATTTCAATACAGCCAGCTACCGTGATACTCTTATTGCGCAGGCTCATTGTATTGCGATGTTTAATAAAGAAATTGAATTTCATCTTTGGGAGGATGATGCGCCTGGAAAAGGTCATGATCCTGTTATCAATATAAACAACCGTCATACCAGCAGCTACAAGACTCGGGTTAATGAAAAAGGGATTGCAGAAGTACAAATACCTTTGATGTCTGATGAAAAAATCCTTCGCCAGATGGCCAATCAGTTTATGATGAGAGGTGATAAAAATGAAGGTGTTAATCATGAGTATTATGTTACGGCAACATATTCAGGGAAAATCCAGGGAGCAAGCCAGGTGAATGTAGATGTGGCCAATCCGGATTATAAAGGGCAGCCCCAAAACCAGCCCAAACCTAAGCCGCAACCTGAGAAACACACTCCAAAATTTCCTTCCGGACAAGGAGGAGCTCCCAAGCAGCCAGATCCTAAAGGTAATATTATAGAAGCCGTTTTCATTGATGATACAGGAAAAGAACTTTCCAAAGTCGCTGTTGGGGATAAAGTAAGGGTAAGAATTCACTCCAAAAATATGGTGGGAAAACACATCCAATATGTCATCTGGGAATCTGACCCGGTATTTCACGATGAAGTTTACCGAAGTAGAATGATTAAAATTCCTGCCGATGTGTATGACACTTCAGGATTTATCATTACTAAAGATATTTTTGAAAAAGGAATAGACTCTCGTATCGGTGATCTGGATTCATATAAACAAAACTATTTTATAGAAATTATCTCCAGGGATCTTTCTGCGGAATCTCAGAAATTTGGGGTAAATTCGGATGGGTTGATAGAAGTGGAGAAGGTGAAGAGTGTGGTGGGGGTGCAGAAGACACAAAAACCAGCTAAACCAGAAAGTTGTATATGTCATGAACAATATAAAGACTTAGTATGGGGCGGAAAAGTAAGTTGTGAATTTAGGAAGAAAGTTGTACAAATAAGCAAACGAGCAGGCATTGATCCCAACAATCTTATGGCAGCCATGGCTCATGAAACAGGAGGAACTTTCGATCCTACATGCGGAACATTTAAAAAGAAAAAAAATGAAGATACGGAAGGATATGTTGGTTTATTGCAAATAGGAAAAGATGCTGCTACTGATTTAAAAATTACAAGAACAGAGTTATTAGCAATGGATCAGATAAAGCAGTTAGATTATATTGAAAAATATTTATACTTACCATTAGTTAAAGGAAAACTAAATACATTAACAGATTTTTATTTAGCTGTACTATTTCCTGTTGATTGTGGAAAAGGAAATCAGCCTAATCATATTGTTTTTGATAATAGTTTACCCATTTCTTATAAAAATGGAAAAGCTATTAAAAATCTTAATTATTGGAGAAACGTTGGCTACGCTGCAAACCCGGCATTTCATAAAGAAGATAAAGAAAAAGGAAAAACCTATGTTTGGGAAATTGCAGAAAACATAAAAAAATGGTATGATAAAGGTAAACAAAATAAGGTACAAAAGTTTTCTTGTCAAAATGTACAAGAAACAAAAGTTGAACCAGTAAAAACAAATAAATGGCATGATCCGGTTGATAATCCAATATGTACTTTATACATGCAAAGTGGGGGTGGTGGAAAAGGAACAAGTGGAGAACATTGGGGGTTATTTGGAAATACCAGAAATGGAAGCAAACATCAAGGGTTAGATTTATTTGCCATACCAGGAAGCAATGTATATGCATGTGTAAAAGGAATTGTACATAAAGTCAAATGGCATGCTGGCTATGGTAATACTATGACAATAAAAATAACTGATAAAGAATCTCTTTTTAATCATAGAAGAGATTATTCCCTACTCTATCCATCCAATGGAGAAATTAATCAAAGTAATAACTTTGATAAAACAAAAGATGTATTTTTATTTTATGCACATTTGGAACAAGTCCTGGTTGAAGAAGGAACAGAAGTAAATGCAGGAAAAATTATTGCAAAAAGTGGAGTTTCTGGGGTGGAAAAAGGAACTTGTGCTCCTCATTTACATTTTGAAATATTCACAACCGTTTATGCCGTAGGTATGGGATTAAATTATAGATGTAATCCGGGGTTCTATATTCACTTTAAAGCACCAAACGAGCAATCACAAAATGAATTAAATCTACAAAAAGAAACAGCTAAAACAAGAATTAAAAATTTATATGGCAAAAAATAGCATTATCTTAAACGTGTTTACAATACTTCTTTTAGTTTTCTTTACATTATCAAGTTGTAAAGAATCCCCTAAACAAAAGAAGGAACTATCTGAAAGTTTAAAGAAAGAAAATATCATATTTTCTGAAATTACTTTTGATAAAAAAAGTGATTATCAAAATACAAACCTAAAAAGTTTAGTTTTAACATTTAAAAATATTACTTATACATTAAAATTTGTTGAAGACAGAACATATTTACAGTATAAATTAGATGATAAAATAATTTCTGATTGGCATCAAATTTCTTACAATTTCAATTATGATAGTTCTTATGAAGATGCAGAAGAAAATATTAAGATTTTATATGACGCAAGCATAAATAAGGGTTTTTTACTTTTACCAGGCTATACAGAAGAATACCCTGTTTTTAACGTTTATGCTTTTGATAAAGATAGAATTACTTATATTGAAAATATTAGTACTGATGATACTAATTGTTTAAGTTTCTCAAAAGAAAAAATCGAAGCTATTGAGCAAAACCATGAAGTTTTTTTTAAAACAGTTAATAATCAAAAGGGAAAAAACTGTGTATTGAAGAAAGAAAAAAAAGATGATCTTAATACCCAAATTATTGAATCTGATTTACAAAAAATTACAGAAAGTATTTCATCATCAAAACAACAGATTTCAATACCAACAGGAGAATATTTTGCAACCAACGAGAAGTTGGATGATTATGGAGTTTCATTGAAAATTGAGAAAGATTCTATTATCTATACAGAATCTGGAAATATGGGGAAAATGTATAATCAATACCTGCTTAAACAAGTTAAGACTATTGACGGAAAATTTTTTTTAAAATATTCAGAGGTGATTAATGGATATACTGGTGATGCAGATAAACCACTTTATTTTGGTATTCTTCAAAATGATAAAGGTAAATTACTGTTTGAGAGTGAATACACAGAAAAAAAGTATGGATTAAAAAATGTAATATTTAAATAATTATTACAATCTATCTTATTTAGAAATAAACACTAATAATGAAAAATATTTTAACTTTAATATTCCTTTCATTTGTATTTTATAGTGCAAAAATCTATTTCAAAAAATCAAAACAGGTAACAAAAATAAAATAAACCTATCTTTGCACATTGAAACAATGTTCGGGATGAAGAGAAAATAAACTCTTCAATGATTTAAAACAAGATTGGTTTTTGGGAAAAAATAAAAGTGCCTCAGATTTTCTCCATTTAGGCAGCAAAATTCTTGAATGGTATAAAAATAATGCAAGAGATCTGCCTTTCAGACAGACAAAAGATCCTTATAAAATCTGGATTTGTGAAATTGTATTTCAGCAGACGAGGATCAGTCAGGGATTGAATCACTACCATAATTTTATTAAAAGATTTCCTGATGTAAAAACGTTGGCAGAAGCTGAAGAAAACGAAGTTTTACTCTATTGGAAAGGACTGGGCTATTATTCCAGAGCCATCAATATTCATAAAGCTGCCCGGCAGATCATGAATGATTATCAGGGAACCTTTCCTCATCAATACGAAGAAATTTTAAAACTGAAAGGAGTAGGGAAATATACTGCAGCAGCGGTCTCAAGTATATGTTTCGGGGGAAAAATCCCTGCTGTTGACGGGAATTTCTACCGCGTTCTGAGCCGCCTTTTTGCAGATGACTTTGATATTTCGAATTCAAAAGCATTTACCTATTTCTCAGAGCTGGCCGCTTTGGTCATGCCGGAAAATGTTGGAGACTTTAATCAGGCCATGATGGATATTGGATCTGAAATCTGTAAACCCAAAAATCCATTGTGTGGAGAATGCCCCGTGAATAAAGACTGTCTGGCATTTTCTATGCAGAAAATTTCAGCTTATCCCGTTAAAACCAAAAAAGTAAAAGCAGAAGATCTTGCGCTGACATATTATTTTGTTCACAAAAACGGACAATTTCTGATCCGTCAGAGAGGCGATGACTTCATCTGGAAGAAATTATTTGAGTTTCCAACAGCTATTTCTACTGAGATGGAATCTTTCATTACAGGTTCAAAAACAGTTACCCATAAGCTGACCCATAAGAATTTAAGCATTGAAATCTGGAATGTTGAGGTAAGTTCTGACAAGATCTGGAATGATTTTATCGCTGAAAATCAATACCTGATTACGGACGTTGAAGCCTCTCATGAAAAATCGTTTCCGAAACCTCTGGAAAATTACATTCAAAACTCTCTGAAAGACTGAAATTTGTCTTCCGAAATCTGAAATCTAATTTGTACTTTTGCAAAATGATTAAAAAAGTCATTTTTATTTTTGTATCGCTGCTTTTAATTTCATGTGGAAAAGACCCTTCACCAAAACCTTATGGAGAATTGCGTCTAGAATATCCTGCACCGAAATACCAAAAGTTTGAAAACGATTGTGCCTATACCTTTGAATATTCGGACTTTGCTTCGATTGCACCAGCCAAAAAACCTTGCTGGTTCTATCTGAACTATCCGAAAATGAAAGCGAAGCTTTTCGTTACCTATTATCCGATACAGAACGACTTTGCTGACCATATCAAGGAAGCCGAGAAAATGGTATATGAGCATACTATTAAAGCCAGTTCCATAGATACAAAATCCTTTGAATACCCTGAAAAGAAAGTATACGGGAACTTCTATGAACTGAAAGGGCAGAGCGCTTCCAACCTTCAGTTTTACATTACAGACAGTACGAAACACTTCGTGACTGCTTACTTATACTTTAATACGAGACCGAAACCGGACTCTCTTGCGCCTGCAGTGAACTATATCAAAAATGATATGAAACACCTGCTGGACACCTTTGAATGGAAAAAATAATTACTTTTAATATACATTGAAAAATATATGAAACTTTTAGTTGTAGGAAGTGTTGCATTTGATGCAATTGAAACACCATTTGGTAAAACGGACAAAATTTTAGGAGGTGCAGCCACTTATATCGGAATCACTTCATCAATTTTAGGCGTTAAATCCGGAATTGTTTCTGTAGTAGGAGGAGACTTTCCACAGGAACATCTTGATATGTTCACAGACAGAGAGGTAAACATCGAAGGAATTGAAATCGTGAAAGAAGGAAAAACATTCTTCTGGTCTGGAAAATACCACAACGATCTGAATACAAGAGATACTTTAGCTACAGAAGTAAATGTACTGGAAAATTTTGATCCAAAAATCCCGGATTCAATGCAGGATGCCGAAATTTTGTTACTTGGAAACCTACACCCTGGAGTTCAGTTATCTGTACTTGAAAAAATGAACAACCGTCCTAAACTGGTTATCCTTGATACCATGAACTTCTGGATGGATTCTGCATGGGATATCTTAATGGATATGATTGCAAAAACAGATGTTATTACCATCAATGATGAAGAGGCAAGACAGCTTTCAGGAGAATATTCTTTAGTAAAAGCAGCTAAAAAGATCCACACAATGGGTCCTGAATACGTAATCATCAAAAAAGGAGAGCACGGAGCTTTACTTTTCCATGATAATAAAGTATTTGCTATCCCGGCACTTCCGTTAGAAGATGTTTTCGATCCGACAGGAGCTGGAGACACTTTTGCAGGAGGTTTCGCGGCCTATCTTGCTAAAAAAGGGAAAATTGATTTCGAAACAATGAAATCTGCCCTTATCGTAGGATCTGCAATGGCTTCTTTCACGGTAGAGAAATTCGGGACAGAAAGAATAGAAGAAGTAAACGAAGCAGATATGTTCAGCAGATTGAGACAATTCAAAGAATTAACGACATTTGATGTTGAACTGCAGTAAATAAGTCTTTTTAAGAAATATTTATAATAAAAAATTGAGTGAAATTCGTTAAGAATTCTAAATTTGCAACTTGTTAAAATAGTAAAATGACAAATAAACTAAAAATCACTTTTCTTCTTGGGATTTTCATCATGATATTCTCTTCAAATATGATGAATGCCCAGCTAAAACAAGGAGATTTGGTGGATGGTATTGCAGCTGTTATCGGGGATGAGATTGTATTGGAATCTGATGTAATCGAGCAGATGAATTATGGTAAACAACAGGGAGCTGCCAACACAGACAAATGTGAGTTCCTGGAAAACCTTATCAGCAATAAGCTTCTTGTATACGAAGCAAAAAAAGATACCTTAATTGAAAATCGTTCTGCAGCAATCAAAGAACAGGCAAATGCAAAATACCGTCAGATGCTTTCTCAATTTCCGGATGAAAAAACAATGCTTGCAGCCTATAAGTTCAGAAATGCTTATGAACTGAAAAATGCTATTGAAAAAATAGATACAGACCAGTATTACGGACAGGCAAAGTACCAGAGAGTAACTGATAAAGCGGATGTAACTCCTAATGAGGTAACTGATTTTTACAACATGTATAAAACACAGCTGCCACAGGTAAAAGATGAAGTTACTTTAGCTCAGATTATGATCTACCCGTCACTTACAGAAGCTCACAAACAAGAACTTATCAACAGGTTGAAAAAAATCAAGCAGGATATTATCGGAGGTGAGACTTTTGAAAGCCAGGCAAGAATTTATTCTGAAGATGAAGGATCTGCTGCTAACGGAGGATTATATAAAAATATCAATAAAGGGCAGATGGTGAAGCCATTCGAAGCTGCGGCATTGAACCTTCAGGAAAATGAAATTTCAGATCCTATTGAATCTGAATTCGGATTCCATATTATTCAGTTAGTGAAAAGATCAGGTAAAGTATATGATGCAAGACACATCTTGTTGAAAGCTGTTCCTACTGATGACGAAATTAAAACTGCAAAAGCAAAATTAGACAGTATCAGAGGTCTTATCGTTGATGGTAAAATGACGTTTAAAGATGCTGCTTTTAAATACTCAGATGATAAAAGAACAAAATTCAATGCAGGAATTATTCCTGGAGCAGATGGTTCTGATAAAATTGAAAGAGAAAGTATCCCTGGAACAATCAGCTACGAATTGGCAGGATTAAACAAAGGTGATATCACTACTGCTTTTGAAGACGAAGAAAACAAGAGAAAACAAATCAAAATCATCAAAGTTGAAGATGTGATTCCTTCTCACCAGATTACCCTGGAAACAGATTTCAGCAGAATCAAGCAGATGGCGCTGAATAAAAAGAAAAGTGAAATGGTTGAAAAGTTTGTTAACTCTAAGTTGCCGACAACTTTTATTTCAATTGACGGACGTTACGACAGCTGTAACTTTAAGTCTAACTGGAAGAAACAATCCATGACAAAATAAAATCAAAACCTTCAGAATTTCTGAAGGTTTTTTTTATTGATATATTTACAAAAATTAAAAGTATGGATTATGCTTTTTACCTCAGAAAATTTCATCAGGCAGCATCTGAAATTCCTGAAGAAAAACTTAGTAAATATGGATTGAAAATATCTGTTGATACTGTTTTAGAATCGGTAGCCCTTAAAGTTTGCAAGCCGGAATGGACAGGAGAACCACAATCGCCTTTAGATGCTGAAGGAAGGATTTTCTTTTCAGTCTGGGTAAATGATAAGACTATCCGCGAAAATAAGATCTATTATAACATTCATGCGTTAAAGCTAAGAGCATTGAAAGTTTATAAAATATCCAGCAGAGAATTTGCCCAAAACTTCAGACAAGAATTTTTAAAATACCACAAAGACTGGCCTAATGTAAAGGTCAATTATGGCCCGTTGACATTAATGGAAGGCTGGCTGGATTTAAAACCTGATCATATAGAAAAGGATGTCTATGAACTCGCTCAAAGATTTTTAAATATCAGCTCAATTATTGACAGTGTTTTAGAGCAATATAAAAAATAAATATATCTGTTTTCCTGTATATTTTTAATCAATTGAAGACTCTGGAAATCGTTGTTTTTAGTATTTTTACACATGAGCAATTTTATAGATTTTAACGCTGCAAAAAAACTTCATGAGATGGAGGGAACACACAATAGAATTTCACACCTTTTTAATATTAAATATCCAATTATCCAGGCAGGTATGATCTGGCATTCAGGATGGAGACTTGCTTCTGCAGTATCTAACTGTGGAGGGTTAGGAATAATAGGAGCAGGGAGTATGTATCCTGATATCCTGAGAGAAAATATCCAGAAATGTAAACTGGCAACAGATAAACCATTCGGGGTAAATGTACCGATGTTATATCCTAATATTGATGAAATTATTCAGATTATTCTTGAAGAAGGAGTGAAAATTGTATTTACGTCAGCCGGTAACCCGAAAACCTATACGGAAACCCTTCAGAAAGAAGGAATAAAAGTAGCTCACGTCGTTTCTTCCACCAAATTTGCTGTAAAATGTGAAGATGCCGGAGTAGATGCCATTGTTGCAGAAGGTTTCGAAGCAGGAGGTCATAATGGAAGAGATGAAACCACCACATTCTGCCTTATTCCGAATGTAAAGAAACATATTTCTAAGCCGTTAATCGCAGCCGGAGGAATCGCTTTAGGTTCACAGATGAAGGCTGCCATGATTCTCGGTGCAGACGGTGTACAGATCGGCTCCCGATTTGCTGCCACTACTGAAGCAAGTGCCCATGAAAACTGGAAAAAGAAAATCACAGAACTGCAGGAAGGAGACACACACCTTACTTTGAAGGAGCTGGCACCTGTAAGAATGGTTAAAAATAAATTCTTCAATGAACTGGAGGATATTTATGTAAACGGAAGAGATAAAGAAGCATTGATTGCTTCATTAGGACGAGCCAGAGCAAAACGTGGAATGTTTGAAGGAGATATGGAAGATGGTGAACTGGAAATAGGCCAGGTTTCAGCTCTGATTGATGATATTCTTCCGGTGGAAACTGTTTTCAACCACCTTTTAAGAGAATTTGAAGAAACAAAAATGCCAACTTTTTAAATATAATTTTATTTGATGGAAGAAAGAATAATTGATGTAAAGGGACAAAAATTATATATTGAACACAATACTCAATTTCAAGACAGACCTACGATTGTTTTTCTGCATGATTCATTAGGATCAGTACAACTCTGGAGAGATTTTCCAGCCAAACTATCCGAAGCCACCCATTGTAATACTTTGGCTTATGACCGTTTAGGTTATGGGAAATCATATCCAATGCCTACTCATATAAGACCAGTAAATTACATGGAGCTGGAAGCAGATCTGTTGAATGATGTATTGACTGAAATGAAGATTGATAATGCTATTCTGTTCGGACACAGTGATGGGGGAACAATAGCTTTGATCACCGCTGCAAAATATCCTGAAAGAGTAGAAGCTGTCATTTGTGAAGCAGGTCATATTTTTGTGGAAGAGGTAACATTGAAAGGGGTTTATGATGCCTGGGAAGCTTACAAAACGACCAATCTTCCTGAACGTTTACAGAAATATCATGGTGATAAAGTAGAAATGCTTTTCAAGGCCTGGACAGAGACCTGGACGCGTGAAGATTACAGAACCTGGAATATTGAATATCTCTTAAAAAATATTACTGCTCCATTATTATTTGTTCAGGGAGAAGCTGATGAATACGGTACATTGGATCAGGTAGAAAAAACGATTACCCAGGTGAGTGGAAGTGCGGAAAAATACATCATTCCCGGAATAGGACATACACCACATAAAGAATCTCCAGAGCTTGTATTGGAGAAAGCTGCGGAATTTATTGGTAAATTTTTTTAATCTGAACTTATAAAATATAGAAATAAGGCACCTTGTAATCAGGGTGTCTTATTTTTATATTAAAATTCCAATGTGAAAACTTAAAACTACAGTAATTGAAGTTCTGCTGCAATATTTTCTTTTGCCTGAGCTTCATACTTTTCCTTAAAATACTCTGTTTTAAAGATACTCTCTAGTTCGAGAAAATGCTTAAGCACTTTTTTTCGTCCCGGTTTATAAAGGAAGTCAGGATAAATGGAATACTCTTTTCTGATATTCTGAGTGTATTCTGAATAAGTTTTAAAATCTTTGCCCAATACAGAAAGGTCAGCATCCAGAAGATAATTGGTATCCTCATCATCAGAGCGTTGGTGAGATTTTGTAGCCAGAATCTGTGCAGAAATTAATGAAATTTTATCTTGATTGATATGAAGTTCGGTAAGTCTTTTTTCTGCCTTGGCAGCACTTTTTTCTTCGTTAGCTTTGGAAGCTGCATCATAAATCACATCATGATAGAATACAGAAAAAGAAAGAGCTGTAAAATCTGAGATATTCATTTTCACTGCGTCAAGCTCTTTAAACATATTTTCAAGATGAAGAAGATTATGATAATGCCTGCCTTTTTCAGAATATCTGGTTTCAATTTCCCTCCACAGATCACGGATTAATTGCTGATCTTCTGTAAACGGAGCGCAAAGCTGTTCAAATTGATTTTTCAGATTCATAGAAATAAAGATATAAAAAAAGGAACTTTTAAAAAGTTCCCTGATTTGCTTCCAGTACAGCTTTCAGATCAGCCCAGCCTCCGCCGTTATAGCCGTCCTTTAACCCTTGAGCGTTAAGATAATCCAATGCTTTTCCGCTTCTGTTTCCACTTCTGCAGAATAAGATTACTGGTTTTTCAACAGATAGAATTTCATCCTGTCTGTCTTCTACTTCACCTAGAGGGATATTCTTAGCACCGTCTATATTACCGTCCATTTCAAGCTCCATTGGCTCACGAACGTCAATTAATTCATAGTTTCCGGATTGTATTACTTCTATTAAAGACATAGTTGTTGGTTTAAATATTAAATTACAAACGAAATTACGCAATTTTTTTTTGAAAAAAATCCTAATGAAAACATAATTTTTCAGAAAAGAAACCAGCTGTGGTATGAACTTCCTCCAAAATCAGAAGATTGATAAAATAATCTTAATTTTGCAGTGTGAAATTAATGAATGCTGGTGCCGAAAAATATTCCCAACTGATCAAGTCCAAAGCAAAAAGTTTTGGATTCCAGAATTGTGGCATTTCCAAAGCTGATTTTCTCGAGGAAGACGCTCCTCATCTTGAAAAATGGCTGAAGAATAATTATAACGGCGAAATGAAGTATATGGAAAATCATTTCGACAAAAGGCTTGATCCGAGACTCCTGGTAGAAGGTTCAAAATCTGTAATTTCACTTTCTTACAATTATTTTCCTGAAGAGAAAATCTCTATCCTGGAGAATTTTAAAATCTCAAAATATGCTTATGCAGAAGATTATCATGAGGTAATCAAAGAAATTCTTCGTGAAATGGTAGCTGAGCTGCAGGAAGAAATAGGAGAGTTTGGTTTCCGGGTCTTTGTAGATTCTGCACCGGTAATGGAGAGAGCCTGGGCTAAAAAGTCGGGAATAGGCTGGGTAGGAAAAAATGCCAACCTTATTACCAAACAAAGTGGTTCCTTTTATTTTCTGGCCGAAATTATCTGTGATCTGGAGCTGATTCCTGATCATGCAACCACAGATCATTGCGGAAGCTGCAGGAAATGTATCGATGCCTGCCCCACAGATGCCATCGTTTCTGAAAAAATTATAGATGGAAGCCGCTGCATTTCTTATGCAACCATAGAACTCAAAAATGAAATCCCGGATCATTTTAAAGATAAAATGGAAGACTGGATGTTCGGATGTGATATCTGCCAGGATGTTTGCCCATGGAACAGATTCTCAGCACCTAATAAACAGAGCCGTTTTCAACCCAATGAAGCGTTGAAAAACTTCAAAAAAGGAGAATGGAAAGAACTTACTCAGGAAATTTTCTCGGAAATCTTCAGAAAATCTCCTGTGAAAAGAACCAAATTTGCAGGGCTCAAAAGAAATATTGAGTTTTTGCAGAAATCTTCTGACTGATTTTTCTTTAAACTTTTGGTGACAATCCCTCTTTTGGAATTTTTTGAAGTTCCAAACCAGAGCTGATGGTTGACCATTCCTTAAATTTTTCGCTTTAAGGAGGTGAAGATTTACATCAATAAGTTTCTTAAAAAGCTTTTCCTATAAAGAAAAATTGATTTTCAGGAGATCAAAATCTCACCGAAAATCAACGTTTTTTTTGTATTCTTTTAGGAGCAGTTTTTACTCTTACTTTAAACCTTTTTTGGGATTTAGTATTTTTACGCATATTTGTGAATATTTCGTAAATAAATATAGCTAATTTTTCGATTAAAACAAATACTTTTACTAAAAATTAAAGATTAAATTTTATTAAAAAACATGACTGTGAAAACGATATTAATGTATCTCCTGAAAGTGGTAGGAATTATTTTAGGAATTGTGATTATTTATGTGATCCTTGGGCTGTTGATTCCCTATATTCCCGTTTCTGCAAAAGATGACGGACAAAAGAAAGACATTCCCATCTATATTTATACCAACGGAGTGCATACCGATATTGTAATGCCTGTGAAAAACGACTTGCAGGACTGGAGCCAGAAAATTCCTTTTGCCAATACAAAATCAAAAAAAACAGACTATCAGTATATAGGAATAGGATGGGGAGATAAAGGTTTCTATCTTGATACACCTACGTGGGCAGACCTGAAATTTTCAACAGCTATAAAAGCAGCATTCTGGCTAAGTGATTCTGCCATGCATTGTACTTACTATAATACGATGAAAGAAGGCGCTGACTGTAAAATGATTATGATCAGCAGAAATCAGTATGAAAATCTGGTGAAATATGTTGAAGATAAGTTTGACAGAGATCAGAATGGAAATTTCATGTTGATTCCTACCAATGCTGTTTACGGTGATAACGATGCCTTTTACGATGCAAAAGGAACTTACAGTTTTCTTTATACTTGCAACACCTGGTCAAATAATGCTTTGAAAGCAGCAGGACAGAAAGCAGCACTATGGACACCTTCTGATTTCGGAATCTTTCAGCATTATAAATAAAATATGAAAAGTATTTTTTTGTTTTTCACCATCTTTTGGATCTGTTCATGTTCTCAGGAGAGGAAAAATAATACAATAAGAACGGTAGAAACATCAGTAGTTGAAGAAAAGAAACCTGAAGCTGATTTTTCTAAATTAAAATTAAAAGCAGAAGAAGCCTTGGAATTTTGTACTTCAAAGAATCTTAGCAAAGATTTCTGTATTCTTATTGATATGAGCCTTCACTCCGGCGTTAACCGTTTTTTTGTCTGGGATTTTAAAAATAATAAGATTTCGAAAAAATATCTGGTAGGGCATGGATGCGGTTCCAATTCCTGGAGTAAAGATAATTCTAAAGAAAATCCTGGTTTCAGCAATGAAGACGGAAGCCACCTTTCATCTTTAGGAAAGTATAAACTGGAAGGAAGAGGCTACAGCGACTGGGGAATCAATATAAAATATCTGATGCACGGCCTTGAAGAAACCAACAGTAATGTTTTGAAAAGATTTATTGTCTTTCATTCCTGGAATCTGATGAGTGATACTGAAACTTTCCCTAACGGATCTCCTGAAGGTTGGGGTTGTCCAACTGTTTCCAACAATGCCATGAAGGAAATTGATCCGATGATTCAGAAATCAGGAAAACCTGTCCTGATGTGGATCTATAATTAAATCTTTGTCATACATTTGTTTCATAACAATCCTGTTAACTGATTTTGCCTTATGAAACATACCCTTTTCCGTGAACAACAGCTCAATTGTGATATAGAAACGGCCTGGAAATTTTTTTCCTCCGCAAACAATCTTTCAGAAATTACACCGAAAGATATGGGCTTCATTGTATTAACGGAAATGGAAGATGATGAAATCTATGAAGGAATGCTCATTGATTATTATGTTTCTCCATTATTCGGTATCAAAATGAAGTGGCAGACGGAGATCACCCACGTAGATTTTCAGAAAAGCTTCATTGATTTTCAGAAAAAAGGGCCATACAAACTCTGGAACCACCACCATGAATTTATTCCCAATGAAGAAGGTGTTCTGATGAGAGATACCATAGATTATGAACTTCCAATGGGATTTTTAGGAGAATTTGCCCATCGTCTTTTTGTGAAAAAGAAACTGGAACACATCTTTGATTACCGCTTCAGAGTACTCAGCAAATTGTTCTAATTATTCAATAGAAACGGGCTTTAGCCCGTTTGAATAAAAAAACAAAATTTCAATTGGCTTTAGCCGAAACCTAATGCCATTTTTCATTCAGAATTTTAGAAGTTGGATTCCTTCGGTATGACAGGCTGCATGAATAGACTTCACGTTCAATTTGTCATTCCGTAGAAATCCCAATACGAATGAGTAGAATTACTCCTCCATTGTTTAAGTTTTTTTAACAGTTCAATGGCCGGATTTCCCAGTAAAAATCACTAATTTTGCCGGATTATCGTTTTTTACTGAAAAACTAATGTGTTCTGGTTGACATGGCAAGTCTGAGGTCATTTTTCTTATTCTATATCCTACTGGTTTTTTCTCTTTTCAATTCGAATTGGGCAGAAAAATCGTTGCAGAATATTCCTCATGTTCCGCCTGTAACCAACATTCATGTTCTGGATGTTTACGAAGAAGCAGATATGAATACGCATGCATTGCCTGCAGCTGCTAAAATTGTAAAACAATCAGTTAAAAAAAATGATCCTGCAATTGCAGATTTTTCAGGAATTTTAAAAGTTATTCCAAAAGTTACACTTCCTGAAATTGCAATTTCTATTATTTGTGGAGTTAAATCCTTTCTCCATCTTCTTCAGTTGTACTAGGTTTAAGTTTTTGAAAACCAAATCATTTTAACGGAAATTTTATAACTTAAACATTTAAAAATGTATTTTAAAACTGTAATAATTTGCATTCTTGCAACATTATTCGCTGTGTCATGCAGTAAAGACAAGGAGAAAAACAACCAGAAAGATAAAGAAGTTCCCGTACTGGAAATCAAAGAAAAAGATACATTGGTAAGCAACCAGTTTGTGACCGATATCCAGGCAAAAAAGAATGTTGAAATGCGTTCCAGAATTGGAGGTATTATACAGCATATTTATGTCAACGAGGGGCAGTTTGTGCATCAGGGACAGGCTTTATTTAAAATCAATGATGCTGAACTTCAGATGGAACTTCTGAAAGCCAATGCAACATTAAAACAGACTGAAGCAGACGTTAGGATTGCAGAAGTAGAGCTGAAACAGATTCAGAGTCTTCATGCTAAAAAATTTGTTGCTAATAATGAATTGGAAATGGTGAAAGCAAAACTGTCCTCCGCCAAAGCAAAACATGCATTTGCTGATGCAGAAAAGAGGATAGTTCTTCAGAAAATAAGCTTTACAAGAATCACTGCACCTTTTGATGGGGTAATTGATGTAATTCCCCATAAAGATGGAAGTTTGGTAGAAAATGGAACATTGCTAACCACACTTTCCCAACTGAACGAAGTATATGCCTATTTCTCCATTCCTGAAAATCTGTATTTTGAACTTTTGGCCAATGATAAGATCGGAAGTCATCAGAAGATTGAGCTAACACTTCCGAATGGAGTTAATTACCAGTTCAACGGAGCTTTGAAAACAGCCGAAGGGGAAATCGACAGAACCACAGGTTCTATTCGTTATAAAGTGCTTTTCCCGAATCCGGACCGTTTGATCAAACACGGTACTTCCGGGAAGCTTATCATTTCTGAACAACAGAATAATGCGATCCTTATTCCACAAAAATCTACCTTCTCCATTCAGGATAAGACCTATGTTTTTGTAGTAGATAAACAGAATAAAGTGAAAATGACCAATATTAAGATCGGAACTACTTTAAGAGATTCTTATATGGTAGAAAGCGGTCTTAAAAAGGGAGATTTAATCATTTATGAAGGGACTCAGTCTTTGAAAGATGGTGATATCATCAAAATCAAAAAGAAGTATTAACCTTTCATAATCTTTAAATCAACTAACTATGGTAGAAATGTTTATAAGACGAAAGGTTCTTTCGTTGGTTATTTCCATATTATTTGTATTGCTGGGAATTATGGCGTTGCTTAAAATGCCCATCACCCAGTTTCCCGATATTGTACCGCCTTCAGTAACCGTTACAGCAAAATATACAGGAGCAAACGCCGAAGTATCTGCCAATGCGGTAGCCCTTCCTCTGGAACGTGCGATCAATGGAGTTCCGGGAATGACTTATATGTCTACAGTAACCTCCAATGATGGTCTTACGCTCATTCAGGTTTTCTTTGAAGTAGGAACAGATCCTGATGTGGCAGCAGTAAATGTTCAGAACAGGGTAACGACTATTCTTGATGAACTTCCTGAAGAAGTAATCAGAGCCGGTGTAACTACTGAAAAAGAGGTGAACAGTATGCTGATGTACCTTAACATCACCAGTGCAGATCCGAGCCAGGATGAACAGTTCATTTATAACTTTACAGATATCAACGTCCTTCAGGAACTGAAACGTATTGATGGAGTAGGACGTGCTGAAATCATGGGGCAGAAAGAATATTCCATGAGAGTATGGCTGGATCCTCAGAAAATGGCAGCTTATAATATTTCAGCAGATGAAGTGATCACTTCCCTGCAAAAACAGAATATTTCTGCTGCACCTGGAAAAGTAGGTGAAACCTCTGGTAAAACCTCAAGCCAGCTTCAGTATGTAATCAAATATAAAGGAAAGTTTTTTGAGCCTAAACAATATGAGGAAGTTCCCATCAGATCTGATGTGGATGGAACTATTTTAAAGCTTAAAGATATTGCGAAAGTGGAATTCGGAGCGATGAACTACGGAATGGTTTCCAAAACAGACGGAAGGCCTTCTGCATCGATTATGATGAAACAACGTCCCGGCTCCAATGCTTCTGAAGTGATTGAAAGCGTAAAGGCAAAAATGGAAGAATTAAAAGTTACTTCTTTCCCTCCCGGAATGGAATATAACATGGCTTATGATGTTTCCCGATTCCTGGATGCTTCTATCAGTGCGGTACTGACAACCCTTATCGAAGCCTTTATTCTGGTAGGAATTGTTGTGTTTATTTTCCTTCAGGACTGGCGTTCCACATTGATTCCTGTACTGGCTGTACCGGTAGCATTGGTAGGAACTTTTGCCTTTATGAATATGCTGGATTTCTCTGTTAACCTTTTAACATTGTTCGCATTGGTTCTTGCCATCGGAATTGTCGTCGATAATGCCATTGTCGTTGTTGAAGCCGTTCACGTGAAAATGGAAGAAGGAATGAATGCGATGGATGCCACCATCAGTGCCACCAAAGAAATTGCGGGAGCTGTAGTAGCGATTACCATTGTGATGTCTGCTGTATTTATTCCTGTAGCATTTCTGGATGGTCCGGTAGGCGTTTTTTACCGTCAGTTTTCATTAACGCTGGCCATCAGTATTGTGATTTCTGGGGTGAATGCCCTGACGCTTACTCCGGCACTTTGTGCGATTATTTTAAAGCCTCATGACCATAATAAAAAGAAAACCATTATTGACAGGGCTTTCCAGAGTTTCAATACAGGATTTGAAAGATTAACGAATGGTTATGTAGGTATTTTATCAAAATTTGCCACAAGAACTACAGTGACTTTCGGACTGTTATTTTTATTTGTCGGACTTACTTTTGTGACCAGTAAATTCCTTCCAACTGGGTTTATTCCAATGGAAGATCAGGGAATGGTATATGTAAGTGTAACGACTCCGCAGGGAGCAACGGTAGAAAGAACAGAAAAGGTGCTGGATGAAGTTACAGTGATTGCCAAGAAGATCAAAGGAGTGGAAAACGTGACCACACTTGCAGGATACAGCATCGTAACAGAAATTGCAGGTTCTTCTTACGGAATGGCGATGATTAACCTTAAAGACTGGAAAGAAAGAAATATTTCAGTGAACGATCTGATCGCAGAACTTTCAGACAAAACAAAAAGCATTGCAGATGCTCAGATTGAAATTTTTGCTCCGCCAACGGTTCCTGGTTTCGGTAATACCAGCGGCTTTGAATTGCGTTTACTGGACAGAACCGGAGGAACGATTGAAAATACAGATAAGATCACGAAGGATTTTGTTAAGAAATTAAACGAAGCTCCTGAACTGCAGAACAACTTTACCAGCTTTGATGCCACTTTCCCGCAATACATGATCAATGTAGATTATGATATGGCAGCGAAGAAAGGAGTATCGGTAGACAACGCCATGTCAACGTTACAGACTATGCTGGGATCTTATTATGCCACGAATTTTATCCGTTTCAGTCAGATGTATAAAGTGATGGTGCAGGCAAGTCCGGAGCACAGAGATACCCCGGAAAGCATTCTGAATTTATATTTAAAAAATGATAAAGGTGAAATGGTTCCTTTCTCAACTTTCATCACTATTGAAAAGGTATACGGCCCTGAAGTACTGACAAGATACAACATGTATATGTCTGCGATGATCAACGGAGAACCTGCAGACGGTTACAGTTCCGGAGATGCCATTGCAGCCGTAGAACGTGTAGCTAAAGAAACCCTGCCAAGAGGATTCGATATTGAATGGTCGGGTATGACAAGGGAAGAGATCTTATCAGGAAACCAAACCGTTTATATCTTCGCGATCTGCCTTTTATTCGTGTATCTTTTATTAGCTGCTCAATACGAAAGTTTCCTTCTTCCAATGCCTGTATTATTAAGCCTTCCAACAGGAATTTTCGGGTCTTACATCGCATTGGTACTAATGGGATTGGATAATAATATCTATGCACAGGTAGCGTTGGTCATGCTGATTGGGCTTCTGGCCAAAAACGCCATCCTGATCGTAGAATTTGCAGTAGCAAGAAACAAACAGGGATTTGATATTATTCCGGCCGCTATTGAAGGCGCAAGACAACGTCTGAGACCAATTCTGATGACTTCGTTTGCATTTGTAGCAGGGCTTATTCCTTTATGTATTGCATCAGGAGCGGGAGCAATCGGTAACCGTTCCATTGGTACTGCTGCGGCAGGAGGAATGCTCATCGGAACCATTTTCGGACTGGTGGTGATTCCGGGACTGTATATATTCTTTGCAAAACTTGAAAATAAGAAGAAAGATGAAAAGATTAAATCATAGAAATATATTGTATGGAATAGCGTCACTGAGCCTGGTTTCGTGTGCTGTTCCCAAAGTAACAGAGCTGAAAAAAGCCCAGGAATTACCAGAGGAGATCATTAAAGCTGACAAAAATAAATCTCCGGATGAATTCCAGCAAATCAATCTGAAAGCTTATTTTACAGATCCAAACCTGCTTGAACTTTTTGATAAAGTAGTTCAGGCTAATCCGGATTTTCAAATTGCCCGGCAAAGAGTGGAAATTGCCAACAGTTTCCTTCAAAGATCGAAGATGGATCTATTGCCATCTCTTGAAGTGGGAGTACAGGCTTCCGGTGACCGCTACGGAAAATATACCATGGAAGGCGTTGGAAACTATGATACCAATCTTTCCCCTAATATTACGGAAAATCAGAAAATCAACAGAGATTTTACTCCTAATTACTGGCTGGGAGCAAGAAGCAGCTGGGAAATTGATGCCTGGGGAAAACTGAAAAATAAGAAGATTGCGGCTCAGAAGAAATATCTGGCTTCCACAGAAGGATTAAGATTATTGCAGGTAGAACTTTTCACAGATATTGCCAATCTGTATTACCAGTTGGTAGCGTTGGATAATCGTCTTGCCATTTATCAGAAGAACTATAAACTTCAGCAAAGAGCCTTTGAAATTGTTCTGGCCCAGCGTGAAGTGGGAAAAGCCACGGAGTTGGCAGTTCAGCAATTCAAAGCTCAGAATAACAACTGGCTGGCAGAGATTGAACACATCAGAGTAGAAATCGTTACGGTAGAACAGGCGATTACAACCTTGACGGGAAGTTATGGTGGAGATGTGAAGCGAGGCAAAATACTGATGCCTACCAATATGGAAGTCCTGAATAAAACCATTAATGTAGAAAATGTGATCCATTCCAGACCGGATGTAGCCGCAAACTATTATGTGTTGGAAGCTTCTCAGGCTGATGCGAAAGCTGCAAGAGCTGCTTTTTATCCTAAAATTGATCTGGGTGCAGGTTTCGGACTGAATTCTTTTTCTGTAGAAACATTCTTCAAGCCAAGTTCACTGGCCGGGCAGTTGTTGGGAGGATTAATGGTTCCAGTTTTCAATAAAGGACAGTTGAAATATGAATTTAAAGTAGCGAGCAAAGAGCAGGAAATTGCTTTTTTAAACTATCAGAAAAGTATCACGACTGCTTTTAATGAACTTCAGTCTATTTTAAAACAGACGAAGATCTATGAGCGTGTCTTAAAGCTTAAATCAGAAGAAGTAGGTTTCCTTGACCGTGGTGTTGAGGTTTCCAACGATCTGTATCTGACAGGTTATGCAAACTATTTTGAACTGATCAATTCTCAGAAAAGCAAATTAACTGCTGAGCTGGATTTACTGCAGTTTCAGCACCAGAATACCAGAAATAACGTCCTGCTGTTTAAAGCACTGGGAGGGAAACTGGATTAATTTTTACTTTTTTTACGATGAAGGAGCTGTCTTTTTAGGCAGCTTCTTTTATGTTTTAACCGGATTCTACGGATTCCC
The DNA here is from genome assembly GCF_024158915.1 of Chryseobacterium sp. S0630. GTDB lineage: Bacteria > Bacteroidota > Bacteroidia > Flavobacteriales > Weeksellaceae > Chryseobacterium. The sequence continues at coordinate 85,777 of NZ_JAMZGF010000010.1, read as the reverse complement.
GTAATGCTAATTGAAATAATTCCAGGATCTTGCGTTAGAATCTAACTTTTTAAAGTTGAGTTAACTTTTTTTATATGTCCCTAAAAAAAGAGACTGTCCTAACGGGCAGTCTCTTTGTGTATGGTTTAAAATGAATCTGCTTTTAAGACAGAAGCATTTTATAAGTACATATTATTTAACAATCTGAATTTCAACAGCAGAAAATCCTTTAGGAGATTTCTCTTTTTCAAAAGATACCTTATTCCCTTTTTTCACCGGTTCTGCACAGTTGTTGTTGTGGAAGAAGATGTTTTCTTTGGAATTATCTTCCGTAATGAAACCATATCCTTTTTCGCTCAGGAAAGTAACAATTCCTGTTTTTCTTGGATCTTCTTCAATGATAGGTGCTGCACCCAATTGAATGTCATCAAGATTTACTTCCTGTCTTTGTTCAGGTGGAGTAGATGTTAATCTTCCGAATTCGTCTACATACATGAAGACATCCTCCGCTCCTTTGTTGTTGTTCGTTTTACGTTCTTCGCGTCTTAGCGCCTTTTCTTTTTGCTTTTGAATTTTTTTCTTGAAATTTTCCTTTTTAGAAAAAGAATCTGCCATAAATTATTTTTAGTATTTAGTTTCTATAAATTGATGAGTTCAATCTGGTCTGTGTAGACCCCTATAAAGCCTGGCTATGTTTTCTGTCTTGGATAATCCCAATCATACAGAGCTTTAAAATTCCGACAAGTATTGTTCTTTAATAGAAGAATAAAAGTTAAAAATATGGCTGCTCAAAAGGCAAAGACTGAATAAAAAATATTCGGGTCGTTACAGAAAACAAAGTGGTGGCTCAGTTTATAATATGCAAATATACAACAATAAAATGAATAATCCGGTTTTAAATGATTGATTATCAGAAATGGTTTTAAGTGATACTTTATATTCTGTAAGAAAGATCTAAAGGAAGTTGTAATAATTGTATAAAAAAATCCTCAGAAGCCTGAGGATTATAAAAAAATATATTAAAAATGAAGTGGTGGTGCGTGATACGGGAGGAAGGTATCAAATGTTATGCCTAAAATTGAAGCGAGTTTGTGAATTATCCAAAAGTGTTTAATTGAAAAGGCCTGTATCAAAGCGTATCTGGTTGGTAAATAACATTCTATTTAAAAATATTGTTTACATAAAATAATAAACATTTTTCCTTCGGTTTAAAAATAATAAAAAGAAATTTCCGAAAATTTCACCATGTTGAGGCGGGTTTTATTATTGATCTTTGTCTCATTAACATTTAAATATAAAAACATGTCAACACAAAATGTACAGGGAAAAGTTGTTTTAATTGCCGGAGGAGGTAAAAATTTAGGTGGATTATTAAGCAGAGATTTTGCATCCAAAGGGGCAAAGCTGGCCATCCATTATAACAGCGAAAGCTCAAGAGCTGAAAGTGAGAAAACACTGGCTGAAGTACAGGCATTAGGAGCTGAAGCATTTTTATTTCAGGGAGACCTTACCAAAGTAGATCATATCACGAAGTTTTTTGATGAGACCATTTCCCGTTTCGGAGGAATCGATATTGCAATCAATACCGTAGGAATGGTACTTAAAAAGCCATTTTCAGAAACTACAGAAGCTGAATATGATACCATGTTCAATGTCAATTCAAAATCTGCTTACTTCTTTCTTCAGGAAGCTGGTAAAAAACTGAACGATCATGGGAAAATCTGTACCATTGTAACTTCATTATTGGCAGCCTACACCGGATTATATTCCACATATGCAGGAGCAAAAGCACCGGTAGAGCATTTTACCAGAGCAGCATCCAAAGAATTCGGAGCAAGAGGAATTTCGGTAACAGCGGTAGCACCTGGCCCAATGGATACTCCTTTCTTCTATGGGCAGGAAACCGATGATGCCGTTGCTTACCATAAATCTGCATCTGCATTGGGAGGATTGACAGATATTAAAGATATTGCTCCGCTGGTAGAGTTTCTGGTAACAGAAGGCTGGTGGATTACCGGGCAGACCATATTTGCCAACGGTGGATACACAACGAGATAAAATACAGTATAATCCATTAAAAAGAAACTCACTGAAAACAGCTTTCAGTGAGTTTTTTATTTGAACAGAAATAAGGAAATTACACGGTTTTTGTCTTTCCTTTCTCCAGTATACTTTTGATGATAAAGAATAATCCAAGAAGAACAAACGGAATACTCAGAAGCTGCCCCATATTAAGGCTCATCCCATGCTCAAATTCTACCTGATCTACCTTGATAAACTCAATCAGAATTCTCATAATGAAGATCAATAGAATACTGATTCCAAAATAAAAACCTTTTCCGATCTTAAAAATATTCTTCCTGTAAATAAAATATACCGCAAGGAAGATAATAAAATAAGAGATGGCTTCATACAGCTGAGCAGGATGTCTCGGAAGATCATCTACCTGACGGAATATAAAAGCCCATGGAACATTTGTAGGAGTTCCTATGATTTCAGAGTTCATCAGATTGGCAAGCCTGATAAAAGTACCACCTAGCGGAAGTACAATCGCTATGGCATCCAGAACGGTCATGAACGGGATAGAATACTTTCTTGCATAGATGAGAAGCATAATCACCAGACCAATACCGCCACCATGACTGGCAAGACCTGCAAATCCTGTGAAATGGTAGACTCCATCCGGTCCTTTCTGAATCGGTAAAAATATTTCAAGCGGGTGCTGTGAATAATAATCAAAATCATAAAAAATACAGTGACCCAATCGGGCTCCCACCAGAATTCCTATCAGTGCATAGGAGAATAAAGCTTCGTGTGCCTGTGAACTAAGACCTTCTTTTTTATAAATTCTTTTTAAAATATTGAGAGATAAAACAAGTCCCGCAAGGAATAGTAATCCGTAATATTTTATGGGAAGTCCTAAGATATTGACGATTTCGGGATTAACATCCCAGTTGATATATAATAAATTCATTGCTGCAAAGATAAGAAAATAGGATTTTCTGAACAGAATGGTGTGTTTTGAAGAGGTTATGTATTGAACTGTAATCTGTTACCCGGACTTTTTGTCATTTTACAATAGACTATAAAATGTCATACTATCAAAATTGAGAATCATTTAAGTAGAAGCTCTGTAAATCAGTTCTGCATCCATCAATACAGCTCTGCTTGGAAGATTATTGTTTTTGATCTTTTCCAATGCCAGCTCTGCAGCGGCTTCACCCATTTTTTCCAAAGGCTGTTGTACGCTGGTCAGCTGAGGATACACCATGGTTGACAATTCCGTTCCGGAAAAGCTTGCAATAGAAACTTCGTCCGGAATTCTTACTTTTTGTTCAAGAAGAAAATTCATGGCTCCCATGGCAAGAGTATCGCTGAAGGCAAAAATACTGTCGAACTCTATATTCTTATTCAATAGCTGTTTAACCGCTTTTTTTCCATGTTCGAAAGTCATTCCATCGGTCTGTACGATCAGGTTTTCATCAAAAATATTGTATTTCATAAGAATGCGCTTATAACCATTTACCCTTTCTACAGCATTTCGGATGGTTGAAGGTCCCATGAGATGAACGATTCTTTTTCTTCCGGTCTTAATTAAGTATTCTACCATTAATGAAGCTTTAATAGCATCATCAATAATAACCTTCGATACATCCAGAGATTTGTGAGGAATCCTGTCGAAAAAGATTAAAGGAGTTCCTCTATCCATAATATTTTGATAAATATCATTATTTGAGGTTTCATGACATAAATTAATAATAATAGCATCTACATTAAACTCTTCCAGAAGCTGAAGATTTTTTCTCTCAATAAGAGGATCTTCATCAGACTGAGTAATAATAATACGGTATCCGAGAGGATAAAGAATATTCTGAATTCCTTTCAGTACAGTGGAGGAAAAAGGAGTAATCATTTCCGGTACTACAAAGCCAATTGTTCTGGATTGTCCGGATTGTAAATTCAAAGCGGTAAGGTTCGGTTTATAGCCCAATTTCTCTGCTGCATCCAGCACTCTTTTTCGTGTTTCTTCATTTACATTTTTATCATGAAGCAGCGCTCTGGAGATGGTAGAGGTAGATAATGACAAAAATTTGGACAGATCTTTAATCGTAATACGTCTCATCAGCCTTGTTTTTGGGCTAAAAATAATAAAAAAATAGACAATTGGGAACGTTCCCTGATTTTTGGGAACGTTCCCAGTCTGAAATTTATAAAAAAATTATCCGGTTAACCATTTGTTAATATAGTTTTAACGAATCGGTTAATATGATAACAATTTTATGTTTATGAGTATGATTTATTACAACTATGATGCATCGGAAATCCGCACAGGAATTTTACATATTGGAGTAGGGAACTTTCACAGGGCTCACCAGCAGTTTTATACCAATATGCTGCTTAATGACAAGGATCAGAAAGATTGGGGAATCTGCGGAGTATGTCTGCTGCCTTCAGATGAAAAGATCGTAAAAAATTTAAGAGCTCAGAATCTTCACTATTCTCTTACCGTTTGTGGAAGAAACGGGAATGATGAGGTGTATAAAATAGGCTCTTTGAGAGAGTTGATCTGGGGAATAGAAGATCCTGAGGCTGTGGTGAAAAAAATTGCAGACAGCACTGTTAAGATCATCACTTTAACCATTACAGAAGGAGGTTATAATCTTGATAAAGAAACGGGAGAATTTATATTGGAAGATGAAAAAATACAGCATGACCTGAAAAATCCTTCCAGTCCTAATACTGTTTTCGGCTTTGTGGCAGAAGGACTGCGCCAGAGAAAGATTCAAAATGCAGGACCCGTTACAATACTTTCATGTGATAACCTTCAGCATAACGGAAATACGACAAAAAGAGCTTTCATCTCATTTATAGAAGCTCAGGATACAGAGCTGGCAGCTTGGGTAAAGGAAAACGTAACCTTCCCAAACAGCATGGTAGATCGTATTACTCCGGCCACAACTCCGGAAGACGTGGAAAGATTAAATAAGTTGAATGGAACGGATGATCGTGCTCCTGTATATTGTGAAGACTTTACACAATGGGTGATAGAAGACAACTTTATAGCAGGAAGACCGGCATGGGAAAGAGTAGGTGTACAGTTTACCAATGATGTAACTGCATTTGAAAATATGAAATTAAGCTTATTGAATGCTTCCCACACCCTTTTATCTTATCCGGCTTTCTTAATGGGTTACCGTAAAGTAGATCAGGCTATGGAAGATGAAAATCTTGTGAAATTCATCAAAGATTTTATGGATACAGACATTACACCTTTTGTTCCTGCCCCTGAAAATACAGATCTGGAAAAATATAAACAGACATTGATTGAAAGATTTGCCAATTACAGTGTAAGTGATCAGGTGAGCCGTCTGTGTTTCGATGGGATTTCAAAATTCCCGGTGTATATCATTCCAAACCTTGATAAAATGATCAAAGGAGGGAAAGACCTTACCAGACCGGCTTTTCTTATTGCTTCCTACAGACATTATCTTACATATAAAAAAGATGATCAGGGTAATATATTCGAGACAGCAGAACCCTGGATTACAGAAAATGATCAGAAGCTTGTTGCCAGTGAAAATCCACAGGACTTCCTGGAGTTGTCAGCTTTTAAAGGTATTCAGCTAAAAACTTCTGAATCTTTCATCAAACAATACAACCGTTTTGTAGAAGATATAAAAAGCTCAGGAACCGCTTCGGTTTTACAATCCATCATAAAATAACTCAGCCATGCAGATAAATCCAGGGATAACCTCTTCAGACAATAAAGCAAACAATGCTATACTGCCGTTTGCCATCATTACGTTTATCTATTTTATTGTAGGTTTTCTGACCACAGTGAATGAACAGCTGCAAGCACCCTTGAAATTTACTTTTTTGAGTCATGCAGGCAGTCTTAAAAATACATTTACTACCCTGATTTCCTTTTTCTTCTTTTTAGGATATCTTCTGAACGGAACACTGGGTAGCAAATGGGTGAACGCCTTCGGATATAAGAATACAATTCTGCGCGGGCTTTTCTTTATGATTTCAGGTCTTTTTATGTATCTGTGCTCATCATGGGTTGGTGATCATTATCCTGATTTGAAATTTAATATAAAAGATGCTGTTATTCCTTATGGATTTATCGTCTTTGTCATGGGTTCCTATTTAATGGGGACAGCAGCAGCAATTATTCAGGTGGTTGTAAATCCTTATGCTGCATCCTATGAACTGAAAGGAACTCAGCCCGTACAGCGTCTGAATATTCTGACAGCCATTAACTCTATCGGAACTACTTCTGCACCTTTTTTTGTTACTGTAGTCATGTTCAGTGGGATTTCCATTGAAAATATAGAGATCAGACAGCTTTTGTTTCCACTTTCTATCTTGATTGTCTGTATTCTTACCGTCATGATCATTACAAAAAGACTTCATCTTCCTGACCTTGCTCATACAAGAGTGGTTGGAGAAGAAAAACTGGAGAGAAGCATTTGGACATTCAGGCATTTTGTATTAGGAGTTTTAGCCATCTTTTTTTATGTAGGAACCGAAGTGGCCATTGGTGCGAATATTAATCTGTATGCTTTTGAGCTCATGGATTCAGGGCATCCTATTACCTTTTTCGGAAAAACAGATATCATTGTCGGAGGAATGGACTTAGGAATTCATGCATTATTGTCCACATTGTATTGGGGAGGTTTTCTGGTAGGAAGAGCAGTGTCCAGCTTTTTCAGTAAGATTTCCGCAAGAACGCAATTGATAACAACCACAGTACTTGCAGCAATACTTGCTTTAATATCCATGATCACTCAGAATCTTTGGTTTCTTGTAGCAATCGGTCTTCTGCATTCATCCATGTGGAGCTGTATTTATACACTTTCTATTAAAGGTTTGAATAAATATACCTCAAAAGCATCCGGTATTTTTATTTCTGCCGTATTTGGTGGAGCCGTCTTTACGCTTATTCAGGGAGGTTTAGCAGATATTTTAGGCTCATGGAGATGGACTTGGTGGCTTACCGTAATCTGTGAACTGCTTATGCTTACCTATGCGCTGTTCGGATCGCGTATAAGAGAAAAAGACTTTATTCACTAATTATATAGTTTCTTTCAATTCATGTAAATATCCTGTAGACTATTACTGGATACAGGATACTTACTGCCTTAAAAAACACTTGAATCATGCTAAAAAACTATTTATTACCTTGTTTCCTGATTATAGGACATTGTATGGGCGCGCAGGAAGTGCATTCAGCGCTGCAGCTTCGCAACAGCCATTTATGGCGCGGAATTGAAGTCTCTGCAGGGCTTATTTATACCGGAGATTTACATCTTGACTATAAGAATTTTTATGCAGGATTCTGGGCAGGCGGAAATGTTGATGGTTCCTATAAAGAATTCAACAACTATATAGGATATAAGAATAAGCATCTTACGCTGGAGTTATGGGATATCTATAACTTTTCTCCTGGAGCAAACTATAACAATAAAGAATTTTTTAATTATTCCGCTCAGGAAACTGGTCGTTTTTGGGATTTCAGATCTTATTATACCATAAGTGATCAATTTCCTTTAGTAATCAGCTGGAATACTGTAGTTTTCGGAAGAGACCGAAACAGTGAAAATACAGGAAATAAATATTCTTCATTTGTTTCGGGAGAATATCCTGTATACAAAAAAGACAACCTTGAAATAAGAGGGAGAGTGGGCTATGCTTTTGCCTTAGACAGTCATGGAGAAAAGAATAATTTCTTTGCTAAAGATACTGGTTTCAATGAGGTAAGCCTTATCGTTTCGAAAAGCTTTACCATTGAAGGCTATACAATTCCTGTGGGAATTTGGGGAATGTGGAATCCGGTCAATAATAATGCATTTCTTCAGTTTTCTGTGCAGGTTTATTCATTCTGAAGCAAAGAGCTTCAAAGAGTAAATTTTTTATAAACTCAATACATTTAATTACTTTTATATAATGGAATACAAAAAAAATAAAGCAGTATGTTTTGGAGAGGTGCTCTGGGATATTTTTCCGGGAGAGCAGAAAAGAGTAGGAGGTGCTCCTTTTAATGTAGCCTACCATCTTTCCAAAATGGGCGTAGAAGTCAATATGATAAGCAGTATTGGTGATGATCAGCTTGGGCGTGATCTTTTGGATAAAATGAAAAACTGGAATATTCCCGCAGATCATGTTCAGATCAATACAGAGTATCCAACAAGTACGGTTATTGCTACAGTAGATGAAAATAATGATGCTCATTATGATATTGTGGAAGGGGTAGCATGGGATTATATTGAAACCACTCCGGAAAATAAGGAAATCCTTAATACAACAGATGCGTTGGTGTTCGGAACGCTGGCAGCCCGAAATGGGAAATCCAGAAATACGCTCTTCCAGTTGCTTGAACTCAGCCATTATAATGTCTTTGATATCAATCTCAGAGAACCTTATTATGAGGTTGGAATGATAAAAGACCTGCTTCATAAAACACATCTCGCTAAATTCAATAAAGCAGAAATGCGAATGATGCTTGATTTTTTAGGAAAAGAATATACCACTGAAGAAGATGGGATAAAATATTTGCAGGATCAGTTTGATCTTAAAGAAATTATTATTTCCAAAGGAAGCAAAGGAGCTCTGTATGCCTCAGAAGATCATTTTTATCTGTATCCTACCATACCGGTTACTGTAAAAGATACCGTAGGGAGCGGAGATTCTTTTCTGGCAGGATTTCTTTCCAAAAGATTGGAAAAAGGAAGTACTGTTCATGAAATTATGACTCAGGCTGTGTCTCTCGGAGCATTCATCACCTCACAGGAAGGAGCATGCCCGGAATATTCATTAGAGGATTTTATCAGATTTAAGAACGAACATCCAGTATCAGTTGTAAGCTAAGATGGTAGAATCTCATGTTAATTTAAATTGATTCTTGATGAAATATTGGGTAACTTTAGCCTACCACCAAAACAAAAGTTATGCATCATCAGCTGGAGAAACATTATGTAAACAGAGTAGGCTGGCTTCGTGCAGCTGTATTAGGCGCTAATGACGGGTTATTATCCACCACAAGTATTGTTATAGGAGTTGCAGCTGCAGAGCCGGAGCGACATATCATTATTCTTGCTGCATTGGCAGGTATGATTGCCGGGGCAATGTCTATGGCTGCCGGTGAGTACGTTTCCGTAAGCTCTCAGGAGGATACAGAAAAAGCAGATTTGATCCGTGAACAACGTGAACTGGAACAAATGCCCGAAATAGAACTCAGGGAACTGGCCAAAGTGTATGAAAAAAGAGGCTGTACCAAAGAAACAGCCATGCAGGTAGCTATTGAACTTACAGAACACGATGCATTGGGAGCACATGCCCGTGATGAGTTGGGAATCAATGAAATAACACAGGCGAAACCTCTGCAGGCGGCAATAGCTTCATTCGGCTCATTTGCGGTGGGTGCCCTATTACCATTTACGGTGTCTCTTTTGGCTCCTCTTAAGGAAATGGTGTATTTCCAATATGGATTTTCAATTATATTTTTGATGCTCTTAGGGGCGGTTTCTGCCCGGGCCGGTGGTTCCAGCATTAAAATAGCTGTATTGAGAATCTGCTTCTGGGGAACTGTGGCAATGGGAATTACTGCATTAGTAGGCCATATTTTTGGGGTTAATGTCGCATAAAGATTGTGGTATCCGAAACTTCAAAGATCTTAAAAATTGAATTAATTAAAATTGATCATTAAAATACACAAGAACACCTGCTTTTTCAGGTGTTCTTTTATATATGGGATGATAGAGTTTTGTATGATGGGTAATGAAAACTTTTATCTCTTTTCAACCAAATTATAAAAAATAGTCGTTACAGGGATGATAAAAATAAAGATAAAAATAAAGATAATCCATTGCCGGGTATCATTTGTAAGCTCAAAGTTTTTTAATAAATAAAGGTTTATGATTGCAAGGAACGGCCCGTGTATAAGATATAGACTGTAAGATATTTTCCCTAAAAATTCTAATGGTTTGTTTTCAAGAATAGCGATTGATTTTCCTGTTGATTTTTTATAAGTGACTAGCGCATATAACAAAAACGAAAAAGTTATCCCTGTTATTAATACCATTAAAAAACCATTAATATTTAACAATGCGAAAACCAATAAACTTCCCATGATGATAATGCTTATATTTAGAGTCCTCTGGAAATCAATTGATTTTCAGAGGATTTTTTATTTTGAAAATAATTGATTAATCCTGATAGTGACCTATTATATACTTTGAAAATAGAAGGCCTACTTATTTTGTAGCGATATCGTATAAAGACTGTGGTATTCCGAAATAGAATGACAAGAGAAATAGTTATATTTTATTTATAAACTTTAAAAGTGTATTTTACATCACAAATTCAAGTAAATGAAGAATATCTTTATTGTATTTTTTGTGATAGCTTTTCATGCTACTACTTATGCTCAAAAAGACCATTACATGTATTTTATGAAAACCTGGAATTTCATAAAATATTACCATCCTGATCTTGCTGATGGTAGGAAAGATGCAGACAGTCTTTTTTTGGAAACAATAGGAAAAGTAAATGCAAATACCAGTGAAAACACAATTATTACCCTTCTTTTAAAAAATCTGAATCATAAATTTACTGGTGCTCCGGTGATCGACACTCCAAAAGAAGTATTGTCTGTAAATCAAGATTTCAGATGGTATCAGAACAATAAAAAGATAAGTTCAGAAAACAAGATACTGTTAAATGATATTTACAATCATAGATTTGTTACTGAAACTGAAAAGAAAGACAAAACATTTGATTCTAAAACCAACGAGTTTAAAAAAGAGGAAAACCTGCCTTTAGCATATCGTCTGCTGGCATTGGCCAAATTACAGGGTGCTATCGATTATCTTTATCCTCACAAATATCTGATGGATAAAAATGCTGAGGTTTATTTTTCAGATTTAGTAGATCAGGTCATTCGCAGTTCTTCCAGAAAAGATTTTGAGGTTATTCTTAACAAAGTAGTTTCTAAGATGGAAGATACCCATTCTTTCAGGTTTTATGATCAATTGAATTTCAAAAATGAGATTTTCCACAGATTCTATTTTCCGCCTTTTGATTATATGATCGTGAAAGATCATCTATTGATTACCGAACTTCTTTTACCCGAAATCTGTTCCAAAGCGAATATTCATGTTGGTGATCAAATAACAGAGGTGAATGGTAAAAGTGTTCGTGAGATTATTAAAGAAAAAAAAGAGTTGCTTTCTACTTCCAATCCTGAAACGTTTTTGTATCTGATATCGGACTTTCAGAAGAATCTGATCTGGCCTGATAATCTGGCTCGCAAAAGCTTAAAAATACAATCCAGGGATAATAAAACCCATATGGCAGACACAGAGTTTGTTAATTTCACCAATGAAGGACAGCGGGCTATTGTTTCGAAATATATTCAAAATAAGATCCGTCAGAAACAGCAGTATACGATAGATCATCAAGATATTGTCTATTTTAAAATCAATGATGTTTTTGCTTTTACGAATAATATCTCTGATGATAAGCTGGATGAGCATATGGATTCTATTTTTAGGGATGCTTCCTCGAAAAAAGCTATTATATTTGATATGAGAGGATATCCGGACTGGGGTGGTTTTGTATTTCATTATGTTTATAAATATTTTTCTCCCGTGGAAAACCGTTTTGGAAAATACTATAAACCCAATCCCAAAAATGTCGGAACATATATTCCTATCAGCTATGATGGATTTGGAACTTATTATCCGGATATTAAAAATAAAACCGTTCATCCTTATAAAGGAAAAGTTTTCATGATTGTTAATCCTGAAACTTTAAGCATGAGCGAATGGAATACAATGAATCTTCAGAATATCTTTCCTAATGCCAGAACTATTGGGCAGAGAACAGCTGGTGCAGATGGTGATATCAGAACCATAACACTTCCCGGTGGTTACAATCTTGAATTCACAGGGAATGGTATTTTTTATTTTGATGGTTCTCAAACCCAAAAAGTAGGAGTGAAAGTCAATGAATTTATTGAATATTCTGATGATGATATTATTCAGAAACGAGACCTGGAGCTTGAAAGAATTTTGAAGAATCTGTAAAAAATAAAAACCTCTGAAATTTTCAGAGGTTTTTTGTACCCAGGACCGGGATCGAACCGGTACTCCTAAGAACTGGTGTTTGAGACCAGCGCGTCTACCAATTCCGCCACCTGGGCTTGATGTTGATTTCAAACGTGATGTTTGTTTCAAATTGGTGTGCAAATATAGGAACTTTTTTCAATGTTCAAAAGCTTTTTGAATAATTTTTTTTAAAAATTAAGTTCCAAACCATCGTAGGCAAGGTGTATTCCGGATGGAAGCTCCTTATCTTCAATGTCATGCAGTCCTAAATGATGGCTGATGTGTGTTAAAAATAATTGCTTAGGTTTTAGCTCTTCAAACAACTTAATGACATCGGGAAGGATAAAATGGGCTGGATGGGGATCAAATTTTCTGATACAGTTTAAGATCAGAATGTCCAGATCCTTCAATTTTTCCTTCTCCGTTTCAGAAATAAATCCTGCATCTGTAATGTAAGCCAGTTTTTTAAACTTATATCCGAAAACGGTAATTTTATAGTGAATCACTTCCACAGGAGTGATTTCCGTATCCAGTACCTGAAAAGGTTTATTTTCAATTTCGTGAAGTTCAAAAGCGGGTGCACCGGGATATCTTACATCTGCAAAAGCGTAAGGAAATCTGTTTTTTATTTCATGAGCCACTCTTGAATAGCAGTACAACGGAACATCTTTTCCACTTTTAAAAATCAAGGGCCGCATATCGTCCAATCCGATTACGTGGTCATTATGTTCATGGGTAATCAGCGCAATGTCTACGTTATGTTCATGATTGGTAAGCATTTGCTGTCTGAAATCCGGACCGCAGTCGATCAGTATTTTTTTATTTTCCTCCGTAGTGATCATCACGGAAGAACGTAAACGTTTGTCTTTGGGATTTTCTGAAGTACACACTTCACATGTACAGCCTATAACGGGTACACCTTGAGAAGTACCAGTTCCTAAAAATTTCAACTTCATTTTGTTTTGAGGTTGGTTTAATTTTGGTAAATTTACAAAAAATTTCATGTCCTAATGTATCAGAAACTAACTCCTAAACAAAAAGCATTAACAATTAATCTAGATCCTACTATTTATGGTACTTTCGCAGAAATTGGAGCCGGGCAGGAGACTGTTCGCCACTTTTTTAGAGCAGGGGGAGCTTCCGGTACGATTGCTAAAGCAATGTCTGCTTATGACAAAGATTTTAGTGATGCCATCTACGGAAAGGAAGTAAAAAACAGGTACGTTACCCAAAACAGGCTTCGCAAAATGCTTCGATATGAAGTAGCTTTGATTGAAGAGAGAATTTCAAGAGATAATAATCCGGATAGAAAATTCTTTTCTTACGCCAATACGGTAACTACTATCAATTTTGACAAAACTGTAAAAGGCCACGGCTGGGTAGGAATTCGTTTTCAAACCAAAGAAAATGAAGATTATAATGAGATCGTTATCCACGTAAAATTCAAAGAAAATGATGCTACACTTCAGCAGGAAACCTTAGGGAATCTGGGGGTGAACCTTATTTTCGGAGCCTTTCATTATTTTGATAATCCAAGAACTTTAGTAGAATCTCTTTACGATGATATTGCAAAAGATAATCTGGAAATTGATATGATCGACTTCAGCGGACCCGCTTTTGCCTATGTTGATAACAGACTGATGTCTCTTCAATTGGTAAAGAATGGAATGACCGATGCTGTGATTTTCAACTCTCAAGGAAACAATATGCTTCCGGCAGATGTTTTGTACAAGAAAAATATTTTCGCGGTAAGAGGAAGTTTCAGACCGGTAACGAAGGTAAACATTGACATGCTTAAAAACGGTATGGATATGTTCTTCAAAGACGCTACGTGTACTCATGAAGAAACAGAGGTTCTTATCGAAATCACTATTTCCAATCTGAGAGCAGACGGAGACATTGATGAAAGAGATTTCCTGGATAGAGTAGACATTCTTGGAAAACTGGGGTATACCGTTATTATTTCAAACTTCTCTGAATATTACAGACTGATTGATTATTTCGCATCTTACACAAGTGGAGACATCGGAGTAGCAATGGGAGTAAATAATATGTTGATGGTATTCGATGAGAAATATTATAAAAATCTTTCAGGAGGAATTCTTGAAGCCTTCGGTAAGTTTTTCAGAAATGGAATGAGAGTATATCTGTATCCTTATAAAGATCCGGAAACTCATCAGCTGTTGGATTCTTCCAACCTTAAAGTAGAGGAAAACCTGAAAGAATTATACAAATATTTCAAACACAACAATCGTATTGTAGATATTACCAATTATAATCCGGAATTTTTGGAAATCTATTCCAGAGAAATATTGAGAAAAATTGCATGTTGTGTGAAAGGCTGGGAAACTCAGGTTCCGGAAGGCGTAGCAGAAATGATTAAAGAGCGTGGAATGTTCGGATATAAAGAAGAACTTTCCCTAAAACAATTCTCTTAAAATATAAATACAATGTCAGAATTAAAGAAAAGACTTTCCTCAATTCTTGAAAGTCCTAAACATAATACAGAAGAAAAACTTGAAAAAGTTTGTCATTTGTTGGATCAGGAGATTCCTTATTTCAACTGGACAGGTTTCTATTTCAAAAATGGAGACAAAGATGAGTTGATTTTAGGACCTTACGTAGGAGCGCCGACAGATCACACCATTATTCCTTACGGTAAAGGGATTTGCGGTCAGGTTGCGGTTTCCAATGAAACATTTGTAGTTCCTGACGTACATGAAGAAAGCAATTATTTAAGCTGTTCCATTGATACAAAAGCAGAAATTGTAGTTCCGATTTTTAAAGACGGAAAGAACATCGGTCAGATCGATATTGATTCTCACACCATCGATCCTTTCACAAAAGAAGACCGTGAATTGCTAGAATGGCTTTGTAACGAAGTTTCTAAGATTTTGTAATCGAAACTTACTATAAAAAAATAAAAACTCCAGCTATTTCAGCTGGAGTTTTTTTATGGATTATTGGTGGTAATTACAAACATGATTAAAGGTTCTTCTCCTGTATTTTCAATAGAATGATATCCTATGGAGCTGATGGCTGTGATATCACCTTTTTGAAGCGTTTTCTTGCGTATTCCCCCTTCTGTTCCGGTTCTTTCTCTATATTCTCCTGTTCCGTGCACTACAACGTACAATTCCTCTTCATTTCTTAGATTGTGTGTGTGGAATCCGGATTCATCTCCTTTATTCAGTAAAACCATGTAGGCGGCAAGGCGGTTATTGGCCAGTTCTTCCTGATCAAACATCTGTATCATATAGACTGTTCCGTTTCCTCCATACATATTTTCGCGTTTATCTACACGGGTGATGGTTCTTTCTTCTTTTTCAAACGCCATTACATACAGGTGGATATATTTTGAAACTTCCTGTATGACATGATCGAATTCTGCTCCTTCAGATAATATAACTGTACCAGACATGGATTAAATATTTAAAGTTTAAAGTTTAAAGTTTTGGGTTTAAAGTTGATCGTGAAAAATTAGCTTTGCTGCATCTGTTGAATTTCTGTGAGAAGTTCTTTAAAATAATTCTCGCATTTTGCAATATGGGTTCCATACCAGGAAAAGGCTTCACCATCTACGATTATTATCTTTTTATCAGGATAAAAAACTTGTAGCTCTTCAATATGTTTTTCTTTAAACGGAAAAGGTTCAGAGGAAAGCATAATGACATCGGCATCAGCCAGATCTTCAGTGGTGATCTGAGGATAGCGGGTTTTGTCCTTGAAAATATTTTCAAAACCAATTTCTGACATAATCCTGTGAATGAAAGTGTCTGAACCAATGGTCATATAAGGATTTTTCCAGATAAGATAAGCGGCTTTTACCGGTGCTTCCAGTTTTGCCTGATCCAGAACATCATAAATTTTAAGATTGAAAAGCTGTGCTCTGTCTTCCTTTCCGAAAAGTTTTCCGAGATTTTTAAGCAGATAATAATTATCCTCAATCGTATCAATATTGGTTACTGTTACTTTAAAGTCATTCATCAAAGCTTCTACCTGTTCTTTTACATTTTCTTCCTTATTGGCAAGAATAAGATCCGGTTGTAATGCTTTAATCTTCTCAATATTGATATTCTTAGTTCCTCCGATTATGGCTACATTTTTTATTTTGTCCTGAGGATGAATACAGAATTTTGTTCTTCCTACCACTTCATTTTCGGTCAGTCCAAGGTCAAATAAAGCCTCAGTAATAGAAGGTACAAGTGAAACGATTTTCATATTGGCATGTTAGATGATGCCTAAAATTACAAAAGTTTTCCGGTTAAGAAAAGTCCGGCTACGGTAAAATAGATAATAAGTCCGGTCACATCCACTAATGTTGCTACAAACGGAGCCGAAGAAGTGGCAGGGTCAAGGTTTAATTTCTTTAAAACAAACGGAATCATAGAACCTGATAATGTTCCCCATAACACAATGGCAATCAGGGAAACAGAAACACTTAATCCTACGTATACCCAATATTGGCCGTAATCAAACAGGCCTATCTGCTGCCAAAGCATAATTCTGATAAATCCGATAACTCCTAAAATTGCTCCAAGACATAATCCGGAAATAATTTCTTTTTTCATGACATACCACCAATCTTTCAGACTGATTTCCTGAAGAGCCATCGCACGGATAATCAAAGTTGCTGCCTGTGATCCGGAATTTCCTCCACTGGAAATAATCAATGGAACAAA
The DNA here is from genome assembly GCF_024158915.1 of Chryseobacterium sp. S0630. GTDB lineage: Bacteria > Bacteroidota > Bacteroidia > Flavobacteriales > Weeksellaceae > Chryseobacterium. Next base: position 69,006 of record NZ_JAMZGF010000010.1, on the reverse strand, counting down.
TAAGGCCAAAACAACTGCTTTTTCAATTTCTTTATCAAAATATCCCATCGCAGAAGCAGTCAGCATTTCCGAAACAAATAGAATGATCAGCCAGGTCGCCCTTTTTTTGATCATTTCGGTCCATGAAGTTTGGATGTAGGGAAGATCCAATGCTTCCAATCCCCCGAACTTCTGGATATCTTCCGTGTTCTGTTGTTCAATCTGATCGAGAATATCATCAATAGTCACGATTCCTACCAGAACACCTGCTTCCGTAATAATAGGAAGAGCGCCACGGTCATACTTCTCAAAATACGTTACCGCATCCTCTTTGGAAGTAGTGGTAGTAATCGCTACGAAATGATTATCTGTAATATCAGAAACCAGCGTATCTTCTTCTTCTAATAATAAAGTTCCGATGGCAAGGTCATCAATCAGGCGGTTTCTTTCATCCACCACATACAGGTAATTCATGGTTTCCACTCTTTTTCCTACCTTTTTGATCTGTTGAAGACATCTTTTTACCGTCCATTCCTTACGGATCTGGATATAATAAGGCGTCATCAGACGGGCAATAGAATCTGAGTTGTATCCAAGAAGTTTTAAAGCAATTCTTCTTTCCTGCGGATTAAGGTGATTGATGGAATACTTGATCAGCTCATCCGGAAAATCCTCGAAAAGAGCAGTTCTGTCATCCGGAGTCATGGCATTCAGAATTTCGGAAACTTCATCGCTTCCGATACTTCTGATGGTATCTTCCTGAAAATCAGGATCAAGGTGTGAGAAAACTTCTGCTTTGTATTCTTTCGGAACCTTCAGAAACGCGAGCAGCCTCTCATCAGCAGGAAGTTCGCTGAGAGTTTCGGCAATATCGGCAGGGTTGAAGATAAGTTCGTCTCTAGAATTCAAAACGTGAAATTTTTTGGATATGCAAAAATAATTCAAATTTTTAAGACTGAGCAATAAAGTGGCAAAATTAAGGATTAATTAAAGTTTAGTGCTTCAGTATAAGGGTAAAAAAAACACCCGCCGAAACGGATGTATAAAAATTAAATTTTAAATTCCAATATTCTTTATATTGGTTCGCATTCTGAAGTGGGAATGTATGTACAGACAGCGTTTGTACAGCATTGGTACGGGCCACAATCTGAGTGGTCACCGCATTTTTTTATCCCACTTCCTTTAATGTTTTTTTGTTCAAGCCTGTTGAGCTTCTTAAGATTTAAATTCTTCATGCTATATGATTGTATTTAAATTAAGGCTCTATCATGCAGTCATGGTCAAGGCATTCTCCATTACAGCAATATCCCACAGAGCAAGGTCTTGTGATGCTGCATCTGAACGGTCCGATACCGCCATTAATTTGCTTGGCAGCTTCTCTGCTGAGTTTTTTTAGATTTTTCATAGCGTTATAGTTTAGATTTAATGTCAGACTAAAATAGTAAATATTTCTATATTATTCATTTGTGAGTGAAAATATTTTACTAGTAATCAATGTTTTATTCATGTTTTAAATAAAAAACACCTACTAATGCAGGTGTCTGTAATGATCATATATTATTCCAGAGGACATGGATTGACAACACAAATGTTGTGACAACATGATCCGCCCGGACATTCGTAATGTTCTGTACATCTTTTGAAAGGTCCACTGCCTTTAATTTCCTTTTGTACTTGTCTGCTTAGTTTTTTTAGATTTTTCATAAATTTTGATTTTATACGGTTTAGTTTTATCTTTTATTCAAGGCAGATAAAAGGGGAGCAGATTCCAAAACAGCACCATCCAACGGTACACGGATTAGTTTCGCTGCATCTTTCCATAGATCCTCCATTAATCTGTTTTGCTTTTTCTCTGCTGAGTTTCTTTAGATTTTTCATGAGATTTTGGTTTTAATGTTGGTCTAAAATAGTAAAAAATATTTAATAAATCATCATTTGGTGAAAATATTTAATTGTTAATCAGTTGTTTATAGTGTATTTTAAATAAAAAAGCACCTGTTCGGAAGGGTGAACAAGTGCTTTATTTAACATGAAAATATTTATAATTCAGGACATGCGTAAGCAACACATACTCTGTGACAGCATGATCCACCAGGACATTCGAAATGATATTGACATTTTTGAAGACGGATGATACTTCCCAGAATTTCTTTCTGGCTTTCTCTGCTCAGTTTTTTAAGATTTAATTTTTTCATAATAATTTAGATTTAAGATAAAACTAAACTAATGAAAGATTTCAACTTATTGATAAGGATAGAGATACACTACAGGATAGTGTCTATAAAAGAATTATGAATTATGAATTATGAATGAGTCTGATATATGGATTGATCCGCATGAAAAAAATTCACCATTTACTTGCGAAGCAAAATTGACCATTAACGATAAGTGGCTGAATATTCCAACCTTAAACCTTGAACTTTAAATCTTAAAGCTCTGCTTCCGTTGTTTTCAGCTTTCTCAGCTTCTTAATGATTCCTTTTATCGCTCCTTCGGTTCCTATTTTAACAGAGTTGGTTGTAGAACCCAGCAGACGCATATTTTTCCGGTAAGTATCATGATCGGTTTCTGTGACAAGAGTTCCGTCAGCACCAAAGAGTTTCATACTCACAACTACCTGATTGGAGAAAACATACTTTCCAAATCCCACTTTGAAATATCTCACTTTGGAAACAATGGCAAAATCTGCATCATTGTTGAGACAGTAATCTGCAATCGTTTGTTTGTCGATACTATCAAAGGGAACCTGAACTTCGGCCCGGAGCATTTTATTTTTTCTGTTACTGAAATTATCGGTAACAGCATCAAAGAAAGCATTGTTGGTAGGATCTTTTATTTCATCGATATCAGGCTCTACCTCAGGATTGAAGTAAAGAACTTTTTTTATTTTATCATCAGCACTTTTCTGGGCATTTACCGAAGTAAGTCCGATGAATAAAAAAGTAGTAACCGCTGTAAAGAATATAATTTTTTTCATTTGTAATTCGAATGCAAAATTACTGCCTTTTCGTTGGATTGCATACAAATCATTAAGAAATTTTTAACATTTTTTTCTATCAAAATTGATATATGAAATCAATAATGTTTGCAGAATCAAAAAATAGTCGTAATTTTGCACCCGTTACATAATAATCATTAAACAATATTGGAATGTACTTAACAACAGACAAAAAGCAGGAAATTTTCGCAAAACACGGAAAATCTGCACAAGACACAGGAAGTGCTGAAGGACAAATCGCTCTTTTCACTTTCAGAATCAACCACTTATCTCAACACCTAAAGGCTAACCGTCACGATTTCAACACAGAGAGATCTCTAGTGAAATTGGTAGGTAAGAGAAAAAGTTTATTAGATTACCTTAAAAACAAAGATATCGCAAGATATAGAGCAATTATTGCTGAACTAGGTTTAAGAAAATAATCTATAAAGATTTTCAAAATAAAAAGCAACTTCGAAAGAAGTTGCTTTTTTGTTTTTACATAACAAGTGATTTTTAACCACAAAAGCCACAAAATTTTTTTAGAAAATACTAGATTGTTGAGAAGAACACTTAAGTTTCTTAAAGTCTTTGATTTTCATGTGATAATAGAAGAGTATTTAGATTCCTACGGAATGACATAATTGGAATGATGGTTTATCCATACAGTTTGCCATTCCGTAGGAATCCAGCCATATTAAACCAACAAGAAAAGCATCACAACAGCTCCAATCCTGACTAATATCACAACCGAAGGAGCGATAATTCCCCTCTCTCGGAGGGGTGTCAAAAATTCAAAGAATTTTTGACGGGGTGGTTTACAACATCATTATTCAGCCTTCTTCCCAATCTTCCCCAAATGCGTATTCTGAAAACTATCCGGATACTTCAAACCGTACCCCAGAATTCTGTCAAACGCAGAGTGAGAAAACAAAATAGTCCCAATCATCTGCAAATAGGGTAGAGACAAGGCTGTTCCGGCAAAATAAACAATGACAGCTACTCCGAAATGGTGGAAGAGATTATAACAAAAAGCCCCAACTTTTGTATTAACTATATATCCCAACATGGAAATATCGGGTGCAAGAAATAATCCGGCAAACCACCACCAGGAATATCCTGTTTGTGCAAAAGCATATATACCTAACAGTAGAAATGCGGCATATTCAAGCTTTAACTGTATTTTCATAATAATTGAGTTAGTCTGTAAGATAAGTTCCTTTTTCTGATGAAAAGTTACATTTTTAGGTTGGAAAAGGAAAGCGGAATACCTTTGAGATATTCCGCCTTATACATTTTGATTGAATTTGATTTTAATGACCTGATTTGGCTTCTGTGGTTTCTACATGACCTAAATATTTGGTACAGTAAGCTCCGAATATCAGAATAACCAGATAGCAGAATACAGGAATAATAAATGAATGCTGTACTCCAAACTGATCTGCAAGATATCCCTGGAATATCGGAACAATAGCTCCTCCCAGAATAGCCATTACCACTAAGGATGATCCCTGGCTTGTATATTTACCCAGTCCTGAAATAGCCAGTGTATAAATATTAGAGAACATGATAGAGTTGAAAATTCCAATTCCTAAAATACTGTACATCGCCAGCTCACCATGATTTACCATTGCAGAAATCAATAGAATAACATTAATCGCTGCAAAAATAGATAATGTTCTTGCCGGAGCTGCTTTACCCACGAAAAAGGCAATAAAATTAAGAACGATAAATACAAGGAAAAAGCTGATCTGACTGAAAGTCAGATTAACAATACTGAAAATCACAAGGAAAACAGCTGCCGCCGCTCCCAGCATATATAGAGCCTTTTTGCTTTGGCTTATTGATTGATTTAAAGAAATGGCTCCCAGAAAACGGCCAATCATCGCTCCGCCCCAATATAAGGAAAGGTAATTTTTACTGATAATCTCATTAAAGCCCATAATCTGTGGCTGTTCAAGGAAACTGATGATAAAACTTCCTACGGCAACTTCTCCGCCTACATAACAGAACATGGCGAATACTCCGAATTTCAGGTGGCTGAATTCAAGTGCTCCCCAACCTTTTACAATCTCTTCTTCTCCCATCTGGAATGAAGGAAGTTTAACTCTGGAAATCAATAAAGCAACCAGTAAAAGGATACCTGCAAAAATAAGGTAAGGAATTCTCGTTGCTACCGCACTGAATGATCCGTCCGGAGATGAGAAAAATTCAAAAATAAGATGACCTCCCAATACCGGAGCAATGGTGGTTCCGAAGGCATTGAATGCCTGAGTCATATTCAGTCGGCTGGATGCAGATTCTTCACTTCCCAGCAATGAAACATACGCGTTGGCTGTAATCTGCAGTACTGTAAAGCCGAGTCCTAAAATAAACAAAGCTCCCAGAAACAGCGGATAATATGAAAACGTAGCTGCCGGATAAAACAGAACGCAGCCGAATGCTGCCAGAAAAATTCCGAACAGGATTCCCTTCTTATAGCCTAACTTATTGATAGGATCTCCTTTCGTAATGGAAATCATAAAATAAATCAGTGATCCGATAAAGTAAGCTCCGAAAAAACAGAACTGTACCAGCATGGATTCGAAAAAGGTAAGATTGAAAAGTTGTTTCAGATACGGGATCAGGATATCATTCATACAGGTGATGAATCCCCACATAAAAAATAGCAGGGTGATGGTAATCAACGGAACCGTATAATTCCTGCTTTGAGATTGTACTTCTTTATTAATCATAAACATTTATTTATCTGGATAAGGATAGTTCCTTAACTTTTTTTAGCCTACAGCATTGTAATTGGTGAAGTAGGGCAAATATAGGGATCAGCCTATTGGTTTGCAATAATTTTAATCATTTTTAAAATGAAACAGATACTTTTTTCCGTTTCAAAGTATTATTTTCATTTTTTGAGACAATAATACAAAAACGACAGGATTTTTCAATACATTATCCTTAAAAAAATGCTTTTTTATTTTAATAAATGATGAATAAGTTCAGATTACTAGTATAAATTTTCAAACTTTCATCAATTGATAGCCAATTTTTTGTATTTTAAGCGTCTATTTAAGCAATCGAAAAATTTAATATATCATTATTATATAGTACCTTTGCAAACGAAAATTTAAAGAGTTTAAATATTAATCATACTCAATACGGAGTATAAAGAAGCAAATTTATGAGTATACCTCAAGCGTTTACAGAAACGATTATCCTTGCAGACGGCAGGGAAATCACTATCGAAACGGGAAAGCTGGCTAAGCAGGCTGACGGATCTGTAGTGGTGAAATGTGGCGGAACAATGCTTTTAGCAACTGTTGTAGCCAATAAAGAAGCCAATCCTGGTGTAGACTTTTTACCATTAACGGTAGATTACAGAGAAAAATTCTACGCAGGTGGAAGAATTCCTGGAAATTTCTTCCGTAGAGAAGCAAAACCATCTGATGATGAAGTGCTTACAATGAGATTAGTGGACAGAGTATTACGTCCTCTTTTCCCTGAAGATTTCCACGCGGAAGTACAGGTGATGATCTCATTAATTTCTTACGATAAAGAAGTAATGCCTGAAGCATTGGCAGGTTTGGCAGCTTCTGCAGCTATTGCAATTACAGATATTCCTTTCAACGGACCAATGTCTGAAGCAAGAGTCGTAAGAATTGACGGACAATTGGCTGTTAACCCAAGTTATGAGAATTTATTAAAATCAGATATCGACATTATGGTGGGAGCTACTAAAGACTCCATCGTAATGGTAGAAGGAGAAATGAAAGAGATTTCTGAGCAGGAAATGCTTGAAGCAATCAACTTCGCTCACGCTGAGATCAAAAAACAGATCGAAGCTCAGGAGAGATTAGCTGAAAAAGTAGGAAAATCTTTCCCTAAAAGAGAATACAGCCACGAAGATCACGATGAAGAAATTCGTGAAAAAGTATGGAAAGAGTGCTATGATAAAGTATATGAAGTAGCAAAAACTCCATCTAACAAAGAAGAAAGAGGAGAAAAATTCAAAGCAGTTCTTGCAGATTTCTTAGCACAATATGCTGAAAATGAAGAGGAATTGGCAAGAGTAACTCCTTTCGTTAAAGTATATTACCATGACGTAGAGAAAGAAGCAATGCGTCAGATGATCCTTGAAGACAATATCCGTCTTGATGGTCGTGATCCTCAAACGATCCGTCCAATCTGGTCAGAAATTGATTATCTTCCGGGAGCTCACGGTTCTGCAGTTTTCACAAGAGGGGAAACTCAGTCTTTAACAGCGGTAACTTTAGGTTCTGTAAAAGATGCAAACATGATCGACAGCGTAATCACGCAGCACGACGAAAGATTCTTCTTACACTATAACTTCCCTCCATTCTCTACTGGTGAAGCAAGACCTTTAAGAGGTACTTCAAGAAGAGAAGTAGGACACGGAAACTTAGCTCAAAGAGCTTTAACAGCAGTAATTCCAGCAGAAAACCCATATACAATCAGAATTGTTTCCGATATCTTAGAATCTAATGGTTCTTCTTCAATGGCAACAGTTTGTGCAGGTACATTAGCATTGATGGATGCAGGGGTTCAGATCACAAAACCTGTTTCAGGGATTGCAATGGGTCTGATCACTGATACAAAATCAGGTAAATTTACTGTACTTTCTGATATCTTAGGAGATGAAGATCACCTTGGAGATATGGACTTTAAAGTAACAGGTACTGCAGACGGTATCACAGCTTGTCAGATGGATATCAAAATCCAGGGACTTTCTATGGATATCATGGAGAAAGCTTTGATGCAGGCTAAAGACGGAAGATTACACATCCTGAACAAAATCACGGAAACGATTTCTCAGCCAAGAGCAGACGTGAAGCCTCACGCTCCGAAAATGGTAGTAATGGAGATTCCAAAAGACTTCATTGGTGCGGTAATCGGACCTGGTGGAAAAATTATTCAGCAGTTACAGAAAGATACTGATACGGTTATTGCTATCGAAGAGATGGGAGAAATCGGACGTATCGAAATTTCTGGTACAGACAGAGAGAAGATCAATGCTGCTATTGCAAGAATCAATGAAATTACTTTCGTACCGGTTATAGGTGAAGTTTACAAAGGTAAAGTGGTGAAAGTAATGGACTTTGGTGCATTCGTAGCGATTGCTAAAGGAACAGAAGGACTTCTTCACATTTCTGAAATTGAGTGGGCTCGTCTAGACAAAGTTCCTTATGCAGAAGGTGATGAAGTAGAAGTGAAGTTCATGGGTTACGATGACCGTAAGAAAATGAAACTTTCCCGTAAAGTTCTTTTACCAAGACCTCCAAGACCGGAAGGACAAGGTAGACCAGAAGGGCAGAGAAGACCAGAAGGACAAGGAAGACCAGAGGGACAAAGAAGACCTGAAGGACAGAAACCACAAGGTGAAAAGCCACAAAGCGAAAAACCAGTGGAAAACCAAACTCCATCTAACGAAGCTTAATAAGATTTATTCTTAAACATAAAAAATCCCTCAATTTGAGGGATTTTTGCTTTGTATACCATAAGTTATAAGTTGGAAAACGCAAAGGCGCAAAGTAATTTTAATTTTATATTGATTAGGGCGCAAGAAAATCGAAGATTTTCAGCAAGCATATTGTTTTATTTTTTGCATTTGCTTTGCCTGCCCAATCGTGAGAGACTAAAATACAGGTACAGCTATTTGGTGCTCAATTTTATCGAAGATAAAATCTTTGCGTCTTAAAGACAGTATTTTATTTCTCCTTCTTGGCGTCTTCGCGTTTTCCAACTTCTTACAATTAACTTCCCACTCTCTGTTTCAGATCCTCAGCACCTCCTGTTTTTCTAGGCTGTCCGTTTTTGGAAGAACCAAAATTGTAAGTATAGGAGATGGTTGCCACACGGGTATCTCTTTTTACAGCGAAGTTCTCTAAATAATCATTATAAACCGTCTGTCCTTTAATATTGCTGGTAAAGAAAACATCTGTGAAGGAAAGTTTCAGAACACTGTTGTTTTTAAACTTCTTCTGTGCTCCGATATTCAGGTACCAGTTCGGGCTCATATTCAGATAAGCATAGACTTCTCTGGCCTTGTAATTTCCGGTAAGCTCAGCAGTGAAGCCATTTCCAAGTTTAAAAGAATTGATACTGTTGATGCTGAATGTGAAATTTCCCTGGTTATTAATCTGTGTTCCGGACACATTTCCTGTGTATGAACTATAGTAGAAATTGGCGCTGTTATTCATATCCCACCATTTGGTCACTTTCACAGGAGCAATCAGGTTTAATCCAAAATAAGAAGCAGAATTCAGGTTTTCAATGGTCTGTACAGTTACGATCTGTCCGTTTTCTGTTACAGGTTTTAAGATGTCTGTGATATTATCAGAATTCCTGCTGTAGCTTAATGTGGCGAAATATTTATTGCTCAGACTATACGTTAATTCATAATTCATCGTGATTTGCGGGTTCAGATCAGGATTTCCTGCTTTCAGAGTGGTAGGATCAAGATAGAATTTAAAAGGATTGAGCTGGTTGTAGCTTGGTCTTGTAATTCTTCTGCTGAAATTAATTTCAAGGTTACTTTTCTCTGTCAGATCATAACTCAAAACAGCACTTGGAAACAGCTGGGTATAATTTCTCTTGTTGATCTGGTTAGTGGTAATCTGAGTTCCTTTTACATTGGTATTCTCAAGTCTTAAACCACCTGTAACTTTAAACTTCTCCCATTTTTTGGAAACATTTCCATACACTGCATTGATGTTTTCTTCATAAATAAAATGATTGGTTTTCCCAAGATCCGGAACAGGAACACCAGAACTGGCATTGAAGAACTTCAGATCGTTGTCTGTCTTTACAAAACTGGTTTTTACTCCGCTTTCCAGCTTCCAGTCGTTGCTGAAGTTTTTTGTAAGATCAGATTTTAATGAATAGATATTAAGTTTTCCATCCATATCACCTTTAATAATGTCGAGATTATCTGTGTTGCTGGCAATTTCATGCGTTCTTGTATCGAAGCTCTGCAAAGAAGAATTAGCATAGTTGATGTAATCAAAATCGGTAGAAATATCAGAACCTAGGGAATCTATTATATATTTATGATTAAGATTGAATGAAACATTGGTCCAGCGGTCATTCGATCTGTTGACCGTTGTGAATGTACTTTCCGGAAGATAGTTGCTGCCCAGTGTTACGTTGGAATTATCGCCGTTCACATTGAATTTATTGGAAACCAGACCCACAGAAAATCCTAGTACATTTTTGTCGTTCAGATAATAATCCATTCCGGCTTTGGCCACATGGCTGTTGAATTTGAATTTCAGATAATTGTCCTGTATATAAGCCTTTTTGAAGGTATTGGCCTCATAAAAATTTCTGTCAAGAACCAATCCATTATAAGCTTCCCTGTAGGCAAAGCTGTAATTTCCGAAAATATTGATGTTTTTATTCCTGTGATTGATGCTGAAACTATTGTTGTTTTTCACATATTTCCCCGATCCTAAAGAGCTGGAAATACTTCCATTGGTTCCTCTTCGCTGCTCTTTTTTAAGTTTAATATTAATAATTGCAGAGCCTGCCGCATCATATTTTGAAGATGGATTGGTGATGAATTCGATCTTTTCAATGGTAGAAGAGGGGATGCCCTTCAGGTAATTGGCAAGGTCAGCTCCCGTCATCGGTGTATTTTTACCATCGATTTGGATCAGAAGATTTCCTTTTCCACGAAGACTGATATTATCATTGTTATCAATGTTCACTCCCGGAGCTTTTTCCAACACTTCAAAAGCAGAATTTCCGGTGCTGGCAATACTGTTTTCAACGTTCATAATCATTTTTCCATCCTGCCTTTCAATGAGAGGTTTGGTTTTCGTAATAGTGACTCCTTCAATGGATTTTACATTGAGGTCAATGGGATTGAGAGTCTTATTTTCGGTTAATGAAATATTTTCTGAGTGATAAACCTCAGTACCATTTTTATTAATTTTTACCTGATAAGTTCCTTCTTTTAAATCATTAAAATTGAACTTACCGTTGTTATCAGCAATTTCTGTTTTGATCAATTTCTGATCGGCATCAAAGAGATTGATCTCCATTTGCTCTGCTTTGTCGGATTTTATATTTCCTGACAAAGTCAAACTTTGCATTGTCTGCTGGGCGGAAACCCTGCTGCTGAATAGCATCAGCATACAGACAATAATAAGTGAGAATATTCTGGTCATAGCGTTTTACTTTTTAGGGTTGAGACAGTTTTCTGAAATTTTCAGTAAAGCAGAATACATCACTTCCAGTTCATTGTTGCTGATGCCTTTTAAAGCTGTTTTTCGGTTCTTTTCTACGATATTCTGAACCTCTTTAATCACTTTTACCCCGGAATCTGTCACTTCCAGCTGGGTTTTTCTTCGGTCTTCAGGATGAACTTTTCTGATAATGTATTCGGATTTTACCATTAAATCAATAATTCTTGTGACAGAAGCATTATCCTTAAAAACAAGATCACCAATTTCATTCTGGGTAATTCCCGGGTTTTCCAGAATCGCTTTGATGATAAGCCACTGATCAATAGTGATCGTGTAACCATGAGCTTTCAGCTGTCGCTGAGCATAGTTTCTGTAGGCTCTGATCGCTTTGTCTATGTTGTAGAATATGATTGAATTTAACTTTTCCATATTTTCAGATTTAAAATGATGTATCAATTATTGATATATCAATTAATTAGTAATTCATCATTTTACTTTGTTACAATTCCTGAAAAAATATTTTCAAAAAAATTAAAAACTGTTGATAGGTTCTTTGGGTTTTGCCTTTGCAGAAGCAGTTTTAGAACCTGAAGTAAAACTTATATTTTCTATGGTTTTAAATAATCTGTCGATTTGTTTTCTGGTGGAAATATCCGGAGCAACGTTATAAAACTCATTGATCAGATCCAGAGAAGTGGGTTTCTTTGGATAATGATTGTTATTGAGAAAGTTTTTCAATGCCATATTTACTTTTTCTTCACCTAATACATTGCTCAATTGTACCATTGCCGCAGCTCCTTTGGAATACGAAATATGGGGAACATCTCCTGTAGCTTTGTAGATCGGGACATTTTCAGACAGACCTTTTTCATTGTCGTAAATCTGTTGATGTACTTTTATTCTTTCCATCATTTTTTCCTGGCCGTGCATTTTTTTGTAGAGCATCATTTCAGTATACATCGCGAGGGTTTCGGTAAGCATCACAGAACCTTCCCTGTCATCGGGATTGATCTGACTATTCCCCCACCACAGATGGGAAAGCTCATGACCGGCAAGCTCATTGATGACATCCTGTTTCTTATCTGCACCTATGTTAGCGTGAAAAATCATGTCTTCCGGCATAAAGACGGCAGAAGGATAGGCTGTCGCTGCAAAACCTTTGGTAAAAGAAGAAATCTCTGCAAAATTGATGCTTTTAAAAGGATATTGTCCAAAATTCTGCTGACAGTAATCTAAAGTAAGCTTTGCGTTTTCAAGGAGGTGATTCACATTTTCAAAGTGTTTCTGATGATAGAAAATATTGATGTCAATTCCTTTATAATTCATATTTTTTACCTCGTATTCTGCTGAAGAAACGGCAAACCGGAAAGGAATCTGATCTGCTTTATACTCGAAATAATTGCGTCCTGATTCTGACCATTTTTTGATAAGATCCCCTGTTCCTATGGCAGTCTGGCTTTTTTCAGTGGAAATAATCATATTCAAATTGATAAAATCCCTTTTTGAAACTTCGGGAGCTTCCGGTTTCTTTGGTTCAGTGAGTTTTCCAAGCTTGAATTGGTTGCGCTCTTTTTCATCCTGAATTTCATCATCTTTTTGATAACCGATGGTAGGATAATATCTGCTGATCCTCATAAAAGATCCGTCTTCAATAATGGCATTGAAAGACTTGTGACCGTTTACTGCAAACCATTGATAGGAGATTTTAAAATCAAGAGAAGCTATTTTACCTGGTAAAAGAGGTTGTTGTAATGAAACTTCTGTAACATGTTTATTAATTTTTGAGATTTCAGTACCACATTTTAATACAGCAGATTCCAGTTTTAAATCCTCATTAAAATTGATCAGAATCTTATTGATGGGATGATTGGTTTGATTTTTAAGGGTATATTTTCCAACAAGCTGATAAGCGTTTTTAGAAGGATACAATTTAATTTCTGTAGCAATATCAGTGATGTCAGGCTGTGGAAGTTTTTCATACTTTCGATAGTTTTTTTCATATGCTGCGGAACTTAGAATAGTCTGATCTTCATTTTTTGGAATATATCCTTTCATAAACAATACTCCGGCAAAGATTCCTGAGATGAGCAGAATGATACTGAAACCATATGCAAGTACAGAGGCTTTTTTAGTTTTTATAATACTGTTGAGTATCCATAAAATACTGATAATCCCTGTTCCGAATAATAGTCTTTGAGCAAAAGCCTTTTCATAGATTCCATAGCCGTTAAAATCGCTGTATGTACCTTTAAAATCAGAAAAAATCCTGAAAAGAGGATAGGAGATCAGTTTCCCTGAAACCGGACCAGATAATATAAAGACGGCAAGGATGGAAACTCCAAGAGCAATGAATTTGTTGGGAATTCTGTCATTAATTAAAAGAATTAATCCGGAAAACAGCATCAATGGGAAAGTATTGAAAAGAAAAATCCCGAGATAAGCCTTCCAGTCTATATGAAAATATTGATACGCCATTTGAAAAATAATCCCCTGAATAATTAAAATTCCTGTAAAGAAGCACAGCAGAAAACTGATGGAAATAAAATGTCCGGTTAACCGGTTTTTTGATAAATAAGTACTGTTTTCAATCAGAGAAAATCCTGATGAAGAACTTCTCCAGTAGACATCGTTTAAAAAATAAGCGGAAATAAGAAGTCCGAGCAGGTGAAAATTCTCTGAAATGGTTGTAGCCATAAGACCTGAACTTGCATACTTTTGGGGAAGACGGATTCCTTTTTCAATTTCGGCATACATTTCCATCCCAACGCAAAATAATAGCAGAATGGAAACAGCCGGAACAGCAACACTTTTAAACAAATAGGTAAGATCCGTTTTGGCAAATGAAAGTACAGACCGGAAAGAACTCCATCCATTAAAGTTGGGTGTAACAGTGGAGTATTCTGCTTCATTTGTTTCCGAAAATATAAGAGTATTTCCTGATGTTTTTACTTTCTGTCCAGAGGTATTGGAGAAAGAAAATAGCTTGAGTGAAAGCAGAAGAATTCCAACAGATATAAAAAAGAATAAAATTCTGTTAAACAAAAGGTATCCTGAAAAAGGAACCATCTGTATATTTTTCTGATGAGCCGTAAGATCACGAGCTTCCATAAAATAAGAAGATAATCCAAAAGGATCAATTAAAGCTGAAAACTGTTGCGTTTCCAGTGACTGCGGCAGACTTCCCGCCATAAATGGTGAATTGGAAAACAGCAGGATAATCATATAGAAAACATACAGAAGCAATCCACCTACTGCAACCAGTAATTTTCTCTTTACCGTAACTGCTATGAGAAACAGAAAACTACAGACAACCAGACTATTGATAAACCCGAAGATGAATAAAGGATACATATAATGAAGAATGTTAAAACCTTCCTGCATTTCACTTCCGGTCCGCATCATCTGACCTATGATAAATCCTGTCATTAAAAATGAAAAGCTTAAAAAAGTCTGTAAAAAATAGGTGCAGAATTTCCCTTTCAGGTAAGTGAATTTTGAAAAAGGAAATGAAAAAAGAATGCTGTCAAATTTTGAATCCTGATCTTTAAAAAGCAGTTGCAATGCATAAACCGTAGCGAAAAAAATCACGGCTAGGCTCAGCATTCCGGTCATAAAACCGATGGTGTAAGGCGAGTTTAAATAAATTCCTTCCCCTACAGAAAGGTTGAACTGACTGCCGCAAAAAATACCGAGACCAATTAAAAGTAAGGCCACAAGATAGGTGAGCCAATGCTTGGAAGAGCGTCTGGCTTCGAATAAAAATATCGTATTCATGATTAAGGTTTTTGGGTGAGTGTGTGGAAGTAAACGTGCTCCAGCAAAGGGGTTACAGGGCTGAAGTCTTTCGGAGATTCATCAGAAAATACAGTGATATGAAGTTCTCTTTCCAAAAGCTGTCTGCTGATGATTTCATAATTGGAATGATAACTTTCCAGTTCACTTTTGTGAATAGGTTTTGACCAGATTCTGTTGTCAAGTTCTGCGATCAGTTTTCCCGGATTTCCTTTTCTGAGAATTTGGCCATGGTTCATCACCGCCATTTCCGAGCAGAGATTTCTGACATCTTCAACGAGATGCGTGGACAGAATGACGATCACATCCTGGCTGATATCGTTGAGCAGCGTATTGAAACGGTTACGTTCCTCAGGATCTAATCCTGCAGTAGGTTCATCTACAATGATGATCTTCGGATCTCCCAATAAGGCCTGGGCAACACCGAACCGCTGCTTCATTCCTCCTGAAAAAGTATGGACTTCTTTTTTAGCAAAATCAGAAAGATTGACTTTTTCCAGCAAACTCAGAATTTGTTTTTTACGTTCGTTTTTGTCGATAATCCCTTTCAATACGGCAATATGTTCCAATAGATCATACGCTGAAACTTTTGGGTATACTCCGAAATCCTGTGGGAGAAATCCCAGATTCTGTTGGATATAATCAGGATTTTTAACAATGTCTATTTCATTGAAAAATAGTGTTCCGGAGGTGGGTTTCTGAAGCCCTACAATGGTTTTCATCAAAGAAGATTTTCCGGCTCCGTTCGGACCAAGAAGTCCAAACATTCCGTTGTTGATGTCCAGTGAAATGTTTTTAATAGCCTGGAAACCATTCTTGTAGGTAAGGCTAAGATTGCTGATGGTTAATGTGTTCATAACGTTGTGTTTGGGGAATAGAAGGACAGGCGGCCTTTCGGCAGCTGATTTAGAAGTTAGAAATTGGTGGCTGGAAGCTGGAAGCTAGAAGCTAGAGGCAGGAGGCTAGAAGCTAGAAGCTAGAGGTTAGAAGTTAGAAGTGGAAGTTTCACATACCATGCTCAAACGCTCTCACTCTCCAACCCTCCGACGCTCAAACTCTAAAACACTCAAACACTCTCACTCTCAAACCGGATCCCGATTACTCTTTAAATTCAAGAATATCTCCCGGCTGGCATTCCAGGATTTTACAGATGGCTTCAAGGGTATCGAAGCGGACACCTTTGGCTTTGCCGGTTTTAAGGATAGAGAGGTTCACGGGCGTGATACCCAGTTTTTCTGCCAATTCTTTACTCTGCATTTTTCGTTTGGCAAGCATCACATCTAAGTTGACTATAATTGGCATTCTAAATAAATAAGTCTTGTTCGTTTTGCAAATGTAGTCCTTGCTTAAAGATATTCGCAAGAAACAGACAGAAAATTCCAAGCATAAAGTGAATAAACACCAGTCCCCATATCATACTTTCTACTTCCACAAAGAAACTCGCGACAATAACCAGTGGAAGGGGAATGAAAATATTATACAGGTAAAATCTCTTAAGTTGAATGATATTTTCCTGAGTAAACAGTTTTTGCTGGAAAAACACTTTGAAAACCCTGGCAGATAACCAGAAAAAGATTCCATAAGTGATAAGCACCAACATAAAGGAAAAGATCATATAAGGGTAATTGTTTTCGATATTCAGAAACGGCTGTTCTGTAAAAGGATAATTGACATGAAGGAACTGTCCTTCTTTATAAGGCGTAACCGAAAATCCTGTGATCAGACAGAATAAGGAATATCCAAAAGTGATTAAATATCCGGCCGAAAGTAAGGCACAGAGATAAAATAAAATTCTTGCAATAATTTTGGTCTGGTTCATGGTACGAACTTTAATTGATATTGCAAATGTATAATTAATTATCGTAAAACAATAATTTATTTAAATAAAATTTTATTTATTGGATTTTGAATTCTTCAGTCAAACTCATAAAATAACGCATTAATCACGGTTTTTTATTAATTTTAATAACAAAAAAGTTGATCAACTTATCCCTTTAATTAATTCTCGAGCTTAATGATTAACAGAGGTTTTCTTATTGATGCCCTTCGACAGGCTCAGGGTGACAACTGGAATACCAACCGCAATTTTTAAGCATTGTCAGGCTGAGCCTGTCGAAGCTATTATTACTAAAAGAGATAGATCAAAAAAAAATGAAATCATGGCTTACAGTACAGAACTTGCCGACCGCGTACGTGAACGGCTTTCTATGGAAAATAATATAGAGATCGAGGAAAAGAAAATGTTCAGCGGGCTGTCTTTTCTTGTGAACGGAAAGATGTGCATCAACATCAGTCATGATAATCTGATGTGCCGCTACAATCCCGAACTGGAAGATGAGGTTTCCGAGAAGAAAGGCTTTCTTCCAATGATTATGAAAGGAAAACAGTTAAATGGCTATTGCTATGTAGAACCGATCGGTTTTCAAAAACCTGATGATTTTGAGTATTGGATTAAAATATGTCTTGATTATAATCCGATGGCGAAGGCGGCGAAGAAGTGAGTTTTGGGTTTGAGGGTTTGAGAGTGGGAGAGTTTGAGGGTAAGTGAGTGTGGTGGAGAGTTGCGGGGTACGAGGTGCGAGTTTCGGGGTTTGAGTGTGTGGATGAGAGTTGCGGGATTTTTGGGGACGAGGTTGGAGAGTTTGAGAGTGGGAGCGTTTGAGGGTAAGTGAGTGTGTGGGTGCGAGTTTCGGGATTCGGGTTTTGGAGAGTGTTTTAGGGTGGGTGAGTTTGAGAGTGGGAGCGCTGGATTTCAACAGTCCCACCATTCATAGCTCATCATTTATAATTCATCATTATTGTACAGTTTTTCTCTGATTTGAACTAAGATTTTTGTGGTTTTGTTCAGATCCGGAGCGTCGGGTAGAGTGGAAGTGGAATAATGATTTTCTATTGATTGTATCAAGTTTTCTGCCTTTTCCATCACACTTTCATAAGACTGGTTTCCTGCTTTGATATCTAAGAGTTCATCACGGTTTTCTACACGGATTTTCAATGAATTGTTTTTAAAAATCTGTTTGCAGGACTGAAGCAGTCGGATGGTGTGCATCATATTCTTACTGTCGTAATTCTGCCCGTGGGTTTGATTGACATTGTAACGGTCTTCATTGCGCTCAGCAACCCATTTCCAATATTCCCTGTAGTCTTTGCAATACACAGAGTAAGCATCAAGATTGCAAAACAGGTAAGCCACCGGTTTTTCATCTTTAGGAACGGAGGATACAGAAACCTGATTGGCTTCTTCATTCTGAATAATTCCTTTATATCCCAATGTCCCCGATTCGTCATAAAATAGTGCATACATTCCTTTGGTATGTTCAATGTTTATCAATCCGCAATTTTCCTGTGAGAGACTATGCCGTCCTGCGGATGCAGAGAATTCATGCAGCCATTTTTTTAACAGTACAGAACCTTGTCCATCAAGGATAAAACAGAAATCCAGGATCGATTTTTTTTCTTTATCAATCGGATTTACAATCTTTTTATTGAGACCTTTTGCCTTTTTGATCTGTGAAACAGCATACCCTGCAAAAGTATCTTTGCACAATTTTGATAGGAAATCTTCTGTTTTCAATAAATCCATCAACGGATGCTTGTACTGAATACAATCTTCCGGACTTGCCAGAATTTCCAGAATATTAGGATTGTTTTTCTGAAGCAGTTCTACAAATCTCCCGATTTCATAATAGGTGATATCATTCGTTTCATTGGAAATCTGCGGAATATAGTTCAGTCCAAAGAAATCTTCCTTCGGCAGATAATACACCCCGCGGATATCCGTATCAGAATTTGCCGTTTCCAGCCCAAAAGCTCTACTTCCGGAAATGGCTTCGAAGAGGAGGAGGTTTTTATTTTTTAGGTCTTGGATGGTCATTTATAAAATCAATATATATGTATTTTTGAGATCTAATTTTTAATACAACTGTTTACAATCACTTCCAAAGCTTTTTCCGCATCACAAGCGTACAATCCAGAACACCATGCAGGATTTGCTTCAATTAAAGCCCAGCCTTTCTCCTTGATGATCCCAAAATCCAGTACAATGGCAACAGGAAGAGTAGAGGAATACTTTTGTATAAAAGATTCAAAGAAAGTAAACATCTCTTTTTTTTCTTTCTCAGAAAGCTCGGTGGTATCAAAAGTATCATTTCGCCAATAGGAAGAATATGTTTTAATTTCATTATTAAAAACAAAACATCTCACTTCCAGTTCCCATTCCACAACTTCTGAAGTGAAAACCATGCTTTCCGGATCAAGTGTTTCAAAGCCTTTGATATTTGTAACTTTATCGAAAACTCCTGCTTTAAAGCTTTTAAAATCCGAACATTTAATGAAAATATTTTCTTTATGTACAAAATCTTTCAGCTTTCCATAAGCAATTTTCCGCTTTGTAAATTCGTCTGAAATGCTTGATAACCAGTTGTTATTAGGTTTTGTTAATGTTAGATTACACTGTTCTGCAACAATTTCTGCATAAATATCTTCACCATATACCGCTACTACATCTGCACGAACTTCTTCCGGAACATTCCATTTTGCATTGAAGCGGTTTAGCTCGTAAGGAGAACTGAGCGATGCTTTCTTTAGATTGTTGCTGTCTTCTGTATACATGGGAGACAGAGCGATTATATTTTTCATCTGTATTTTTTAATTTTATGCAAAATAAGCTTTTATATTATTTTCTATTTTAAGATTTTCCTAAAAACCCTCTCCATCTCACCTTTATCCGCCTTTCCTCCTGATAAACCTTTCGATTTCTTTTCATTATCTGCTATCGTTTTTTCCAGAAAATCAAACAATTCCCAATCGTTCGGATGGTAGTAAGATTCTCCTTTGGTGGCTTTCAAGGCAACGAGGTTTTCTATTTTTCGTCTGGTCTCATCATCTGTTAAAACAAGCAGATCACTGAACAAAACAGGTGGAACTGTTTCTTTCTCTATGATCCACTTTCCGGTGAGAGTGGTTCGTAAGCAATAAAAATAACTTTTTAATTTTACTTCATCACTTCTGCAGGCTTCCAGATATTTCTTACTCATGCTCAGATAATGATAAGAAACCGCAACCGGAGAAAAGCAGGCATCAGCCAAAGGTTTAAAGAGTTTTACAAACCTTTCATCCGCTTTATACACGATAGGAGAATAGAACCAGCTCAGCAAAGCTGCATTCGACTTCAATAAAAGGTGAAAGGTCTTTCTCAAATCCCAGCCGGAACCGTCCAGATCATCTTCTGTCATAAATTCTATCGTTTCATCCTTATCCCAGGGAGAAAGATACCAGTCTTTGTCATGGCGGTATATAAAACGTATATCATAATCACTGTCAGGAGACGCAAAACCCCAGGCTCTGCTCCCTGATTCTACGGCAAGAAGGATTTCTACACCTTTTGCAGCCTCAACTTCTTTTATTTTTTCAAGTATTTTTGGTGTCATTGTTTTGTATTGATAGTGCAAAGTAAAAGATGAAGTGCGCAATGTTCTTACGTTGTTTTTGTTTCGAGATCCGGGTTTCGTGGGGATGGGGTCTAGGGTTTGAGTGTGGGAGAGTTTGAGAGTTTCAGGGTTCAGGTTTGTGAGTAAGTGAATATTGCGGGCTAAAATTTTTTTGACTTTTGAAAATTGAGCGTAAAAAAAATAAATTTTGTGAACGTTAAGAAAATTCTCCTGTCTGAGTGCGACGAATATATTGATACAAAAAAGTAATAATGAATTCGCACGAGTTTAGAATTTTTAGAGAACACATTTTATTTTTAGCTCAATTTTCAAAGTCTTGACCTTTTATTTCTTTTGTATCAAGACAAAAGAAAAAGACTCATTGAATTTTACTAATATTGCATTTTTCCATTTAACATAACTATAAACATCCATGTTATCATCAGAATTACAACATAAAATTGATTTTAAAACAAAACCATTAGGTGCATTAGGACATCTTGAGCATATTGCCCACAAAATCGGAATGGTTCAGAAAACCACTTCACCACAGTTAACAAATCCTCATATGGTGGTTTTTGCGGCCGATCACGGGATTGCTGCAGCGGGAGTAAGTGCCTATCCACAGGAAGTAACCTATCAGATGGTGATGAATTTCCTTGGTGGAGGCGCAGCCATTAATGTTTTTTGCAGGCAGAATGATATTAAAATCAAAATTGTGGATGCCGGTGTCAGTTTCGATTTTCCGGAAGGATTGGATCTGGTGGATAAAAAAGTCAGAAAATCCAGCCGTAATATTCTGGAAGAACCTGCCATGACTCCTGAAGAATATCAGCAGGCGCTTAAAAATGGAAAAGCTGTGGTGAATGATATTGCGAAAAAAAGCTGTAACATCATTGGTTTCGGTGAAATGGGAATCGGGAATACTTCTGCTTCTTCTTTGATGATGAGCAAGCTCTTTGACATTCCGATTGTCAATTGTATCGGACGTGGAACGGGACTTAATGATCATCAGTTGGACAATAAGGTCAGTATTTTAAAAGAAGCTATTGAAAAATATCCGGCTGAAATGACCGAAGATGAAATTGCCCAAACATTTGGTGGATTAGAAATTGCCCAAATGATTGGAGCGATAGAAGAAGCTTATCATCACAATATGCTGATCATGGTAGACGGATTTATTGCAACGGTTGCTGTAGCCACGGTCTGGAAAAAGAATCCTGAAGTGTTGAACAATTGTATTTTCTGTCATGTAAGCAATGAAAATGCCCATCCTCAGCTGTTGGGACTGATGCGGGAGCAAGCCATTCTCAATCTGAATTTACGTCTCGGAGAAGGAACAGGCTGTGCATTGGCTTATCCGATCATTCAGAGTGCGGTTAATTTCCTGAATGAAATGTCAAGCTTTGAAGATGCTCATATTTCCAATAAATCATCTTAGTTTTATAAAATAATAAAGGGGCAATGAAGCCCCTTTTATCTTAAATTAATGACAATTAGTAAGTATGTGCAACATCTTTACCTGTAAACATCATTCTTACAGGTTTATTTTGAATAGCACCTTCATTGAATTTATATGCATTAAATACAAACATGGTAGGAAAATATCTGTATAAACCATCATCTACCAAATATAGTTTTCCGGTATTGGTGTTTCGTACCAGTTGGGTTCCTGCAGTGATATCAGGTCCTCTTTCTCCTGTATAATCTTCTATATTTACTTTAAATAACAAATAGGCTTTACCCTGTACAGCAAACAGATTATTGATCACTGCAAAGGATTCGATACGTCTCAGCGTACTTTCAAATACAATATACAAATTTCCTGTAGCATTATCCTGGAAAAACTGCCCGTCACGAACACGGTATGCTTTAGGTTCAGAATCTTTTAAGTAGAAAGCAACACCTTCGTAAACAAATCCATTTTTTCCATCTCCCAATTCATTTTTATCTCTGGTGTAGAAGTGAGTTTTTTTATCAGAATTAAAATACCTGTAAATCGGAAAACTTCCCGGCTCATCACCGTTGTAGCTGGTGCCGAGATCTCTTTTTTCCCAGTAGCTTTGTCCTACTAGCTCATTAGGATTAGTCGTTAATACCAGATCATTACTTCCTGTATGAAACCATCTTGTAATGACCGGCCCCGGCCCATCTGCAGAACCTAATAATCTCTCCTGAAAATAATAGCTTAATCCAGGATAGGATTTAGGAAGTTCGGAGGGTAAAGGAGAAGTATTATACAGATATTTTTTGGTCAGATCACTGTAAAATCCGTAAATAGGATTGGTTAAGTAAAAAGATTTGGACCAGATTCCTGCAGGAGGAGGAGTTGGTGTATCAGGAGTGTCTCTGAAGCCTCCTTTCGCCATCATGTTATTGCCGGATGCATTTAAGGCTTGGGCTTCATTTACGTTGTCCAGCTCATCACCGGGAGCCGAACAGCTTACGATGGATATAAGACATAATCCAACGAAATACGCTTTTTTCATTTGTTCTTTTTTCATGGTTATTATGGTGCAAAACTAAAAATACTTCAGAGATAAAAAGGACAAATTTCAGGTGATAAGATTCATGTTTCTTATTTTTTTAATTGATCTCTTTATCATTGTTAAAAGCTTTCCTAATTTTACGGGAATTGATTAATCCAGTTTTTATATTAAAAAATAACAGATGAAAGTCCTCAAAAATGAACTGATTTACTTTGCTACGGCACTCATGTTTTTCACAAGAATTCCGGTTCCGTTTACCATTCCGTACTCCAGTGAGATTATGAATAAATCTCAGAAATATTTTGCCTGGGTAGGCTTGATCGTTGGGTTCATCAACGCTTTGGTTCTTTATCTTTCTACACTGCTTTTTAATCTTGAAATCGGGATTGTTTTAATGATGATTTCCAATGTTTTACTGACAGGAGCTTTTCATGAAGATGGCTTTACAGATATGTGTGACAGTTTCGGAGGCGGATATGGAAAAGAAAAAATACTGACGATTATGAAAGACAGTCGGGTAGGAGCATATGGTACAATAGGGATCATTTTGCTGTTTGCTTTAAAATTTTATAGTATTCAGGCCCTTGGAATGAGTAATCCGGTGGGAGTTTTACTCATTGTCATTTTAGGACATACGGTAAGCCGTTTTATTGCGGGAACAATGATCTATACTCATGAGTATGTGACTGATATTGATGTCAGTAAATCAAAACCTTTAGCGAATAAACCCTTGGATAAGATGGCTTTGCTGGTAGGATTTGTCAGTGTTTTAATTGTATTTGCTCTGGTTCAGGACTGGTATTTGATTTTTGCTTTTGCTCTCGCGTATGTGGGAAAGATGTATATGGGTTGGTATTTTAAAAAACATATTGGGGGTTATACAGGTGACTGTTTGGGATCGGTACAGCAGGTTTGTGAAGTTTTATTTTATTTAGGAACAATTATCGTATGGAAATTCATGTAATCCGTCATACCGCTGTAGACAATCCGGAAAATCGGTGTTATGGTTTTGCTGAAATGCCTTTACGTAAAGATTTCACTGAAGATTTTAAAACGTTGGAGATAGACAGGGGTTATGATATAATTATTTCAAGTCCTTCCCAACGCTGCCGTCTTTTAGCTGATTTTTTTAAGTTTGATTATCAGACAGACGAAAGACTTCGCGAAATGAATTTCGGGAACTGGGAAATGAAAAAATGGACAGATATTCCTGAAGACGAAATCAATCCTTGGTATCAGGATTTTGTGAGTGTAAAAACCTCAGGCGGTGAAAGTCTTCTAGAAATGCAAACCCGCGTTCTCAGCTTTTGGCAAGAATTGATTCAGAAAAAAGACATAAATAAAGTACTTCTTATCACTCATGCCGGAGTCATTCGTCTGATCCTTCAGACGGTGCTTCAGTTTCCATTGGAGAATATGTTCAGTATTCAGATTGATTATGGAAGGAAAGTGATTATTCAAGTGAATGAAGGAGTTTTTTCAGTGAAGAAGGTGAATGTATAATTACGGTAAAAGTTTTATTCAATAGGAACGGACTTTAGTCCGTTTGTTAAAGATTACACTTTGTAGGCTTGATTCCTACGGAATAAAACAATTACAATGACGGTCTATCCACACAGTTTGGCATTCCGTAGGAATCCAGCCCCAATCCCGTAAAAAAACATACAGAAACAGTACAATCCTGACCAACCTCCCAACTGAAGATGTAAAAATTCCCCTCTCTCGGAGGGGTGGCGAAAATTCAAAGAATTTTTGACGGGGTGGTTATCCAACATTTTTCCTATAACATTCCACAAAAAAACGCCACCTGATACCATCAGATGACGTCATGGAATTTATTTAAAAATTCTGATAAAACTGTCTTTTTCCAGGCTTTCCAGTGAGAAATCAAAATCAGCTTCCGCTTTTTCTGTGGTAATCTCACCTCCAAGTTCTTTGATAAGCTCATTGAAAGGCATCGCTTCATACCATTGCTGATACAATGCCGTTGTAGCCATCATGGAAACCTGGCTATTTCCTGAAACATGTGAATGTCCTGCTCCGAAATTCAACAGTACGAAACATTGCTTTTCGTTCTTTGTCACCAGCATTCCCAGAATCATTTGCTTCTGAACAGAATTACATCTGGCCTCAGCAAAGAGATGATTAGGATTCATCATATAATCGTAGGAAATATCATCTCCTTTTCCGATCACAATTTTATATCCACAGTTGGCATCTCCACTGAAAACGTTGTTCATGACAAGTGTTGGTTCACAAAGACCTTTATTGGCATAAAGATATTCCACCGCACCGTTGGGAGCAGACGTCATATCTCCGGAGTACATCAATTGTCCGTTACCATGATTATAAGCGGCATTCCAACCAATTTTTCCAGCGATATTCAATCCTGAAAGGTCAAGGTCATTAGCACCCCATTGGTCTTCCCAATAAATACCTACAGCCAGTCTTTCAGCATAAAAACGGGTTCCGGTAGGAATGTTTCCAACAAACATCTTTTCAGAAGTTGGTAACGCAAATTCTATATTCTCAGGGAAATAGAACTTCTTTCCGGATAGGTTTTCATACTTCAGTTTCAAAAAGTCAAGAATGAAATCATAATTGAACTGATTCACGTAAGTTTCCTTACCTTTTTTAGTCCATGATTTTCCGTTTCGGACTCTGTAGACAAAGGTATCCTGGCCATACATCCTGGAGTAACATGCTGACAATGCTTTGAATAACGCAAACGGTGTCGCGTTTTCCAGCCAGTGCCAATCGCTGTTTTCCAATAGAGTATTTGTAGCGTCATTCAAAGGGTTTGAAATCAGTGGCTTATGATGAGTCTTAGATAATTTTGATATTTTGTTAATCGGTTTTGGTGCTCTGTTTTTATAAGCCAGAAATAATGGTTTAAATCTGTTGAAAATTTCCGCCATTTTTTCCATTCCAAAGCTTTCAAATAAGGATGTCGGATTGAAATTACTCTGCTTGATTAAATCAATCAAATCATCGTTTTTGATTAAAAGCGTTGTATTGGTTGTTTTATAAATAACATAACGGAAAAACTCAACCGGATTTTCAGGATAGATATTATAAAGGTCAGCAATTTTTATAACCGCTTCTTTATTTCTGATGTTTTCTTTTCCGGTAAAATCATATTCCAGCTCCGTATGTAAAATAGAAAGCAAATCATCAATGGTTTCTTCTTTTAAAGCAATACCTGATCTTAAAAGAGCAAGACATTTTTCCTGCATTTCTTCCACAGAGTAGGCTTTGATAACTTTAAAAACCAGCTTCATATCAGGAACATTCAAGATTTCATTGGGAATATAGATTTCATTTTGAAAATCGCTTCCATAGGTTGAAATATAATGAGTGATCTGTTCAAAAAATAAGTCAATTCTGGAAGTATTCTTTATTTTCTCCCAGGATTTATGAAAGGTTTTATTCAAATCATTACCATTCAGTTTTTCTTTTGCATAAAAAGAAATGATTTCATTTTTTGCCCATAAAGCATCTGGTTCAATGATGAATCCATCATTAGAAATAAATGGCTTTTCATCAGATTTTCTGGCCAGTACAGCATTGAATAATTGTAGTGTTTTCATTGTTTTAATTTTAAAAAATAAGTGAGGAGTAGATTCATTAAAAGTGAAGGGTATAGGAACTCCTTTTACCTATAGTTTATAAAAAGCGGGGAGTGATTTATCCAAAAAATATAGGAACTCCCTTTGCCTTATAATTTGTAAAAAGGCGGAAAGTAAATCTGGAAATATAGGAACTTTCTGTGCCTTTAATTTTTTTTAAAAATAACTTTTTAGTGCTGTGAAATTTTGGTTATTGTTTTTATTCAAACCTTACGGGTTTCTAAAACCCGTTAGGTTTGAACATTAGGTTGGAACATACTATTAAAATCATGCTTTTCTGAATTTCTTCTTTTTCTTCCACGGAGCATTCTTTTGAACGTCTCCAGCCATAATACATCCATAAGGCATCACTTCATCCAGAACTTCACAAAGTCCGTATTCTTCTATCTGTGCTCTTACATTTTTAGCACTTTTATAAGCGCTAGGAAGCTCAGAAATATCAACCTCGTTAGAGTAGAAACGGATATCTAATCCTGCTGTTTCTTCATTGAAAATTTCCTCAGTTGTTTTATGAGCTAAAGATCTTTTATGCTGACTTCTGCTGAAATTTCTTCCTGCTCCATGAGGTGCAAAACCTAGGTTTCTTTCATTTGTTTTTCCCTGAACAATCAATACCGGTTCTGCCATATTTAACGGAATCAGTCTTGGTCCTGTAATATCAGGCATGAACTTATCATCCAGTGGAGTAGCTCCTTTTGCATGATAGAACAGATCTCCATCTTTGAAAACGAAGTTATGTTCGTTCCAATATCTGTTTTCTTTCTCCATTTCCAGCTTATTCAGCACGGCATCATGAAGGGAAGTATGGTTTTCTTTTGTCCATTGTCTTATCAGTTGCAGGGCTTCCCAATAAGATTTACCTTCATCCGTATCATAAGGAATCCAGGCATTTTCTCTTAATGTTTCAGGAGAGATTTCTTGTCTGAAACGGTTAGCAACCTTCATTCCTTTATCATATAAAGCAGCACCCGGAGCTCTTGATCCGTGATGGGTTACCATCATAGTATTTCCTGTATTTTTGGAAATTCCTACAAAAAGGAAGTGATTTCCGTCTCCCTGAGTTCCCATATGAGAACGGGCAATGCTGATCAGTTTTTCATCTTGTAAGAATTCATTTTCTCTGAAAGCATCCATCAGTTCCTGAGACATCGGCATCTGTTCCCCTCTTGGTCTTCCTCCGTATCCGAAATGAGTGATAGAATGTGCTGCATCCAAAACATCTTTAGGATTGGTTTTTCCAAAATCCGTCAACATTACAGAACAACAGATATCAGCACTATGGAATCCCGGGTGAATAGCATTTTTTGCTACTACCACACCTCCTACGGGAATCTGACCTTCAGGACCTGTAGGACAGGCATCAGGCATTAAAGCTCCGCTAATCAGTGTAGGGGTTTTCATCAGAACTTTCATTGTTTTGATTACTTTTTCCACATTATCATTCTCACTTTCGTGTTCCGCACGTATGTTGATCATAAAATCTTTAGCTGTTTCATGAAGCGGAATAAGATCTGGTTGTTTGAACTGTACCAGATACTCTGCGATCTGATGTTCACCCAGATTATTCTCGTTGATATGGCTAATAGCATCTTTAAACCATTTTGCCGGTCTATATCCTAATTCGATTAAATGATTTCCATTAAATTCCATTTTGTTTCATTTTGATGATGCAAAGTAATATCATTATTGCGCAATAGTTTTGCGTAGATAAAGAAATTTTAATTATTTTTACAAAAATTAATTAAAAAGACGAAAATGCACATTAGCAGACTCGTAAAAATAATATAAAATTAAAAAAACAAGGCTCATGGTATTATTAGAACAATTAAAACATTTCCCGGAAACGATCCAGTTTAGTGATGTGATCGCTCATATTGATGAACATTATGAATTTACTCCTACCGCCTTTCAAAACGGAGATACTACCAATCAGGCCGGCCAGAATAATGGTTCGTGCAAGGTTTTCAGTTTTGCAAGCATTCAGGATTTGACGAAAGAACAAACACTTTGGCTTTTTGGTGAGTTCTACAGAGAAGATGTTTTGAAAAACCCTGAAGGAACTGACCACCAAAATATCCGAAACTTTATGAAATTCGGCTGGGAAGGGATTACTTTTGATGAAAATGCTTTGAGAGAGAAATAGTTTTCAAGAAAAGAGCAGAAATAAAAAGCAGTTTTGCTTATTAAAAAACACCCAATCATTAAACACTAAGGTATGTCATCCAATAAAAATGCTCTGATCCGGTATAAAACTTTAGATAAATGTCTTAAAAACAAATACAGGAAATATACGCTGGAAGATCTCATAGATGAATGTTCGGAAGCATTATTTGAATTTGAGGGAAAAGAATCTTATGTGAGTAAGAGAACTGTTCAGCTTGATCTTCAGAATATGCGGAGTGAAAAGTTCGGCTATGAAGCTCCTATTGAAGTCTATGAAAGGAAATACTATCGTTACAGTGATCCGGATTACAGTATTCATAATATTTCTGTGAATGAAAGTGATCTGAAGGCCATGAATAATGCAGTTCAGATTTTAAAACAGTTCAAAGACTTTTCCATGTTCAAGGAAATGAATGGGGTTATTCAGAAACTGGAAGACTCTATTCATGCAACCAGCCATCCATTATCCATCTGGATAAAAATGAACAGCTAAAAGGGTTGGAACATATTGATATTCTGTATGAAAGTATTGCTAATAAAAAAGTATTGAAGATTCTTTATAAAAGCTTTACAGCAAGAGAATCCAATATTTTTACGGTACATCCGCAGCTCTTGAAGGAATTCAACAACCGTTGGTTTCTGATCTGTCTTTACAAACAGAAAATGTACAATCTGGCACTGGACAGAATGGAAAGTATTGAAACAGATGACAATCTTCCCTATATTGACAAGGATCTGGATGGAGATGAATATTTTAAAGATATTGTGGGAGTAACTGTTGCAGAGTCAATGGACCCCAGGAATGTGATCTTTTGGGTGGATTCGGGAAATGCTCCTTATGTGAAAACAAAGCCGCTGCATAAAAGTCAGGAAATCTTAAAGGAAGACCGTGACGGAACGCTGTTTAAAATATGTGTGCAGATCAATTTTGAGCTGGAAAGGCTCTTGCTTGGGTTTGGAGACTCTCTGATTGTGCATAAGCCCAAAAAACTAAGGTTAAAAATGGAAGAGAAGTTTAATGCTGGCAGTAAAAATTATCAGAGCCTGATTGTTCCCGAGGAAAACTAACTTAGTTTAAATGTCCGATTTACAAGGTTTTATTGAAGATAATTTATTTTCATGTTTTATCTTGGCTTGGAAATTGTACTATTAACTTAACAATACCAAATTAATTATGAAATCAAGAATATTTAAAGCATTAATTGCAATTATAGCACCGCTGGCGATAGAGTATATCGTTAAAAAAATATCTGAGAAGATAGATAAAAAACAAGAAGAGAAAGAGAACGAAAAAAAGCAGATTACTGCATAAACGTATAAGTAGTTAAAATTTAAAATTATTGAAAAGAGACTGTCATGAGGATGTACAGTCTCTTTTTTTTGTTGATGGATTTTTTTGATGAACGTTGAAAACCACCCCGTCAAAAATTCTTTGAATTTTCGCCACCCCTTCGAGGGAGGGGAATTTTCAAGTCTTCTGTTAGAATTTTGGTAAGTAATGTAATTTTTCTCTTCATATCCATTCCTGAATTATTGTGGCTGGATTCCTACGGAATGACAAACTGTGTGGATATGCCAGCATTCCAATTGTGTCATTACGCAGGAATCTAAGCATCTTTATTATTTATCGTTTAGGTTAAGGTTTCCCTACACAAAATCATAAATACCATCTTTCCATCCCAATACTTTGGAAGAGTCCGCTTTGAGCCAGTTTTTTAAAATCGTAGCATATACTTTTCTGAAATCTTCTTTGTAGATAAGATCGCCTTCATTCAGATTCTGAAGATCCGGAAGAGCGTTCAATAGCCCTTTTTTCTTAAGATTTCCGCTGATAAAAAACATCTGGTTAGCTGTCCCGTGATCCGTTCCGTTACTGGCATTCTGAGCTACACGACGACCAAATTCTGAAAATGTCATTAATAGTATATTTTTGAAAAGTCCATTGCTTTTCATATCTGCTACAAATGACTTTACCGCTTCATTGATATCATCGAATAACTTTTTCTGTCTGTCATTCTGGTTAACATGCGTATCAAAACTTCCTACAGAAAGATAATACACCTGAGTATTGATATCTGACTTTATCAAAGAAGCTACAGTTTTAAAATCCTTTCCTAATTGAGAATTGGGATAGATCTGTTCTGTTTTTTTCGCTTTGCTTTTTTCAAAAATATAATCGGCATTATTGATGGTAGAGCCTAAAGTCTGGTAAAGATAAGACACTGTTTCATCATCATGATGATGGTCGTAGAGAGATTTAAAATATTTCTCCTGGCTGGTTTGGTAGAGTCTTTTAGGATCTTTAAAGGCAAAAGCTTTATTATTTTCACCTTTTAAGGCAAGACTTAGCATATCATCCACTTCCAGCGCTTGGGTAGGATGCTCACAACGATAGCATTCTTCATCCAGAAAACGTCCCAGCCAGCCTGTTTCCAAAAACTGGTCGCTTCTGCTTGCCGATTGCCAGATATCCATACTTCGGAAATGAGATTTGTCCGGATTGGGATAGCCAACGTTATTCATCACAGACAGTTCTCCGTTATCAAAAAGTTCTTTAAAATAGGAGAGTGACGGATTGATTCCTGCCTCATCTGTAAGCGGTATAGAATCCTGAATAGCCAATGTTTTCCTTTCTCTGAAATAAATATCATTTTTGGCCGGAATAATGGTATTCAAACCATCATTTCCACCCGTAAACTGAAGAACTACCAGAATATTCTGATTAGGATTCAGTGCTTCATCCAGAGTCATGGCTTTAAGGAAATTGGGCATCAGCATAGAAGCGGTGGCCAATGAACTTATTTTGAGGAATTCTCTTCTTTTGATTAACATAATTTTGTTTTTTAGGATAAAGGTAGCAGGTGATAGATTGCAGGTTATAGTGCTAGGTCGTATTTATTAAAATTTATTTGATAATAATAGATGGCAGTTAAGCTATACTGTGACAGCTATTACCTGCTACCTGCAACCTAAAATCTTCTCCCTACATTAACTGGTATTCCGGAGTAGACATCAGATTGATAACATTCATTTTTATACTCTTGTCTGAAAAATTCTTTACAGAATTCATATCGAGACTTTGAGTATTCTGCAGAAGATAATCTTCGCAGTTTTTATTAGCGAAAAGCTTTTCAATACGGTTCCAGTCGATGGTGATATTAGGATTTTTAAAGCTTTTGTTAAAAGCCGTTTCACGGGATTTCATTCCTATATCTATGTCATCATCCTGTCGGGGACTGTATTCCAAAGGGCGAAGTCCGGACCAGATCTGTGGAACCTGAAGTCTCAGCATTAAAGTAGAGCTGTCAATCCATGATTTTCCATTCGGCCATCCTGATACATTGGGTGGATAAAGCAGCATTTGTCCCAATAATTTCTGGTATACGATGAGGTTTTCAGGGTTCTGAATATGCATAGGAAGGATTCTCATCATTCCTGCCATCAGTTCTACCGGAGATTTTATACGGTTTCCGATATTCTTCTGATCATAAAACCACGTACTTGAAAATATCTCAGTCATCAGTTTCTTAATATCATACCCTGAATTATAGAAATTTATGCTGAGTTTACTGACAATTTCCTGATCAGGTTTTTCATTGACGAAGAATTTGTAAATCTTTGTTGTAATAAATTGTGCCGTAGTTTTTTGTTCCAGAATAATATTGAGAACATCATTTCCGTCAAAGTTGCCGGTTTTTCCTAAAAACGTTTTGCTGTCTTCGTCATGAAGATTTTTTCTTTCTTTAAAATTACCTTCCTTATCATAGCTCCATCCTGTAAATGCTCTTGCTCCTTCTCTTACGTCCTTTTCGGTGTAATTTCCTCTCCCCATGGTAAAGAGTTCCATTACCTCACGGGCGAAATTTTCATTAGGATGATCTTTTTTATTCTGTTGATTATTCAGAAAGTTAAGCATGGCTGGGGATTGGCTTACTTCAAAAAGCAAATCTTTGAAACTACCCAGTGCATTTTTTCTGATTGTATTCAAAAGCTGTTTGTTGAACCTTGGATTTTGTACTCTGGATGCGAAATGCCCATGCCAGAAAAACGCCATCTTCTCCTTCATCTGCTCTTTGCTGTTAACGATGGAATTCAGAAAATTAATGTTCAGTTCGTTATTTTGTTCCCTGTTGATCCGCTGCATTTCTTTTTTCTTTTCTGCAGGAGCTGTACTGTTCATATAATCTGCTGCTGAAACCGGATCAGGAGTGTCATAAGTGATTTCGATGAAGCTTTCTTCTTTAAATAATTCATTCATTAACGTTTTAATGTTTTTATTTTTCAAATCATCAATTTGATTAATACCAACACCAAAACCTGCTCGCCAAAGAAGATGCTTGTTTTTTAATAATGAATCAGCCATCGTGGAGAATTTATTTTTTGATGTATTTTGAAGAAAAAGGTTAAAATGATAACGGGTTAAGGATTGTTAATATTGTTGTATTAGGCTGGAAGCTGGAAGAATGAAGCTGGGACATATGGCTGCAGGAAGGAGAAATTTTCCTTAACTTTAATAATAACAGATGTGAGTTTTTATATAAACAGGATATTACTTCCAGCCTACATCTTCTTGCTTTCTTTCTTTTTTTCTTTAATTCACTTTTTGAGGGTGGTTTTTTGATAATTTTTGTTAAACAAATATTTAAATTTTGTTAAAATTAATATATTGATATTCATTGTTTTATGAATTTTTTGAGTGTTAAAATACAAGAAAAACCCTTGCTTGGCATGATTTTTACATCCTCTTGTTTAGTAAAATTAAAAAATTAGAGTTATGAAAATGTTTAAACAAGCAATAGTACTGGCTGGTATTTTAACAGCAGGTATCGCAAGCGCCCAAAGTGCTCAAATGAACAATATGATCAAGGTAGGTGCAAATGTTGGTTTAGCAGTTCCCGCAGATAATCTTTCCGCTGCAGTAGGAGTGGATGTAGCATACCAAAATCTAATTACACCAGGATTTGGATTAGGTATTGCATCAGGATATACTCACTATTTTGGAAAAGAGAATAACGGATATAAAAACAATGATGTAGGAGTAGTTCCTGTAGCAGCTTTAATCAGAATTTATCCAAAACAAACCGGTTTCTATTTCGGAACTGACTTAGGATACGGATTCCTGGTTGGAGATAAAACAGTGGCTTCAAATACCAATGTTGAGAGAGCAAGCGGAGGTTTCTACCTTAAACCGGAGATCGGATACCACAACAGAGACTGGAATTTCTTCGTACAATACCAAAAGGTTTTTGTAGGAACGAAGGGAGATTTGCCAGGTCAGGACTATAATGTGGGGAATATCGGAGTAGGATTCGGTTACAATATTCCATTAGGAAAGTAGTTAGATTTAATATATAAACAATTATTAACCAAAACCTTTTCACGAAAGTGGAAAGGTTTTTTTGTTCCGTGCAGGATTTACAAAAACAATTATTATATTTGGTAAAATTTGAGGTTATGATTCTGAATCCAAAATTTCCACTTTATTTACCAGGAGTAGAGAACAGTAATAATGATAATGTTTCTATCATTGGAGCAAGTCTCCGTGAAGATATAACAATCTTAGGCTATTTCGTTTCCGGGAACGGAGGTCTTGAGATCAAAGTACAAAATACATTCGCAACCAAAGAATATGCTTCCTTTTCAGATATTTTAAAGAAGTTTATTCAGGATAATCAGCTTGAAAATGTAAAACGTCTGGG
Source organism: Chryseobacterium sp. S0630 (assembly GCF_024158915.1). GTDB lineage: Bacteria > Bacteroidota > Bacteroidia > Flavobacteriales > Weeksellaceae > Chryseobacterium. The sequence goes on along the minus strand of NZ_JAMZGF010000010.1, from coordinate 34,648 downwards.
AATGGCAGTGCCAGGTCCTGTATTGGACGGGAAAAGCAGCCCTGCAAGATTGGGATGGCATTTGGATATTGCTGAATATGCACGTGATTTCGGGTTTGAAAAAGTAGAAATGCTGAATGACCTGGAAGCTTCTGCCTACGGAATGGCTCTTCTTGAAGATAATCATCTTGAAGCCATTTATACAAGCGGACATCTTGAAAAAGGAAACGTAGCGGTTCTTGCTCCCGGAAACGGATTAGGAGAAGCCGGATATTTCTTTGACGGGAAATACCTGAGACCTTTCGCCACAGAAGGAGGACACTCAGAGTTTTCGCCAAGAACCAACGTAGAAGTTGAATTTTACCAGTTCTTAAATAATATCTATGGTATTGTAAGCTGGGAAAATGTACTTTCAAAATCTGGTTTATTCAATATCTACAGATTCTTAAGAGATGTGAAAAGACATCCTGAACCTGAATGGTTAGGAGAACGTCTTGCGCAGGGAAATTTTGTGGAAGAGCTTTATAAAGCTGCTGTAGAGGAAAATGTTTTGATCTGCAGAATTGCTTTAGATACTTTCCTTGAATTTCTGGCAAGAGAAGCGAACAACTTAACATTAAAATTAAAAGCTACCGGAGGATTACTTATTGCCGGAGATATTCCACAGATGATCGCAGAATATATCGACAAGGCGAAATTCTATGAGAAATTCAAGATCAGTGATAAAATGGAGGAGATGCTTAAAAATACTCCCATCTATCTGGTCAAGCAAAATCACACAGCATTAAATGGTATAGCGCTTTACACCGCTTACTATCAGCTATAAAATAAAACTCCGGGTTTCTCCGGAGTTTTTTTATGGAATGATATTATTCATGAAAATAATAAATTTTATTGATATACATCAATGAAATCTATTGAATAAGATACTTACATTTGCATCATTAAATAAGTAAATAACTCTATTCAATGAAAAAAATATTTTTATTAGCAGTTTTAGCTGGTGGTTTAGCTTTCGGACAATCAAAAAAAGTAGTAGCGTCTGATGTACACTGGTGGGGATATAAAGTAGCAAAATCTGAGGCTAGCTCTCACGAGGGTACTGTAAAAGTGAAGTCTGGAGATATGGTAATGAAAGGAAACCAATTGGTAGGTGGAAGCTTCGTATTGGATATGACTTCAATCAGCTCTACTGACCTTACAGGAGAATATCAGCAGAAATTAAACGGACACCTTAAGAATGGTGACTTCTTTGAAGTTGAAAAATTCCCAACTGCTAGCTTCAAAATTACAGGAGTAAAGAAAAACAACGATAAAGTTTATAACTCTCTTGTAACAGGAAACCTTACTGTAAAAGGAAAAACAAGCCCAATCTCTTTCCCTGCTAAGATTTCTTACAGCAAAGGAGTAGTAAGCTTAGTATCAAACAAATTCTCTTTCGACAGACAAAAATTTGACGTAGCTTACAAGTCTACGATGCAGGATGTTTTTGTGAAAGATGATATTGATATGCTTGTAAAGGTAACTGCTCAATAAATTAATCAAAAAAAGATTATTAAAAGTGTAGAAGTTCTACACTTTTTTTTATTTTTGTTGAATTGTAAATAAAAAAGAATGAAAAGATTACTATTGTTTGCTATGGTGTGCGCAAGTATATCATTTGTTTCTGCCCAAAAGAAATTTGATAAGGTTGCAAAAGTGACTTCATCAGAGATCAGATGGTGGGGGTATAAGGTGGTGAAAACTGAAGAAACTTCCCACTCAGGAACAGTAAAGCTAAAAAGCGGAAAATTCAACTTTGACCATACGGTGCTTGTTGATGGAGAGTTTGTAATAGATATGAGAAGTATGATGGCGGGAGATGTTTCTGATGAAGATCAGATCAAGCTTACCAACGATCTGAAGAGCTCGAACTTCTTTGAAGTGAAAAAATTCCCTATTGCAAAATTCCATTTGACTAAAATTATTCCTTTAGCAAACAGTGAATACAATTCTACAGTATACGGTGACCTTACCCTTAAAGGAGTGAGAAAAACAATCTCTTTCCCTGCGAATGTATATGTTACTCAGTTTACAACATCTATTGAATCTGCAAAGTTCTCCCTTAACAGAAGAGACTTTAAAGTATTCTATCAGTCTTCATTGAAAGATTATTTCATTAAGAATGAAATGGACATCCAGTTCAAAGTTACTACAGAAATGCTGGATAACGAGAACAGAGTTCCAAAGAAGAAAAAATAAAACCTATTTTATAGATATAAAAGAGCAGTTCGTAAGAACTGCTCTTTTTTTATGCGTCATTAAATAAAGATTGGGCACTGTTATTCCCTTGTTTCTGTATTTTTCATAAATTAGTGGTATGAAAATTTATATCGTAAGCGGTCTGGGAGCAGACTTCAAGGTCCTTGAAAGAATAGAGTTTCCCAAACACTGTGAATTGATTTTTATAGACTGGCTTATTCCTGAAAAAAACGAGCCTTTCGATGCTTATGTCAAAAGAATGGCAGAGAAAGTAGATGATTCAGAACCATTTTGCCTGCTAGGTTATTCTTTTGGAGGAATTATTGTGCAGGAGATTAATCAATTGAAACCTGCAGAAAAAGTAGTGATCCTTGGAAGTATAAAATCGGATAAGGAAAAATCTAAATTTATAAAAACCGGTGAGGTTACCAAAATTCCAAGAATCCTTCCTGTAGGATTGTTCAATGATAAGGCAGCCAATGTATATGCTGTTATCCGAAAGCTTTTTGATCCTAAAAATCCTAAACTTCTTCAATATTTTAAAGTAAGAGATCCTTATTATCTGAAATGGTCTGTAGAAAAAGTTTCTGAATGGAAGTTTGATGAAAATCCGAATGTTATTCAGGTATTAGGTGATAAAGATATTGTTTTCCCCATCCGTTATTCCAATCCGGATTACGTAGTAAAGGGAGGAACACACCTTTTTCCTGCTACAAAATCTAAAGAAGTTTCCAAAATATTGAAAGAGGTTTTCTCATGAAAAATAAAAATATTATTGTTTAAATAGTATTTTCATAGGGGTTGAGTCTTTAAAAATGTTATTTTTATGAAATTTATGTTTAAATTTGATAGGGTAAAATATAAATTTTATGAAAGTAGGCTTAAAATGGATTGTTTCATTCTCGGTGATCACACTCGTAGCCGTGGGAGGTTTATTCTGGAATCCGGCTGCAGATATTCCTGATACGGGAGAATTTTTAAGTGAAGATAAAATTGTGGGCGCTGATGTAGCCTGGATTTTGGCTGCGGCAGGACTTGTACTGCTCATGACACCAGGACTTTCCTTTTTTTATGGAGGCATGGTCGGGAAGAAAAATGTCATTTCTACCATGTTGCAAAGCTTTATTGCTTTAGGAGTCATCTCTATGGTCTGGGTAGTTGTTGGTTTTTCTTTGTCTTTCGGGGAATCTCTTGGCGTTACCATTGCCGGAAAACATTACGGAATTATTGGAAATCCCTTAAGTTATCCCTTTTTTAATGGAGTAGGAAATCTGCCACATAAACTGATGGCACCTACAATACCATTTATCCTGTTTGCCCTGTTTCAGATGAAATTTGCCGTTATTACTCCGGCTATTATTACCGGATCTTTTGCGGAAAGGGTTCGTTTTATTTCTTATTTACTATTCATTGTCCTTTTCAGCATCTTTATTTATACGCCTCTTTGTCATATGGTATGGCATTCTGAAGGTCTTTTGAACAAATACTTTGGGGTAAAAGACTTTGCAGGCGGAACCGTGGTGCATATGAGCGCAGGTTTTGCAGCCCTTGCCGGCGCTATGGTGGTAGGAAACAGAAAGAATCCCCATCATGAACCTTCCAATATTCCATATGTGCTTCTGGGAACAGGAATGCTGTGGTTTGGATGGTTTGGGTTCAATGCGGGATCTGCGCTGAGTGCTTCTGCGTCTGCAGCTACGGCTTTCGGAACAACCACTCTTGCTTCTGCTTCAGCGATGATGACCTGGATCTTTTTTGACAGAATCAATGGGAGAAGTGTTTCTGCATTGGGGGCTTGCATCGGTGCAGTGGTGGGATTGGTGGCCATTACTCCGGGATGTGGTTTTGTAAGTATTCAGGAGAGTCTTTTTATAGGATTTATTACCGCAATCGTTTCTAATATAATGGTCAACTGGAAAGGTTTAAAGAAAATAGATGATACGCTGGATGTTTTTGCCTGCCATGGAGTAGGGGGAATTATGGGGATGATTCTTACCGCCATCTTTGCTCATGGTGAAAAAGCGAGCTTATTACATGGAGGAATTGAAGTTTTTCTTCATCATATGGCAGCATTGGTGTTGGTTTCTGCTTTTACATTCTTCGGTTCACTACTTTTATATAAGATTACCAATGCTGTTATTACCCTCAGAGTTTCTGAAGAATCAGAAAATAAAGGGCTTGACCTTTCTCAGCACGAGGAAACTTTCAGCTGATAAAAGTAGGGGCTTTCCCAAAAATGCCATTCTGAAAGAAATGAAATGTAGTGAAGAATCTCATCCGTCTGGTTATTAATAAGATTCTTCCTTCGTCAGAAATCAAAGATTCGACGTAGTCAATGACAAGTGCCCAATAATTGGGCTTTTGAGATAGCCTGCTGAGTGTTATATTAAATCAAAAATAATTTATTGAATGGATTCAATTGCTTCAAAGATTTTATTTTTAGAATTTTCAAAGACTTCACCTCCGAATTCTTCATTATCCAAGGAATGAATGGTGACATCTTTTACACCCATAATTCCGAAAATATGCTTCAGATAAGTCGTTTGAAAATTGATGTGTCCGTTCTTTTCATTTTCTCCGTATCCGGTATCGCCACGGGTTGAGAGGATAAATAGCTTTTTGTTTTCAAGGAGACCAACGTAATCACCATCCGGAACTCCGGATCTGAATTTCCAGGTTTCATTGATTCGCATGACCTGATCAATATAAGCTTTTAATCCGGACGGAATAGACCAGTTGTACATAGGAGTTCCGATGACATATACATCATGTTCTTTGAGCTCTTTGACGAGTTCATTACTTAGCTGTAAAGGCTTTTGGTTTTCTTCAGTTTTGTCTGAAGATCTTTTGAAAGCTCCTGCAATCCATGATTCATCAATATTAGGAATCGTATCAGTTCCCGCTTCTCTGTAGGTGAACATGTCAAGAGGATATTTCGTTGTCCAGTTTTCAACGAAAAGCTGGGTCAGTTTTCTGCTGTAAGATCTTTCATTTCTTACACTGGCATTAATAATCAGTATTTTCATTTGTTAAGAATTATACCAGCAAAATTCCTGATTATTGAGTTCTGAAAAATTGATCTAGTTCAAGAGGATTTATTTTTTTTCTTAATTCTGCTGATGAATTCCGGAGTTACACCGAGGTAAGAAGCAATCAGATACTGAGGTACTCTGGAGGAAATATCGGGGTAGGTTTCCAGAAAATCATAATACTTCTGTTCTGCTTTGTGCATATGATTGAACACGACTCTTTTTTCCAGCGTTCCGAGATAACTTTCCAGAATGATTCTGAAGTATCTTTCTAAGGATGGAATTTCCTTCAGCATTTTTTGAAAGGACTGATGGCTGATCTGTAGGAGCTTTGTTTTTTCTACGGCCTGAATATTATAAATGGAGGGTTTTTGTTTTGAAAAACTGGCAATATCTGTAGCCCACCAGTGATCAATAGCTAAAAAGAGAATTTCCTCATTTCCGTTGTCTTCATTGATGCAGAAAGCTTTTAAAACACCTGAAATGATATAACTGTCATGGCGGCAGATTTCCCCGTTTCTCAATAGGAAATCACCTTTTTCCAATGTTTTTTCTGTCCAGAAACTTTTACAGGCAGTTATTTCTTCCGGACTTAGTTGGACATGCTGTAAAATGCTTTTAATTAATGTTTCCATTTAAAAAAATGATTAAAAAGAACAATATAATTGGAAATTCGTACAACCAGCTAATCTACAAAAAAACTTGTTTTATAGACTGCCAAAACCAAATAAATCTAAGATTTTGCTATGCATATATTAGGATTTATCATGTATCTTTGTTTTTGAGGAAAATGACGAATCATTTATGGAATCAATATCGGTTTTTGAGATTATTAAAGTAGGAATAGGCCCGTCCAGTTCGCATACGATGGGACCTTGGAATGCAGCAGCTGCATTTATCAGGATTATAAAAAGAGAAAGATCAATAGAAGAAGTTAAAGAGGTTTTTCTTGAATTCTTTGGCTCACTCGCCAAAACGGGGATTGGGCATGGAACTGATATTGCCGGAATGCTTGGGTTGAATGGAGAAGATTTTAAGACGATCAATACTTCAAAAATTGATGAGAAAATAGAATACATCAAAAGTACTCAAACCATTAACCTGGGAGGAGAGAAAATTATTCCATTTGTTTACGGACATCATTTGATTTTAAATATGAAAAAGAGCCTTGATTTTCATCCTAACGGAATGATCTTCAGAGCTGTTTTCGAAGACGGAACAGAACTTGTGCAGGATTTTTATTCTGTAGGAGGAGGTTTCATCGCCAGCCAGGAGAAAAACTCTATTCAAAAGCAGTGTGTACGTACCTTGTACCCTTGTCATAAAGCTTCGGATATTGCAAAATATTGTGAAAAACTGGGACTGAATAAAATGTCGGATCTGATTTTCATGAATGAAGAAAGCTGGAGAACTCAGGAAGAAACCAGACAGGAAGCGCTTTATATCTGGCAACAGATCAAAGAATGTATTTATAAAGGAGTAAACAAAGAAGGAATTCTTCCGGGCGGGCTGAATGTTACCCGAAGAGCAGCAGGAATCAACAGAAAGCTGTTAGGAGACAAAATTTATAAAAATAAAGATGAATGGTTCCAGCAGGTGGTAGACGCTGAAGAGAACTTTACCAATATCAACAAATGGATTGCGTGCTTCGCACTGGCAGTGAATGAAGAGAATGCAAGTTTCGGAAGAATTATTACCGCACCTACCAATGGAGCGAGTGGAGTTATTCCGGCAGTATTGATGTATGCTCAGGCATTTACACCATTTACCAATGAAGATGATATTATAAGATTCTTGCTTGTAGCGGGAGAAATCGGGACCTTATTTAAGAAAAATGCCACTATTTCTGCAGCGATGGGAGGATGTCAGGCGGAAATCGGAGTATCCTCTGCAATGGCAGCGGCCGGACTTACAGAGATTCTGGGTGGAAGTGTAGGGCAGGTACTGATGGCGGCAGAAATTGCCATGGAACATCACCTGGGATTAACATGCGATCCAATTAAAGGATTGGTACAGATCCCATGTATCGAAAGAAATACAATGGGCGCTATGAAGGCGATTACTGCAGCCAATATTGCGTTGGAAAGTGATCCTACCAAAGCAAAAGTAACATTGGATGAAGTGATTCTTACCATGTGGGAAACCGCTCAGTCTATGAGTGACCGTTTTAAAGAAACTTCCGAAGGCGGACTTGCAATTGCCGTTAACGTTCCGGAGTGTTAATAGAAACAACATTGTTTTAAAAATAAAACCCTTAGCCGTAATGTCTAAGGGTTTCTTAATAAAATAAAAGTAAAAACCATTGGGCTTTTAGTATCGTGTGGAATTACTTACCTTAAAATTCCTCTTATTCTGTTGGCATTGGTGATCAGTTCTTCAAGGTATTCATAATTCTCTTTTTCAAGGGCAGATTTGAATTTTCTGAGCTGGGAAATATGTTCGTTCAGCACATCCAGCACATTTTCTTTGTTTTGTTTAAAAATAGGAACCCACATTTCAGGATGCGACTTGGCAAGACGTACCGTACTTGAAAAACCGGAGCTCGCAAGCTGAAAAATAGTCTCTTCCTCACGTTCTTTTTCCAGTACCGTATTGGCAAGGGCATAAGACGTAATGTGTGAAATATGGGAAATATAAGCAGTATGAACGTCGTGATCTTGTGCATCCATGTAAATCATGTGCATATCAAGGGCATTAACCACTTGTTCAACAATGTTCAACGCATCTTCTGCAGATTCTTCTTTGTTGCAAATGACACCAGCTTTTCCGGAGAAACTTTCTGCAATAGCGGATTTCGGACCGTTATTTTCTGTTCCCCACATCGGGTGGAACGCTACAAATCTTGAACGTTTCGGATGGTCTTTTACAGCATTTACGATGCCTGCTTTTGTAGAACCGGCATCCATTACAGTCTGCTGGTCAGTTACTAAGTCAAGAACAGTAGGCAATAGCTTTCTGGCAGCATCTACGGGAATAGCAAGGATAATCAGATCCGAATTTTTAATTCCATGCTCAAGATCTACTCCGGCATCAATGATCTTAAGATCTAATGCATCACTGATATGCTGTGTATTGTTATCGATTCCGTAGATGAAGCTGGCGATGTTTTTCTCCCTTAATTTCAAGGCCATCGAACCACCGATTAATCCTACTCCAATAATACTTATTTTCATCTTTCTAACTTTTTTAAAATAAAAAAACCTCGTCCCTAGGACGAGGTTTTAAATTATATTCATAAGAATCCCTATCCCAGAGCTGAGGTAAAAATTCTATAATAATATGTTCCGTTGTTAAAATTCACGTAGCAAAGGTAAAAATATTTTTCAAATGAAACGAAATTTCTTTTCTAAATTATATATAGATGGGGTGAATTGGTTTTGTTAAAGAACTAACTATTTATTTTTAGAAGTTTGAAATTTCTTAATAAGACTGGTTTCAAAAGCTAAAATATCTTCTGGAATCTTTGAAGTTTCTATTTCTCCTATTTGTTTCCATTTTCTGTCTTCATATAAATAGAAAGTTGTTTTTGCATTTTGTTTTGGTTCAAATTCTCCATCTTGTCCTCCTGTATAAGTAATGAATTTATTTGGTAGATATGAGGCAACTACATAGTAATCATTTTCTTTAATAAGATTCTTTATAGCATTTGAGTTTTGGGCCTCATTTTCGGGATTGGAAGATTTTGAAAAATAACCTTTTGAATTATTAGGGCTCCAAAAATATTGAGTTTCATACTTTTTTCCTATAAAATCCACACTAAAAACACCCATTTTTTTATCTGAATAGGTATATGTTGGGTATGGATTGGAGATGTCTGGAATGAAGAAACCAGTTGCTTGGTATTTTACATCCAGAAAATTTATGTAATCATCTTTCTTTTTTTGACCTTTGTAGAAGCAAAGGAAAAATATAATAAATAATAAAGTTGAAAAGTTTTTCATCATTTGATTAAGTTATTTATTGAGATTTTATCCTGCTTTTATGAACATATCCTTTTTTACCTTCTTTAGATACTACCAACCACCAATCTCCGTTTTGATCTAAAACTTCAACTTTTTCACCTGTGTTGATCTTTTGTAGGATTTGAGAAGAAGAGTTTTTCTCCTTCCTTAAATTAGTATAACCGTCAGAATCTTGAATGATAAAATTGGTATTACTTTCTTTTTGGTAAATATATTTCACATAGTCTTTTAAAGTAGGTAAATCATAAAATTTGTTTTTTTCCAGATTTGATTTATATGTTGGATTTTTATTTAAATAGCTTTCAATATCACCTTGTATTCCAACTCTTAATTCTCTCTCAAATAAATAAGATATTATTTTTTCAGGTTCAAAATATTCTTTTGGAGATGATGATATTTTACTTATAATATCACCTATTCTTAAATAACCATTACCCTCTTTAGCATAAGAAAAGTCTTCAACTTTACCTTTGTAAATAATGGTTTCTATGTCGTCAAATATTTGTTTTTTCAATTTTTTATAGCCGCCGGAATCTATAAAAATTAACTGCTCCATATCGGAAAGGCTATTAAAATCAAATTTTTTAAACACTGATTCTACAAGTTTTTTATCCTTATTATATCCGTAGTAAACAACTAAATCGTATAATAGATTTGAATTATTTGCTTGCAACCAAACATAAGATATAGGAGTATTATAAAATACGTAAGAATTAAAGCGGTATAATAAGTCAGGATTTATAAATTCTGGTTCGTCAGCACCGGCATCCTGAACGAAAATAAATTTATTTTCTTTAATAGCTACCTCTGGAAACATTGCCGGACGTAAAGCAATTATGGAATTTTTATAATCTTTCAAATTGAAAGAAAATACATCCAAAATTTTTTGATTAAAGGTATTTTCATCAAGAAATTGAAATTTTCTTTGCTCTAATACTTTTTTCGCTTTATTGATGAATTCAGGAGACAGGTCATCATAGTTTGATTTTGTGCCGTCTCCTTCATCTGTAATGTTATAAGGTGCTGTTTTTAAAGAGTTTATTTCTTTGATATTCTGCAAGTGAAGTTTACTTTCTTGTCCGGTGCAAGAAAATAGAGATGAATACATAAGAACTAAAGAAATGTTTTTCATTATTTGTGTTTGTTTTAGAGTTCAGCAGTAGATTGCAGAAGTTCTCTTTCTTTCTGTTCACATGAGTATGATAGAAATATGAGTGATAGCAAAATAAAAATGTTTTTTATCAAGATGTATATTTTTATGAACTAGCTTATATTCATTGGCGATTTATTGATAATCATCATCCTGGGGAGAAGTTGTACTCTCGTTTTGTAGATCTCCCCCTTCAATATATTTTTTTAAATATGGATAACCAAAATAATTGTGTTTTTTTAAAATTTCCAGTATTTCGGGGTGATTCATTGTGTTTTTATTTTGAAGGTAGAATAGTGTCGTAGCTTGCGAGTTCCAAGAATCTGTGCTTAAACCTTTATATTGATTGAATGCGGGGATTTCTATATTGGATATATTTGCCACAATCTCAGCTTTCTCGTCTGGTGAGAATCGAGATTTTATACTGTCGTTATAAAGTATATCAATCACATAATTTGATAAAGCAGAGATATATTTATCATTATTTTTAGTTGTGTTTTTTTCTATATACTTAAGTACATTTTTTCTAATACTTAGTTTTCCCTCACAATTTTTTACAAATAAAATATTTCCTATTTTTTGAGAGGCTTCTGGCGTTTCTTTGGAATATTCTTGAAATAGGTCATTTAGAATTACTTCATTTATTTTTTCTTCTTTATCAAAGCCAAAATTTACAAGTAATATTTTTAAAAAATCCTTGTCATTAGCTAATAACCAAGCTAAGTCTCCTTTACTGTTGTTAAATAAATATTTGTTTCTAGCAATAATGTTTTGATTTAAATTTACTTTCAAATTATTATTTTTTAACTCCACAATATCATTTAAAAGAGGCAGATCTGTTAAAATTTTAAAATTGGGATAAACATATATATGATCATAAGTGTAATCAAATTCTGTTTGTTTAACATTTTGTTCCTGTGATGAATTGACAAAATAAGTAGTAAAATTTTGATGTTCCTTTACTGAGGTACATGAACAATCTTCCTGTGTTTCAAAAATATCTTTAATTTGCTTTGAAAAAGAGCTGTTTTCAGGTACTTGATAACCATTTTCTTTCAATCCTTGTAAGGTTAACTCTCCGCCTAATTCTAAATCTTTATCTGTTAGCTTATACTGATTTAATGTATTTGTGTCATTTTCAGAAAGCTCAATTTTTTCTTGAAGCTTCATATGTTTTTTTATTAAATCTATATCATTATTTATATTTTCGACTGTTGTATTTTTCTCTTTATTTTGACAGCAAATAAGACTTGTTGCTGAAAAGAAAATGATTACAAATTTTTTCATGTTTTATTATTACTAAATTATCTATATCCTATATGAAAATGATCTTGATGAACACCAGTAGCTTTGCCAGTTGTGTTCTTTATTCCCTTTTTATATGCGTAGTTCTTTATAAATTTCCATTTGACAGCTACATCTAATATATTTTCTAAATCTTTAATGAATGCTTCTTCATTTTTATATGTTTTCATAGCATCCTTCCAAAGTGTTTGTGCACCATTTGTACTTCCCGGATATCTTATATCAACATCATTTCCTGCTATATTGTGTCCCGCATGCCCAATATTTCTTCCATCGTTAGCCGAAATATCATTAAAATATAATGCTTTTGAATACTTATTTAATGGTAAAGAGTAAAAGAAGCCTAATAATGCAGCACAGACTTTTTCATTTACCCAGTTATCTCCACCTTTATCTCTTGTTCCAAACCTTCCCCAATTAGGTCCTGTTTCAGGAAAAGGTAAAAGATTGTGACTATTTTTTTTGATATTATAAGTTTTGATTTTTTGCCCTGATTGATAAATGTTATATTCATAATCCATGCTATCGGGTTTTGTGGTTATTTTTTTAACTTCAAAAGTATCTACATTAATTTCATATTGATTTTTATCTCCTTTTTCTGTGTCATTATCTTTCTTTCCATATATACATTCGTTTACTCTAAATAAAATAGATGTTATTTCATCGAATGATTTTTTCTTTCCCTTCCAATCTACATCTGTTCCAATTAATTTTGAAATTAAATTTACATTTTTTTCTCCATTAGCTTTTTTTTGAATAGTTCTTTCATCTGCAACCCAGTATCCCATACAAGCTAGCATTGCAACTTCTGCATTTGTGCCTACTTTATTAGCGCCTTCATCAGATATAATTTCAATATTAGCATATTTTTCAGTGTATTTACTAGCTGCTGTATAATTATTTCTACCTGTTAGTTGAATGAATCCCCTTCCTCGATATCTCCAACCATCTCCATCTTTTGTATTTCCTAATTTTGCTTTAACTGGGCGGTTCTTATCATCATATACTAAATTTGCTATCATCTCCTGATTAGCTTTTTGTATGCCGTTATCATTCGCTTTATTTAAATCTTTTCGACCATATTTATTCGCATCTTCTTTATGAGTGTCAAAATATGAGAAAGGCCGACTTTTAAATTCTCCATCAAGATAATAACCACCTATTTTTTCTATTGGATCTCCTTTAACCCAATTTTTACCTTTATATTTGTCGCCTTCAATTAATCTCTTAACAGAATAATTTAGCCCTTCATCTTTAATATGTAAAGATGTTCCTGCTTCTATTCTGGTTTGCGCAAAAAAATGAGCTTTATTCCAACATGTATTCATTTGAAATTTTGACATATATTTATTATATGCTTCCATGACTGATTTAAGTTTAGTTTCATCCTTACAGTCAGGGAATATTTTTTTCATTTGATCTAAAGTAATATCTTTATCACAATTCGGACATTTTCCGGTTTCCGGTTTCGGATCTTGTGTCTTCTGCACCCCCGCCGCACTCTTCACCTTTTCCACTTCCATCAGCCCTTCCGAATTTACCCCAAATTTCTGAGATTCCGCAGAAAGATTTTTGGAGATAATTTCAATGAAATAATTTTGTTTATCGGAATCCGGATCACCGATACGGGAGTCTATTCCTTTTCCAAAAATATCTTTAGTAATAATAAATCCTGAAGTATCACAAACATCGGCAGGAATTTTAATGTTTCCGCTTCTGTATACTTCATCATTGGAAGTGGTATCATATTCCCAGACTACATATTGGATGTGTTTTCCTACCATGTTTTTGGAATGAATTCTGACCCTTACTTTATCTCCTACCGCTACTTTGGAAAGTTCATTTCCTTTATCATCTATGAAAACAGCTTCTATAATATTGCCTTTGGGATCCGGCTGTTTGGGACCACCTCCTTGTCCGGCCGGGAATTTTGGAGTGTGTTTCTCAGGTTGCGGCTTAGGTTTAGGCTGTGGCTTAGGCTGGTTTTGAGGTTGTCCCTTATAGTCCGGATTGGCTACATCTACATTTACCTGGCTGGCTCCCTGAATTTGGCCTGAGTAAGTAGCCGTAACATAATACTCATGATTGGCACCTTCACTTTTATCACCTCGCATCAGAAACTGATTGGCCATCTGACGAAGGATTTTTTCATCAGACATCAAAGGTATTTGTACTTCTGCAATCCCTTTTTCATTGACGCGAGCTTTATAGCTGCGGGTATGACGGTTGTTTTTATTGATAACAGGATCATGGCCTTTTCCCGGAGCATCATCTTCCCAAAGATGGAATTCAATCTCTTTATTAAACATGGCGATGCAATGAGCCTGAGCAATAAGAGTATCACGATAACTGGCTTTATTAACGTTTGTTCCTCCTCTGTTGAAGAGCACTACTTTGTCTATTTTCGGGACTTTGTTACTGGTAGGGATAATGGTAAGGCTGCCAGCCAGTTCTTTGGTAGCAGGAAGTCCCGGTAAAATTCCTTTTTTAGTTTCATAGACTTTCATTTGAAACTCTATTCCCAGCGCTATTTCTCCAAATTTGAAGGTTACTTTTTCGCCCTTTTTAGGCTGGCTGGTAATGTCTTTCCAGCTTCCGTTCTTTTGTTTCTTATAAAGATACCATTCATAATCACCTTTCAATCCGAAGGAGAGGATGGAAGGTTTTACTTCGTAGGAGCAGGTGGTTCCTACCAGAGGATTCTGATTCCCGATAATATTTCCTGTCATGGCTTAGCTGTAATAAAGTTCGTCTGTCCCTTTTGTATCTTCCTTGAATTCATCAAAATCCACAACGGGATTATAAGCCTGCTGTTCCTGTGTATTTGCTTTTGCAACATGGCTTTTGCCTGCCTCACTTTGCTGTCCGTGCTTTAGAATGGTGATTTTTCCTCCTGTGCTGCACATCAGTTCTGAGATTTCTGTAAGACAGCTTTTTCCCAGGACTTTTACTTTTTCATACGTTTTCTGCCATTTTCCGGCAGGAGCGTAAGCACACGGAAGATATCCTCCGGAGGTAGGCTTCAGTTTACACTGCCCGAATGGTTGTGCAGCAGGATCAAACTGAAGATCATCTTCCGTTACAGCGAGATAGTCTGCCTGTCCTTCCTCATCATTCCAATAGTGTTTCTGGTGGCTGGTTACTTTAAATTTTGGAAATTTAAATCCCTGATTGCATTGCACTGTCCCTTTCTGCACGATGAAATATTTTCCTTCGTGAGGACTGGAACCACTGTCTTCTTTATCTTTTTTTTCCTCTTTGTCCCTTTGTTGTCCGTTTTTTTCAGATGATTGTTCTCCACCTTCGGGTTGCTCTTCTGGAGCGTTTTCTTCACTTTCGGATACATTCTCTGCCGATTCCTGCTGTGAAGAAGTGGAGGTATTTTGAGGTTCTGTCTCTTCAGCCATAAGCTGAGGATCTTCCGGAATTAAAATTGTTTTTCCTGGAACAGCTTCCTGCATAACATCTTCCTGTGAGCAGTGAAGATTATGGTACGTTTTTAAAATACCCTCATTTTTCAGCTTAAACTGCCGAGCCAGCGAACCAAACGTATCGCCTTTCTGTGTGACATAATTTTTCATATTATCATTGTGTTATATTGATGTGATGCTGGTGAATAAATTCTTCTTCATGACTGAGTAAAACCGAAGCTTTCACCTGAAGTAGATTCTTATTTTTGATTTGTGTGGTGTATTCTAATAAAATGTTTCCGGATGCTGGTTCAGACGTTGATTCCTGAAGTTTAATACCTCGCATGATTTCCTGCGAAGTACATAATTGAGTGATTTTACCGGTTAAAATGGTCAAAACAGAGTTGTCATCTTCATTTTTCTGTTCGATATTGAGTTCACATTGTACAGAAAAAGAGTTTTGTATTAAGTAGAAAGATTCTTTCCACCTTGTCTTCTTCTGAAACCAATCTATCTTTGGAAATAGGGTCTGAAATAGGAGCGTACTCTGAAACTGCTGTAATAAAAACATTTCATCATTGATACTTCTTTCAAACGTATTCAGATAATTTTGAAAAATTTCACCTACATAAAACTCCTCAAGTTCTTTACGTTGTTCGGAAAAAGTCTCTATCATTTCCTTATGGTCTGCAAATCCGGTAATTTTGCCTTGTTCATTGATCACAAATTCAAGAGGCATAATGCTTTGCATACATGCAATGGAAAGACTACTTACCTTATCATCAGGAGTATTTCCGTTGGATTTAAAATCACTTTGAAGATAATTCAGGATATGCCGACCTGTATTTTTGTCTTTGCGGAGATTAAGCTCAATGGTGTAACTGATGTTAACTGAAGGTTCATACGGCGTTTCAAAAGTTTCGTTTACTGTATATCTTTTAGCCCAAAAAGAATCAGACCACTGAGAAGGAAAAGTATTTTTTCTTTCTTGCTCTTTTTCTGCTTTGGTTTTAAAATTTGTAGGAACAAAGATCTTTTTAACATCATTAAGGCTTTCAAACCAAACCTTATCCATCTTTTGGCAATGGGAATTATGAAACAACTTCAGCTCCTCGCTGGTCATGCCCAGCCGGGAAGCGATAGAGGTCAACGTGTCTCCATTCCGTACTTGATATTGTAAGAAATCAATTTCCATCCAAAGTGAATTATCTGATAAAGCTATTAAAAAACTCTATTGGAAATTATTTTTTTGGATTAAATTTTAAAAATTGTAGTAGAATTACGACATGAGATTGATGGTGTATTGAAAACCACCCCGTCAAAAATTCTTTGAATTTTCGCCACCCCTCCAGAGGATGGGAATGTTCCGTCTGCAGTTGTGAGATAGGAGCAGGATTTAATTTCTGTTGATGCTTTCTTGTTGGTTTAAGGTGGCTGGATTTCTACGGAATGACAAACAGTATGGGTAAGACAATCATTCCAATTATGTCATTCCATAGGAATCTAAGCTACTATATTTTAAAACTTATATACCTTTTAAAAACAGTTAGTAGTAACTTAAAACAAGCCAACAAAGAAACTTTTGTGACTTTTGTGGTTTCATGATATACAATACAACCAAAAGTTATTATTAATTTTAAAGCTATAAAAAAGCCAATATGAAGAATAGATTCTTATACGGAGTTTTCATAATATTGATCAGTTGGGGTTCTGTATATGCTCAGAAGTCCGGCGATCCAGCGTCTGTTTTTTTCACCACTAAAGCACAGGATACTGTAAAGACTGGGGAAACATTTAACGAGAAAGATACTACGGGCAGCAAGGGTTTAAAAAATAGGATAAAACCTATTCAGGCTAATTTTAAAAGTATCAATTCCATAACAAAATGGACCTCTGTTAAAAAGAAGGATATTGAAGGAGAATCAGCAGAAGGCGGGGAGGCCACATTTTATTATACCGATAAAGGGCTGGAAAAAGTTATTGCCAGACATTATGGAGAAATGGGACAAATGCTGATCGAATATTATCTTATGAACGGGCAGCTATCTTTTGTTTTCGAGAAAGAGTACAGGTATAATCGTCCGCTTTTCTACGATACTAAAGCAATGAAAGAGAATAATGATACGGAAGCCTTTGATTTCAATAAATCCGAGGTTATTACAACCAGGAATTATTTTGAAAATGGAAATATCATTATGATCAGTAATACTACAGGGCGTGGATTTAATATCGGTGCTGATTATCCGTCTGAACAGGAAAAAAGCTTAACAGAGAGTTTCAAAAAGCTCCTGAAACTGGCAGAATAATATCTGTTATTTCTGTTGATCAGCTTTGATAATATTAAGCCTTTCTTCTACTTCATTAATCCTTTTAAGCCAATAATTGATTCCTTCCTGATTGCTCACTGTTTCCTTAAAAGCATTTCGGTTGACTGTCCATAAATGACCTCTGTTTTTTTGATAATCCAATTCGCGTTCTTTTTTATTTTCAGGTTCTATGCGGTATCTCCAGAATACTAACGCGTGCATATATTCTGAGCGGATTTTTTCAAGATAATGAATAATAGCTTTTCGATCCTGAGGAATATATCCGGGACCGGAACATCCACATGAATGGAAAGTGATTCCAACTGTATACAAATCACGGATATGAGCCCATTGTTTATCGTCATTTTTTGCCGGCGATTTAAAGTCAAGTCCCATATTGGCCATCAGACTTCCACATTCCGGGCACTTGGCTTCCACAGAGACCTGAGCATCCCGATCCACATCTTTCAGATGGCGGCGTTTGAAAGTTTTCTGGCAGTTGAAACAGGCATAATGACCTTTGTAAACCATCATGGAGTATCGGCACATAGTATTATCTTATTCTTTGGTTATAAGTTATTTTTTATTTGTTTTTTCCTCTTCATTAAAGCTGATTCCCATAAAGCTGCTGGCACTTCTCGGATCGTAGACCGACCATATATTTCCCCAGGGAAATTTGAAGGTACAGCTTGGGTAAGGTGTTTTCTTTTTTTGGGTGGGTGGAATTCCAAGAACCTTGGTCAGAAAAGAGTTATTCCGGTAGAAAACGTTCATTTCTTTTTCTTCTGTCCAATCATTCCAGTCTTTTGCATCCGTCTTTTCCCAGGTATTCATATGGATACTATCCAGCTGATCTCCGAAAAAGCATATACTGAAAGATACCTGGTAGCCTGCTATTTCTATACTCTTAAAATAATACCAATAATATCCGGTTTTTACATCCCAGAGCGTATGATATTTTTCTTTATAAAAATCAGACTGTTTCAGCTGATCAAGACTCATTCCTTTATAAAGCTCAGTCGTAAAGGCTTTCAGCTCTATAACTCCCTTTTCACTGTTAATCAGCATGTCCCAAAAAATTGAAGCTATAAATATACCCGTTTTTTCTTTACAGACAACGAATAATATTTACAGCTTCAATAGAAATAGAAATATCGGTGTGTTATTTTATGCTATGGATTTGATATTATTAATGTTGATGGAATATCAGACAGCCAAAGACTCTTTGTATCAATCAGATTTTTCCAGCTTTTGCTGCTGATCAGCATCAGATCCTGAGAATTCAGAAAATCTTTCTCAATCTTTTTCTCATTGTACAAGGTGATATGATTAGGAGCTACCTGCTCAATGCTTCTGATCAGTTCTTTCACTTCAATATTGTTTCTGATCTGTCCTGCAGCATCCAGAATAATAATCTGAGAATTATTGTTATTGATCAGCCTTTTAGCATATTCAAGAAGGTAAAAATCACTCAGATTAAAGATCGGAACAAACACTTTGTCTGCAGCTTTAAAGCCTTTTTCCACCAAAACTCCCACAGGAATATTGGTTTTGTCCAGAATCTGAAGGGTAAAGTCGTCAAAAGGAGAATTGTTGAATATGTTTCCTTTCCCTTTTACGGTATTCAGAAGTTTTTCAGGATTAATGATTTTGGTTGTAAAACCCAATAAACGGCCTAACAGACTTCCTTCATACATTGATTTTCCAAGCATGATGAGCAGGATGTCATAATGTCCTTTATTGGTAATACTGGTAAGATCACTTTCAATATCGGTAGAGGCTTTGAAGAGGGTAGTCACTTCCAGATTAAGGTCATGAGAAGTTTCAATTACATTCTGAAATTGTGAGTCTTCATACTCGTTGATATCATAGGCGTGCATCTCATCTACCGGAGCAATATTCATGGCAGTGATGCTTTTATTGCCGTTCATTTTATGGGTAAAGTTGTGTGCAAGTTTCAACAAGGTGCTTCCGGATTCCGGTTTATCAAAAGAAAGGAGAACACGGTACTTGGAATCGTTTTCATGAGTCGGTTCTTCCTGATTTTTTTTGGATTTAAAAATAAAATTAATGAAGTCTAACGCAGGGCCTGTCATGAAAGTGGTGAAAAGTGCCATAATCACAAGCATTGCAAAAATTTCAGGACTTAAAACTCCAAGATCATATCCGATGTTCAGAACAATAAGTTCCATAAGACCTCTGGTGTTCATCAGAGCCCCGATGGTTAAGCTTTCTTTCCAGTTAATGCCTACAAATCGTGCTGTCAATGCACTTCCTGCAAATTTTCCGAGAACAGCGGTTAGAATAATAAATCCGGCGGTCATCCAAAGATGGCTGTCATTTAGTAGTCCGATTTGGGTACGAAGTCCTGTAAATACAAAGAATAACGGAAGTAAAAGTACCAAAGCCACATCTTCTACTTTATCAATGAAAAGCGTACGGAATTTTGTATTCTCAGGCATAATGGCACCCGCCATAAAAGCTCCGAATAAAGCATGAATACCGATTACTTCAGTAGCATATGCAGACAAAATAAGTGTCAGAAAGAAAATAGCGACCATAGGTTTACTGATCGTATTTTTTCCTGCCTGAAGATCTCCGATTCTTTTCAGGAATGGTCTGACAATTTTAATCATTAAAAATACGTAGGCGATTGCCATGATGATCACATAGATGGAACTTGTGAAAGAACCTGCTTTTACAATAGCAATTACGGCCGCAAGAATACACCATGCCGTAATATCATCGGCTGCAGCACAGGTAATCACAATGGTTCCCAGTTTGGTTTTCTGAAGATTTCTCTCCTGTACAATTCTCGCCAGTACCGGAAATGCCGTAATACTCATAGAAATGGCTATGAATAAAGCAAAAGAAGTAAACTGAATACCATCCGGTGCAAATTCCTGATATACAAAATAGGAAAGCCCAATTCCTAAAGCAAAAGGAATAATAATACTTGCATGGCTGATCACCACGGCATCATGAGCTTTTTTTCTTAATACACTCAGATCCAGCTCCATCCCCACGATATACATGAAAAGGATAAGACCTATCTGGCTCAGAAACTGAAGGTTGCCTAATGATTCTTTTGGGAAAAGAAAAGCGGAAAACTCAGGGAAGTACATTCCTACTAATGATGGTCCCAGCACAATACCTGCAATCATTTCTCCGATTACCGTAGGTTGTTTTATTTTCATACAAATCCACCCGAAAAGTCTTGCCGTCATAATGATGGTGACAATCTGGGCCAATAATAAGGCAAGCGGATGGTGAAGATTGGTTTTAAAGGATTCCAGGAAATTTTCCCAGGTAGAGCCGCTGCTGGTATTGGCAACGATATTTTCTTTTACTTCCAGCGTTTGCCCTTCGATGATAAAATAATACATCAGAGCGGAAAAGACTGCGATGGTCGTAATGTAGAAAATTAAATTTTTGTATTTCCCCAAATTCATGATTCCAATATTTTATGCAAAGTTGAAAAGAATATAGTTATGTTAAATACTCTTTTTTTTTAAATGTAATGAATGTTCTAAAAAATGTAATAAAATCTATTTGAATGAATAGCCGAGTCCGAAGCCTATTTTCCAGTTCCCATTCTGATCCGCTGTCTTAGTGTTATAGTAGGCAGGAATCTGGAAGGCTATCTTTTTATATACTATTGTAAGACCTGCTCCCAGTGTAGGCATGATAGGACTGTTTTTGGTTCCTGAAGAATGGTCTTCTTTAATTCTCAGGGAAGGAAGCATTCCCAGAATGAATTTTAGATTTTTATGGGTAAAATTTACATTTGGGCCTGTAAAGTTGAGGTAAGCACCATGATCTACATATCCGGCTACTGCTATTCCGTCAAAAAAAGAGGCCTTCAATTTTGAAGAAGCTTCCTGGGAAAAACATAAGCCGGATATGAGAAGTCCTGCAGCATAGAAAAAGTTTTTCATTATAAAATCAATTAATTCCATGCAAAATTAAAGGGATTCAATACTGAAAAAGGGGAGTTGTAATGAAGGGCTTATATTCTGTAACGAAACCGGAAAGATTTGAAAAAGATCTATTTTCCGAAGAGCTCCATCAGGGAATTTTTATAAGCATCTCCAATCTGAAGTTTCAGAAAAGAGTGATCTTCCGTAGGAATTGTAGTGATGATTTCGTTGGTTGAAAATACCTTAATGGAAGACAATGCAATAATCTCTTTTTTGTTGACCTGAGCAAAATCTTTCGCAGGAAGCATTTCAAGAAGGTTTTTAAAATTCAGGTTTTTTAATACGATGGTTGTTCCGTCGCTTAGGATAATATCTTTATCTCTGCTATCAATTTCAGAGGTTTTGATGTAGGAAATCTGCTCTGTGAATATAACCGTTTTTCCAATATTGGTATTCCACTCGATAAAGGTCTTTTTAGGCGTATTTTCTACCAGTTCTTTAGCTTTTTCGAAGGCTTGGATCAGTCTTTCTTTTTTGATGGGTTTTCTCACATAATCCACTACATTCAAATCGAAAGCTTCGGCTGCATATTCTTTATAAGCTGTTGTAAAAATGATTTTTTTAGAACCTGAGATAATCTCAGCTACCTGAAGCCCTGTCATTCCGGGCATTTCAATATCCAGAATGCACAGATTACAGTCGAGGCTGTCTATTTCGTTCAGAAAGATTTTAGGATCATTGAATGCTTTTACCACTTCTACATTCTCAATCTGTTCGCATAGAAGCTTTAAATAACTGATCGCCAGTAATTCATCATCCAGAATAACGCATTTTATCATAGAATTCTCCTAAATTGATTTTTAATTCTGCAGTAAAGATTCCGTTTTTTGAACTTCTTTCCAGCTGATAATAAGTACTGTAGATCATTTTAAGCCTCTGATCAAAAGACTGGCTTCCGAAGCCGCTTTTTTCCTTTTCCAGAACATTTTTCAGAGATGCTTTATTGCTGACTTTCATGGTGAAAACTCCACCTTCAAGCTCCATATAAATAGAAATAAAAGAGTCCTGAGCCAGAAAATCTGTATGTTTGAAGGCATTTTCAATAAGATCCACAGAGATCAGCGGAGCAAATACCTTTTCCTCATACAAAGCATCAGATTTATTAATCTTTGATTTGATTCTGAAGTCAAAAAGTGGATTGATCTTGATTTTATTAATCTCAATAAGGCTTAAAGCAAAGCTAAGCTCTTCTTTCGGGCTTACATACTTATTGTTGCTTTCGTATAAAATATAATCCAGTACATTAGCCAGTTTATCCAGTGACATATAGGTCTGATAAGCATGAGACTGTACCGAATTCAGAATATTTTTAAACAAATGTGGATTCAGCTTTGTCCCGATATGTTCCAGACGGACTTCATTCAGACGCTGCTCGATAAGTTTATTGGTTTCTGTCAGTTTGGTATTTCTCTGTTTCAGCTTCTGATTCTGGCTGAAGAGATAAATACTGACAGTCAGAAACAGGAAAATGGCAAAAACTCCGATGAATATCAGATAATCATGAATCATGTAGTAATTGCCGTCCATAGCTTGTGGTTACTGAAAACTATTTAAGTTTCTTAAGACCGTTTACCGTCACGGTTTCTTCACACTTTTCAAAAGTGATTTCGTAAGAAGGATTTTTTTCAGGGTAGGTGATAAGGTAATCCGGACATGGTTTTTTCTGTGCATGACTACGGTCAAAATCTACTTTTCCGTTGGTAATGATGCTGTCTTTTATAAATTTCTCATCAATCTTGTAAGTCGTCATTGCATTTTTAGCCTCTTCAGAATATTTGAATTCTTTGGAAAGACTTTCAGCAATCACACGGCTGTTCGGTAAATATCCGCTGCAGCTTGCCCCTTTTTTGTTTAAAATAAAAAATACGATCAAAAGCCCCGGAACGAAGCCTATTGCATAAAATTTCAGTTTCTTCATTAGAAAATTAAAAGATTGATATCGTGGTACGTAAGTCCGAAACGGTCGCAGATGATCTTTTTGGTATGCCTTCCTTTGTACATATATAAGCTCTGCTTCATTTCGTTTTTGCGGATCAGCATGTTTTCAAAGCCGCCCTCTTCGTCATAATTTAAAATATAGGAAAGGAAGAAATTCGAGATAGCCTTGGTGGTGGTTCTCGGCATTCTTGAGGTAAGGTTCGGAAGTCCGCAATGGATAACACCGTGTTTGATGATGTAAGGATCTTCCATGGTTGTTAATTCGGAAGTTTCAATCACTTTACCATTATCTATCGTGATATCAATGATGACACTGCCTTTTTTCATTTTCATGACCATATCTTCCGTAACGATAGGTGTCATGTTTAATCTTGGAAGAGCTCCGATCACTACATCAGCACGTCTTAAACTTTTGCTGAGTTCTTTAGGATCAATAATAGAAGTCGGTACACGGCTGTCAACAATCGTATGAAGCCTTCTCAGCTTTGATAAAGAGTTATCGAAAACCTTTACACTCGCTCCTAAACCAATGGCTGCTTTTGTAGCAAATTCACCCACAATTCCAGCGCCAAGAATCACAACTTCTGCAGGTCTTACTCCTGTAATTCCACCAAGCATTAAACCGTTTGATAAGGCTAATAATTCAGAGGCGTATAAAATAGAAACGGTTCCTGCAATTTCACCGACTAATCTTACCAAAGCCAGTTGCTTGTATTCATCAACGATAAACTCAAAAGCGATGGCATTTATTTTTTTCTCTGCAAGCTTTAAGAAATACTCCTTGTCTCTAAGATTGATCTGAAGTGCCGAAACCAGATACGTATTAGGTTTCATGTACTCAATTTCATCTTCTGTAGGAGGATTCACCTTCAGAATAAGATCCTGCCCGAAAGCTTCCTTCGGATCATTGGTGATTTTCGCTCCAGATTCGGAATACTGTAAATCTGTAAAAAATGAACCTTGTCCGGCTCCTGATTCAATAATGATCTCATGGCCGTGCTCTACCAACACCTGTACGGCGTCAGGAGTAATGCAGGTTCTCCTTTCGTTGAGACAGGTTTCTTTAGGAATTCCAATACTGAATTGTTTTCCTTTTTTTATAACATCCAATTTTTCCTCTTTCGGCATTAATTCTTCTTCTGTGAAAGGAGTAAAAATATTTGTACTCATCCTTAAATTAAATTATGTCTTACAGATTGTTTTTTACACTCAATTAATGAGCAAAGATACATAATATTTAATCGAATGAAATTTCTCTGTTTTCACCCGTGTTCACTATGCTCATTGTATGGTAGTTAAGGCCATAAAGCTCCTCTTCATACACTTCCGGCCATTCGATAATGCATAAAAAAGAATTGTCCAGATATTCTTCGATTCCGATATCATAGACTTCTTCAATGTTTTTAAGACGGTAAAGATCAAAATGATAAACTTTTCCTTTTTCTGTATTGTATTCATTCACAATAGAATACGTAGGAGAGTTTACTTCATCCTTGCTACCCATATTTTTAAGCAGAAATTGAGTAAATGTGGTTTTACCTGCTCCCAGATTTCCTTTTAGTAAAAGAATATTATGTTTTAATTGAGGAATGATGCTGTCAACAACTTCCTGCCAGTCTTCGATTGTATTGATAGTGAACTGCATATACTAATTTGTTTTGCAAAAATAATGATTTATGAGTTTTAAATGAGAAACTAGAAGTTAGAAGTTAGAAATTAGCAGTTGAAAGCTAGAAGCTGGAAGTTATTAATTATGAATGATGAATTATAAGTTATGAGTTTAACTCCTACACTTTCAAACTCTACTACTCCAAATCTCGAATCTCGTCATCCCGAGCCCAAAGTGTTTCCACTCTCTAACCCTAAAACCCTCTAACTCTCAAACCCTCCGACTCTCCAACTCCGAAACTCTTCCAACTTCTCCATAAAATTACTTAATTTTACAGCATGATTTCCAAACAGACCATTGATAAGATATTCTCCACAATCCGTGTTGAAGAGATTGTGGGTGAATACGTGCAGTTGAAAAGGGCAGGGTCTAACTACAAGGGACTCAGTCCTTTCCATGATGAAAAAACTCCCAGTTTTGTAGTTTCTGCCAGTAAGCAGATCTGGAAGGATTTCTCTACAGGAAAGGGAGGGACGGCGATTTCTTTCCTTATGGAAATTGAGAACTTTACTTATCCTGAGGCACTTCGCCACGCTGCCAAGAAGTACGGAATTGAAATTGAAGAAGATCAGCGTGAAATTTCTGAGGAAGCAAAAAATGCCCAGACAGAAAAAGATCTTTTATATAAGATTCATGAGGTTGCCAATACTTATTTTCAGGAGATTCTTTGGGATGATCAGGAGGGTAGAAGTATAGGTCTTTCTTATTTCAAAGAAAGAGAGCTGAAGGATGATATCATTAAAAAATTCCAGCTGGGATATTCTCCGGAGAAGAAAAATGCTTTCACGGCTTATGCCCTGGAGAAAGGGTATACCAAAGAAATTCTTGAAAAATCCGGACTTTCTATTTTCCCTGAAAACACTCCTGCAGGCGTAGATCGTTTTAGAGAAAGAGTTATTTTCCCTATTCACAGTTTTTCCGGAAGGGTTTTAGGTTTTGGAGCAAGGATTCTGAAGAATAATGTCAAGACTGCGAAATATCTCAACTCACCGGAAACGGAGATCTATCATAAATCCAATGTTCTTTACGGATTAAACCAGAGTAAACAGGCTATTTCAAGGAAGAATGCCTGTCTTTTGGTGGAAGGATATATGGACGTGATTTCACTTCATATGTCCGGAATTGAAAATGTGGTAGCAAGTTCCGGAACGTCTTTGACTACAGAGCAGATTAAACTGATTAAGAGGCTTACAGAAAATGTAACGATTCTTTTTGACGGTGATAATGCCGGTATCAAGGCCAGTTTCCGAAGTATTGATATGCTCCTGACAGAAGGAATGAATATCCGTGTTTTACTTTTCCCAGATGGAGATGACCCGGATTCCTTTGCCCGAAAACATCCGCAGGATTACGTTGAAAAGTACATCGAAAATGAAGCGATGGATTTCATCGACTTTAAGGCGGAAATTCTGTTGAGAGATATCGGAAATGATCCTATCAAAAAGGCTGAAGCCATAAGGGATATTGTAAAATCGGTTTCTTTTGTACAGAATGCCCTGAAAAGAGAGGTTTATCTTAAAGAAGTTTCCAATAAATTCGGACTTTCCGAACAGAGTCTTTTCAATGAACTGGATGTTCAGAAACAGATCACGCAGAATCAGACTCATCATGTTCAGCAACAGCAGAAGGAAAAAACAGCTGCTCCAAAGATGGAAGTTGTGCCTTTGGACCAGGAAAAAGAAGATCCTTTTCTGTATGATGTACTGTTCATGGAGAACAAGCTGGTAGATCATATGCTGATGTTCGGAGATATTATTCTGAAAAGAAGAAATGATCAGAACGAGGAATATGATATTACCGTTATTGAAGAAATTCTTCATCATTTCGAAGAAGAACAGTATATATTTTTAGTCAAAGAAAATGAGATCATTATCAATCAGGTAAGGGAAGGGATTCAAAAAGATGAGTTGAGAAGTGGAAACTTTTTTGTATCTTTTATGGACGAAGAAATTACTACCAAGGTTGTAGATGCTTTAATTCCGTTGGATGAGCTTGAAAACTGGGCTTCCAGAAATATTTATCCTCCCAATTATGGTGATAAAGTGGCAGATCAGATCAAGGGAGATGTTTTGCTGCATAAATACAGATATATTGACTATCTGATCAAGGAAACGGCTAAAGAACTCGATCAGTACAGCAGTACGGATGAAGTAAAATATTATGAGCTGATCAAAAAGATTACCCTGTTGAAACAGGCGTCTATCCGATTGAATAATATGATCGAATATTCACCTATCAAAGGAATATATGTAGATAGAAAAAGATAATTTGACGTCAGGTTTTTGAGTATTCTGTGACAAAAAGTCCTATAAAATTTTAGGAATAAATATTGTAATTTAAACTTCGAGAATATTTAAAAAATAATACATAATAGAAATATGGACATTAAAAAAGAATTCAGAGATTTCTCTGTAAAACATTTAGGAAACAACGGTTTGGTTACCGATCAGTATATGGGAATGTATGGCCCAACGAATCTTACTCCGTACATCATGGAAGAAAGAAGATTAAACGTTGCTCAGATGGACGTTTTCTCCCGTCTGATGATGGATAGAATTATCTTCCTTGGAACAGGTATTGATGATCAGGTTGCAAACATTGTTACGGCTCAGCTTTTATTCTTAGAAAGTGCTGATCCTTCAAAAGATATTCAGATCTATATCAACTCTCCTGGTGGAAGTGTATATGCAGGTTTAGGTATTTATGATACGATGCAGATCATTAAGCCGGATGTAGCAACAATCTGTACAGGTATGGCTGCTTCAATGGGAGCTGTATTATTGGTTGCAGGAGAAAAAGGAAAACGTTCTGCGCTTAAGCACTCAAGAGTAATGATTCACCAGCCTTCAGGAGGTGCTCAGGGAGTTGCTTCTGATATGGAAATCAACTTGAGAGAGATGTTGAAACTGAAGCAGGAACTTTATGAAATCATCGGTCATCACTCAGGACAAACATACGAGTGGGTAGAAAAATCTTCTGACAGAGATTACTGGATGACTTCTGAAGAAGCGAAAGGCTACGGAATGGTAGATGAGGTTTTACAAAGATCTACAGAGAAAAAATAATTGATTTTAAAATCATAAGAAAACCGCACCAGATTGGTGCGGTTTTTTTGTTGGATTTGTATTTTAATCACTCATTTAAGTTATTTACCAAATGCTTAGACTCCTGTGGAAAGACACAATTGGAATAATGGTTTATCCATACAGTTTGTCATTCCGTAAGAATACAGCATAAGGATTCAACAACAGATGTGAGAGAAAAATTACAAACCAGATCAAAATTCCAACTGAAGACGTAATAATTCCCATCCTCTGGAGGGGTGGCGAAAATTCAAAGAATTTTTGACGGGGTGGTTTTCAACAGTATATTTTACTCACATCTTCACAAAAAAAGCGACTCAAGTCGCTTTCTCTATTTCTTAACAATCTTATGTACAATCGTATTTTCAGATGTTTTAATCTCCACAAAATAAACTCCTGAGTTTAAAGAATGAATATCAATCTTAGTAACCTGAGAAGTCATTATCTTCTGTCCAGTTACAGAGTAAATATTCACTTCTTTCAGTTTCTCAGCCGTTTCAATCTGAATAAAATCACTTGCAGGATTTGGATAAACACTGAATTTTTTCTTTGTAACAGAAGAAATTCCTAAAGTCAACTGTGCTTCTGTGGGTGTAAACGGTCTTCTTTGCCCAAAACTTAATCCAAACCAGTCATTATTACCCAGTTGAATCTGAGAAAGATTGGCTTTTGTTTGCCAGCTTGATAAATCTTTTCCTTTATATACTTTCCAGCTGTCAGATCCGGAAGCATTCCCTGTAAAGGAGTTCAATGATAAGGTAGAAATCTGGTTGTTTGCTGATGTAAAATTAAAATATGAAATCTGAGACTGAATCAGTTGTAAAGCCTGTTCAGCAGTTATGCTTCCGTTATATTTAATTCCAAAAACAAAAGAATTGGCATTTCCGTTGGCATTGTCTGTTCCGAAATCAATGACGACAAGGCTTTTATTAGTTCCGCTTCCCACCCAGTTCGTAACCTGAGACGGAGTAAACCATGCAGAACTGTAAGCTGGAACGGGAGGAGAGGGAGGAATATCGTAATGATCAAGGCCATATGTAACTCCATACCATTTTCCGTCCACCAAAGGAGTATATCCTACACCATTGTTCCATGTCATGTTTGATGCACTGGATCCAGACCATGTTATCCAGCTGTCATCAGTAGTGGATGTGTGATGGTTATAATTCAGAATAGAAAGATATCCTGTAGGAATGTCAACCTGCATTTTGGGTTCTGCTGCCACAATTGCATTGATAAGATCTTCCATCAACAGGCCATCGCCGTCAAAACGATATCCCCATGCATAAGAATTGGGAGAGCTGTCATCATTAAAATCTGCAATGAAATATGCTTTTTTAGAACCTGTTCCTACCCAAAATTTAATGTCGTTTTCTGTGAATTGGGCCGACAATACCTGCATGCAAAGCAGTAAGAAAAAAAGATAGATTTTCCTCATGATATAATTAATTTAAAGTTTTATTCCCGAAACTTATCTTCAGAGGAGAAATAATTCTTTCTCTGAATCTGGTGCTTTACGGCAGGTCTCCTGGCTCACATCTTACAGCTTCCTTCCCGGATTTTCAGGTCCAGTGGTTTTTCGTGCAGTAAGTTTAAACAGTTTACAGTTGCGGGTACAGCCCAAGATTTGAATATTATTCTCACTTGATTCCCTATTAATGAACATTGTTCAGCCTTAAAACGCTGCAAATATATCATATAAATAATTGAGTCCGTTTTGTGAATTATTATTTTTCAAATATTCTTAAAAAGTTGATTTTCATATTGATTCATTATTTAGCCAGATTATTGGATTTTCGTTTTTAAATCCGTTGTTTTTCTGTTTATCTCCTATTTATTTTATTATTTTCATTGTTAAAAAACAATTATCATTCTATTCAAGATCAGTTTACAATCAATTTATACTTTCGCAGCCATAAAAGTGAATATGAAAAAATTGCTATGGTCTACTGTAGTGCTGGCAGTATTGGCTTCATGTAAAAGTGATGACGATACCACAATGATTAATCAGGATATTAATTATTCCAAACTACCTCAGGAATTTCCATTTACAAAACTGGCTACAATAAACGGTGTGGATGTTATTAACGGTGGCTTTGGTTCCGGAGCAGCCGCTCATCCTACCAGAAAAGGTGAATTCTATGTCATTACAGATAGAGGTCCTAATACCGACTTCCAGAATGGGAAAAAGTTTCTTGCTCCTAATTTTACTCCAACCATTATGCATTTTAAAATCAATGCTGACGGAAATGTAGAGGTCATCAAATATATTAAACTTAAAAATCCATCCGGACAACCTATTACAGGACTTCCAAATCCTGTAGGAATGGGAAGTACCGGAGAAGTAGCTTATGATGCTTCCGGAAATGTTTTGGGTACTGATCAATATGGTCTTGACAGCGAAAGTATTGTTGCTGCCGCTGATGGTACATTCTGGGTTTCTGATGAATATGGTCCACATATCGTACATTACAGTGCTGATGGAATGGAGATGGAAAGAATAAGCCCTGTTGGCGTAAATACAGGACCAAGAAAATTGCCTGCTGTTTTAGCAAAAAGAAGAGCCAACAGAGGAATGGAAGGACTTTGCATGACTCCGGATGGAAGAACATTGGTAGGTACAATACAATCCATGATGTTTGTTCCTAGTAAAGCGTTGGCCACCAATACTACTTTAACGAGAATTGTCACTTTTGATATTATTACAGGGCAAACCAAGCAGTTTTTATACAAACAGGATGGTGGCGCTTCTGATTCGGTGTGTGATATTACAGCCATCAGCAATAATGAATTCCTGGTGATTGAAAGAGACGGAAATTTCGGTTCTCAGGGAGGAATTAAAAAAGTATACAGAATCAATCTGAGCAATGCTTCCGATGTGAACGGAGCCGATATTAATGCGGTGGACGGAATGAAAATTAACGGAAAAGCTTTAGAGCAGTGTTCATGGGATGAAATTACCAATGCAGGAATAAAAGCTGTTACCAAAACATTAGCCGTAGATCTGGTTGCAAAACTGGGCTATGAACATGATAAATTCGAAGGAATTGTTTATTTAGGAAATAATAAACTGGCTGTTTTCAATGATGATGATTTTGGAGTAGTGGATGATGGAAACGGAAATCCAAAAGCTAAAATTTTACCTAAAACGGGTAAAGTAGACAAAGGAACAATGTATGTAGTCGATATTCAATAATTAGATTTTTTTAACGGAAAAGCGGCGGAATCGAAGATTCCGCCGCTTTTTATTGGATGGTATATCAATCCTTTATATTAATTAAAAGCTTCAATAATCTTAGAGAAATCCTCTAATTTCAAAGCTGCTCCTCCGATAAGACCACCGTCGATATCCGGCTGAGAGAAAATTTCTTTAGCATTGTCTGGTTTTACAGAACCTCCGTAAAGGATAGAAACCTCGTCAGCAACTTCCTGTCCGTATTTTGAAGCGATAATATTTCTGATGTGAGCGTGGATTTCCTGAGCCTGCTCCGGACTTGCTGTTTCTCCTGTTCCGATAGCCCAAACCGGTTCGTAAGCAATCACTACTTTTTTGATCTCTTCAGCAGAAAGCGTGAAAAGAGCTACTTCAGTCTGATTTTTTACTACCTCAAGGTGCTGTCCTGCTTTTCTCTGCTCAAGAGTTTCTCCGTTACAATAAACAGGAATAAGACCTTTATCAAGAGCTAATTTGATTTTTCTGTTACAGTGAGAATCTGTTTCTCCGTGATATTGTCTTCTTTCAGAGTGCCCGATTAGTGAACCGGTTGCATCAATAGATTCCAGCATATCTGCAGAAATTTCACCAGTATAGGCGCCGCTTTCATGCTCGCTCATATCCTGAGAAAATACTCCTATTTCATCCTTTTCAAAAACATCTTTTGCCATCATCAAATACAATGCAGGTGGAGCAATCCAAACCTCACAATTCGTAGCATTGTTGTTTTTATAGCTTAGTAACTGAATCATTAATTGTTGTGCATCAATTACATTTTTGTTCATTTTCCAGTTTCCTGCAACTATTTTTCTTCTCATAAGATTTAAATATAGATTTATTTATTTTTTTAAGTTTGTGCAATGTGTTGAGCGTTTATAATCCCCAAAGGTTTTTCAACAGTACGTAGAACGTATGTTCCTCTTCCGTTACTTTATTATCAGCTTTGATCAGTGATTTTGCAAACTGAACAAATTTCACACGCTCGTCCTCTGTAGAATCTTCGTGGAAACATCTTGCATGGAATTCAAAATGATCTTTCCATTCTTCAGGCTGCAAAAGAGCCAATGTTTCAAGCTCGTTGTCAAGATTCATTCTGAAAGGAAATTCATCCGCCATGTATTGCTGTACCAGCATTCCTTCCTCAGGAGCAAATTCTCCGTCTACAGAAGAAAGGATCATAAGTAAATGATAACCGGCGATTGATTTATTTGATTTTTGCATGAGTTGTTGTATGTTTAAGTTTAGTGTTTAAATTTGATAATTGATAATTAATACATGATTATTTCTCGTCAAAGAAAGATCATTTATAAGTCATCATTCATCATTTATAATTAATTAACGTAGTCCTTTGCAGGCTGTTTATCTATAATTTTTCCGTTTTCAAGAATCAGTACAAATGGGTTGCTTCTCGCTATTGTTTTGATAGCAGTTCCATCCATCAGTACATTTTTAATGGTTTTAAAAGTATTAGGTTCTGTGGAAACTCCGTAGATAAGAGCACCTTTCTGTGCTTTTACCTTCGCTTCTACTTTTTGAAGCAGATCTGCAGGAATCTCTTTTGGATGATATGAGAAAATCAGAACAGCTTTAGGCGCGTTGATGATTTCCTGGGTAACTTCCATTCCTGTAGGATCTTCAATCTTGAATTTTACAATTTCAGATTTATAGCCTTCTTTAATAAGGACAGATTCATTCTTTCCATCTTCAATTTTCCATGGAGAGCCTTCTGCCCAGTATTCTGTTTTTTTGATATAATCATCCTGATTTACTTTTACAACGGCTCCTGTTTTCTGATTTTTCAGCGTGTAGAAAGTTTTATATTCAGAAGGGTTTTTATCAATTTTTGCTTTTTCAGCTTTTATATCAGTCCCGATTTTATAATCACGGAAATCAATAATAGGTTCATGCATAATTCCTTGAGCCATAACATAAATCATCCCTAAAGAAAAGACTGTTAAAAGGATATATTTAAAGGTATTGGAAGACTCTTTCTGAGTAATTCCGTACTCATCTTTTTTACGGAAATCTTTTCTGTAAAGGATAAATAAGATAATCAATCCTACCAGCAGTACAACATCTTTTAAGAAGCTCTGCCAAGGAGTGAATTTGATAGCATCTCCAAAACATCCACAGTCGGTTACCACATTGAAATACGCTGAGTAAAATGTAAGGAATCCGAAGAAAACACAAAGTGCAATTAATATGGACAAGGTAAACTTAAGCTTTAATTTAAGCAACAGCATAAATCCTAAGAAAAGCTCCAGTACCACTACGATAATGGAAAATAGCAGAGCAAACTTTTCTAAAAAAGGCATGTTGAAAACCGGCGGTGCGAAATATTCTTCCATTTTGAAAGAAAAACCTACCAGATCCACGGCTTTTACAAAGCCTGAAAGGATAAAAATAACAGCAATAATAAAGCGTAATAAACCTTTGAGCATATTAAATATTTTTGGGTTCGAATTGATTTTCTTTTTCTGAGAATTTGATAAGGCAGAAGACTGCATAATTCAGCATATCGAAATAATTGGCATCAAGCCCTTCCGAAACAATGGTTTTTCCCTGATTATCCTCAATCTGTTTAGTTCTTAATACTTTCTGATAAATAAGATCTGTAATTGAAGAGATTCTCATATCTCTCCATGCCTCACCATAATCATGGTTTTTTCTCTCCATCAAAGCCTTTGCTTCAGTGGCATACTTGTCATAAAGACCTAAAATTTCTTCCTTATTTTCGTTGAAATCATTGGAAAGACCTTTCTCTAGCTGAATAAGTCCAATGATAGAATAGTTCACAATGGCGATAAATTCATCTTCCTCACTTTCATCCACCATTTTTTTATCAGTCATCTGCAGCGTACGGATCCTGTTGACTTTGATATAAATCTGATCGGTAATGGAACTCGGTCTTAAAACCCTCCATGCTGCACCATAATCCTGTAATTTTTTACCGAAAAGATCACGGCACTGACTGATAATTTTCTCGAACTGTACTGATGTTTTTAGCATAAATTTTCTTAATCTTCCAAATATACGAATTCGGTTTTAGATTTTTGAATTTGATGAGCTGAGTTTGTGCGTGTGAGAGTTTGAGGGTGGGAGAGTTGTTGAGTTTGAGGGTAAGAGGGTAAGAGGGTTTGAGAGTTTTAGAGTTTCGGGTTTCGGGATTCGAGTTTTTGGGTTTGAGAGTTTGTGAGTGAGAGGGTTTGAGTGTGGGAGAGTTTTAGAGTTTGAGAGTTTCGGGTTGCGGGATTCGAGTTTTTGGGTTTGAGAGTTTGTGAGTGAGAGGGTTTGAGCGTGGGAGAGTTTGAGAGTTTTAGAGTTTCGGGTTTCGGGATTCGAGTTTTTGGGTTTGAGAGTTTGTGAGTGAGAGGGTTTGAGT
>NZ_JAMZGF010000109.1 GCF_024158915.1 Chryseobacterium sp. S0630 | reverse complement strand
AAATCATCCTAAAAAAATAATATGGGTAGTTTATAAACAAAAACCGCCTCAAGGAAAATGAGACGGCTTCTTTTTTAGTTTTTAATGATATATCCTACAGGTGCTGTAAATTTTAAAATCTCATATTTTTTATAGTGAACCCAGAATTTATTCTTGTTATGAAAATCCTGATTCATGTAAAGTGTATCTTTTTGAGGCATAAGCACAATATAAATATCCTTATCAACAACTCTTATTTTCTCGCTTACAATATGAATATTGGACAATACTTTTTTTGAAAAAGAGGAATTACTCTGTTCTATTTTTGAAGCATTTATATTTTCTACAAGTTCATTTTTAACCAAATGATTGCGTACTGTAATCATTAAAAAAAATAAAATCAAGCTAATAAGCATACCTAAAAAGGCCCAAGAACTTTTTTTTATAATTTCACAATAGATTTCAATAATGGAGAAAACAAAAAAACTAATAATCAGTAATGCTATAATGATCTGAACGATATAAATCATTTTAAAAATTCTAAATTTGAATTAAGTTTAAGTTATTTGTCAATTAAGTTAAGAGTTGTTATCTGTCTTCTCTTCAGTAGCAGCAACTGTTTCAATATTTTTCTTCTGAACCTGTTCCAACAGCTGAAGTCCCAAAAGCCCGCTGATTCCTCCATTCGCTGAATCACCGTTTCCTCCGATTAATACTTCAGGCATTATTCTTACATTCTGACTCGCTATATTTTCCATGATTTTTAATTGGGTAAAATTATTTCCGCCCATTGCTTCTACAGACAGTTTGTAAGATTCTGCATTAGATTTACCGATGGCCAGAATTTTTTCTGCTTCAGCATTACCAGTCAATGAAATCTGCTCAGCACTTGCTTTAGCCAGCAACTCTATTTTTTCTGCTTCAGCTTTTGCGAGAAGTCTTGTTTTCTCTGCTTCTCCGGTTGCCAACAGTTTCAATCGGTCTCCTTCTGCATTCGCCTGCAGCCTTACAGAATTAGCATCTCCGGTTGCTTTTTTCACTGATGCATCCGCTATTCTTTCTGCAATCACAACACCCTGATCTGCTTTTACAATCTCTTTCTGCATATCCGCAACAGCCGTTTCTTTTTCCAGTGCCTGACGGGTTTCCTGAGCCAGCATTTCAGTTTCATAAGTAATCTTCTGCTCTTCCGCCAGTTTTCTGTCTGTTAAAGTCTTCATTAAACTTTCCGGTGGAACAATAGCTCCAATCAAAGTATCAACAGCATTCACGTTATATTGTTCCAAAACACTGCTGATGTGGTCTTTTGCCGACTGTTGTCTTTCTTTTCGGGTTCCTAAAAAGGCAATCACATCACTATCCTGCGCTGAGTTTCTGAAATAATTCCCAATCGTCGGCTCTAAAACCTGGCTCACAAGATTGATCATATTCCCGAAACGGGCAATTACTTTTGGAGCTTCATAAGTAGGAATATGAATAATTTGGGAAACATCAAGATTGAAAGGAAAACCGTCTTTACTTCGTACGGTAATCGTTGAAAGATTTTTGTCGAGTTGATGTGATTCGCTTCTTTCATAAGCCCAGTTCAATACCAAGTTAGTGGTAGGAACAAGCTCAACCTTCATGATATAAGGATTAATAGGATATTTTCCGGGACCAATGGGTTCTGCCCAAACGCCTTTATGACCTTTCTCAACGATATTTCCATGTTTAAAATCAACTCCGCTGAGGTCTTTTCCCTCTTCACCTACATAGCTGATGATGACGCCAACATGGCCAATCGGAATTTCCGTCATTTTTACCATTTCAACTTTTGTAAACCAGGGATTCAGAAAATAGGAACCTGCCAGAATCACCTGTTCCTGAAGACCTTTATATCCTCCATTATTTAAAAAAGTATCTACATCCTGAAACTTATTATGATCATTGATAATTTTACCTGCGATCTGACCTTCTTCCAAAGGACTTCCTTCCATTGTGGTGATAATTCCGACTGCATTGTCAGGAATTTGAGTCATATCCGTTAATTCTATTTCAAACAATAAGGTATTGATTCTGTACGATCCCGGGGCAATAATTGCAGTCTGACGACCTTTTCTTCCTCCATTTTTTAAAAAGGCTTCTGCATCCTGAAAAGAATCGCAGTTCACTTTTCTGGCTAAAATTCTTCCTGTTTCCAGTTCTATCCCATCTTTTGCCAGCAGTAAACCTATCTTTCCAGTCGGAATCACTGTAAAAGGTTGAAAATCGATAGAATATTGCCAGATCCATTTTCCAAAATATACTCCCGGAGCTAATGTCTGAGCCTGAAAACCTGCTTCTCCGTTGGTGGCGATAATTCTACCTTCCGGAAGTTCCTGCTTTCCTACCAACACAAATTTTTTGGTCACCAAACCAATTTTGTCCTGAGGAACA
The DNA here is from genome assembly GCF_024158915.1 of Chryseobacterium sp. S0630. Taxonomy (GTDB): domain Bacteria; phylum Bacteroidota; class Bacteroidia; order Flavobacteriales; family Weeksellaceae; genus Chryseobacterium. The sequence goes on along the minus strand of NZ_JAMZGF010000109.1, from coordinate 1,164 downwards.
ATGATCAATCCAAAGAAAATTCTCAAAATGAATTTGTAAAATAGTACGCACAAAAGCGCCATTACGGCCGGAATCATCCAGCCATGAAAACCTAATTCCATAGTTTGTTTTTGTTTTTTAATTAAATTTTAAAACAGGGATTGCGCTCTGATTCTTCAGAATATGAAAAAACAGAGTACGAATTATGTGATAATTCTTTCGAAAAAATTAAGAAATTACAGGAGGAGATGTATTAAAAATCGTGAAGATGATTTCTGATACTTTTAATAGAAAAAACTTAAAGTTAATTAGTTTCATTTTGATAATAAAGGAACGAGATCCTTTGATGGTACAAATGTACATAAGAAAAGTATTCAGTTGTTTCAGAATTTGATACTATTTCGCAAACAAAATAGTAAACAATTGAAAATCAATATCATTATTTTCAACAACCAATATATAAAAGTCTTAAGAACTTCTTTTTCAGAACTATAAGCCCTCTCTTTAATGAAAATTGGCTCTATATTTGATAGAGTCTGAAATATTAACCAATAACCACTCAATATGATAAAGCATATTTTATTAGGGACTTTCTGCTTAGCTCAGTTTTCTTTCGCTTATGCCAAAGAAGTTCCGGCTCCTAAAACAGACGGTTTTATTACTTCTTCTGCCCTTCAGCAGGTACCGAAGACTGTTATTATCAAAACCAAAAAGTTCAAGATCAGAATCGACAAACAGCCGAATGGCAAGTACCTTTACCAGTCGTGGAATGCCAATGCAAAGATTACGGCAAAGCCAAGCATGATTATCAGCGATGGTGAACTGATTCCTGATGGTACGGGAGGAAACTACTATATCAATTTCAGTAACGAGGGGCACAGCTATCAGATCTGGAGAAATTATCTTACAGATTCTCCGAAAAAAGCACCTTATACATTGGTTGTAAATGATGCTAACGACCGTGAAATTGTTCGCCAGGACGGAATGTAGTGAAGAATTAAAGATGGAAGATGGAGGAGAGAAGCTGGAAGTTGTTATAGTCATTCTATAACTTCTGTTTAAGAACTCAAAATCTTTTCTTTCTTATAAAATAAAAATCCTGTATTGATTTGGACTGCACCCAAAAGTTTAGACAAAATTAAACAATATTATTATATGAAAGAGTTCGGTACTGTACCGGACTCT
>NZ_JAMZGF010000108.1 GCF_024158915.1 Chryseobacterium sp. S0630 | reverse complement strand
AACAAAAATAACAAGCAACAAAAATAACCCGCAACTCGAATCCCGCATCTCGCAACAAACTTTGGAAAAGAAATAAAAAATAGCTGGAGCAAAGCGACTTGCGCCTTAAAAACATAAACCCTAAAAACTTTGCGTCTTTGCGTTATTCCAACAAAAAAAACTTACAACCACGCAACAAAAATAACAAGCAACAAAAATAACCCGCAACTCGAATCCCGCACCCCGCAATAAACAACAAAAAATAAATCACATGAAAAATACACTAAAACACTCACTGGTAATTGCAGCTTTAGCATTATCTACCTTAAACTTTGCACAAACTACAACCACTGCTCCTGCAAAAACCACAGCCATCGGAACTTCCAAAACCTGGGGAACCGTAGACGGAATTTCCATGATAGGACTAGTACAAGGTCCATCATCTGCTGACGCCCAACTTCAGGTAGCCTGTGTTTTCGAATATACAGAAGGAGACATCTTCAATGCTCAGGCATTACCCGCTAAATTGAATGGATTGGTTCACCTGGATGAGGCCTTAAAAGGAGAACTGACCAACCTTAGAAAAACAGGACAATTTCAGGGACATTCTTTGGAAACCATTTTAATTACACCGCCTGCAGGATCGATGTCTGCAAAGAAGTTATTATTGATCGGTTTAGGTGACCGTAATAAATTCACTCCTGATTTAATGACTTCCGTAGGCGAAGTGGCTGCCCGTGAGGCCATGAGATTAGGCGTTACCAATTTTGCCTTCGCCAGCGACCTGAAGGATGCCGGAATAGATTCACCAACTGCTTTGGTAGCTGGAAATGTTGTAAGAGGAATTGTACATGCCAACCGTTCTGAAAATTATCTGAAAGAACACAAATTATCCACCACAAAAAAAATAGAAAAAGTATACCTTCTGGCTGGTCCTGCCTTCTTTGAAACCGCAGGCGGAGGAATTTCCGATGCCATTTCAGAAGCAAAAAAGAAATAATGAACTAGTTTCATTACATTGTTGATCCTGCCTCCTTTTTATAAGGGGGCTTTTTTTATAAAAAATGTCATCACGATTACCTATCTGACAAACAATTTATTTGCAAGTTAACATAGAACGTTTAAATAAGTTGATAAACTATATTGTAAAACATTGCATCTTTAGAATACAAAAACGTAATTTACTCTCTTTCAACTCTAAGTCCTCAACATTTAACTAAATTTGAAAAGTCAAAAAAAATCCCGATTTTTGCACTCCTTCAATAAACCCGAGTTCATGAAATTATGTATTGCCGAGAAACCCAGTGTTGCCAGAGATATCGCCAAAGTATTGGGCGCTACCACGCCTAAACAAGGCTATATGGAAGGGAATGGCTATTGCGTAACATGGACGTTCGGACATCTTTGTACCCTGAAAGAACCGCACGACTACGGTCCTCAGTTCAAATCCTGGAATCTTTTTTCATTACCCATTATTCCCAACAGTTTTGGAATCAAGCTAATCCCGAATAAAGGCGTTGAAAATCAGTTTAAAGTGATTGAAAGATTGGTCGAAGAATGTGATGAGGTCATTAACTGCGGGGATGCCGGGCAGGAGGGAGAACTCATTCAGCGTTGGGTATTACAGAAAGCAAAATGTAATAAACCAATTCAGCGTTTATGGATTTCTTCATTGACGGAAGATGCTATTAAAGAAGGATTTGCGAGCTTAAAACCTGCAGAAGATTATAAAAACCTATATCTGGCCGGAAATGCGAGAGCCATAGGAGATTGGTTATTGGGAATCAATGCAACAAGACTTTTTACGAAAAAATTTGGTGGGAATAAAGCCGTTCTTTCTATTGGAAGAGTGCAAACTCCTACATTGGCGATGCTGGTGCAGCGTCAGAAAGAAATTGATGCCTTTACCACAGAAGAATATTGGGAACTGAAAACCAAATACCGTGATGTGATTTTCAATGCGGCGATCGATCGTTTAAAAACGTTGGAGCGTGCTGAGAAAGGATTGGAATACCTTAAAGTAAATCCATTTGAGATCGTTTCTTTCGAAATTAAAGAAGGAAAAGAAAAAAATCCAAGACTTTTTGATTTGACCGGACTTCAGGTAGAAGCCAATAAAAAATACGGATATTCAGCTGAAAATACGCTGAATTATATTCAAAGTCTTTACGAAAAGAAACACGTGACTTACCCTCGTGTTGATACTACTTATCTATCCGAGAGTTTATATCCGAAAATAACGGGTATTCTTCAGAAAATGTATCCTTATCAGGATCTGATTGCTCCATTACTGGAAGCTCCGATTCCAAAATCAAAGGCTGTTTTCGATGATACAAAAGTAACCGATCACCATGCCATCATTCCTACGGAAATCCCACCTTCTCAGAATCTGAGCAGGGAAGAAAAACTGATTTATGATCTGATTGCAAAACGTTTTATTGCCGTATTCTACCCGGAATGTAAAATTTCCAATACTTTGGTAGAAGGAAAAGTAGGAACTATTCCTTTCAAAACCAGCGGAAGACAGGTTCTTGAAGCTGGATGGAGAGCCGTTTACGCCAAAGAACCGAAAGAAGAAACCACCGATAAGGAAAAAGAAAAAGAGGAAGAACAAACCATCCCTGAATTTATTGTAGGAGAAACCGGACCCCACGATCCGATGATCCACCAGGGAAAAACGACTCCTCCAAAACCTTACACGGAAGCAACACTGCTGAGAGCCATGGAAACTGCCGGAAAACAGGTAGAAGATGAAGAATTGCGTGAAATGCTGAAGAACAACGGTATAGGAAGACCATCCACCCGTGCCAACATCATCGAAACCCTTTTCAAAAGAAAATACATCGAGAAGAAAAGGAAAAACCTCATCGCTACTCAAACCGGAATCCAGCTAATTGATACCATTGAAGACGAACTGTTAAAGAGTCCGGAACTGACCGGAGAATGGGAATCCAAACTTCGTAAAATTGAAAAAGGAGAGTATGAAGCCAATCTTTTCAAAGAAGAACTGATTCAGATGGTGACAGAACTCACTGAAAAAGTGGTATACGGAAAAGGAAAAGTGATTACCCTTCAGGAAGAAGAAAAAGAAGAAGTAAAGGAGAAGAAAAAAAGAGAACCTGCACAGAAAAAAGAATTGCAGTCCTGGGAAGAAACGAAATGCCCTAAATGTAAAGAACATAATCTGATCAAAGGAAAAACCGCTGTAGGCTGCTCTGATTTCAAAAACTGTGGCTTTAAAATTACCTTTGAAATCTTCGGTAAAAAATTATCTGATAAACAGCTTTTAGACTTGGTATTAAAAGGGAAAACCTCAAAATTAAAAGGCTTCTCTACCCACCCGGAAGCGATCACGGAAGGTGTCTTGACTTTAAGTGATGATTTCCAGGTACAACTGAGCTGATTTTGAGTTTAATCTAAACATCTGTTCAATCCGCTCAATCTGTGAAAGGATAAAAATCTGTGACAAATAAATTAAATATTATCGTTTAGTGGAGAATACGGGATTCGAACCCGTGACCTTTTGACTGCCAGTCAAACGCAATAGTTTTTTGTATACGCTGCATATATTGGAATGAGATAAACATTCTCTCAAATATAATAAAATAATGGCAAGAACTTAACACAGATAGGTTGTTCAGTTTTTGACGTTATCAAATTTTATCGGAGATAAAATCCTAGCACCTTAAAAACATCAAGCTTAGGACAAAACTAGCGCCTTTGCGTTTTCCAACCAAGCAATGCATAGTTTCCAACGGAATGACAAGCTGTACGGATAAACGAAACGTTGTATTTATCATTCTGAAAGAATCCCACCTTACGATTTTCTAGTTATCATTTAACAATAATCCATTTTATCGGAGATAAAATC
>NZ_JAMZGF010000107.1 GCF_024158915.1 Chryseobacterium sp. S0630 | reverse complement strand
ATGTTTGCTTTTATAGTATATATAATATAAAGTAATAAGATGTAACTCCTATACCCGTAATTAAAATGCTTCGACTCTGCTCAGCATGACACTAGCTAATACTAACTGATAAAAAGCCTTAGACATTATACTCTCATTTTACTTTCCTTTATTAAAACTCTCGTAAAGAAGTTGGGATTCCTGAGGAATAACACAAGGGGAATAACGGTATATCTCTACACTCGCTATTTTATAGAATTTATAGATTTAACTCCTATACCCGTAATTAATTAAGATGCTTCGACTCTGCTCAGCATGACACTAGCTAATACTAACTGATAAAATGCCTTAGACATTATACGGTCATTTTAATTCCTTTAAGACTCTCGTAAAGAAGTTGGGATTCCTGAGGAATAACACAATAGGAATAGAGATTGATACTCAATAACCCGTTTCCATAGAAATCAGCAAGATGAGAATTCAATACCGATGTTCCTTTTCTACCGGGAAACCCGAAACCCGTAACACAATAACCCCAACAACTGTACTCTCCTACCCGGAAACCACCATTCATCATTCATCATTCATCATTTATAATTTATAATTCATCATTTACAACTCCTCCCCTAGCCCTGATAGTAATGGTTACCCCGCAGCTGGGGTTGGAGGGTGGATGGGTTTGGGCGTGGGAGACCCTTCGGCTTCGCTCAGGGTGACAGCGTGGGAGAGCGCTGGCGCGAGGAGTATGAATGGATAGCAGGATGAAGCTTCTGAGAAAGTTCGAGAGTTTGAGAGTTTGAGTGCAATAGAGTTTGAGGGTGGGAGGATGAGAGAGTTGGTGAGAAATAGGAAATTGTGCTTTTAAAGAATGGGAATATGAAATTGCAGTGAGAGTATATATATGATGGGATGCAGGATTGGGAAACAGTTTCTTTGGAATGATTCACCTTCTCAACTGTAATAATAGATGTAATAATGATAAAAAGAGGTCTACATTTTTTTTGATTCCTTACATTTGTAGTGCATTCCGGTTTCTAAGGAATGAAATGAGTTTTATATATGACAGACAGAAAATATAAGGAAACGGTACATACAGATAAAAACCAATACGACTATATTACGGTAACCCACGACGAAAATAACGTCAGAATCTATACTTTGAAAAATGGATTAAAGGTTTTTCTTGCTCAGAATTTTGATGCTCCAAGAATACAGACTTTCATTCCTGTAAGAACAGGAAGTAATAATGACCCTTCTGATAATACAGGTTTGGCTCATTACCTTGAACATATGATGTTTAAAGGAACGTCTCACATCGGAACTCAGAACTGGGAAAAGGAAAAAGAACTTCTTGATCAGATCTCATCTTTATATGAAGAGCATAAGGCAGAACAGGACTCTGAGAAGAAAAGAGAAATCTATAAAAAGATTGATGAAGTTTCTCAGGAAGCGAGTCAATATGCCATTGCCAATGAGTATGACAAAGCAATCTCTTCTCTGGGAGCGAGTGGAACCAATGCTCATACCTGGTTTGATGAAACGGTTTACAAAAATAATATTCCGAATAACGAACTTGAAAAATGGCTGAAAATAGAAAAGGAAAGATTCTCTGAAATTGTCCTTCGTCTTTTTCATACCGAGCTGGAATCGGTATACGAGGAGTTCAACAGAGCGCAGGACAATGACACAAGACTTGTGAACTACGAACTGATGGATGCTCTTTTCCCCACTCATCCTAATGGACAGCAAACGACACTTGGAAAACCGGAACACCTGAAGAATCCATCGATGAAGGCTATTCATAAGTATTTTGATGAATATTATGTTCCTAATAATTATGCCATGGTACTGGTTGGGGATTTTGATTTTGAAGAGACCATTCAGTTAATCGATCAATATTTCGGGACTTTACCTTATAAGGAGCTTCCTAAAAAAACACCTGTTATTGAAGAACCTATTACAAAAGTTGTAACAAGAACGGTAAAAAGTCCTACTACTCCACGCGCTCAGCTTGCATGGAGAACAGATAGCTATGGAACAAGAGAAGCAATGCTGGCTGATGTGGTTGCGAATATCCTCAGCAACCGAGGGGAAGCAGGATTACTGGATCTGCATATCAATCAAACTCAAAAAATGCTTTGGGCTCAGGCTTTTTCTGTGGGGTTAAGACAATATGGATATTTTTCTATTGTTGCTGTTCCCAAGGAAACACAAACTCTGGAGGAAGCCAAGAATATGGTACTGGATGAAATTGAGCTGATCAAGAAAGGAGATTTTCCGGACTGGATGCTGCCGGCAATCATCAATGATTTCAAACTTCAGAGAATGAAAGGTCTTGAAACTGCCGAAGGACTGGCCACTAACCTTTATGATTCTTATATAAAAGGAAGAACCTGGGAAGAGGAACTGAATGAAATGGATGAATATGCCGCTTTCACTAAAGAGGATGTTGTAAATTTTGCCAATGATTTTTTCAAAGAAAATTATGTGGTTGTCAATAAAGAAAAAGGAGTCAATGACAAATTGATCAGGGTTGAGAATCCTGGGATTACTCCTGTTAAGATCAACCGTGATACACAATCTGAATTTTTGAAAGAGATTCTGGCAGATAAAACGGAGGATATTAAACCCGAGTTTATCGATTATCAGAAAGAAATCATCACGGATCAGCTTAACGGAAAGAAATTAAGCTTTGTAAAGAATAAGTATAACGATATCGCTCAGCTGCATTTCATTTTTCCTTTTGGAAGTGATAATGACAGAGATTTAGGGATTTCAACTCAGCTTCTGCAGTATCTAGGAACGGATACGCTTTCACCGGAAGATTTAAAAAAGGAATTCTTTAAAATCGGGATCAGCAATGATTTTAAAACAACGAACAACCAGCTTATTATTTCTTTAAGCGGATTAGAAGAAAATATAGAAAAGGGAATCGGTCTTCTTCAGCACTGGATGCATGACGTACAACCTGATCAGGAAATCTACAATCAGTTTGTGGGCACAGTACTGGAAAACCGTGAAGCCATTAAGAAAGATAAAAACCGAATTATAACGGCACTCAACAATTACACGAAGCTGGGCAGCAACTCCCGTTTTACGGATGTTATTTCTAAGGAAGAGCTTGAAAGCAGCAATTCTGAAGTATTCACCAACAGAATGAAGAAGCTTTTCCAATATCCTTATCAGGCATTTTTCTATGGCAAAAATTTTGAAAACTTTAAAGAATACATTGGTCAGTATATCAAGCCTGAAAGTCTTCAGATCCCGGAAGCTAAGCAATATCCGGAACCAGCAACGGGAGGAAATGTGAATTTCATCAACTATGATATGGTTCAGATGGAAATGAGTAAGATTGGAAAAGGAAACGAGGTGAATCCACTTCATTTCGGAAAGATCAATGTTTTCAATGAATATTTTGGAAGAGGATTATCTTCTATTGTTTTCCAGGAGATGCGTGAAAGTAAAAGTCTTGCTTACTCTGCTTATGTTTCTTATGCTGCAAACTCTGAGCTGAAACATCCGGACTATGTGACAACGTATATCGGAACTCAGCCTGACAAACTGATGATCGCTGTAGATACGTTGAATGAACTGATGAACGAACTTCCTGAAGTACCTATTCAGTTTGAAAACGCCAGAAATGCAGCGCTGAAACAGATTGCCTCAACAAGGGTTACCCGAAATAATATATTCTTCAATACTTTAAGGCTACAGAAACTGAACATCTATCATGATTTCAGAAAGGACATCTATGGACAGATCCAGAACCTGAAGTTTGAAGATATCGAACATTTTTACCAGACGGAAGTTCAATCAATACATTTTAATACGGCCATTATCGGTAAAAAGGAGAACCTTGATATGGAAGCTGTCAATAAAATGGGAACATTTAAAGAAGTAAGTCTGAAAGATATTTTCGGACATTAAAAAAACAAAGAAGCCGTCTCACAACTGAGGCGGTTTTTCTTGTTAAAAAGTAAATAATTTTTATATATTTTGATTTGT
>NZ_JAMZGF010000106.1 GCF_024158915.1 Chryseobacterium sp. S0630 | reverse complement strand
AAAAATCATCCTAAAAAAATAATATGGGTAGTTTATAAACAAAAACCGCCTCAAGGAAAATGAGACGGCTTCTTTTATATAAAAAATGTTTGCTGTATAAGCTTACATATTTCTTCTGTACTTACCGCCCACTTCAAATAAAGCATTGGTGATTTGTCCTAAAGAACAGTATTTCACAGCATCCATCATCACTTCAAATAAGTTTTGCTGGTTAATGGCTGCATGTTGAAGTTGTCTTAAAGCTTCTTCAGATCTGCTGTCATTCGCTTGCTGGAAATTGTGAAGAGATTCAATCTGTGCTTGTTTCTCCTCTTCTGTAGAACGGATAACTTCTCCTGGTAAAACGGTTGGGGAACCATCTTTTCCTAAGAAAGTATTTACTCCGATGATCGGATATTCACCGGTATGCTTCAACCATTCGTAATGCATAGATTCTTCCTGGATTTTTGAACGCTGATACATGGTTTCCATCGCTCCAAGAACTCCACCTCTTTCTGTGATTCTGTCGAATTCAGTATATACAGCTTCTTCTACAAGATCCGTTAATTCTTCAATGATGAATGATCCCTGAAGCGGATTTTCGTTTTTAGCCAATCCTAATTCTTTGTTGATGATCAACTGAATCGCCATTGCTCTTCTTACCGATTGCTCAGTAGGCGTTGTAATCGCTTCGTCATAAGCATTGGTGTGTAGGGAGTTACAGTTGTCATAGATCGCATAAAGCGCCTGAAGAGTCGTTCTGATATCATTGAAATCAATTTCCTGAGCATGAAGAGAACGTCCTGAAGTCTGGATGTGGTATTTCAACATCTGGCTTCTTTCGTCAGCTCCATATTTCAATTTCATAGCTTTTGCCCAGATTCTTCTTGCTACACGTCCGATTACTGAATATTCAGGGTCGATACCATTAGAGAAGAAGAAAGATAAGTTCGGTGCAAAATCATTGATATCCATTCCGCGGCTTAAGTAATATTCCACATACGTGAAACCATTAGCCAGTGTGAATGCCAATTGGGAAACCGGATTCGCTCCTGCTTCAGCAATATGGTATCCTGAAATAGAAACAGAGTAGAAGTTTCTTACTTTTTCTCTGATGAAATATTCCTGAACGTCACCCATTAATCTCAATGCAAATTCTGTAGAGAAAATACAAGTATTCTGAGCCTGGTCTTCTTTTAAGATGTCAGCCTGAACAGTGCCACGAACCGTAGCAATTGTTTTAGCTTTAATTTCTGCATATACATCAGCAGGGATTACTTCATCACCTGTTAATCCTAAAAGCTGTAGCCCTAAGCCGTTATTGGATGGAGGAAGTTCACCGTTGTATTTCGGTCTTTCTAACCCTTTATCATCAAATTTTTCTTTCAGTTTAGCTTCTACTTTAGACTCTAAACCGTTTTCTTTGATATATTTTTCAACATTCTGATCGATGGCAGCATTCATAAAGAAAGCCAGTAGCATCGGTGCAGGACCGTTGATTGTCATTGAAACCGAAGTTAATGCATTCACCAGATCAAATCCGGAGTATAATTTCTTCGCATCATCCAGTGTTGCGATAGAAACCCCCGCATTTCCGATTTTACCATAAATATCTGGTGGTAAAGCAGGATCCTGACCGTATAACGTTACAGAGTCAAATGCTGTAGATAAACGTTTTGCAGGCATTTCTGCAGAAACATAATGGAATCTTCTGTTGGTTCTTTCAGGGCCTCCTTCTCCTGCAAACATCCTTGTAGGATCTTCACCGGTTCTTTTGAACGGATAAATACCTGCAGTGTAAGGGAAGCTTCCCGGTAGATTTTCCTGGCCTTTCCATTTGATCAGATCACCCCAGTCATTGTATTTTGGTAATGCAATTTTTGGAATTCTCAAATGAGATAAAGATTCTGTAGACGTTTCCACTTTAATTTCTTTTCCTCTTACGAAATAAGAATAAAACTCGGCATGGAAAGCTTTTTTCGTATCGTCCCATGTTTTTAAGAAGTCGATATTATCCTGTTGAAGCTCTTTCTCTGCTTTTTGATATTCAGTCTCTAAAACTTCATTGGAAATGATATTTTTTACACCTTCAATATGATACATTGTTCTGGCCAGTTCGGCCTGCTTTTCAATATTGATATCGTATTGTTTGTTGTTTTCAACGATTTCAGAAAGATAACGGACTCTTTTCGGAGGAATAATCGTTACTTCTTCAGTAACTTCCTGTTCTACAAAAGTTTTTAGATTTAAATCAGCGAATTTATCGTTTACTTTTGAAACTAATCTGTTGTATAATTCTGTAGTTCCGTGATCATTAAACTGAGAAGCTTTAGTTGCATACACCGGCATATCATCTAATGGACTTTCCCATAGAAGGTGGTTTCTCTGGAACTGTTTTCTTACCGCCTGAAGGGCATCCAATGCACCACGTTTGTCAGATTTGTTCAATGCTACAAGATCTGCATAGTCTAGCATGTCGATTTTTTCCAACTGGGTAGAAGCTCCATATTCAGGAGTCATTACATACATAGAAACATCTGCAAAATCAGAAACTTCTGAACCAGACTGCCCAATCCCTGAAGTTTCAAGGATAATAACATCCGGATGAGCCAGTTTCAATACATTCAGTGCAGAATGAATAAACGGAGAAACAGAAACGTTGTTTTCTCTTGTTGCCATTGAACGCATATAAACTCTTGGATCATTGATCGCATTCATACGGATTCTGTCTCCCAATAAAGCACCTCCGGTTTTCTTTTTCGAAGGGTCGATGGAAATAATGGCAATTTTTTTATCTGTATTGGAACGTAAGAAACGTCTAACCAACTCATCTGTTAATGAAGACTTACCAGCTCCTCCGGTACCTGTGATACCAATAATAGGAATGGTTAAATCTTTAGATTTTTCATCAATAGCTTGTACAAGTTCAGGCTTTTCTTCGGAGAAGTTTTCTACGGCTGAGATAATCTGTGCAATACTTGACGGGTTTTCAAAGCTGATATCGTCAAGATCTTTTGCAGTAACATCTTTTCCAGTTGCAAAATCTGATCTGTGTACCAGATCATCAATCATTCCCTGAAGACCAAGCTCACGGCCGTCATCCGGAGAATAAATCCTGTCGATTCCGTAAGACATCAAATCTTTGATTTCTTCCGGAAGAATTACACCGCCACCGCCGCCAAAGATCTTGATCTGAGGTGAATTTTTTTCTCTCAACAGGTCATAGATATATTTGAAATATTCGTTGTGACCACCCTGATATGAAGTTAATGCAATAGCATTGGCATCTTCCTGGATTGCTGTATTTACAACTTCTTCTGCTGATTTATCGTGTCCTAAGTGGATCACTTCGCATCCTGTGCCCTGGATGACACGACGCATAATATTGATTGCAGCATCATGCCCATCAAATAATGAGGCAGCAGTTACAATTCTTACCTTGTTGGTTGGAGTATATTTTTGGGTTTCCATAAAAATTCTAGAAAGTTTCTAAGTTTCCAAATATAATAATAAAAAAAGAACATAGTGTTTGATTTTATATTTTTGATTTTCAGTTTGTTACTTCGTGTTATTTAATTATATCTCCCCAATTTTGTGTTTAAATGTTTGAAAGTTGAATGGTTCGGTAACTACAGAATTAAAATGAGTTATGACGATTTCATTTTCAAATGGGGGCTTCTTCAGATTCTCAAATTAATTTCTCTATTTTTGCACCATATTTTACAGACATGCAAAAAGCGTTGATATATTTCGCATTGGGAACTGCAGTAAGCTTCCTGATTAATTATTTCTTTTTAAGTTCAGAGAATATCGGGTTAGAGTTCTACTATGCTATTGCATTTGGTGCAGCGTGGGGGATTGCTTATTATTTAGATACTCCGGATATTACATTGGTAAAGAAACTGGGACTGTCTTTTGTAGTAATGGCTATTCTGGTTGTTGTAGGTACTCTTATTTTTAAACTTGAGCTGGCTATACCATCCATTCTGAAGTTTTCCATGGTGTTTGTCGCCTACTATGTCATAGCGAGCTTTAGGGCAACTAAATCATTAAGAAAATAAATAATAAAAAAATGAAGCCGTCTCATTTTCCTTGAGGCGGTTTTTGTTTATAAACTACCCATATTATTTTTTTAGGATGATTTTTTTG
>NZ_JAMZGF010000105.1 GCF_024158915.1 Chryseobacterium sp. S0630 | reverse complement strand
TTTGAGCAAGATGCTTTTTTTCATCTAAGATGAATCTTAATTATTCTTATGCTCTTCACACATCTTAATGGTTTAAATTTTAGCATGACTTCTTTATATATTAATTGCTCCTTGTCCTGAAGCAATCAGATAAGCTTCTTTCAGCGTTTCAGAATAGGTTGGATGAGCATAGGAAATACGGAACATATCTTCTGCCGTCACTTCATATTCCTGAGCGATAACACCCTGAGCAATCAAATCTGCAGCTCTGGCACCAATAATATGAACTCCCAATACTTCTCCATATTTAGGATCTACCAAAACTTTCGCAAAACCTTCCATATCCATTGAAGCACGAGCTCTCGCGCTGGCAGAAAACGGGAATTTCCCTACATTATATGCAATGTTATTTTGTTTCAGATATTCTTCCGTATATCCTACTGAAGCTACTTCCGGCCATGTGTACACTACTGAAGGAATGCGGTTGTAATGAATATGACGTTTCTGTCCGTTAATGGTTTCAGCCACAAAAACACCTTCTTCTTCCGCTTTATGAGCCAACATTGCACCACCGATAACATCTCCTATTGCGTAAATAGTAGGCACCGAAGTCTGTTTTTTCTCATTCACTTTAATAAAACCTCTCTCGTCCAGCTGAACGTCTGTATTTTCAAGACCGAGGCCTTTTACATAAGGACTTCTTCCCACCGCTACCAATACAAAATCTGCTTCCAGTTCTCCTTCTGTTCCGTTTTTATCTTTAAAGAAAACTTTACCCTTAGAACCTGCATTCTCCGTTTTATATACCGTCTGATTAAGACGAATATCAATTCCTTCTTTTTTAAGGATTCTCTGAAGGCTTTTTCCCAACTCATGGTCCATGGTGGCAATCAGATGATCGGCATATTCCAGAATGGTCACCTTTGTTCCGATACGATTGAAAATAGAAGCCATTTCCACCCCTATCACTCCACCGCCAATAATAACCATAGATTCCGGTTTTTCCTGCAAAGACAATGCTTCTGTGGAAGTAATAATTCTTTTTTTATCAATTTCAACTCCCGGAATACTTGAAGGTTTTGAGCCTGTGGCAATGATAAAATGTTGAACGGTTATTTCTTTAATCTCCGATTCGCTGACAATTTTTATGGTAGAATTATTAATGAAGCTTGCTGTCCCTTTTAACCTTGTAATTTTATTTTTATTCATTAAAAAGTCCAGCCCTCCTGTATTTTTTGAAACAACGTCCGCTTTTCTCCTGTACATTTGGGAAAAGTCCAGTTCAATATTATCCAGCCTAATCCCATGTTCCTTGAATTGATGTCGTGCTTCTGCATAATGATGAGTACTGTCCAATAATGCTTTAGTCGGAATACAGCCCACATTGGTACATGTTCCTCCCAATGTATCATATTTTTCTATAATCACTGTTTTATACCCCAACTGAGCGCTTCTAATAGCAGCCACATATCCGCCGGGTCCTGAGCCAATTACGGCAATGTCATAATGATCCATTTGATTTATTAATTTTTATGATTAAATTTACTTGCAAAATAAAAGCAAAATTAAAATAAACACTTTCATTTTGCAAGCATTATTTTAAAATTAACAAAATGAGTAAAAAAAGATCAGACTGCCCGATCAGCTGTTCACTGGAAATGTGGGGTGACAAATGGTCTCTTCTCATCATAAGAGATCTGATGCTGAAAAAGGAATGTACTTATGGTGACTTCCTCAAAGCTGATGAAAAAATAGCCACCAATATTCTGGCTACAAGGCTTCAAAACCTTTTAGATCATGGAATCATTGATAAAAAAGATCATCCGGACAACAAGCTGAAAATTCTTTATTTTCTGACTCAAAAAGGGATTGATCTTATTCCCGTGATCGTGGAAATCAACCTTTGGGGTGACCAGTATCTTACGATTCCTGATGACCGGAAAAAACTATTGGAAGAGATAAAGAAGGATAAAGAAGGTTTTATAAAAAGAGCAAAAACCTACCTTTCATCTGAAAAATAGTATTTAGATTAGAATGGAATAAAAAAAGAGGAATAAAAGCAGCTCAAGGCAATAGCTTTCATAAAAATGAATAATAGCAATTTTAAAATTTCATTAACTCACTTTTCCTTTTTCATTCCGTAAATTTGACTTAAAATAAATTTAGAACAATGCTTAATTTCGAGTTTAAAAACCCAACAAAAATACTTTTCGGGAAAGGCGAAATCGCTAAAATTTCCAAAGAAATCCCTCAAGACGCAAGAATATTAATGATTTACGGTGGCGGAAGCATCAAAAATAATGGTGTTTACGATCAGGTAAAAGAGGCTTTAAAAGGTCATGAATTATATGAGTTTGGCGGAGTTCCTGCCAATCCTGAATATGAAGTTCTGATCAATGCTTTAAATTTTATCAAAGAGAAAAATATTACTTACCTTCTTGCTGTAGGTGGCGGATCTGTCATTGACGGAACAAAATTCCTTTCTGCAGCCGCCAATTATGACGGTGAGCCATGGGATATCCTGAGAAAGTCGGTGAGAACATTTGAAGGGGAAGGAATGCCTTTTGGAA
The DNA here is from genome assembly GCF_024158915.1 of Chryseobacterium sp. S0630. GTDB lineage: Bacteria > Bacteroidota > Bacteroidia > Flavobacteriales > Weeksellaceae > Chryseobacterium. Next base: position 3,238 of record NZ_JAMZGF010000105.1, on the reverse strand, counting down.
GCATTCTGACACTTCCTGCAACAGGCTCAGAAATGAATTCTGGGTATGTGATTTCAAGAAGGGAAACCCATGAGAAATTATCTTCAGGAGGACCGGGACTTTTCCCACAATTTTCTGTTCTGGATCCGGAAGTGATCAGAACCATTCCGAAAAATCAGATTGTAAACGGAATCACTGATGCCTACACTCACGTTTTGGAACAATACATGACAGCTCCTTCTTCTGCTGATCTTCAGGAAAGAATTGCAGAAAGTATTCTGATCAGTCTACAGGAAACTGCTCCTAAAGTATTGACTGATGATTTCAACTACGATGCTGCCGGAAACTTTATGTGGTGTTGTACAATGGCTCTGAACGGCCTGATCCAGAAAGGAGTCATTACAGACTGGGCAGTACACGCAATGGGGCACGAGCTGACGGCTTATTTCGGTATTGATCACGCAAGAACACTGGCAATTATTGCTCCATCCCATTACCGTTACAATTTCGAAGATAAAAAAGGAAAACTGGCTCAGTATGCTGAGAGAGTTTGGGGAATCAAAGACGGAAGCGTAGAAGAAAAAGCTGAACTGGGCATCAAAAAACTGGAAGAATTCTTCCACAGCCTTCACATCAAAACCAGACTTTCCGAGTATACAGAAGACTTTAAAGGAACTGCTGAAAAAGTTGAAAAAGCCTTTACAGACAGAAACTGGCTAGGTCTTGGAGAATATAAAAAACTGACTCCGCAGGACGCTTATAAGATTGTAGAGATGAGTTATTAATGGATTCGGGGTGCGAGTTTCTGGGTACGGGCAAGAGATTTGAGCTACGCTATTTCGAGATTCGGATGAAAGTGTTTATTAATTTTCATGTTGAAAATATATAACCCAAAACTCGTATCTCGCATCGCAGTATTCATAAAATTATTTAATTTACAAACATTCGTTTAAAAAATCGTTATTTCATTATAGATATTTCAAATTTATTTATATTTTAGCATATTCTTAAATTTGTGAAAATGAAAAAACAGCTACTTTTATTTGCCTTTTCTGCCCTGGCGCTTACTTCTTGTAAAGATGACAATCTTGAAGCTTATGATATGGATATCATGAAGGGAGATTGGAAGGAAGTTAAAAGGGAAGTAATTTCTGGAAAAGATAATAAAACAGTGCTTTATACTGAAACTTTAACAGGATGTGCAGCTAAAAATACTCTTTTCTTAAGAACAGATTATTATGTAAGCTATACAGCGTATACAGGAAGCGGTGCAGATTGTACACCATCTCCGAAAACTGAAGGAAGATATACCTACGATGCTGATTCAAAAGTTATTGGAATTAAGCTTGGCGACGAAGGATCTGTAAACTACAGAGTTGATATGTTAACAGCCAAAGATCTTAAACTTGCCCAGCAATCTGGAATCTTTGATATGAATGGAGATAAAATTCCTGACATCCCTTACGTTACCTACAAAAGATAAATCATAAACTCCCGCTAATCGGGAGTTTTTTATTACTTTTATATCTAATTTTAAACTGAATATAATGAAGAAGATTCTATCAGCATTTCTATTGCTGTACTTTGCTATTGCCTTTTCTCAGGAAAAAAAACCAATGTTCTGGCAGGACATCCAGGAGTTCAAAAAACTGGATCAGCAAAACCCACCGGCAAAAGATGCTATCTTATTTCTGGGAAGCTCATCATTCACCAAATGGACTGATATAGCAGATTACTTTCCTGGCAAAACAATCATCAACAGAGGTTTCGGAGGTTCAAGACTTACAGACCTTAATGATTTTGCAAATGATCTTTTAACTCCTTATCAACCCAAACAAATTATTATTTATTGTGGGGAAAATGATTTTGCAGACAATCATCAGCTAAAAGCAAAAGTAGTCGTAGACCGATATAAAGCTTTCTACAAAAAAATACGTGAAAGATTCCCTAATATTGAGGTTGATTATATCTCTATCAAATATTCACCGAGCAGAGAAGTGATCTGGCCACAGATGAAAATAGCCAATAAAAAAATTGCTGCTTTTATGAAAAAGGAACCCAAGGCAGAATTTATCGATGTTACCAAGGCAATGGAAGATGCTAATGGAAATGTAAGAAAAGATATTTTTGTGGAAGACATGCTTCATTTTAAGCCGGAGGGATATAGAATCTGGACAAAGATTATCACTCCTTATCTGAAATAAACCAGAACCCATGATAAAAAAACCAATAACCATTTTATTCTTTATTTTACTGTATTCTCTTTCATTTTCTCAGGATAAGCCGAATGAAAAAACAATTCTTCAGGAACTTTCAGAAAACGCCTGTAAGTGTGCTGATTCTATTGCTTTAGCTAACAGGAAGAAGGAAGATATCATCAAAGATGTTCATGAATGTATTGATAAATACTCGGGAGCCCTTCAGATCTCAACTCTTTTGAAAGGAGCAGAAGAACAATCCAAAAATGCACCAAAAGTAAATGGAAAAAAGCAGATTAATCTGACTTTTGATCCCAATAAGGATTCAAAACAGTATACAGAAAGCTATAATGAACTTGAACGCTATCTGATGCAAAACTGCGAAAGCGTAAAGAGGGCTACTACCACTACGGAAACTGAATATAATAAGTTCTCGGAAAATCAAACTGCTCTTGATTTCTACACGAAAGCGGTTAACGCATCCAAAGAAGAAAACTGGAAGGAGGCCATTCAGAATTATGAACAGGCTGTAAAGATTGATCCAAAATTCATTTATGCATGGGATAATCTGGGTATTACTTATAGAAGAGTTGGAGATTATGATAAAGCTCTTAATGCCTACAAACAGTCATTAGCCGTTGATCCAAAGGGTAAAATGCCTTTACAGAATATTGCCATTACTTATGTCTATAAGAAAGAATATCAAAAGGCTATTGATGCATACCTAGATTTTGACAAGACATATCCTGGTGACCCTGAGGTTTATTATGGAATGGGGCAAGTCTACTTTACCCACCTGAAGAATAATGAGAAAGGTCTTGATAATATGTGTAAAGCATACAGGATCTATTCTGATCAGAAATCACCTTACCGATCAGATGCTGAAAAAATGCTAGTATATATTTATAAGAGTATGAAAGAGGAAGGCAAGACCGATAAGTTTAAAGAAATTTTAAAAAATAACAATATTCAATTGGATTAAAAAGGTAGTATCTCACTAACTGTGTAAGTTAAAAAGTTATTCTGGAAAATTTTGAGCCCTTATAGCTCAAAAAATTTTA
>NZ_JAMZGF010000104.1 GCF_024158915.1 Chryseobacterium sp. S0630 | reverse complement strand
TCAAAAAAATCATCCTAAAAAAATAATATGGGTAGTTTATAAACAAAAACCGCCTCAAGGAAAATGAGACGGCTTCCTTTTTCTGTACAATCAATTTCTAAAATATAAAATTCTTTGCTTTTATCTTTATTATTAAATGTAACGAAGTCAGCACATGTTGTATAAAAATTATGCCTTCTTAATGATGTCCATGCTAAATCAAAAATATAAGTCTCTCCAACTTTCAATTCAGTATCAGAAACCGGAATTTCTTTTTCATTAAATATATTATCAATTTCAACTTCTTGTAATAAACTAATTTGTTTAACATCTGTAATAAGAAATGAGAAACTACATAAATTAGCTGTTTCACTTATTTTATTTGAAAATAATTCCTTTAATAAATCCAACATCACATATGTTTTTTAATTTGGTTCGCCAGATCTTGTGGTATATCTTCTATTGACATAGAATTTGTTTCTCCATCATATTTAATTTTATTTCCGATTAATGTATTGTCAAATTCAATTATAAAATCTTCATTTCTTGATTTATACTTGGTTTTTGTTAATAATTTAATTACATTTTTATCAACACTTATTATAGGATTCACAGAATACTTTTCATCTGAAGCAAAAGTTGCAAAATCATCAGGATTTTCCTCATCAATAATTCTTGATATATCGCTTAGAAACACACCCTTGTTATTTCTATCATATTCAATGCAATGAGCTTTAATTCTGTCTAATAATCTATCGCGTTCCTCTTTATCTTCAAAATTATTATTTAAATATTCCTTAACTGCAAAAACCAATTTCTTCGAACCTGCAGTTTTTGTTGTTTTATCTTCACAACCAATAAAAGTTTGAAAATATTTTGATATGTTTTTCAATCCACTTCTAAATGATAGATATGTATCAATGTCGTCATTCCCATTTTTAAACTCTTTCCATTTTGAAATATTAATGGATGAAGCAACATCAATTTTACTTAAATCTATACTTTCTATTTCATTTAATGTCAGGTCTTCGCTAAAAAAATATCCTTGCTTATTATTTATTGCCAAAATTAAAAGGTATTCAGCATTAAGCGAAGTATTGAGATAATCAGAAAAAACTAAAAAACCACCTGAAGCTGGATTTGTTAGTTCTAATATTCTTTTATAGTGATGCATGAGCTCTTGGGTCATTTCCAAAAAATCTATAATACCTTCAGCATACCCAGTCAATAAATTCTCAAATACTGTTGATTGGTCTTGCTCTTCAAATATTCCATAAGTTTTTCCGGGACCAGAAAATGACTTCTTAATATCTGCAATAAAAAAAATTTCCTTTTTAGAAACCTCTAAAGTTTTTGTTGCTAGTTTCATTTCAGTAACCTCTTTAGCAGGTTCTTTATCAATTCGATGGATAACTATATTTTTTATTTTAATATCGTGTCCTTTTTGTTTAATATCTGGCATATTGTTTTTTTACTAAAATAAGGAATAAATTACATTTTTTTTACGGGAAACCGCAACCAAAGAAGTCACATATTCAATTTGATAAAAACCATATCATTTTGACAGGCTTTTTTGTTTTAAAAATTCAACCACAAAACATCAATTAATTGTATATCAACACTTTAAATAAATTTCATTTTCAACGGAATATCATTGGCATCATCATTTGAAAACATAGAAAAATGGACTTAAAAACATTAAACAGAATTGACAAGCTCAGAAGATTAAAAAGCAGAGGACCAGCGACTCCAAAGTGGCTTAAGCCTTACCATATGCTCTTTCTCGCTTTTTTAACCATTTTCATCTTTGGTGCTATTATCAAAATCCTTGAACACAATCACAATTAAAATATAATACAATGAATTATTTACAAGCCGTAAAGGAAATCACCGATGTGGTTCCCGATTTTGAAAAGGAAGTAAAAGAAATTAACATTCAAAACTCATACAGCATTATCCGGACGTTTACGGAACGTATTAAAAATATGATCCGCCAGAATGACAGAAATCTGCTGTTCAGAAGTTTACAGAAAATGGACAAAATTTATACTGATGGAGATACAGTACTGAAGAATGCTATTGAGACTACTTTTATCTATTCTCTGGACAATTGTACCGCTTTCTGCAGTGAGGAATACAGAAAAGTGATTTTTAGTCATATTTCTGCCAACCTACAGAAGGTGTATTCCAGACAAATTTACAGTCACGGCATATAACGGTTTTATTACATTTTTTATCCGTTTCATTACAAAGTGTTTAAATTAAACAAAAATCAAAACAACTCACAATCAATAGATTATGAAAAATAAAATCAGAAGGATTTCAGATTGGAAAACCTGGAAAACTACGACTAACAGACACAATGCAGAGATATTACTCACTCACATCGCTGTGATAGTTGGTGTATTTATTTTTGCAGCCTGCCTTTAAATTTTGGTATACATTTCGCTGCAATATAAAGTGTTTGAAAAATTCTTAATTATGATGAAAGTACAAATGCAAACTATTAATCAAAAAATAGCTGTTGAATACTTAAAATTTTTCTATCCGCCACTTCGCAATGAGATCACACAGTTGTCTGTACAGGACAATTTCGCTGGGGTCATGCAGGCTACCGTGAATTATCTGAAGAACTTGTTGCAGGAATCTAAGATCAATATCATTGCCCATCATATCAAGCTGATGGACTGGATCTACAGAAACGGGAATTCTTATGTAAGAACCATGATTGAAAACCTTTTTGTAAGATCTTTCGAAAGTTTTAAAAAACATGCAAAAATCCAACATTGGAAACTTCTTTACCAATATATGCCTGTAAGCTTCCAGATCATTTATAATGAGCAACAGAAGCAGGATCAGATGTATTTTGGGAAATAAATGAAATTAAAAGACGAAAAGGTGAATTCATACATTTGCTCTTTCGTCTTTTTACTTTTTAGCCCTGTTATAGGGAAGTTTCACTCTATTCTATTTCACCAATCCGTGTAAAAGGCCTATTTTTGCAAAAAGTACCGATGAAACACCCATTTTATGCCCTGATGATGGCATTGTCATTGATCTCTTGTGAAAACAACGATAATACAATTGATGATCCGAGACCTGTTGATAAAAATGTTTACCAGTTTCAATTTAAAAGCTATGCTGTAAAAAATACAGTTTTGTATCAGGGGGCAAAAGGAGAAAAATCTACTCCGGATGAATCTTACCTCAACAATTATTGGAGTCTGTATCAGGAACCCACTTGGGAAAAAATAAGCCTTGATCTTAAAAACAAGACCATCAAGTTGCTATCAGAAACCTCAACTACAGATTTTACGTACAGTTTTACCATCGCGAATGATTCTGTAATGATCCAAGAGAATAATAATAGTAAGCCAACTTACATTGGTGATTTCCATAAAAACACTTCTTCATTCACTTTAAAAAGAACGTACAGATACGTTAAAAAAGTCCCCCGAGATGATCATGACGCCTTATTGATTACTAAAAGTGCTCATTTTGGAACCACCCAATACGAAAATATTTTTGTCAATATATTTTCCACTCCTTCTGAAATGATCAAAACAGGAGATCAGGTTTTATGGACCAATATTGAGTATTCTTATAAAGAATTATAATCAACAGATTCATATAATAAAAAATCCCTTCAATAAATTTTGGAGGGATTTTATTTTTATTTCTTCACAAACACTTTCTCTATAGTTTGTGACTCTTCATTACTTAGTTTTGAGGCTTTCCCCAGCTTGGCAATAAAAGTATTTACTTCTTCCGGTGTGGCCGGAGATCCCAGATTTTCTCCTTTAGCATCAAAAGAATCTGCCAATACTTCTCCTTTTGGATTGAGGATCACCCAGAAAGGAAGTCCGGCAGTTCCGCCCTTATATTTATTCATCAGCTCTTGTCCGCCTGGATTTTCAAGGTTCTTCTTATCACCTCTTTCCTGAACGTCTACATAAGCCGTGACAAATCTTTTATCAAAAATAGGTTTGGTTTCAGGAAGGTCCATATTTTTTTCCATCATTTTGCACCATTTGCACCATGAAGCATGGAACACCAGTAAAACATTTTTCTTTCCTGCTTTAGCTTCTGTGAAAGCTTTATTTAAGACAACATCTGCTTTTTCCTGCGCCGCTCCCAACTGGAACAGTAACAGGGTTACAACGATAATAATTTTAGAGTATTTCATTCTGAATTTTTGTTTAAAATCTAAACGAATTTAGGTATTTTTATCTACAATATAATTCTAGTTTTCCATCATTTTAGTTAAACATTTTGTAATTTCGTCTATAACAAAGGAATTTCTTTCACAGTGTAAAAATAGAAGTATCAAATCTCTAACAGGTCTGCAAAATGATTGAAATAAAAAAATATTCTCATCAGTCAGGGCATTTTGAGCCAAGAAGAGTCATCAGATACACCTTATTCTGGTGTCATCATGGAAGTGCTGAAATTCTGATTGACGAAAATATTTTCATCCTGAAAACCGGTCAGGTTGTAACGATTACTTCAGGGCAGTTTCATCAGTTAAAATCTGTGGAAGGAAAACTCACTGCGTTGGAATTCACCCTTGATTTCTTCTGCAAAAACGACAGTGATATTGAGCTTATTTTCCACAACGGACTTTTCTGTCATTTTGGAATGAACGAAATGATTACCGTACAACATCCTGCATTTTTCTCTGAAACATTGAATGCTATTGAAAAAGAAATTCAGGAACAGCCTTATCAGTATCTGATCTCTACGCATTCTATGGTTGAATTGCTATTGGTGGAAATCAACCGCAGTAAAATTGCCAACGGTGATGAAATCTGGAAACCCGATGCTTTATTTTTAAAGTTCCTTGAAAGGGTAAGAGATCATTTTCAAAACAATTATCAGGTCTCTCATTTTGCTGATCTTCTCGGGACCACTGAAGCCAAACTGAATGAGGTTTCAAAAATTCACACCAATAAAACAGCTCAGAATGTGATTTACAGCCTCATTATTTCTGAGGCCAAGAGGCTTTTGCTCTATGAAAAACTGACCATAAAAGAAATTGCTTACCAACTTGGTTTCAATGATCCCTTCTATTTTTCAAATTTCTTTAAAAAACATACTTCACGCTCTCCTAAAGATTATCAGAAGGCAGTAAAGGAAATATAAAAAAAGGAGTTTTAGTCTGAAGAAAAAAATTTACAGCCTCTTATTAACTCCCATCCTCCAGCTTCCTTACTCCCTCAAATATTATATGCTTTTTCCGGAATTGTCTATTCTTTAGGCAAAGGCTTTCCCTGAACTTTGTACTGTAATTAAAACCTAAAAATTATACGTATGAAAACGCAACACGATGCCGCCATTTTCTTATTAAGAATTGCCCTGGCTGTCGGATTTTTGTCAGCAGTGGCAAGCAGACTGAATCTTTGGGGAGTACAATCTTCCGGTTGGAAAAATTTTGTTCATTATACCGCTGAAACCATTTCATTTTTACCACAATCGTGGGCAGCCATTATTGCAGTATTATCTACCATTGCTGAACTGTCCATCGGTATTTTGCTTCTTCTGGGGTTTCAGATAAAAAGAACAGCAAGGTACGCCTCTATTCTCACTTTATTTTTTGCAATAGCCATGAGCATTTCTTTTGGAATTAAAGAACCTCTGGACTATTCAGTCTTTGCATTCAGTGCCGGAGCTTTTCTTCTGAGTACCTTTTCCCGTTACAAATGGAGTTTAGACCAACTTTTACATCAATAACAATTAAAATTCAAATATCATGAACACCAACATCCACGATTACATCGTAAAAACAGAACAGAAAGAATGGCAGCCTTTAATTGAAAAAGGAATTCATTATGAAGGTATTTTTGTAAAATCTTTAAAATTTGATCCTGAAAAAAACCGTTCTACCAGTATTCTTTTAAAATTTGAAGCGGGAGCAAGCTATCCTTATCATAATCATCCTGCTGGTGAGGAATTGTTTATCATGGGAGGTGATGCAACTATTGCAGGAGCCAGTCTGGAAAAAGGGGATTATTTGTATACTCCACCGAATTTTAAACATTCTGTGAAATCAGAACAGGGCTGTATTATTCTTTTTGTTGTACCGGAAGAAGTGGAAATACTTTAAGACGCGATAAAACAAAGAAGCCGTCTCACAACTGAGGCGGTTTTTCTTGTTAAAAAGTAAATAATTTTTATATATTTTGATTTGTTTT
>NZ_JAMZGF010000103.1 GCF_024158915.1 Chryseobacterium sp. S0630 | reverse complement strand
ATTCACTATTCACTTAATATCCTAAAATTGATGATCCTTCACATTCTCTTTATACCATGATGAATATTTCACATAGTTATCTGCAATTCTGTTCACTTCTCCTTCCAGTAACTGGGCATTGATATCTTTGATTTTTCTTGCAGGAACTCCTCCCCAAACTTCTCCGGATTTAATGTGAGTTCCCTGAGTCACTACAGAACCTGCTCCTACAATAGAGTTTTCTTCTACCAGACAATCATCCATCACAATAGCTCCCATCCCAATCAGTACATTATCTTTAATGGTACATCCATGAACAATGGCATTATGTCCTATAGAAACATTGTTCCCGATATTCAAAGGATATTTCTGATACGTACAGTGCAACATTGCATTATCCTGAACATTCACTTTGTCACCCATTTTGATATAGTGAACATCACCTCTGATCACTGCATTATACCAGACACTGCAGTCTTTTCCCATTGTAACATCGCCAATAATAGTTGCAGTTTCTGCTAAAAAAGTATTCTCTCCGATCTGTGGTGCTTTTCCTAAAAGCTGTTTTATTAGTGCCATAATATTAATTTGAAAATGTGAAAATGTGCCCAATTGAAAATTAAAATACACTATCTTTTCTGATATCTAACTTCTAAATTACAGTGATAGCAAAAATCTAACTCTCAATTTTCAGCTTCTAACTTCTAATGCGTATTTTTGTATCTCAAATTTAACGAAAAAATGCGTACCGTACTTATAGAACCAACTGAAAACCCAAAAGTGATGAAATTTGTAGCAGATTACAATCTCATCCCAGGGTCTTTAGAACTGGACAGAAATTCAGATATTTCGGAAATTCCTTTAGCACAGGAACTTTTCAATTATCCTTTTGTGGAAAGAGTTTTCATTACCGCTAATTTTGTAGCAGTAGCAAAACAGGATACCATAGAATGGGAACATGTTGCTGAAAGTCTGAAAAATGTAATTGAGGATGAATTACTGGCCAACCCGAGAATTTATCTTCAGAAGAAAAAAGAAATGTATCAGATTTATGCTGAAATGACTCCGAATCCAAATGTAATGAAATTTGTTTCGAGCAAATTACTGATGGATGGTTTTGTGGAAGTAAAATCGAAAGAAGCTGCTGAGGAAGTTCCTTTGGCGCTGGCTATTTTTAAAGAGTTTGATTTTGCAACGGAAGTTTTCATTTCGGACAACTTTGTAGCGGTTACAAGAAATAATTCTGTAGAATGGCACCAGGTAATGATGACTGTTCGTGCGCTTATTGCCGAATATCTTCAGAACGGAGGTGAAATTTCAAAAATAGAACCTCAGAAACATGAAAATCCAGTTGAAAAAATTATCAACAGAGATTATACAGAGGATGAGCAGAAAATTTCTGACATTTTAAATGAATATGTAGCTCCTGCTGTGGAAAATGATGGTGGAAAAATTTCTCTGATGGAATATGATCAGGAAAGTAAAACAGCTAAAATGCTTCTACAGGGCGCATGCTCTGGATGTCCAAGTTCTACTGCTACTTTGAAAAACGGAATTGAAAATATTTTAAAACAATTCGTTCCGGACTTAGTAGAAAGAGTGGAAGCCGTAAACGGATAAAACAGTTAAAATGCCTCCCGGAAAGAAAATTGTAATCATTATAGGAAGTGCTTCTGAAAACTCCAGCAATCAGAAACTGATGGAGCAGGTATTGGAAAGGATAGACAATAAAAATTTCCAAATATATACTGATCTTTCTGTTCTTCCGCATTTTGATACGGCATTAACGGATGATCATACTCCGGAAGAAGTTCTGAAAATCAGAGAGGATATTAAAAACTCAGCAGGTGTCATTTTTTCCACACCGGAATATATTTTCAGTATCCCGGGAAGATTAAAAAATTTATTGGAATGGTGTGTTTCCACAACAATATTTTCTGAGAAACCTGTTGCTGTAATTACCGCTTCTGCCAGTGGAGAAAGAGGTAACGAAGAGTTATTATTAATTTTAAAAACTCTTGGAGCGGTAGCAGATGATAAACATCAGACATTAATAAAAGGGATAAAAGGCAAATTTGACGGCAATGGCTTACTGGAAAGTAATACCTTTGCCAAAGTATTAAAATTAGTAACAGATTTTAAAAGCTCTGTTTCATAATTAAAATTTAGAATATTGAATAAGAAAGGAATTTTACTAGTCAACCTCGGATCACCGAGATCAACTTCTGTAAACGACGTAAAGGAATATCTTGATGAGTTTCTGATGGACGAAAGAGTGATTGATTACCGTTGGATCTTTCGTGCACTTCTTGTACAGGGAATCATTCTGAAAACAAGACCTGCAAAATCTGCTGAAGCCTATAAAACGGTTTGGACGGATGAAGGTTCTCCGCTGATTGTGATTACTGAACAAATTCAGAAAAAACTTCAGAAAGTGGTAGATGTTCCTGTGGAAATCGGAATGAGATATGCACAACCAAGCATTGAAGCTGGTATCCGGAAACTGGTTGATCAGGGAGTCACTGAAATTGTTCTTTTTCCACTATATCCTCAATATGCAATGAGTACCACGGAAACCGTGATTGAAAAAGCAGAAGAAGTGAGAAAAAAGAATTTTCCAGCTATAAAGATCAATTACATTCAGCCTTTCTACAACAGAGATATTTATATCAACTGCCTTGCAGAAAGTATAAAAGAGAAGCTTCCTGAAAATTTTGATGCCCTGCAGTTTTCTTATCATGGAGTTCCGGAAAGACATATTTATAAAACAGATCCTACGAAGACCTGTAACCTTAATGACTGTTGTTCCAGAGAGGATAATCCAAGTCATCAGTTCTGCTATCGTCATCAATGTTATAAAACGACACAGCTTGTCATTGATAAATTGAATTTACCTAAAGAGAAAACGATTGTTTCTTTCCAGTCAAGATTAGGAAAAGACAAGTGGATTGAGCCATATACAGACGAAACCCTGGAGACCATTGGCAAAAAGGGAATAAAAAACCTGGCTGTTGTATGTCCGGCATTCGTTTCCGACTGTCTTGAGACTCTGGAAGAGATTTCTGTAGAAGGGAAAGAGCAGTTTATGCATGGTGGAGGTGAAAACTTCCATTACATTCCATGTCTGAATGATGAAGACCGATGGATTGAAGTTGTAAAAACGCTTTGTGAAGAAAAACTGAATGATTTTTATTTGGTATAACCTTCTTTACTTAAAATATACAAAAGGCCGCAAGAATTAACTTGCGGCCTTTTCGTTGAATATATTAAAAAGTTTGGTGCTATTTTTTAATAAGGTTTCCTGCTTTCTCTCCGTTTACCAGTACAATATATACTCCTGGAAGAATATTGGAAGGCAATTGGATGTTCAGCTTATTCACCCCATCAGTTATTTCTACTTTCTCAGAAATTTCTTTCTTACCTGTAAGACTTACCAATTCTACAATTCCTTTCCCTGATTTTCCGTCAAAGCTGATGGTAAATCTGTCTGTTGCAGGGTTTGGACTTATAGTGTACAGCGCTGTATCTGTGGCTGCCACTTTTCCTGCCGGAGAAGTTCCACCACCTACGCCTACAGCATTCCATGCATTTTTAACCTGAGTTACCTCGTTGCTGGTTGCTCCGTATAAATCGGTAGCAGCCTGAATAGAATAAGTTCTTGCATTAGCGTATGTAGAAGAAGAAGTAAGATAAGTCGTTAATGTTCTGTAAGCAATTGCTCCGGCTTTGTCCAGTCCGATTGCTGAAACATTGTATGCAAAGCCTTTGTCATTCGTACCGGAACCTCCTGTAACTAACAGATAATACCAGAAGTTAAGGACACCTGAATTGGTATGAACTCCACAATAATCATTAGATTGGCTAGGTGTAACGCAACCTGAAGTTGTAGTTGTTTTCCAGTAGGTTCCCATATAGGTATCTGGCTGGCTGTACGCATTTGGATTCGCCATATTTCTGATCACGTAGTTGAAATCTTCTCCCAGTGTCCAGCTTGCCTGAGTAGGTCTTGCCCAACGCTCAATGGTATTTCCGAAGATATCTGAGAAACCTTCATTCAATGCTCCGGATTCTCTCTGATAAGCAAGATTCGCTGTTTTAGAAGTCAATCCGTGTGTAATTTCATGACCGCATACATCTATTGCTGTTAAAGGCTTTCCTCCGTTCGTTGTAGAGCTTCCATCCCCATAAGTCATTCTGGAACCATCCCAAAATGCATTGAAGTAGTTGGTAGAATAATGAACATAAGATTTAATAGCAAAATTATTGTTATCAATACTCTTACGTCCGTATTTTGTATAGAAATAATCCACTGTCATTTCTGCTCCCCAATGCGCATCGGTAGCATATTGGTCTTTATTGGTATTGACATTGTTCCAGTTATTGTCAGTATCTGTGAAGTCTACAGCAGAAGCATAACTTGTTCCTTTTTTCAGGTTGTAAGTTTCTACAGAAGTTCCCCCATTTCTTCCTGTTTCTCTTAAACGGTAGCTTCCGTTATAAGAATCTGTAGTGATGTTACGGGTTCCGCTATATCCTGTCACTGCTGTTCCAGGGCTATTCACTTCATGAATAATAGCATCTACTCCCAGTACTTTTCCATTTTTAGCATCTACAAAAACATATTGTCTGCTTAATGGTTTTTCAGCATAGATATCGAATTTATAAGCTAATCTTAAATCAATCAGTCTGTCGTCATCAGGATCTGAATAGTAAACTAATTCACCTTTAGGAGCATAGCTTGCATTAGGATCGCCTGTTTCTTTTTTAAGAAAATCTTCCTCTTCTTTATTTTTCCATTTATAGGAATCCGCACCTACGAATGACAAAGCACTCTGTAATGCTGCATTCTCAGCAAGACCGGCATTTTTTTCAAGCCCTTTCGGAACTTTAACAACCCATTTTCCGGATTGTCCTACAATTTTACCGTCTTTTGTCTGTACCGCCATCATTCCGTATTCTACAGGAATATCATTAACGGTCTGTTGAAATCTTTGAGTTTCAAAACCTAATGCATCTTTTTCCAGCCCCAGTTTACGAGCTTGTCCTGGAGAAAGTCTCTGAGAAGCTTCGTCAAATAAAACAGGAGTTCCCTGATATGCAGGTGCATTTTTTTCAAATCTCATAAATTCAGCATGTAGTCCGCTTTTACCCGGAACTAATTTCGATGGAGTGTTTTGTCCAAACACAAAGGAGCAGGCGGCAACACTTGCCACTAAGATAAATTTCGTTTTCATATTAATATTGGTTGATTGTGGTGACGAATTTATAAACTTTTCACAATAAAACAACAAAAACAATGAATAAAATTCAATTGATATTATAAATCAATAAATAAAACACAATGATGATTTTAAAAAAAAGAAAATTATTTAAATATAATTTTTCAACAATATAAATTTTATGTTAAAAAAATTAATTAAAATCAAAATTTTGTGAATTATTTTTTTTCACTATGTAGTGCATTATATTATGAAAAAATTAGTCATAATATAAGATTTGGGAGATTAATTCTTTTCAATATGGACAAAAAAATAGGACTATCTTAAGAGACAGCCCTATTTTTTATGTATATTTTAAATTATAATTACTTACCGTTTGTTGGCAATCGGTGTTCTGAATTCTCCATATCCCATTAAACCATCATAATTTCTTCCGAACGGTGCATAATAAAGAAATGCCTGATAAAGATTTTCTGTCTGCCAGAAATTACCATTCACTTCCCCAAAATTCAAACCGTTTCCATCTTTTGTTACCAAAACATAGTTATAAAAACCTTGTTTCAGGAATATTTTTGCCACATATTGTTTGGTAGAAGCATTATACTGCATCTGATTTTCCTTACTGGGTTTAAAATTATTAAATCCTCCCAGCACATAAATTTCTTTATCCACAGGATCAGAATCCAGATAGAAATGCACCCACGAATAATCCGCTTCTCTTTCTGCATCTCTTTCTCTTCCCAAATCGTTTCTTCTGTAATACCATGCTCCATTGACATCGGGCTGATACTGATAGTTTAAAGGAAATGCCCATACCGGATGAAGATACGTCTGATTGACATCATCTTTTATTTCGGTAGCACGAACCATATCAGCGGCCATATTCATATTTTTATTATCGAAATAATAAAACTCATTATCTCCCGGGAACGTAAGATTCATCTGCTGGAAAAGAACCTGATTTCCTAAAACACTGCTTGGCTTAAGATTAGAAATCACCATATTCGGGTTGTTATTCTGCATCACATTCATTGTGATTGAATTGACATTAGAAGAAATATCACCTCCCTTCGGAGAAACATTCACTTCTACCCTCTGATTAAGATTCGGATTTTTTGCATCCGCAAATCTCGAAATATTTAACCCTACGGATGTTACATCTTCTACCAGATAAAACCTTTTTTTGAAAAGAGGCTGGTCTGCAGAATCTTTATAAACAATCAGTTCATAATTTCCTGAAACTTTCAGCTGAATTTTATCATTCGGAAAAACGAGTTTATAGTGAGTGTAAGCCTGTAATGTATTGAAAGAATACTGAAACTGATCCAGAAGTGCATTCATACTTCCGGTAGCAAATTCTGTAAAAAACAGATTATCTTCATTCCAATTTCTGTCGTAATGTTTGAATGTATACCTATAGATCTGACTACCGTTGGTAAGATCATCAAAGCCCAGAACCAGCTGTTCGCCAATCTTAATTACAGGGGTTTCATCATTGGTCTGAGGGTTGAACAGCTGAACACTTTGGATATTTTGTCCAAAAACCAGTCCGCCCAAAGAAAGTAAGAGTATTCGCAAAGTTTTCATTATGACGAAGATAGCGAAAAATAGCCATTTTCTTAATAATATCGTATTTTTGAATAAAAAATATTCAGATATGCTTCAGATTCAAGGTTTCGTATTCAACTTTGCGAGCGAAAATACTTATATCCTTTATAACGAAAATAAAAATGCCTGGTTAATTGATCCGGGAAATATGAATGCTCAGGAAACTCAGGCTATTGAAAACTTCATTGCTGAAAAAGGACTGAAGATTCAGAAAATTCTGTTGACCCATGCTCATATTGATCATGTATTAGGACTTCAATGGGCTTTTGACAAATTTAACGTACCTGTCAATATGCATCAGGAAGACCAGGAAGTACTGGATATGCTTCAGGCAAGCGGGATGAGATTCGGAATGCAGATCAATCCTGTAAAAGTGGAGGTAGAATATATAAAGGAAGGGGATGAACTTGATCTGGATGGAGAAAAGTTCAAAATATATCATGTTCCGGGACATTCTCCTGGAAGTGTTGTTTATCATAATGACAATCAGAAATTCATGATTTCCGGTGATGTCCTTTTTGAAGGCAGTATTGGAAGAACAGATTTATATAAAGGAAATTATGATCAGCTGATTGAAGGGATTAAATCAAAACTTTTCATTCTGGATAATGATACTCAGGTTTTCTCAGGACATGGAAATCCTACATCAATTGGCTTTGAAAAACAGTATAATCCATTTTTGAAGTAAGCGATTTATTTAAACCTCATGCAGATTCCTTTAAGATGAAATGATTTAAGTTTATTTAAAAATACTTATATAGCTAACCATTAAGAAGGATTTAAGTAATAAAGAATAGTTAAGATGAATCATTCTGATTTTTAAGCTTAAAGCGAAACTTATCTTAATACACTCAAATGCTTAATTATAAACCTTAATGTTTCAAAAAATAAAATTTAAACATAATTAACAGGTCGCTCCTCCGGAGCT
>NZ_JAMZGF010000102.1 GCF_024158915.1 Chryseobacterium sp. S0630 | reverse complement strand
AAAATCATCCTAAAAAAATAATATGGGTAGTTTATAAACAAAAACCGCCTCAAGGAAAATGAGACGGCTTCTTTTTTTATTCCCATTTGTTAATTTTTTTAAACCTCTATAACATGTATTACAACGACGACACGACCATCTATTTTGACGGAAAATTTATGAAAGCGAAAGATGCCGGAACCGATCTGTATGGACAATCTCTTCACTATGGTTACTCTGTTTTTGAAGGAATTAAATCCTACAGCACAGATCACGGGACTCAGATTTTTAAAGCAAAAGAACACTACGAAAGACTGAAAAGATCAGCAGAACTGATGCATATTCCTTTCGATTATTCCGTAAATCAGCTTACAGAACTTACCTATGAACTTCTGGATCGAAATGGATTTACCGATGCTTATATCCGTCCGTTGGTTACGTGCTCTCCCAATATGTCTCTCTCAAAAGGACAAAAATCTTACCTGTCACTTCTAGCCTGGGAATGGAATAACGGCTATCTGGCAGATAAAATGAAAATTATGACTTCCCCTTTTCAACGTCCTAATCCTAAAGCTTTCAAGGTGGAAGCCAAAGTAGGAGGACATTATGTAAACTCCATATTAGCCTGTCAGGATGCCAAAGATAAAGGCTATGATGAAGCGCTGGTTCTGGATGAAAACGGGAATGTTGCCGAAAGCTCAGGTGCCAATGTGTTCTATGAAAAAGGCGGAGTTTTATATACTCCGGCTAAAGGAAGCATCCTTCCTGGAATCACAAGACAAACGGTGATGGAGATCTGCGATGAGCTTGATATCCCTGTAAAAGAAACCTTTTTTAAACCAGAGGAAATGCGGGGTGCAGATGCAGGCTTTTTCTGTGGTACCGCAGCAGAAATTGTTGCCCTGGATTCACTTGATGATGTTCCTTTTACCAAAGACTGGGAAAACACAGCAAGTGGGAGAGTACAACAGGCATATTTAAAATTAGTAAGAGTTCTGTCATTGTAAATATTATGAATTTAAATGTTTGATTATCAATTGGATAATTCTGTTTTTTGAATAATTGAATATTGTAGTTTTTAGAAAAAATGAAAATGAAAAGAATATTACAAAATGTAGTTTTGGATCAAAATTTAGTAAAGAACTCTATTTGAAGAAGAGGAAAAGAATAGAAAATGTAGGAAAAGTATGTTAAATAAATATTCAAAAACATTCACGCAAAATAGCGAACAACCCGCAGCCAAAGCCATGTTGTACGGGATAGGATTTACAGAGGAAGATATGCACAAGGCTCAGGTCGGAATTGCCAGTATGGGCTATGACGGGAACACCTGTAATATGCATTTGAATGATCTGGCTCAGGTAGTAAAAAAAGGAACATGGAAGCATGGATTAGCCGGATTGATTTTTAACACCATCGGAGTAAGTGACGGAATGAGCAACGGAACAGATGGAATGCGCTATTCTCTGGTAAGCCGTGATGTGATTGCAGACAGTATCGAAGCTATCTGTGGAGCACAATACTACGACGGATTGATCGCATTACCAGGCTGCGACAAAAATATGCCGGGAACCATCATCGCAATGGGAAGGCTGAACAGACCATCTATCATGGTGTACGGAGGAACAATTGCTCCCGGCTGCTATAAAGGTGAACAGCTTAACATTGTTTCTGCTTTTGAAGCGTTAGGAAAAAAGATAGCTGGAGAAATCACTGAAGAAGATTTTGATGGAGTTGTGAAAAATTCCTGTCCCGGAGCTGGTGCATGTGGTGGAATGTATACTGCGAATACAATGGCATCTGCAATAGAAGCGTTAGGAATGAGTCTTCCGTATTCCTCTTCCAATCCGGCTTTAAGCAAAGAAAAACAGGAAGAATGCCTTGAAGCAGGAAAATATCTGAAAATATTATTGGAAAAAGACATTAAACCTTCGGATATCATGACCCGCAAAGCTTTTGAAAATGCCCTTCGCATGATTGTTATTCTTGGGGGAAGCACTAATGCCGTTCTACATTTTATAGCCATGGCAAAAAGTGTAGGAGTGCCGCTTACTCAGGATGATTTCCAAAAAATGAGTGATAAAACTCCGGTGTTGGCAGATTTAAAACCAAGCGGGAAATACCTGATGCAGGATCTGTATGAACACGGAGGAATACCATCAGTCATGAAATACCTCTTAAACCAGGGATTATTACACGGTGATTGTTTAACAGTAACCGGAAAGACATTAGCTGAAAATTTAGAAAATGTTCCCGATCTGGATTTTAATACACAAAAAATTATAAAGCCTCTTTCAGAACCTGTAAAAGCTACAGGACACCTGAGAATACTATACGGAAATCTTGCGGAAAAAGGAAGTGTAGCCAAGATCACAGGAAAAGAAGGCGAACGTTTCGTAGGTAAAGCCCGTGTATTTGATGGTGAAAAAAATCTGATCAGAGGAATTCAGGATGGAACCGTACAGCATGGAGACGTCATTGTCATCCGTCATGAAGGCCCGAAAGGAGCTCCCGGAATGCCGGAAATGCTGAAACCCACCAGCGCACTGATAGGAGCAGGACTGGGAAGCAGTGTTGCTTTAATTACAGACGGAAGATTCAGCGGAGGAACCCATGGCTTCGTAGTAGGACATATCACTCCGGAAGCGCACGAAGGAGGTCTGATTGCCTTTGTAAACGATAATGATCTGATTGAAATTGATGCTGTCAACAATACCATACAGCTTAAAGTCTCAGAAGAAGAAATAGAAAGAAGAAAACAAGGATGGCAAAAACCAGCCCTTAAAGTACAGAAAGGATTGCTTTATAAATATGCATTAACAGTATCATCAGCTGCAGAAGGTTGTGTAACGGACGAAATCACTCAATAAGAAAATATGGAAAATCTGAATATATCAACAGAAATACAACTGAGCGGAAGCCGGATCATTCTTGAAGCCTTTCTTCAGGAAGGAGTGAAAACTGTTTTCGGATATCCGGGAGGTGCTATTATCCCTATTTATGATGCCCTTTACGACTATAAGGAAAATCTGAAACATATATTGGTACGCCATGAACAGGCGGCAGTACATGCAGCGCAGGGCTTAGCAAGAGTCTCAGGAGAAGTCGGAGTTGTATTGGCTACAAGTGGCCCGGGAGCAACTAATCTTGTAACAGGTTTGGCAGATGCACTATTAGATAATACTCCTTTGGTTTGTATTACAGGACAGGTTTTTGAACACCTTCTGGGAACTGATGCCTTTCAGGAAATTGATGTAATGAACGTCACAAGTCCTGTTACCAAATGGAATTATCAGGTGACCGATGCCAATGAGCTTCCCGAAGTATTGGCAAAAGCATTCTACATTGCAAAGTCAGGTCGTCCCGGTCCAGTAGTGATTGATGTGACCAAAAATGCCCAGTTGCAGTCTGTTGCTTATAAAGGATATTCATCATGTAATTCATTGAGAAGTTATAAACCCGATCCTGATCCGTGTCTGGAAAATATTGGAAAAGCTGCAGAGCTGATCAATAAAGCAGAAAAACCATTTATCATCGCTGGACAGGGGATTATGCTGGGGAAAGCCGAAAAAGAATTTTTACAATTTGCCGAAAAATCAGGAATTCCTGTAGCATGGACGGTTTTAGGAATGAGTGCTATTCCAACTCATCATCCACAAGCTGTAGGAATGGTAGGAATGCACGGAAACTATGGCCCGAATATATTAACCAATGAATGTGATGTCTTAATTGCAGTCGGAATGAGGTTCGATGACCGAGTGACCGGAAGATTGGATCAATATGCAAAACAGGCTAAGATTATTCACCTGGATATTGATAACGCAGAGATCAATAAAAATGTAAAAGTAGATGTTCCGGTTCTTGGAAATTGTAAACACACGATTCCTCTTCTTACCGAAAGGATTATAAAAAGAGAACATCATGACTGGCATGAAAGATTTAAAAAATGTCATGAAATTGAAAGTATCAATCTGATCCATACAGAGCTTTACCCTGAAGAGGGAGAAATTACAATGGGAGAAGTTATCCGCCACCTGAATGAAATGACAAAAGGTGAAGCTGTAATTGTAACCGACGTGGGACAGCATCAGATGGCAACGTGTCGTTACTCTCATTTCAAACATTCCCGAACCAACGTTACAAGTGGAGGGCTGGGAACAATGGGATTCTGTCTTCCCGCAGCAATAGGAGCGTCTTATGCAGAAACCAACCGCCCTGTGGTTGCAGTGATGGGTGATGGAGGAGCTCAGATGAATATTCAGGAACTGGGAACTATTATGCAATACCATCCGGAAGTCAAAATATTAATCCTGAATAATTGCTATCTGGGAATGGTAAGACAGTGGCAGGAATTGTTTCACGAAGAAAGATATTCTTCAGTAGATATTCAGAGTCCGGATTTTGTTCAGGTAGCAAAAGGGTATAATATTTCTGGAAAGAAAGTGTCTGAGAGAGAAGAACTGAAGTGGGCACTCCATGAAATGCTGGATCATAAAGGATCTTTCCTCCTTGAAGTAATGACAGGAAAAGAACACAATGTATTTCCGATGATTCCACAGGGGAAAAGTGTTTCGGAGATTGTATTAAATAATAAAGCTTAAAAATAAAAAAGATGAAAACAGATCATAAAGAATACACCATTACGGCGTACACAGAAGATTATTTAGGATTGATCAGCCGCATCAATGCTATTTTTTCAAGAAGAAGAATTTCTATGGTAACCTTCAATGTAGGGCCTTCAGAAATAGAAAAGGTAAAAAAGTTTGTCATTGTAATCCGGGAAACAGAAGATTCTGTTCAGAAGATCAGCAGACAAATGGAAAAGCAGGTAGATGTTCTGGAGGTACATTATCACAGAAACCCATATCTGACGGTGGTAGAATATGCCAGCTAAATGTAAAAATTAAACATCACAATCAATAATAAATAAAATCAAAAAAAATGGCAAAATTGAATTTTGGAGGAGTAGAGGAGAATGTAGTAACAAGAGAAGAATTTCCGTTGGAAAAAGCTCAGGAAGTATTAAAGAATGAAGTCGTAGCCGTGATTGGTTATGGAGTACAGGGACCTGGACAGGCTTTAAACCAGAAAGATAACGGAATTAATGTAATTGTAGGACAGAGAAAAAACTCCAAATCATGGGATAAAGCAGTAGCAGACGGATTTGTACCAGGGGAAACTTTATTTGAAATCGAAGAAGCACTGGAAAAAGGAACTGTTATCTGCTATCTTCTGAGTGATGCCGCACAGATAGAATATTGGCCGAAAGTAAAACAGCATCTTACCCCAGGAAAAGCATTGTACTTCTCTCATGGTTTCGGAATTACCTTCAGCGAGCGTACAGGAATTGTTCCTCCAGCCGATGTAGATGTATTTCTGGTAGCACCAAAAGGATCTGGAACATCATTGAGAAGAATGTTTTTGCAGGATAGAGGTTTGAACAGCAGTTTTGCTGTATATCAGGATGCTACAGGAAAGGCCAGAGAAAGAGTAACTGCATTAGGAATTGCGATAGGAAGCGGATATCTTTTTGAAACCGACTTTAAAAAAGAAGTATACAGCGACCTTGCCGGAGAACGTGGAACTTTGATGGGTGCTGTACAGGGAATATTTGCTGCTCAGTATGATGTATTGAGAAAAAATGGACACAGCCCTTCTGAAGCTTTTAATGAAACCGTAGAAGAATTGACTCAGTCATTAATGCCTTTAGTAGCAGAAAACGGAATGGACTGGATGTACGCTAACTGCAGCACAACTGCTCAGAGAGGAGCTTTGGATTGGTGGAAGCGTTTCAGAGATGCTACTTCGCCTTTGTTTGAAGAACTGTATGACAATGTAGCGAAAGGAAACGAGGCACAACGTTCGATCGACAGTAACAGCAAACCGGATTATCGTGAAAAATTGGAAGCTGAACTTACTGAGTTGAGAGAAAGCGAAATGTGGAAAGCAGGTAAAACGGTACGAAGCCTGAGACCCGAAAACAATTAATTACTAAACAGATGATGAAAGAGGATGTAAGTCCCTCCGTTCTAAAGAATGTCTATAAAGCGGAGGAACGATTAAAAAATGTAGTGGTAAAAACGCCTTTGGCTGTCAATAATAATCTGTCAGCTATTTATGAGTCGAATATTTATTTTAAAAGAGAAGACCTTCAAAGGGTCAGATCCTATAAAATAAGAGGAGCTTATAATAAGATGGCCACCATGTCTGAGGAAGAACTTTCAAAAGGTGTTGTTTGTGCCAGTGCCGGAAATCATGCCCAGGGCGTTGCTTTTGCATGTCAGACCATGAAGGTCAAAGGAACGATTTTCATGCCTTTGCCAACTCCCGGACAAAAGCTTGAACAGGTGAAAATGTTTGGTGGAGAATACATAGACGTTATTCTTTTCGGAGATACTTTTGATGCTGCGAAAGATGCTGCGATGAGGTTTTGTAAAGACCATAACAGTGTATTTATTCATCCATTTGATGATCCTGCTATTATTGAAGGGCAGGCTACAACAGCACTTGAGATTCTGGAACAGTCAGAAGGTTTAGTTGATTATCTTTTTGTTCCGATAGGTGGTGGTGGACTGGCAGCAGGAGTTTGTACTGTATTTCAGCATCTGTCTCCACAAACAAAAATTATTGGTGTAGAACCCTCCGCAGCAGCAAGCATGAAAAAAGCCCTTGAAAAAGGGGAACCCGTTCTTCTCGAAAAGATAAGCCGTTTTGTAGACGGTGCAGCCGTACAGCAAGTGGGAGATCTTACTTTTGAACGCTGTAAAGACGTACTGTATGATATGGCTACAGTAGATGAAGGACTTGTCTGTGAAACCATATTGTCACTGTACAACAAAGATGCTATCGTGGTAGAACCAGCAGGAGCACTTTCTGTAGCAGTATTGGAAAAGTACAGAGAAGAAATAAAAGGTAAAAACGTAGTATGTATCATCAGTGGAAGTAATAATGATATTACCCGTATGGAAGAGATCAAGGAAAAGGCATTGCTTCATGCAGGATTAAAGCATTATTTCCTGGTCAGATTTCCACAACGTCCCGGAGCATTGAAGGCTTTTGTAATGGATGTATTAGGTCCTGATGATGATATTACCTACTTTGAATACACCCAGAAAAATTCAAAAGAAAAAGGAATTGCAGTCGTAGGAATTGCTCTGAAGCAAAACAAAGATTTCACCCCATTGATCGATAAGATGAAACAGTATGATTTCTTTGTCAACTATCTGAACAATGATCCTTCTCTGATGAATTTGCTTATTTAAAATTTTTAAACCATTAAGAATAATAAAGTTTTTAAGAATATTTAAGGAGAAATATCTTGAGATATTTATTAAGTAAGCTGCTTCATTCAAATTAATTTGAATCTTAACTTTCCTTACAACCTAAACTCCTCTTAACGGTTCCAAATCATATTCAATATTAAATTATTTCGTATTTCAGATTCTAAAAACACAATGATGAAAAAAGCTTCACAATCTGTGAAGCCTTTTTGTTTTTTGACAATATCAAACGACATAAGAACCTGAAGCGTTAAGAAAATGAATTCTGTGAACGTTAAAAAAACTCTATTGTTTGAGTGCGGGGCAACATATGATTCTAAACATAGAGTGTTTCCGCAGGAGTTTAGAGTTTTTAGAGAACAGATTTCATTTTTAGCTGAAGTTTCTAAGTCTTGAATTTTTGATTCTTTTGTTTCAAGACAAAAGAAATATGATGAATTAAAAATAAATTTTAAACCATTAAGAATAATAAAGTTTTTAAGAATAGTGAAGGAGAAATATCTTGAGATATTTATTAAGCACGGTGCTTCATTCAAATTAATTTGAATCTTAACTTTCCTTACAACCTAAACTCCTCTTAACGGTTCCAAATCATATTCAATATTAAATTATTTCGTATTTCAGATTCTAAAAACACAATGATGAAAAAAGAAGCCGTCTCACAACTGAGGCGGTTTTTCTTGTTAAAAAGTAAATAATTTTTATATATTTTGATTTGTT
>NZ_JAMZGF010000101.1 GCF_024158915.1 Chryseobacterium sp. S0630 | reverse complement strand
GCTTTAACGTCAACTGGCTTTATCATTGGTGGAGAATCCAGGTCAGAGAGATCAGGAAACAAAACCGTAGGCATTGAAGAAGGAACAGACCTTTGGCTGATTGCTCTCAATGAAAGAGGAGAAGATCTGTGGCAGAAGTCCTACAATTTCAAAAACAGAGATATCCTGATGGGGATGAATGTGGTAAGCGGGAGGCTGGAAGATGGAAGCGAGAAGTCTAAAGGTATTCTATTAGGAGGCTACACTCAGGCTGAAGGAAGAATCCAAACCGATGATGAAACTTTCTGGATGTTGTATTTGGATCAAAACGGGAATGAGCAGTGGAGAAAACACGTAAAGGGAGAATCCAGACAAAAAGAAGAAAGACTTTCAGATTTAAAACTCAACAGAGATGGTTCAATTATTCTTGCAGGAACCAGTGCAGAAGAACTTGGAAAAGAAAACTGGAAGATTGTAAAACTGGGAGATAAACAGGTAGACCAGCTCATTGAAAAATACGATATCAAGATCTATCCAAATCCAGTATCTGACTATGCTTATGTGGAAATCGGCTTTGATCCTTCGACAGGCTCAGGACAGGGTTTTAAGGATGCTGATATTCTGTTGTATGACATGAGCGGAAGACAACTTCAAAGTATAAAAACCAAGAATAGAGTGACTAAGATTAATACTCAGGCTTTGGTTCAGGGAGCTTATCTGGTGACTATAAAAACTGATAACAATAAAACGGCCAATGCCAAATTAATCAAGAAATAACATCATGAGAAAAAAACATAAGATTATAGTATTCCTGCTTACATTTTGTTCAGGATTATTATTATCACAAGGCGCATCAGGCGAAAGTTTCACCTCGGCACCTTCTGCAGCATCAATGTCTAGTTTCATCAATGCTCCGATATCTTTATCTACCGGGGTTCCGGACATTAATATTCCTTTCTTTGCGTTAGCTACTCATAACTCTGGAATAGGGATCAATGTAGGAATATCTTATCACCCTGGCAATGCAGGTAAAACAAGCAAAGCTTCTGATGTAGGGTTAGGTTGGTCTTTATACGGGACAAGCTGTCTTATTTACAGATCAATAAACCCATATAATGGTATACCTACTGATATTTATTACTATTCCTTTATGGGATTCAATGGTAAGTTTTTATTAAAAGCAAATGCTTCCGGACAAAAAGAAATTACTTATATAACTCATACCAACCTGGATCTCACTTATAATCAAGCAGAAGATACTTTTAAAGTTGTTGATCCATCAGGAAATACGTATTTTTTTAATAATAAAGATCAGAATATTTTTAAAAAGAGTAATAATTCTATCTCGTATGTGTCAGCTTATTATCTTACTAAAATAAAGGATGTTTATCAGAATGAACCACTACTTTTCACCTACATTGAGGATAGTTATGTACCTAACGATCAGGTCCTCACTATGAAAAGTTTGAAAATCAGCAAAGTAACTTCACCAGATTTTGGCTCCATTGAATTCAGCTATAATTTTAATGAGGCTCTTCGAAAGAAATTAACAGACCCTTATCAGTTGCAAACCGTAGCCCTGAAAAACAAAGCCGGAAAAGTGATTCAGAAATATACCCTGCAAAGTGACGATAGCGGATTTACCTATACTGAACCCTTAATATCTTCATGTACAGCAGAGGCAGTACCTGATGGTTTCTATGACAGAAGAATGCTTCGTTCAGTTCAGAAATATGGAACATCTACCCAATTTGAAAAAACAAGTTTTGAATATAATGACAGTCCTTTTACCGGAGGCAACTGGACAGAGTTTAAATGTTATTGCCTCAATAATCCTGATAGTCCAAAGTTTTTAAATATAGGACTTCTCAGCACCATAAAATATCCAACAGGCGGGCAAACAAGGTACGAATTTGAACCTAATCAGTATGAATTCAAAAAGACCAATATATTTGATCCGTGGACTGTCTCTGGTGATTTATATATCCTACCTAATGAATTTTCAGATCAGGACGCCCAAGTTTTGGAAACTGTAGGTACTTTTAATTTTGACACCCATTTTACAAATACTTATACCTTCAATATTCCTTCAAACCCAGACGACTCCGAGGGAGGAAGTTATCTTATGTATTGTGTAGACGTCACCGCTTACTACACCGATTCACCGGTATGGGATCCAGGTTTGACTCCTTCTGTTGATATCGAACTCACCTCATCAGTAGTAGGTAATGATGGCAATAGAAAATTTATGCCGGGAACTAATACTTTCAAAGTCTTGGGAACAGGTGGCGGAGGTACAGTTACCATCAAAAGAATCAGATACAGGTCTATTCCGCTTCCCAACTATACTACAGGAAATGGAGTCAGAATAAAAAAAATAGAATTTCTTGAAAATGGAGTTCCGGTAGATTCTGAAACCCGTTATTACTCTTATCAACAGTTTGACGATAATGCCAAAACAAGTGGTTATTTGGCTTGGCTTAAGGACAGTCCTGTGGTTTATAAGAATGTAAAAGAAACCATTGGTCAGAATAAAGGATATGCCAAATATTATTTTGAAACTTTGAAAGATCACCCTGAGAATCAAACCCCAGAAGGAGCATTAGCAAGTCCGGTATCTCATTACAATATCCTTGTTAATGGTCTTTTAGATAAAAAAGAAGTTTTTGATGCCAACAATACGCTGGTAGCAAAAGAAGAAAATACCTATCAATTAACATCTATAGGAAATTCTTATTCACTTAGTGACATAATGACTTCAGGGGGTACCGTAAAGAATTCAATTGTTACGAAGCAGACTAATACTACGAATTCTTTTGTTGGGCAGGATGCTATTTCTTCAACAATAGAATCTACACGAGAAACCATAAATCTTAATATTACAAACAAAAAGACAATTACCCCTGAAGGAGATATTCTGGAAGAAAATTATAAATATCCAAAGCAGGCTGCTCTCCGCTTATTTGTGGCAGGAATCAAAGATAGGGTCATTACTACTGAATCCAAAAAAAATGGAGCTACCCTTTCTAAAACAGAAACCCGATACGATGATACCACTCATTTATATCCAACTTCTGTCATAGGATTTTTGCCTGATGACCTTTCCCAGTCATTTAAAAATGCGGTGAATGATATTTATGATGATAAAGGGAATCTAGTTCAGTACAGAGCATTTCCGGATGCTGTAGATTCCTCTACAGGAGGAATTCCCACTACCATCATCTGGGGATACAACAAAACCATGCCGATTGCTAAAATAGAAGGTGCAAAACTATCGGATATTCCGGCAGCACTTGTTACATCCATTGTCAATGCCTCTAATGAAGACGCAGATGCTGTTCCAGCCAATGAGGTAACAAAAGAAACAGCATTAATTAATGCTTTGAATACCTTCAGAAAAAATACTGCTCTTAAAAATTTCGTGATTACAGCTTATACCTATGACCCTCTGGTCGGAATGACCACTACAATTTCTCCCAATGGGATGATGGCAAAATATAAGTATGATTCTTTTGGCAGGCTTCAAAAAGTCATCAACAATGACGGAATTACGGTGAAAGAATACCAGTACAACAACAAAAACTAAACGATGAAAAACAATATAAACATAATCCATACAGGAAAACTGAAGATAAAAAAATATTTTTCAGCGTTGGCTTTGGCTCTTTCTCTGTCTGTTTTTGCACAGACAACGACAGAAAATTATGTCTACAGCAAAGTTTCTCTCTCTGAAGATGGCAGCAAAAAATCAGAAACCATCCAATATTTTGATGGTCTGGGGAGACCCAAGCAAACCATCCAGGTAAAATCTACTCCTTTGGGGCAGGATCTTGTAATGCCGGTTACCTATGATCAGCTGGGAAGGCAGACCAGAAGTATTTTGCCAGTTCCAATGCCCACTTCCAACCTTGGAATCCAGAATGTTTCTGAGGCCACGGCCAATAATTATTACGGAGTACCCAACGCCTATTCCGAACAGAAATTGGAAGCTTCTCCTCTGGCAAGAGTCCTGGAAACCGCAAGTCCCGGAAATGAATGGGCAATGAACTCCGGACATACCCGAAAGGCAGCCTATGAAATCAACAAAAACTCAGATAAGGTAAAGAAGTTCTCGTTTACCAATTCATGGGTCAGCACGATTGCAACTTCTTCTGTTCCTACCGTTTCTTTTTACAATGAAAAAGTATTGGTAAAAACCTCAGGAACGGATGAAGATGGCAACAAAACCATTGAATTTACCAATGGATTGGGACAAACTATTCTGGTAAGAAAAGTCGTTAGTGCTGCTGAAAATGCAGATACCTATTATCTTTACAACGATTATGGACATCTTGTCTACGTTATTTCTCCGAAAGCAGACGCTCAGATTACCTCGAATAACAATATCATCACCCAGCAGATTCTGAATGATCTCTGCTATCAGTATAAATATGATAACAGGAGCAGACTGGCAGAAAAGAAAGTTCCCGGAAAAGGATGGGAATACATGGTGTATAATAAAGCTGATCGGCTTATTCTAACTCAGGATACGGTCCTTAAAGAAAAAGGACAATGGCTTTTTACCAAATATGACCAATTGGGAAGGGTTGTGTACACAGGAATCACCAATAATGCTTCCAGCAGGGCATCAATGCAAAACAGTGCCAATGCCAATGCTAATTTATATGAAACCAGAACTGCTACAGCGGGACTGACCATAAACGGCATGCCTGTATATTATACTAACGTTTCGACTGCTACCGGTGTTACCCAGGTCTTAAGTATTAATTATTATGACACCTATCCGCAATACAGTTTTAATCCTGCATTTCCATCAGCAATTTTCGGAAAACCAGTTTTAAAAGATGATCTTTCCGGAAATGTAAATACGAAAACAATGCCTGTCATGAGCCTGGTAAAAAATGTAGAGGATGACAACTGGACTAAGAATTATAATTATTACGATACAAAAGGGAGACCCGTCGGTGGATATTCAATCAATCATTTAGGAGGCTATACCAAAGCAGAATCTGAGCTTGATTTTTCGGGAGTACCACTTCAGGTAAAAACTTATCATAAAAGATTAAATACTGATACGGAGAGAGTGATTACTGAAAATTTCACCTATGATAACCAAAACAGACTGCTTACCCACACCCATCAGGTAGACAGCAACACTCCTGAAATTCTGACCCAGAATAAGTATAATGAGATTTCTCAACTGCAATCAAAAAAAGTAGGTGGAACTTCCGCAGCTTCTCCCCTTCAGACGGTAGATTACACTTATAATATCCGGGGATGGCTTACTAAAATCAACGATCCGTCTAATTTGAACGGTAAACTTTTTGGTTATGAAATAAAATACCAGAATCCTGTTTATACCAACATTGCTTCCGGGAAATTTAATGGAAATGTAGCAGAAATAGACTGGAAGAATTCATCTGAAAATGTTTTGAAAAGATATTCTTATTCCTATGATGTTCTTAACAGGCTGAAAGATGCAATCTATACAGAACCGAATGCTACCAATCCTTATAACAACAACTATAATGAGAATCTGACCTACGACCTCAACGGAAATATAGCAACACTGAGAAGAAATGCTTTTCCGGTATCGGGAACCACCTCTACTCTTGTGGATGATCTTACCTATCAGTATACAGGAAACCGTCTTGATAAAGTTATAGAAAATGCATTGAATGATACCGGCTATGAAGGAGGAAACAATCCTATTACCTATGATCCGAACGGAAATATGAAAGATATGCTGGATAAAGGAATTCAGTCTATTGGATACAACTACCTGAATCTTTCCAGTAATTATACAATTCAGCAGGGTAGTCCTTTGGGAGGTTCTTCAAGCAGTACTATAAACTATCTTTACCGTGCAGACGGAACAAAGCTTAGAAAAACGTTTTCAACAACACCCCTAAGGGGCTCAACGAGCACCACTATAACCGATTATCTTGATGGATTTCAATACAGCTATTCTGAAGGAGGCGGAATATGTTTAACATGTAGAACCGAAAATGCCTATGAACAGCAGGCATATAAAGGAATTTCCGGAATTATACTTCCCGGGGAGGGAATTTGGAAATTAGATTTTGTACCCACTGCAGAAGGAGTTTACAGTTTCACAGAAAACCGTTATATTTACCAGTACAGAGACCATCTTGGAAATACCAGGATAAGTTTTGCAAAAAACAGCGAAGGAGCTCTTGAAGTGACAGACACCAACAATTATTATCCGTTTGGTCTCAACCATATTTCAGGAATATTCAGCACATCTGGTTTTGGAGGTTACTACTCTTATAAATATAATGGGAAAGAGCTTCAGGAGACAGGAATGTTTGATTATGGAGCAAGAATGTACTTGCCGGATTTAGGTAGATGGGGCGTGATAGACCCACTAGCAGAAGCATCCAGAAGGTTTACCCCTTATCATTACGGAAACAATAATCCAATAAGATTTATAGATCCGGACGGAAGACTTACAGTAGATAACCTTCAAGGAGGATATAGTACAGGAAGTGCTGTAGCAGATTTCATGTTTAGAACCGGCTTAAGTTCGGATGAAAGAAATATGCCTCTGCTATACCGTAATGAAGGTGGAGCAATGATAAGAACTGAAGCCTTAGGGAATGAAGGACAAGGTGGAGGTAGTGGGCCTAAGCAAGGTCCTAAACCTAATATTTTTAACCGAATAGGTAATTTCTTTAGAGGATTATTTGGTAGGAATAACAATAAAAATAAAGTAGAAGTTGGCCCTGCTGAACAAATTTCAGAAAAACAGTTTTCAAACGAGATTAGTGCATGGCAAATTGTTAGTGCTTTGTTGTTTAACAGCACAGATCCTTACTCGGCAATTGGAAATATGGGGGTCGGACCTTATGCCGAGGAAAGAGAAAATGTGGGTATGGCTGCTATGATCTTTATTAATCCTGAAGCAGCTGCTGAGGGATTGGAAAGAAAAACTCTAAATGCAGCTGCAAATAATCTAGTAAAAATAGGTGCTGTTGAAGGAGATGTAATGATATTTTCGTCTAAGATTAAAGAAGAAATAGTAGAGGGAATAACAGACTTTGCAGTTAAAGATGGTAAGTTGTATTTAAACCAATTACATTTGCAAGGTTCTTCTGGAGGAAAAGTTGGTAGAGAGGCTTTATGGAATATTGCTAAAGACTTAGGAAAACAACATAATGTGACAGAAGTAATTATTCAGGGAGGTAAAAGAACAACAGGTAAATAT
This sequence comes from Chryseobacterium sp. S0630, assembly GCF_024158915.1. GTDB lineage: Bacteria > Bacteroidota > Bacteroidia > Flavobacteriales > Weeksellaceae > Chryseobacterium. Next base: position 837 of record NZ_JAMZGF010000101.1, on the reverse strand, counting down.
ATAGGCAAAGTTCCATCCCCTATAACTATAAAAGTAGAATAAAATATGGCAAAAATAATATTAGAAGGTTGGAATGAGGGGCTTCAAAAAGTGTCTCTTACAAAACTCCAAATTGATTTACTTGGAAAATCATTAAAGGAATCTAAATTAAATGTTGATTATCTTTTGGATAATAAAGAGGTGATTATTGATATTGAAAATTTAGACTTAGCTAATGAATTTATTAATGAAGCGGAAAAGATTGGCGTAATTTGTAAGTTAAGATAATGTTGGGAATATTCCCCCGCTGGCTCGAGCGTCTCGCTCGTGTCCGTAAATAAAACAAAAAGCCACTGTTTTTGCAGTGGCTTTTACTCTCTATTCTAGAGAAACCGTTATATTTACAGTACAGAGATCATCTGGAAAATAGCGTGATAAGTTTTGCAAAAAACAATGAAGGAGCTCTTGAAGTGGCCCAGGGCCGAACGAATGTTTCGTGTGAACTTATACTACCAATTAAATATCTATCATATGTGATGTTGATATATTAATTCAGAATAATAAAGAGCTTCTGTTAAAAATATAAGATCATAAAAAGACAAAAGTTTTTAGGAATTCAATCTGATGTATAGTTTTAAACTGCACGAAAGGATTCGTGTGGTAACGGGGAGGCCTGTGTTTGGCGCACAAACAATTAAACCATGGAATACCGGAACTTGGACCAGCTGCGCAAAGTCTCCTGACTTTGAGCCAATAATAAAAGCAATTCCTTAACAATATGCCCCCGCTGCGCAAAGTCTGCAGACTTTGAGCTTATTAAATAAACTTACCTTCTGGTTTCCAAGGTAGAATAAATAA
>NZ_JAMZGF010000100.1 GCF_024158915.1 Chryseobacterium sp. S0630 | reverse complement strand
ATTTTTTCTACTAACAGTTGATCCCGATGGGATCAAATCCAGCTCCAATAGGAGCTGACTGTTAATAGGACGTATTTTTTTTAAAATTAGAGCTCCGGAGGAGCGACCTGTTAATTCATGCCGTAAATATTGATATTTCCAATGTATTTATACTTTTTATCGGACAGTAATAATACAAGAGGCTGCCCAAACTTTTTGGGCAGCCTCTTGTATAAATGATTTTGTCTTTCTTATTTTCCAAACATTCCACCCATTCCAGGCATATTTGGCATTTTGCTCATCATCTGCATCATTTGCTTTCCTTGAGGCCCTTGCATCATCTTCATCATTTTACCCATTTGATCGAACTGTTTCATCAATTGATTCACATCTTCGATTTTTCTTCCTGCACCTTTAGCAATTCTACCTTTTCTCTGTGTATTGATAATGGAAGGTCTTCTCCTTTCTTCAGGAGTCATAGAGTAAATAATAGCTTCAATATGCTTAAACGCATCATCACTGATTTCTACGTCTTTAATCGCTTTTCCAACTCCAGGAATCATTCCCATCAAATCCTTCATGTTACCCATCTTCTTGATTTGATTGATCTGCTTAAGGAAATCATCAAAACCGAATTCGTTTTTAGCGATTTTTTTGTGAAGTTTTTTAGCTTCTTCTTCGTCAAACTGCTCCTGAGCTCTTTCTACTAAGGAAACAACGTCTCCCATTCCCAGGATTCTGTCTGCCATTCTTTCCGGGTAGAAAAGATCTAAAGCTTCCATTTTTTCTCCTGTAGAGATAAATTTGATTGGTTTTTCAACAACAGAACGGATCGTTAATGCAGCACCACCTCTTGTATCACCATCTAATTTCGTTAAAACAACTCCGTCAAAGTTCAAAGCATCATTGAATGCTTTTGCTGTATTCACAGCATCCTGACCCGTCATAGAGTCTACTACGAATAGCGTTTCATTGGGTTTAATGAAGTAATGAACAGATTTAATCTCGTTCATCATCTGCTCATCAATAGCCAAACGACCTGCCGTATCCACAATCACAACATCATGACCGTTTGATTTTGCAAAGTTGATTGCGTTTTCAGCAATGGTAGAAGGATTTGTAGAACCTTCTTCCGTGAAAACAGGAACATTAATCTGTCCTCCTAATACCTTCAACTGGTCAATTGCTGCAGGACGGTAAACGTCACATGCTACCAATAAAGGTTTTTTATTTCTTTTTGTCTGTAAATAATTAGCAAGCTTTCCTGAGAAAGTCGTCTTACCAGATCCCTGAAGACCTGCAATAAGGATTACAGTTGGTTTTCCCGAAAGATTAATTCCTTCCTGAGAACCTCCCATCAGGTCTACCAATTCATCATGAACAATTTTCGTCATCAACTGTCCCGGCGTAAGGGAAGTAAGAACGTTTTCTCCTAATGCTTTATCCTGAACTCTTTTTGTAAGATCTTTGGCAACTTTATAGTTAACGTCGGCATCCACCAATGCTCTACGGATCTCCTTTACGGTTTCCGCAACATTGATTTCAGTAATTTTTCCTCTACCGGAAATATTGTGTAATGCCTTGTCTAATTTATCCTGTAAACTATTAAACATATTTATTGTAAATTATAGGTTTGCAAAAATAAGGAATTTTTAGCATATCTAAAGTTTTTCAAGGGGTAATATTATATATATACGTAATATTATTATAGACAAGAAAAATGATAAATATCAAATCATGGTATAATCCGATAGAAAAAGTCTATTTTTGCGATCAATTAAAATATAGAATGAAAATCAATCCCAATATTCTTGTTGTCATTTTATTCTTTCTGACTTTCCTGGTGCATTTTTCCCTTTGGAAATTTGTTTTTCACCTGGATGAAATTGTGATCATTAAATTTTACCTTTTTCTAAGTGTCATGTTTATGATGATGATCACTCTTATTATCTTAATCAATAGAGTAGCACCGGAATTTTTAGGATTGTCTGTTATTGGTTTGATCCTTTTAAAATTCGGTTTGATGTACTTAATCAGAAAAAAACTGAACTTTGAAGTGATTCCTGGCTATAAATTTCATTTTATTATGCCCTATTTTGTCCTGACAGCCCTGCTTACATACTATGCCATCAAGCTGATTAATCATGATAAAAAACAGTAAAATAATTTATTGAAACTAGAAAAAATATCATATTTTTGCACAACGAAAAAAACCTATCAATGTTTAAGAAATTCGCAGTTTTATTCTACAGTATTTTTGTATTAAACTTAGTGTCTGCACAGCACGGTGAGGCTACTGCTGGCGCAGCTCCTGCTCAAGAGCTTTCAGAGAAAGACAAAGTAAGCAAAGAAAACAAAGAGTTCATCGATCATCACTTATTAGATGCACATGATTTCACATTGATGGTTGATAAAGAAGGTCACCACATCGGTTTCCCTCTTCCTGTTATTATTTATGATAACGGTTTCCACTCTTTCATGAGTAACAAAGAAGGGTTCATGCACGGAGAGCCTACTGAAGTAGATGGTTCTTTTTATGTGTTACATCACGAAAAGATCTATAAGACTGATGCAGCTGGAACTTTAACACTTGGTGAAGATGGTCATCCTACCAATGTAAAGCCTTTAGATCTTTCTATTACAAAAAGTGTATTGATCATTTTATTAGTGTCAATCTTTATGTTTGTATTATTTGTTGGAATGGCTAAATCTTATAAGAAGTCAGCAATTCCTACAGGTGTAGCAAGATTCTTAGAGCCACTAATCATCTTTGTAAGAGACGAAGTTGCTATTCCTAATATCGGACACAAGTATAAGAGATTCATGGGTTATTTATTAACCGTGTTCTTCTTTATTCTTTTCCTTAACGTTCTTGGATTAATGCCTTTCGGAATCAATGTTACAGGTAATATTACAATGACATTCTTCCTGGCTATCCTTACGTATTTGATTACAACATTCTCAGCGAACAAAGATTACTGGAAACACATCTTCTGGATGCCAGGAGTACCGGTTCCAATGAAACTGATCATGCTTCCTATCGAATTATTAGGAACAATCACTAAGCCATTCGCATTGATGATCCGACTTTTTGCAAACATGACTGCAGGACACATCGTAGTAATGAGTTTGATCGGATTGATCTATGTATTCAAAAATTTCATCGCAGGTGTTGCATTCCCATTCTTAACATTAGTAATTTATTTACTGGAAGTATTGGTAGCATTCCTACAGGCTTATATCTTTACAATGTTATCAGCACTGTTTATCGGAATGGCAGTAGAAGAGCACGAGCACGAACATCATGCAGCTCACTAATTGTGAAATTATAAATTAAAGTAAAACAAATTTTTTAAAATTATATATTATGGAAATCCCTAAAATTGTAGGTGCTGGTATCGTAGTACTAGGTGTAGGTATCGGTCTTGGTAAAATCGGAGCTGCTGCTCTTGAAGCTATCGCTAGACAACCTGAGCAATCTGGAAAAATCCAAACGGCTATGCTTATCGCAGCTGCACTTGTAGAAGGTGTTGCGTTTGCTGCTCTATTCGCAGTAAACTAATTAAATTCAAACCATTATCTGTGACGGTTGGTTACAGGTAATGGTTCTTTAAAAAAAGTAATAATTATTTATACATTTATATAATGGAATTAATTCATCAGTTTTCATCAGGGTTATTTATTATCCAGTCTGTAATTTTTCTAGCATTATTATTTTTGTTAGGTAAATTCGCTTGGAAACCTATTTTAACGTCTATCAATGACAGAGAAACATCTATTGTTGACGCTCTTAATCAAGCTAAATTAGCTAGAAAAGAAATGGAAACTTTAAAAGAGGATAACGAAAGAATCATTCGTGAAGCTAAAATCGAAAGAGATGCTATCCTTAAAGAAGCCAGAGAAATTAAAGACAGAATCGTAGGAGAAGCTAAAGATGTTGCTAAAGCTGAAGGAGACAAAATGATCGAAGCTGCTAAACAGACTATCAATGCTGAGAAAAATGCTGCAATGGCAGACATCAAAACTCAAATTGGTACTTTATCTGTAAACATTGCCGAGTCTATCTTGAAGCAAAAGCTAGACAACAGCGAAGCTCAAAACGAATTAGTTCAAAATTATTTAAACAAATCAAACCTTAACTAAGAATGCTTACATCTAAAGTAGCTAAAAGATACGCACAAGGTTTACTTGACTTCACCAACGAATCAGGTCAAACGGCTACTGTATTTTCTGAAATGAAAGATGTAGTAAAGATCATGAAAGAGTCTGCGGACTTAAATAAATTTTTCATGACTCCTTACATCGATTCTAAAAAGAAAATAGAAGTAGCAAACGAAATTTTCAAAGGTTTATCTGTCTCTTCTCAGAACCTGATCAGATTGGTTATTAAGCACGGACGTGAAAACCAATTGAAAAATATCGCTCAGGAATTCATCAATAAAGTTGAAGACCTTAGTGGTGTACAGAGAGTAACACTTACAACAGCAACTCCGCTTTCAAAAGAAAACCTTGATCAGATTTTAAGATCCACCAATCTTGTAAATGCTGATTCAAACTTTGATCTGAAAGTAAATGTGAAGCCTGAAATTCTTGGAGGATATGTTCTAAGAGTAGGTGACCAGCAGGTAGATGCGTCTGTGAAGACAAAATTGAACCAAGTTAAAAAAGATTTCCAATTAAATTAAGAAAAACAACCATACAATGGCAGAAATAAATCCGGCAGAAGTATCTGCGATCTTAAAACAGCAATTGGCCAACTTCGATACTCAATCAAACGTTGAGGAAGTAGGTACAGTTTTAACCATCGGTGATGGTATTGCTCGTGTATACGGGTTAGAAAACGTACAATACGGAGAGTTGGTGAAATTTTCTAGTGATGTAGAAGGTATTGTACTTAACCTTGAAGAAGACAACGTGGGTGTTGCTCTACTTGGTGAAAGTAAATTAGTAAAAGAAGGTGATACAGTAAGAAGAACAAACAGAATCTCTTCTATCAAAGTAGGAGAAGGTATGTTAGGAAGAGTAGTAGATACTCTTGGTAACCCAATCGATGGTAAAGGTCCTATTACTGGGGATTTATACGAAATGCCATTGGAAAGAAAGGCTCCTGGAGTTATCTTCAGACAGCCGGTAACTGAGCCTTTACAGTCTGGTATCGTGGCAATTGATGCGATGATCCCTGTAGGAAGAGGTCAGAGAGAGCTTATCATTGGTGACAGACAAACAGGTAAAACTACTGTTGCTATCGATACGATCATCAACCAAAAAGAATTCTTTGATGCTGGTAAACCAGTATATTGTATATATGTTGCTATCGGTCAGAAAGCTTCTACTGTAGCACAAATCGTTAAAACTCTTTCTGATAAAGGAGCTTTAGCTTATACGGTAATCGTTGCAGCTAACGCATCAGATCCAGTTCCAATGCAGGTATATTCTGCAATGGCAGGAGCTTCTATCGGTGAGTTCTTCAGAGACACTGGTAGACCAGCACTTATCGTTTATGATGATTTATCTAAACAAGCTGTTGCTTACCGTGAGCTTTCTCTACTATTGAGAAGACCACCGGGCCGTGAAGCTTATCCTGGAGACGTTTTCTACCTTCACTCAAGACTATTGGAAAGAGCTGCAAAAGTAATCGCTGATGACGAAATTGCTAAGCAAATGAACGATTTGCCAGAGTCTCTTAAGCCAATCGTAAAAGGTGGTGGTTCATTAACTGCCCTTCCAATTATCGAAACTCAGGCTGGTGACGTTTCTGCATATATCCCTACAAACGTAATCTCTATTACAGACGGACAGATCTTCTTGGAGTCTGATCTATTCAACTCAGGGGTTCGTCCTGCAATCAACGTAGGTATCTCTGTATCAAGGGTAGGAGGTAACGCTCAGATCAAATCAATGAAGAAAGTATCTGGTACATTGAAGCTTGACCAGGCTCAATATAAAGAACTAGAAGCGTTTGCTAAATTCGGTTCTGACCTTGATGCTTCTACTTTAGCAGTTATTTCTAAAGGAGAAAGAAACGTAGAAATCCTTAAGCAGCCGGTAAATGCACCACTTCCTGTAGAAAGTCAGGTAGCGATCGTATACGCTGGAACAGAAAACTTAATGAGAAACGTTCCTTTGAACAAGATTAAAGAATTCCAACACGAATATATCGAGTTCCTTAAGTCTAAGCACCCTGATACAATGGCTGCTATTAAGTCTGGAAAAATCGATAACGATATTACAGGTGTTCTTAAGCAGGCAGCTAACGATTTAGCTTCTAAATACAACTAAAAAATTCAATGTTTAAGGTTTGAAATATAGTGTTTTAAACCTTAAACTTTAGACCTTAAACTTTGAACCCAAATTAATGGCAAACTTAAAAGAAATACGAGGCAGAATTACGTCAATTTCATCTACGATGCAGATTACACGTGCTATGAAGATGGTTTCCGCAGCGAAACTTAAAAAAGCACAGGACGCAATCGTAATGTTAAGACCTTATTCTGAAAAATTACAGGAGCTTATCCAGAATGTAAATTCTAGCTCTGATCCTGATCAGATTTCTGTATATGCTCAGAAAAGAGAGGTTAAAAGAGTACTATTCATCGCTGTTACTTCAAACAGAGGTCTTGCGGGAGCTTTTAACTCTTCTATCGTAAAAGAGCTTAACCTTCAGTCTCAGAATAATTCTCAATATGAGATTGAAATTCTACCTGTAGGTAAAAAAGCATTTGATGCTGTAAGAAGAAACCGTACGGTATATGCTAATGGAAGTTCTGTATATGATAATCTGAACTTTGATGCTGTTGCTCATATCACTGAAGGGGTAATGACAAGCTTCAGAGAAGGTAAATTTGACGAAGTTTATGTTATCTATAACAAATTCGTTAATGCTGCTACTCAGGAAGTAACTACAGAAAAACTTCTTCCTATCTCAATGCCGGAAAACACTGAGCCACAGGTTGAAACAGATTATATCTTTGAACCTAACAGAACTGAGATTCTTGATAATTTGATTCCAAAGTCTATCAAAACTCAGGTTTTCAAAGCCATCTTAGATTCAGTAGCATCTGAGCACGGAGCGAGAATGACTGCAATGCACAAAGCAACAGACAACGCTCAAGCTTTAAAGAACGATCTAGTGATCTTCTATAACAAAGCAAGACAGGCTGCAATTACCAACGAAATCCTGGAAATTGTTTCCGGAGCAGAAGCTTTGAAAAATTCGTAAAGAATTATTTTACATACAAATTAAAGCACCGAAATTTTCGGTGCTTTTTGTTTTCATAAGGTTAAAACCGCTTTCTAGTACTCAAAAATCTTTATTTTCGTGAAAAATGAACACGTAGCCCAAATATTTTTTTAATTTAAAAATAGTCGTGTTATATCAAGCCATATTTTCTTAAGAAAATTCCTTCATTGAAATAATCAATCCCGGATTCAGGCAGGTTATTTTTATTTTACATATCTTTGTAGCTAATAAAATTTATACAACCTCTAAATGGACTCGGACATAGTCAGGCTTTTGCTGGCCTTATTTCTTGTTTTACTAAATGGCTTCTTCGTAGCCGCAGAATTTTCAATTGTTAAAGTTCGTTATTCACAAATTCAGTTAAAAGCCGCAGAAGGAAACTCTATGGCTAAGCAGGCAGAACATATCATCAAACATCTTGATGAATATCTTTCCGCTACACAATTAGGAATTACATTGGCATCCCTTGCCCTTGGTTGGGTAGGAGAAAGCGCCCTGCATCATATTGTTGAAAATATTTTTACGTCTTTGAGCATTAATTTGACTCAGACAACCATTACTACCATTTCAGTAGTGACAAGTTTTGTATTGATTACCATCATGCATATTGTATTTGGTGAGCTTATTCCAAAATCAATCGCTATCAGAAAATCTGAGGCAACTACAATGGCAACTGCGGTTCCGTTGAGAGTTTTCTATACGATTTTTAAACCGTTTATCTGGTTGATGAACTCCATGTCAAATGGTTTCTTAAGACTTGTAAAAATTCACCCTGCTTCCGAACAGGAAATTCACTCTACAGAAGAACTTCAGCTTTTGGTAAAACAAAGTGCAGACAGTGGTGAGATTGAAGAAGAAAACTATGAGATCATTAAAAATGCATTTGATTTTACAGATCACTCTGCCAAGCAGATCATGGTTCCAAGACAGAATATTACTTCCATAGACTTTGAGGAAGATGTTAATGATATTATCAACAAGATCATGGATAGCGGTTACTCGCGTATTCCTGTTTATATTGATTCCATTGATAATGTGATCGGAATTTTCTACACAAAAGAAATCATAAGAGAATTTGTGAAGAGAAAAGGAAATCTGGATCATGAAGATCTTAAAGACTTAATGCGTGATGCCTTCTTCGTGGTGGAAAGCAAAAAAGTTTCAGACTTACTGAAGACTTTCCAGCTTAAAAAGCAACATATCGCCATTGTTATTGACGAATTTGGTGGAACTGAAGGTATTATTACATTAGAAGATATTCTCGAAGAGCTTGTAGGAGAAATTCAGGATGAAGAAGATGATGAAGAAAAAATCGTTGATAAAATAGCAGACAATACCTATTGGGTACAGGCCACTCAGCCTTTGGACGAAATCAACGAATTCCTTCCTAAAAAACTTCCTCTTTCCGAAGAAAGCGAGTACAACTCACTAGCAGGATTCATTCTTTATGAACTGGAAGAAATCCCTGAAGAAAACCAGGAGTTTGATCTTGAAGATTATCACTTTAAAATTCTTAAAATGAACAACAAGAGTGTTGAACTTGTGGAACTAATTTATCAGGAACCTAATGCTATAGATCATCTGGCAGACAAAATAGGAGAAGTTTAAAAACATGAGAATGAATTTTTATAACAGCATAAAAGATTACGAGAATCCGAAACGTCAGTACGAAGAAGAAGTTCTCGTTTTAGATGATACGGATGAAGTTTATAAACTGGTATTGCATAACGATGATATTCATACATTTGATTACGTCATAGACTGTCTGATCGAAATTTGTAAGCATACCCTGGAACAAGCTGAGCAATGCACAATTCTGGTTCATTACAAAGGCAAGTGTACCGTAAAAACAGGCTCAATGGATGTGTTGAAGCCTATGCATGAAAAATTAATTTCGCGTGAATTAACAAGCGAAATCGTATAAAAATAAAGAAGCCGTCTCACAACTGAGGCGGTTTTTCTTGTTAAAAAGTAAATAATTTTTATATATTTTGATTTGTTT